>DASXLR010000125.1:0-31713 GCA_036496075.1 Paenibacillus sp. | reverse complement strand
AGAGATCTATGCAGATGGTAGCGGAGAGGATGGAATTGTCGTGGAGAAGCGTAGCATTCGCCTTTGCCCCTGAATTTTTACCGTAAAGAACGGTTAATCAAAAAAATTTGGGGGCAACAGCGATCGGAAGGACAATCCATCAGCGTAGCGGTCAACTATCCACTCGATATATTGGTCAACCACTGATTTCTGTTTTGAGCCTAATTTTATAGATAAGATAACTGGTAAAGATAAGTTGCTAGATCAAATTGAAAATCTTTCAAGAGAGACCTTGATTGGTAATTTCTTTCCTTAATATGATTTTAGTTGATTTGAGCCATCATCAACTGCAGTAGCGAATCGGTATTCTGGTACGGAATCTTGTAACATGATATCTTTTACCGAATTACTTTTTTCATGTTTATCCCCACGTTTTTTGTTATTAAATACATAATTCTAGGTAATAATTCCTAATTATAATATCGCGAAATTATACATAAATATCCAAAAATAAACAATCATCCTGTATTTGGCGCTTTCTTTTAGTCTAAAATGATCACTAATATGAAATGTCCTCCGTTCTATATGTATATCTTTAGATCTTACGCCCCCTATTTTAAAAGATTATAGCTATCAATTTACCCTCGCCATGAATCTACCAAAAGAGATACAAGCTTACAGATATAAGTAGAACTATGCATTACTACGTAAAGTAGTTCTATCTTCACCACCAAATTATGACTATATTCTACAATATTCGTAAAAGTTACTTCCAGCCTATACTCCATTCTCTAATATATGGGTAATATGGTTGTATACTCTACACACTATCAAGCAAGTAACCCCAAATTTGGAAGAGTTGGCATCTTGGAATTGATCATCAAGTATTGTTTCACCAAAAAATTCATGAATAAGGAGAAAGAAGAATGACAACACAACGTTTTAATCTTCACCTGTCTTCCAAGGTAACAGCACTCATGGTAGGTTTTTCAGTTATCTTATTAGGTTTCGCATTTTCACTAGTATTCGCTCAAAATGCTTCGGCTCACGGTTATATCGAGTCACCAGCGAGCCGTGCTTATATGTGTAAGCAAGGCGAGAACACGAACTGTGGTTCTGTTCAGTATGAACCGCAAAGTATTGAATCCATCGGTAACTTCCCGACAACAGGTCCCGCAGACGGACAAATAACGGGCGGTGGCATCTTTAAAGAACTTTATGAACAAAAATCGAATCGTTGGAAAAAAGTAACCCTTCAAACAGGCCTCAATACATTTACATGGAAATTAACTGCTCCTCATGCGACAGACAACTGGAAATATTACATAACAAAAGCAAATTGGGATCCAAATAAACCGATTGGTCGCGATGATATTGAGCTTTTCTGCTCATTTGACGACAAAGGAGCAAAACCAAATCCTTCGACATCGCATCAATGTAATATCCCCGCCGATCGTACAGGGTATCAGCTTATCCTTGGCGTATGGGATATTGCAGATACTCCGATGGCTTTCTATCAAGTCATCGATGCCAATATTGTGAGCAATGGTACAGCGCAAGGACCGACAGTGCCTGCAAATGTTAGTTCGACTAACAAAACAGCAACAAGCGTAACGTTAACATGGACAGCTTCTACAGCTCCAACAGGAATTGCAAAATATGAGGTATACCGTAACGGCAATCTCGTTGGAACTTCGGCAACAAATTCCTATGTAGATCAAGGATTAACAGCCAACACAGCTTATGTGTATACTGTGAGATCCGTTGACGTAGCAGGTGGGAAATCACAAACTTCTCCAGCCGTAACCATTACAACATCCGCAGATAATGGCGGTGACAATGGCAATACGAACCCAGAATGGATATCAACAAAAGCTTATATTGGTGGAGAGAAAGTACAATATAACGGCGCTTCCTATGAAGCTAAATGGTGGACACAAAATGAAATCCCTGGTAAAGCGCAAGTATGGAAGTTAATTAGTGATGTAGGTCAAGGACCTACAGTACCAACAGGCGTTCATTCGATGAAAACGACATCCACAAGCGTTTCACTCATGTGGACAGCTTCTACAGCTCCAACGGGAATTACACAGTATGAAATCTATTCTAATCATATTTTGGTTGGAACGTCGACAACAACAACCTATGAAGCAATTGGGCTTTCAGCCAACACTTCTTATGTGTATACTGTAAAAGCTATTGATGGCGCTGGAAATAAATCACAAGCTTCATCCGCTTTTACTGTGAAGACCTCAACTGATGGTGGGACAGGCGGAAACGAAGGAAATAATTATCCGGAGTGGGATGCAAAAAAAGCTTATGTTGGTGGAGCCAAAGTACAATATAACGGCGCTTCCTATGAAGCTAAATGGTGGACACAAAATGAAATCCCTGATAAAGCACAAGTATGGAAACAAATCTAATATACCCGATAAAAAAAGATGCCTTAAGGTTAAGACCCTAGACTAAGCTGCTAATAGATGGTTCCTGGTATTCATCAGGAGTCATCTTTTTTTAATGCCCATTGATAACGATCAGTGTTGTAATACTCGATGTAGTTATCAATGCGTTCCCTTAACTCTTGGAAAGTTAAGCTGGTTCGATAATCTAAATCATCCGGTAAATCCATACTCATCGGTAAGCCTTTCAAATATTCTTGCTGAGGTATGACGCTGCTTGACCCAGGTAACCTTATCTTCCTGCAGAATGTTCTCGGTGAACGCTCGGTAAGGATCCATAACCGGACAGACTCACTCTTGCTGGGTTTTGTATATTGCTACCTCAGCGTCCCCAAGGTGGATTTATAGGTATATTTGAATCACTTAACTTCGATGTACGTGTAGGTAGAGGTGAATAAACTTAAGGAGTTGGAGATTGATGGCTTACATTGAGACGCAAGAACAGTTGCAGGAACAGCTAAGACAAATTGTAAAGTGGGAAAAGACGCAGAAGAAGGTATGGATTTGGGAGAAAATAGGTCGAATACCGTTTATGCTTTTGGACAAGCTCACACCCAATGTAGTCCGAGAGAAGTTGGGAACCGCACTTAATGAACTAGGAGGCTTTATTCAGACGGGTGGGCAGTATTTAGTCCAAGAGAAGTCTATGTTGAATCGTCTGCATAAGGCTTCACAGCTAGGAGACACCCAAGCCCTTCAACCAGCTTCTATAGTTGAGGATAAACCATTCACTCTGGAGCAGGCCAGCGAGCTCCCCTTAATGGTTATGGATGAGGTAGCAGATGAGTTGATTGCTAGTAGGGTGAAGTTCGCAGCTGCACAAGGAGCAACAACTGGAATCGGGGGAATATTCACTGTAGCTATCGATATTCCTGTCGTGCTGGGTATGTCTCTTAAAGTGCTACAAGAGCTTGCACTCTGTTATGGATATGATCCTAAAGAGAAACAGGAGCGCATATTTATTGTGAAATGTCTGCAGTTGCGGAGAATTGTACAGCGATTAGAAGAAATGAAAGAGGAGGACACAAATACACCGCTTGGATAACATGATACCTCATGATCCAAACGGTGTGCTTCATATTTTTGAAGGTTCAATCCTGTGATGACCACTGTTTTAACTTGGAATCCGAAGGAAGTAGATATGTCAGAATTCCTAGTAGGGGTAGAAAGCTACACATTTGCATAACAGATGTGATTCCGATGGAGTCCATCCAGTTACCCAGAATAAGTGAACCTAAACCGCCCATTCCGAAGGCTAGACCTGTAATAAGTCCCGATACTGTACCTATTTTGCCAGGAATAAGCATTTGCGCATATACGACGGTTACAGAGAAGCTAGAGAATATAACAAGGCCGATGAAAGCGAGTAGAACGCCTGTCCAGAATAGATTAGCATATGGAAGCAGTAGCGCTAATGGAGCTGCACAAATCATCGATGCGAATATCATATTTCTTTTACCAAAACGGTCCGAGAGTGGCCCGCCTAAGAAGGTACCCACAGCGCCAGCAGCCAGAAACATGAAGATATAAATCTGCGAATCATGAACTGAAAGATGGAACACTTCCATTAAATAAAATGAATAATAGTTACTTACGGAGGAAGCATACCACGAACGAACAAACACAAGTAGGATCAAGACGATGAGCGCATAAATTACTTTTTGCCGTACGTCAGGGTTCATCGTTCGAGTGTTCGTTTTCTTCTGATGTTGACCGCTTGTTAACGTGCGCCCATACCATCTAGCGATAACCATCTGGACAGCGATACCTGCCGCTGCTACACCCGTGAACCATATCGCTCCAAATTGTCCGAGTGGAATAAAGATCCACATGGTCAGCATAGGGGCAAGGGATTGCCCTGCGTTGCCACCCACTTGAAAGATGGACTGTGCAAGACCACGGCGTGAGCCAGCAGCCATATGGGACACGCGTGAACCTTCTGGATGGAAAGCAGCTGAGCCGAGTCCCACGAAGATGACCGCGATTAGAACAGATGAATAGTTTGCAGCGTATGCAAGCAGTAGCATACCTGTGAAAGTAAATCCCATCCCGATAGGCAGTATTGCAGGTGTAGGCCTTTTATCTGAGAACCATCCCACAACAGGTTGCATAATAGAAGCCGTGAAATTGATGGCGAACGAGATCATGCCAATCTGGGCAAAGGTAAGGTTCATCGATTGCTTCAGAATTGGAAAGATAGCTGGAATGACGGATTGAATGGAATCATTAAATAAGTGTACTAAACTAATGGCAATCAATATCCAGAATATGGTGGGCTGATTGTTGTCTTCAGGGCGTGGTTGCAACTTCGCACCTGCTTTGGGGATGGATAGGCTCAGAATAGGTGACCTCCTAGGGATACAAATTTCAAATGATGATCGTTCTTACGTGTATGTTACCTATATATGCGAGTTCAAAAAGTCGACTATTCAGCACCGAGAAGGTGAGTTTAGACCGAAGAAGGAGTAGCGGAGTGTAGGCAAACCTACATGAGCAACGGACTTCGAGGGTTGAACTCAGATTCGATGTCGAATATTCTTCTAGAGTTACTTCGTGATCAATAGATGACTTTATCTATTATCTACGGTTTCAGGGTACATGTCATGATTCATCAGTCTATGTTGCGCCATAGCTTCGTATTTCGTATTTTCTTGACCATAGTTACAGTAGGGATCAATAGATATGCCACCACGCGGTGTGAATTTACCCCATACTTCAATATATCTAGGGTCCATTAACTTAATAAGGTCATTCATGATAATGTTCATACAATCTTCGTGGAAATCTCCATGGTTACGGAAGCTAAAAAGATATAACTTCAATGACTTACTCTCAACCATGTGGATATTAGGAATGTAACTGATATAGATTGTAGCAAAATCCGGCTGACCTGTGATCGGACAAAGGCTAGTAAATTCAGGACAATTAAATTTGACGAAGTAATCTCGGTATGGATGTTTGTTCTCAAAGCTCTCTAGAATCTCGGGGGCATATTCAAAAGAGTACTTCGTGCCTTGATTCCCGAGAAGGGTAATATCTTTCAGTTCATGTTGTTGTCTTCCAGACATGTTCATTCTCCTTTTGTCGCTATAATCATAGCTCAATGATATTTATACGCCTCGTTTATTTCCCCATACTAACGTATGAAGCTGAGGAAGCACTCGAACGTTATTAAGAATAGTTGATTCCATGACATGTTCAATTAACCATTCATAACGTTGTAATAGAAATGAAGTGTGTTCTGTTATGTCTATCGTATGCACGTCTGGATTTCCAATCTGGAGGAATAAAGGAACCGTAGGATAGCGTACATGTACCTTCTCAGCGTAGTTCAAATCAATGGCATCGAAGATAACGACTTTCAGACTGTGTGTAAAAGGAGCAGGACGTTGCACCAGTCGCTCCAATATATCATCGAGCTTCTCCCAATCTGTGCTCATGCCAGAGCTTGGGGGCTTAGGAGATAAAGTGACCTCATCAATATCCAGTAGCCAATCTTGCCATTTAGAGCCTTGTGTCTCCACTGCAACCGTAATATGGTGCAAATGAAGTAAGTCTATCAGTGAACCTAACTGAGGAAGTAGGGCAGGGTTACCGCCTGATAGAGTCACATGAGAGAAGCGCTGACCCCCAATCTCGGATAATTTCGTCCATATGTCCTCCGGCTGCATGGCTTTGATCTGTTCAATGCCACTACCATCCCAGGTAAACGCTGAGTCGCACCACGAGCAGCGATACTCGCAGCCAGCCGTACGAATGAACATGGTCTTGGTCCCAATGACCATGCCTTCACCTTGAACGGTGGGACCGAATATTTCCATAACTGGAATAGGAGCGGATGACTTGCCCTTACTCATCGATCATCCACTCCCGTCTAGCCTCAGCATAACTGGTTGGTGTCTCATATAATCTTACGAATTCTGTACGTGTTGTAGATTCTGAACTCTGGTGTTTTCTAGTATTCAGAGCCATCTCTAATTGTTCAAATAGCCATACGACCATATTCTCAGCCGTTGTATTCATCTTCGGTAAAGTTTCATTCAGATAGCGGTGATCTAGATAGGGTTCAATACATTCTTTCCAGATGGTTTTGATATCTCCGAAATCCACGGTAATCCCCACTTCATCAGGGACACCGCTAATACCGAAGACAGCTTTATACGTGTGTCCATGCAAATTTTTACATTTGCCCTCATACGCATGTAGGTGATGAGCCGCATCGAATGTGAACTCTTTGCATACGAGTACTCTTTTACGGTGATAACGTAACTCTTGCTGAGCTATATCTTCACCTAAGCGCTGAAGTTGGTCAACAATGCGAAATTCCCCTGGAGTTCGCATCATGACTGTACCTTACCTTGCAACGAGGTGGAGTTTCGCTCGGCAGAATACTGCTCAAGACCTGCCTTTCGAAGCTTGCATGCGGGGCATTCTCCACATCCGTCACCAATGATGCCGTTATAGCAAGTTAATGTTCGTTCCTGTACATACTCAAAGGCGCCTAACTCATCAGCCATTCTCCACGTCTCAGCCTTATTTAGCCACATTAGAGGGGTGTGTATGACAAAATTATAATCCATGGATAGGTTAAGCGTGACATTCATCGATTTGATGAATACATCCCGGCAATCAGGATAGCCACTAAAGTCTGTTTCACATACACCTGTAATGAGATGTCTGGCACCTAATTGTTTCGCGAGAACTGCGGCGAAACTAAGGAATAGTAAATTACGACCCTCTACGAAGGTGCTAGGTAGCTTTCCTTCTTCGTGCGATATTTCTTGATCGGTACGAGTGAGTGCATTGGGAGCAAGCTGATTCAGAAGGCTCATATCAAGAATCGTCTGTTTGACACCTAGATCCGTGGCTATACTTGCCGCACATTCAATTTCTAGCTTATGACGTTGTCCATAATCGAACGTTACTACCTCTACCTCAGTAAAGTGTTGCTTTGCCCAGAATAGGCATGTGGTGCTGTCTTGGCCACCGCTAAATACGACAACTGCTTTTTCGTTTGTGAACATAAAAAAACCTCTCTATCTTCTTTAGATTTATAGAAGAGAGAAAGATTCATGAACTGGTTTCCAATTCAAAAACAACCCTTACCCAAGATGCAATAAGGAGAATAGTTTTTTATAGAGGGAGTTCGCGAACCTCTCCCATGCAAGTATGCATGGATCATCTTCAATTGTTTCAAATCCACATAAAGTGCGTGTCCAAAAAGTTGACTATTCAGCACCATAGCTTATGCTTACGATGCCGCGTTTTTCAAAACGCTTCAGAAGGTGAGTTCAGGGCCGAAGAAGGAGTAGCGGAGTTACACGTTTCCGAAGAAAACGACTTCGTAAGCATGCGCTCGCAAACCTACATGAGCAACGGACTTCGAGGATTGAGCTCAGATTCGATGCCGAGTATCCTTCTTGTGTTACTTCGTGATCAATAGATGACTTTTTGAACAACCTCTTAAGGGATGTTGAACGAGATTCATTATAACATGAACATTATTTAATAAACACACCTCCGAAGGGAATTACTTCTCTAAGGATACGTTTGATGATGCCTTCATTCTTCATTTCCTTCTCTAGCTTGTGATTCTGCCTTCCCGCTTGATATAGGACAGTACCAAGCCCGGTCATCTTCCAATGATAGCTCATATGTTGGCTTGCTAAGGTGTTCCCATAGACTGTAAGTTCAAGCTTCGCATTCTCAGGATAGGCAACGAGGCTGCCAGCATCTACATACAAAGGCTCAGTAGGATGGAGCTCAGTTTCACATACCGGTCCTTGTGTTAGGATACCAACTGTTCCCGTACCCGCGAATTTCACTTTGACCACATCACTTGTGATAAACATATTCTTTATTCGTAAAAGTCTAGTCTGCATCGTGATATCATGACTATAGAAAAAAAGACTGCGGAAATCATAGAGCAGATCACTTCCCTCTTTCAGCTCCACTGATTTCATAGCAAATCCAGGAGGCAAAGCTGCAACAAACTGGCAAGGGCCTATCATGTCAGCTTGAATCAGTCTACGTTTACGAAATATCCCCTTTACGTTCATGATGCGATCACTACGACCATCGGAGGCACCACGATAGGATACAATCTGTTCAGGATGGAGCATATGGAGCTGTTCTTGGTCTCTAAGAGAGAAGGTCACAGCTTGTCCGATCCCACCATTGTCGTGATTATTTGTCTGGATCTTCATTTATATCAGGCCCCCTGAAATTACTATTTATTAGATCTTTGCATGATGAATCTTAGGGTACGTATAAGAATGAAGTAACCTATGAATAATGCAATTGCCCAAATAATAACAACTTTGATTTGCTGTGTACGGCCTTGCTTCGAACTTTCAGCATCTTTTAATAATGTAATGGTCTCTGTAAGTTGGCGATTCTGCTCCATCAGACTTGCTTGTTGTTCTTGATAATTCTTAATATTTGCTCTTGCTTCTTCGAGTTCGTTAAGGGTTTGTTGGTAGCTCTCCTTTAGTTTATTCACTTCACTCGGAAGTTCTGAGAACAGCTCAACGCCATTATAGAAATCAGTAAAGTAATTAGCGTGAGCTGTGGGTGACAAGAATAGAAGACAGCCAGATAAGACTACAAAAATGAAAGAATAGATGATACGTATTTGATAATTATTCATATTAATCACCGCCTGCAAGGTTGTTGTTAGTTATTTAGAAAGGATTGATTTGAGTTATAAGAAAGATGCTAATAACAATCATTTAGTGACAATATTAAAGAATATTTTGCAGTTAGCAACAAACTTCGACGGGGGAGAGTTCTATTTCTTTCCTTTATATTAAAATAACATAGTTATGCCTTCTGCTCTATTACATAAAATGTAAAAAATATGTATAAGTAAATCTATAAAAAATAGCTGAGAGGAGACGATAATATGATATTTTGCAACAGTTAAACCTAAATCCCAATCCACTAAAGTAGTTGTTCATAGAATGGACTATATATAACAATATATCTTCAGATGAGTCGGTTCGCTAATATGCGACCGGTTTTATTTCTATATTTTACAAAAAACGACACAGAACGTATGTTCCCTGACAAACAGTTGTCAATCTATATTGGTACATTAAGTATAGGAGAGGGGAAGAAAAGATATGAAAATGGGGATTGAAGCAACCTATTCTTGGAACCATGAGCACATATTTGCAAGAGGTGCCGACAAAATATACTTATTAGTCCAATGGTATGCCGGGATGTTACCAACAACAAGAAGAAGATCTACACCTAAACTACTAGCTCGTGACGTTGAATTATACTTATGGCTTGAACCATATATAAAAATTGAACGTATCTATGGATGTGAGGAAATGAAAGGATCTCAGCAGTTATTAATCATTCCGCTGGGACATCTTTATAATGGTATAAAGCAGAGCTTAATAATAGAGTGTACGCTTCTATCACAAACAGCAGGTATGAAGCATGTACTCTCTGCACAATGGAGATACAAGGAGGGAAATAGAGGAAGAGCTAAGCAACTTTCAGTTGAAAAAATTAATATCAACTACACCTATGATCTAGGTCGTATCCGGAGTGCTGGAGATATTAATGTAGAGAAGCATATTAAATTACTTAAAACCCCGACAGTGGTAAAGGAGGCAATTAAATTGTTTGATTCTGGAGATGTGGATCAAGGTGAATATATATTAAGGAGAAAGGGAGATGAATTGCTATTATTTGCAATTCATTCGGGAGATCCAAAGCTTATTGAAGAAGCTGAGATGCTGTACCGATTAAGTGAGCATTACGCCGATACATACCGAGGATTTTCATGAGAATGCAATTAAATATCGGGACTATACTATCATTTTTTTAGTATTTCATATATAAACATAGTGGAATAGTTCCATATAATGCCAAGATTCTAGAAGGGTAATATACCTAGGAAGTCGAATGGACTAGTTGCGCAATATTTAATGAGTCTATTTTACTACATGAGCTAGGGGAGTTTATATGACTGACAGGCTAATCCGCTTAATGCGTATCATTACGTTAATTCAAGCGAGGCCTGGTATTCTTACCAGGGAACTTGCGGAGCGTTGTGGAACTTCAGAACGTACCATTTATAGGGATATGGTCGCGCTTAGTGCAATGCATATTCCTATTATTCATAAGGGGCATGGAAAGGGGTATATGTTCATAGGTAACTTTGCTCTATATCCGTTAGATTGGACGGATGAAGAGATGCAGGCCTTCTCTAAACTGAGTACTGTGATGGATCAGATCGCACCATTACTTCCCGTTGAATTTCAAAGTGCCTATGAGAAAGTCATGGCAGCCAGTTATAAGTACAAGACGGATAGAGCCGTATTGGTGCAACAATTAGGTGATACGCATGGTATTGTAGTGAATGAGGAGCGCTAGTGACCTATAATTGATCTGAGGGTTCTTAGCTAAATAACGGACGTGTTTTCTCAGCCAAAATCCCTAACGGCGATTTTGGCTGTTTTTTTGTGGGGAGAATAAGTAGAGGTGGTTTAATGTAGGCAGCTTTTTTTTGTGATAGAATAGTAAGGACGCATATGGAACCAGTCATCATGAAGTAACTAACTATAAAGGAGGAGAATTAATCGGTGAGTGATTACGTGCCAGATCGGTCGCAGCAAGAATCTTCAAAAGACAAGAACAGCTTTAACTTGCGGATCAATCTGTTTTTCTTTAGTACATTCCTCATATTTTGTGTCATTATTGTACGTCTGGCGATTTTGCAATTCGTAGAGGGGCCAACACTCACGGGCGAAGAAACGAGAAGAGATGTTAAGAATGTACCGCTTAGTCCAATAAGAGGAACCATATTCGACGCAACGGGAACGGTGAAGTTAGCTTATTCGACCCCAACGCAGTCCTTATATATTACGTTGCAAAGAAATTATAGTGATAAATTGGACGATAATGGTAAAAAGGTTAAAAGTAAAAACTATCCTGAATTAGAAAAGATAGCAGAAGATATCGTAGCTGTTTTTGATCAACATGGTGAATTTGGTAGTACACGATTAACAAAAGAAGATGTTCTGGATGCTATGGATATCAATTATAGAAAATATCAAGGATACGTCCCTCGGCGCATTAAGATGGATCTTACAGAGAATGAAGTTGCATATTTCATGGAACACAAAACGGATTTCCCGGGTATAGAAATTGCGGAGGAGAACATTCGTCATTATGATGCGGATACAGTTGCTGTACAGACCGTGGGATATATTAAAGATTTCAAAAGATCTAAGACACTGAAAAAATATGAGACAATTAGTGCAGATATCCAGAGTGGCAAACAGCTAGATCCAGGTCTGATCTACACTGAGCCTGAGTTTGTGGGTTTTGATGGCTTAGAACTGATGTTTCAAGACGAGTTACGTGGTAAAAGTGGATATAGAAAAGTTCCTGTCGATCCAAGGAATATGCCTGAAGGTGTAGATGAAATTGTTGCACCGGAGAAGGGGAATGACATCTATTCCACCATTAATAAAGAGGTACAGGTAAAGACAGAAGCTGCCATTATGGATCAATTGAACTGGTTGCATCGTAACCCCGTTTCTGGGAAGCTTCATCCAGATGCGACGACGGGCTTCGCCGTAGCGATGGAAGTGAAGACAGGTAATGTCGTTGCCATGGCTAGTATGCCTGATTATGATACGAATCTTTGGAGTTCAGGGACTATAGCCTCGAAGGATTGGACCAACAAGGTTGAATTCATCTATCAGAATGGGACCATTCGTTCTTTTAATCCAGGTAAGAGCGGTGCCCATCCAGAGTCCGTGGTTCTTTTAGGTTCTACGATTAAACCACTTAGCGTATTGATTGGTTTGAATGAAGGACTGTTCACAACGAATACCTATTATAATGACACGGGCGCAGCTTATTTTGGTAAGGAAGGTCATCAGGCAAGGGTTCGTAACTCAGGTGGGCATGTATATGGTTCCATGGACCCTGCAAGAGCGATTGAGAAGTCTTCTAATGCATTTATGGTGGATAAAGTAGGGATACCACTGAACAATAAATACGGATCTAAAGTGATTGAAAAATGGGATGAGTATATGAAAGATTTCGGTCTTGGGGTAGTTACCGGAAGCGGTCTTCCTGGAGAGCAGAGCGGAATACGTGAGTATACGAACGAGACTCAAAGTACGCAGTCTAGAATGGCGTATGCATCATTCGGACAACAGGGGAAATATACGACACTTCAGCTCGCGCAATTCACGGCAATGCTGGCTAATGAAGGCAAGCGGATGAAGCCGCAGCTTGTTAGTGAGATCAAAGATAGTAATGGTAAGGTAGTGAAGACCTTCAAGCCGGAAGTGCTTAATACGGTGAATTTTCCTAAATCCTACTGGGATGAAATCCACCGCGGCATGAAGAGTGATGTATCCGCTTTTGGCGACTTCCCGTATTCGTTTGCCCGGAAGACGGGTACCTCAACGCAGGATGTTGGCCCCAAGCAAGTGGATAACGGCGTATTCATCGCTTACGCGCCACGTGATAATCCGGTATTGGCCGTCGCGGTCATGATTCCGGAAGGCGGATTCGGTTCGCAAAGCGCCGCGCCGATTGCGCGTAAAATATTCGATGCGTACGATGAGGTTTATGGATTAGATGGAACACCTCATCCTAAGACAGGTACTACAATTGACGTAGATACAGCAGAATAACGTCGGCTTAAAATGTACAACTTAGGTGAGCATAAGATAGGGGGATTATCGTGAGTAACCAATACAAATTGTTAGCGTTAGATATGGATGGTACTTTACTTAGAGATGATGAGAATATTTCACCCGAGACAGTGAAATGGATTAAGAAAGCTGTAGAACATGGCATACATGTCTGCTTGTCTACCGGGCGAGGGTTTGCCGGTGCTTTACCTTATGGTGAACAGCTAGGCCTTTCTACACCTATGGTTACTGTGAATGGAAGTGAAGTATGGAAGGCACCACATGATCTGTATCGTCGTTCTTATATGGATGTACAATTAGTTAAGGATATGTACGAGATTGGAATGAGTAAGAATTCGTGGTTCTGGGCTTATTCTGTGGATACAGTCTATAACAAGGAACGTTGGATACAGAAGCCGATTGAAGACGAGCAGTGGCTGAAGTTCGGTTATCATACGGAGGATCATGACGTTCGTCATGAAATATTGATGGAACTACAGAACTTGGGTGGACTTGAGATTACTAATTCTTCACCGTTTAACTTAGAGATTAACCCACAAGGGGTGAATAAGGCGACCGGGATTCTGGAAGTATGCCGATTACTTGGGATTGAAATGTCTGAAGTGATCGCTGTAGGGGATAGCATGAATGACCTCGCTGTTATTCAGCAAGCGGGTCTTGGTGTCGCTATGGGGAATGCACAGCAAGTCGTGAAGGATGAAGCGGATGTTGTGGTTGCAACGAATAACGAGGATGGAATTGTAGAAGTTATCCAGAAGTATATTTTTGGATAGGAGTTGGGATTGAGTGACGATACTTGGATGGATTCTCATCATTGCTTTGTTCGGAATAGGAATGGCGGGTGCGGTGTTCCCGGTTCTTCCGGGGGCATTAGCCATTTATTTAGCCTTTTTTGTATATGGTTGGTTTTTTGGCTTTGATGCCTTTGGAGCATGGTTCTGGATCATTCAAACATTAATTGTCGTCGTTCTTTTTGTAGCTGATTATATTGTAGGTGCATGGGGAACCAAGAAATTTGGTGGTTCTCGCCTATCTGTCATTCTAAGTACGATTGGTGTCATTATTGGCCCCTTTGCCATACCAGCCTTCGGTCTTATTATTGGACCGTTTGTTGGAGCTTTGGTCGGGGAATTGATATCAGGCTCATCGTTATCGAAGTCGGCAAAAGTAGGCTGGGGATCCTTAGTGGGTTTATTTAGTAGCATGGTCGTGAAGGTTATTTTACAGATTGCTATGATCGTTGTCTTCTTTATTTGGATCGGTAGCTACTAACCTATGAATAGTAATTATAGTATGTCTTATGTGAGCTTTGCTGGTTGATGGAAAGAAGGGGAAGAAGTTTGGCGAAGAAAGAATCTTTTATTAAAGGTACACTTATTCTAACAGCGGCTGCTTTAGTTGCTCGTGTGTTGGGACTTGCACAACGGGTTCCATTGGAGCATATGCTTGGAAGTGTAGGTAATGCTTCATTCGGTATTGCTAATACCGTATATTTAATGTTGTTAACTGTGGCTACAGCAGGTATCCCTAGTACACTCAGTAAAATGGTGTCGGAACGTTATGCATTGAATAGACCGGGTGAGGCCCAGCGGGTCTATCATGCGGCCTTAATGTTTGCTGCGATGGCAGGGGTTGTTATGACACTGTTGGTGTATTTTGGCGCGCCTTATTATGCAACATATGTGGCGAAAGTACCGGAATCTGCATTAGCTATTCGAGCGCTTGCGCCAGCATTACTATTATTCCCTACTATTGCTATGATGCGTGGTTATTTCCAGGGGCGCAATAACATGGCAGCAGGTGGGGTTTCTCAAATCGTTGAGCAGTTTGCTCGGGTGGGTACGGGGCTTATTCTGGCATTCGTGTTACTAAAAATGGGCTATAGTGATAGCTGGGCGGCTGCTGGAGCCTCATTCGGTGGGGTGTTAGGAAGTATCGGCGCGTTTGGGGTTATGATGTACTATACGGTCAGAATGCGTAAACAGGACAAGGTTGCTCTACTTCAAAGCGGTTCCGATACAGCATTACCACTGCTGAGGATCTACAAAGATATTTTTACGCTATCTATCCCGATCGTTTTGTCCTCACTGGCTGTGCCAGTAGTCAATTTTATTGATTCTTCCATTATTAAAGGCTTGCTGATTCCTCAAATGGGTGAATCCCAAGCCACATATCTGTTAGGTATTTTGACTAGCCGAGCACAGAGTGTGGCAGGTATTCCACCCATTCTGGCGATTGCGCTAAGTACATCTCTAATACCGATTATTTCTGCCGCTTTTGCACGGCGGGATGAGGAATATCTGAAACAACAGGTTACGTTAGCGATGCGGATCGCTATTCTAACTGGCATGCCGATTGTTATCGCACTTTGTGTGGCGTCTTATTCTGTAAATGGCCTTTTATTTAGTAGTCTGGATAGTAGCGGAATTATTATGATACTTACATTAGGGACTATATTCCAAATTACAATGATGACATCCAACTCTATTCTGTTAGGGATTAGTAAAGCAAACGTATCTATGGTGAATGTCATGATCGGGATTGTGGTGAAGTTTGGCGCCAGCTATTTACTAGCTCCGTTCTTTGGAATTTACGGCATTATTGCAGCGACGGGTCTTTGTTTCTTAGTGATCACATTACTTAATTTGAGAACGTTGAAGAAGATTGTTCCTTTCTCCATTCTTGGCTCACGTTGGGTAAGCTTCCTAGTTACGGTTGTTGTATCGGGTGCCGTTGGGTTTGGTCTTAATCAAGCGGGGATCCAGCTTGTACATATTATGCCCGATAGACTAGCATTTCTATTGACCTGTCTTATCGTTGGTGTAGCTGTTGTCGTTGTTTATCTTGTATTGCTTATTGTCCTTGGTGTACTGAGAGAACAAGAATTAGCTAGTTATCCACGTATGCTTCGGAGAATATTTACTCCCCTTATGAAGTTACAACCTTCACGTCTGAGAACTCGTAAACATGAAGATGGATCAGAATAATGGAAGGTACTCATTTCATTATGCCCATGATGTCATGAGCTAAGCTAATCTTTTGTATCGCATTACGATGATCATGACTCATTTCAATCAAGAGGGGTCTTGGAGGCTGAGTGATATATTGAGTCATTTCTTCTTTATCCCTTAGCCAATCGTAACGAGGAATAGGATCATACGGCATGTCGTACCATACATCATTTAGAATGGGGCTATAAATTTTCTTCTCAAGGGGTAGCCATTCGTACTTTAATAGCTCTGAACTCTCATGTAGAGAGTTCAGGGCTGTTTCTTTGTCAGTGGTGAATAATTGAGGCCAATACTCACTGCGTGAACCTTGGTGTTCTGTATGAAGAGCATATGACGTTACTCTTTCTAGTACTTCTTTGTAGCCAAACAAAAGACCATAGAGCGCTTTGCCAAGATTAATTCGTTCATCAATATCGGAGAAATTCTCAAGTACTAAGCCTACTAATCCGTAAGTAGGTTCTGTATTTTGTCTAGTGTTATCGTGATCACGATTGCTTCTACCTAAAGGGAACAAAATTTGATTGATATGGGCGAGATGCTGCATCCGATACTCAGAACTTTGAAAAACATTTTTTTGGAAATAGTTATGCTTAACCACGCGCTCTTCGATATAATGCTGCTCATTAATAATGAGTCCGACAGCTAAAAGCGCACTATTCCGATCAATCCAGAAATTATTCCAGAACGGTGTCATGAAAGTTGAAATATGAAAGCTTGGTAAAAGGTGAAAACAGCTACTTCCGATTCGTTTACTGTGTATGTAGAGCTGGAGCTGTGGATATGCATCTTGAAAGATAAGCGCATTACAGCGTTCTAGCATTCGGTAAATATCATCTCGAAGAGGGGATGTCATCATATTCTTCATCAACCCTCCTTTGAGATCACTCATATTCCAGCCTCCATTACGAGATACCAGATGAGCTAACAGTGCCCAGTGGAGCTCTGGATACGCTTCATAGCATGCTAAATAAGCTTTCGTCCGAGTCATATTACTACGATTGGCCTGGGTGGTTGCATCTCGAATTTGTTGTAGGATGGAGAAATCTTGCTCTGTTAAGGATTGGATCCTACTGTCTTGTTTGTATAAAGAATTGTTATGTGAACGATTGATATCGTCGGTTGCCCGTTGCACTTGCATACGAATGATATGGGCTGTCTGCTCATTCCATCTTAAGGGTCTACGATGCTTGTGAAATTGCCGCGATAATCGCCAGCAGGTGTATTTACCTTTTACCACTTCGGTTACATTCTTAGGGAATGTACTTATAAGGCTCTTGATCTCAGCGAATCGATGGGGATCCGTAGGATTCATTTCAGGCATAATGATTTTCCTTTCTAGGTAGATAAGTCTAACTGATTAGATTCCTACCCACAGTATGTGTCAAAAATTTGACTTCCACTCTCTATTTTGTTTCACTTAAATAAAATAAGAGAAACTAATGAGGATGGATATCAATGGAGAAAGTAACTTCGAAAGCAGAGTTTGATGTAGCTATTCAATCCCCAAGACTAACCGTAGCTTTATTTACTGCAGATTGGTGTTCTGATTGTAAATATATACATCCGTTTATGCCTGAGGTTGAGAAGAAATTTACACACGAATTAACTCTTGTTGAAGTAAACGTAGATCAGGTTGGGAGCGTAAGCGAAGAACAGAACATTTTGGGGATTCCAAGCTTCGTAGCTTACACAGACGGAAGAGAATTAGTTCGGTTTGTGAATAAGCTACGGAAGTCACAAGAGGAAATTGAACAGTTCCTACAAACTGCTGTAGATGTGTATAACACAATTAACAAGTAAAAAAATCACGTCATTCAGCAGAGTGACGTGATTTTTTGTGAACATTTTGTCACAAAGGGGCTGTGGTAGAGTTATACTTATCAGGTATAATTGGAAAGTATTCTGTATATGTTATAACCAAAATTTGATCGCAGGTGAGATATTTGAGTACTAAACAATTGAAATGGTTGAGTTATGTTACTTTTTTTGTTATGTTCTTTGCTACTGTAGGAGGAACGTTTGTCTCTAAAACTGGATCGGGTCTTGGGTGTGGTCATGAATTTCCGCTGTGTCACGGGAAATTTGTCCCAGCTCATACGGTGGAGTCACTTATTGAGTATTCACACCGACTGGTCAGCGGAATGGCAGGGTTATTGGCGCTCGCTTCTGTTATTGCATTCTGGCTGTATAACAAGCGTCGGGATCTAAGGGTATATGCTGTGATGACTTTGGTGTTCGTGTTAGTGCAAGCTGTAATGGGTGCGCTCGCAGTAGTCAAGGATCAATCATCTGCCATTAAGGCACTTCATTTCGGATTTTCACTGATCGCTTTTGCCAGCGCATTAATGCTTGCATTAGGGATACGTAGATTTAGTAAATCCAAAGGCGATGTAGAATTTGCACCATTACCACGAGTGAGCATCGCTTTTCGGAATTTAACTTGGTTTACGACTATTTATTGTTACATTGTAGTCTATGTTGGAGCTTATGTTAGCCATACCAATTCAGCAGGAGGTTGTTCAGGTTGGCCTCTTTGTAATGGAGAGGTGATTCCAGAATTGGTCGGTGGAGTCAGAATTGCCTTCATTCACCGACTCGCTGCTCTAGTGCTATTTATAATGATAGCTACGATGGCTCATTTCGCCTATCGTAAACATCGAGGTAATCGTGAGCTTCAGATGTTAGGTGTTGCAGCGGTATTACTGTGCTTAATGCAGGTGTTCAGTGGTGCTTGGATCGTCTTTACTTTAGGAAATGCTGAGCTGTATGTGTTTGCTGCTTTACTGCATAATTTGCTTGTTTCCTCCTTATTTGGAGTGCTCTGTTATCTTAGTGTAAGGGTATGGCAACTAAGCAAACCTGCTGTCATTAACCGTACTCGCTAACCCATAATTTCCCTGTACTACATGAGAACCATATGTGGCATTGTAAAGATGCGATATATCCAGCTATGATTGTTGGTAAACAGCGCTAGAAAGATTATTATATCGGTGAATAAATAATCAGGGAGAGCTTGCCATGCTGCGTAAGTTACTTGTAGATTTGTCCCATGAGGATAACAATCCTTTAATAGAAGATGCTAATCAAGCTATGTTACAGACGATCCGTCTGTTACAGGAGGAAATGAATGTTAGTGAAGACCCAACGCACGATCTACGTAAGATAGAGGTCTGGACACGAGGTCTTATCTTCTCACTGTCGGAGTTGGAGCAAAGTTACGTTGCTGCTGCCTTCTTTAGAAAATCTATAAAAATGGGATTTATGGATGATATGACAGCTCAGGAGCAAATGGACTATGCACGATATGTTTATTTCTACAAGAATGGATTTATTCGTGTACTTTCTGTGCTGGACAAGCTAGGCACAGTTCTGAATGAGCAATATGATCTACAGACAGCAAAGGTCAAAGCCCAATATTCGTATTTTTCAGTAATACGACAACTTAGCCTCTACAAGCAGCATAACTCTTTGAGTGAACAGCTATCAGAGATTAAGGATTATTATCGAGAGCCTATTCATATCTTGAGGAAACGCAGAAATGCTGAAATTCACTATATGAACACGGAAATGGAAGATGATCTCTGGCAACGGCATCAAGGGCTTCATGACAAGATCGTGCTGGAAGATGTGGATAAGCATTTATCGGAGTTGAAGCTAGGTATCGACATGATTTGCAAATCCCTTTCTGCTGCTTATCATTATATCCATGATCAATGGCACAACAGAACATTAAATGCTAATTCTAATTCTAATTCTAATTCAACCTAACAGGTGAATTTTTCTTTTTGACAAACATCATAAAAGATTCTATACTTACAATACTTAATTTCATATCGTATTTTCTTATCGAGAGAGGCGGAGGGATAGGCCCGATGAAGCCCGGCAACCGATTAAGGAGTGATGAACGTTATCGCTCTTTAATGTCATGGTGCTAATTCCTACAGATCGCATACAGGCGTTTCTGGCAGATGAGAGGCATTGTCTTTACGCAAAGAGAGCCCTTTTTCATACTGTGAAATGGGCTTTTTATGTTTTCTTTTCTATATTTTTGATATACGTCATGAACGAAGGAGGAACTTACATTGATTGAATTAAAGCAATTGACGAAACAGTACGGTAAAGGTGGCCGAGTAACTACCGCACTATCTAATTTGGATCTGTCAATTGAGAAGGGTGAAATATTTGGAGTCATCGGGCATTCAGGTGCTGGTAAAAGCACACTTATTCGATGTATCAACTTATTAGAGCGACCTACATCAGGTGAAGTATGGGTAGATGGTGTAAATTTAACTGCCCTGAACACCCAGCAGTTGCAGCAAGAACGACGAAGAATAGGTATGATTTTTCAACACTTCAATTTGCTATCCTCTGCCACGGTGTATGACAATATTGCGTTTCCTTTGCGCTTAGCTCATACATCTAAAGAAACGATTGAAACGAAGGTTAATGAATTGTTAGCCCTTGTAGGGCTAGAGCAGCATCGTGATAAGTATCCAGCGCAGCTCTCTGGTGGGCAGAAACAACGGGTAGGTATTGCGCGTGCACTTGCAAGTGATCCCGAAGTATTGCTGTGTGATGAAGCGACATCAGCACTTGACCCGCAGACAACAGATTCTATTCTAAAGCTACTGCTAGACATCAATAAACGTTTCAAACTAACCATCGTTCTCATAACCCATGAGATGCATGTTATCCAAAGTATCTGTGATCGTGTTGGAGTGATTCACGAAGGTGGAATTGTTGAGTATGGAGCAGTAACAGAAGTGTTCCTTAAGCCGAAACATGCCGTTACGCGAGACTTTATTCGTGGGGAAGCTAGTGGTAACGAACTGTTACAACAAGCTATTCATACCACTCATTTTGAATCCTCTCAAGCTGTGAAAATTACCTTCCTAGGTGAGAAAACGTATGGATCAATTCTGTCGAAGACAGTACGAGAGACTGAAGTGGATTTCGCTATCTTGCAGGGAACTATATCTACGATCAAGGATACCCCTTATGGTCAATTGATTGTACGTTTTGAGGGTGAGAAGGATAGTATTGCAAGAACTATTGACAAGCTCGTTCAGCAAGGTCTTGATGTGGAGGTAATGGAATGATTCTTAGCATAGATTTTTCTGAAATTGTTTGGGACGAGATTGGAGCTGCCATTATAGCTACATTGAGTATGTTGGGTGCTTCTGCGGTATTTACATTTATTCTAGGCCTTCCACTTGGTATAATTCTTTACCTTGCGTCACGTTCGGCTTCTCGGAAAGTACGATTCACTTATACTGTTCTGTCTTTTGTTGTTAATATTTTGCGATCTGTGCCCTTTATTATTCTAATCGTGGCTATGATTCCAATCACGAGAGAGATCTTTGGAGTATCCATGGGGGTACTAGGGACAATTCCACCACTTGTTGTAGGTGCAGCCCCCTTCTTTGCACGGCTTGTGGAGACAGCATTAGCAGAGGTAGATCGTGGTGTCATCGAAGCTGCGGAGGGAATGGGGGCTTCTACCAGTCAGATTATCCTACGCGTATTACTTCCAGAATCTAGACCCGGTCTTATAGCAGCTATGACCGTTACAGTAGTTACGCTTGTGTCCTATACCGCAATGGCGGGTCAAGTAGGCGGAGGTGGATTAGGTGACTTAGCTATCCGTTACGGTTACTATCGTTATGAGACGGAAGTGATGTTGATATCCGTAGCCCTGATGATTGTATTAGTACAATTACTTCAAATGGCAGGAGATCGGCTTGTACGTCATTTTATAAGAAAATAATATTTTGTGATCACAGTTACACCCGAATAGTAAATTCGGCCGCATATAATTCATATTATTCTTATCGAAGAAAAGGGGAATGGACAATGAAGAAATGGACACTTGGTTTTGTAAGTCTTGCACTGGTGGTGGCTTTATCAGCATGTGGTAAAGGTGATGAAACAACTTTGAAGGTGGGGGCTTCAGCGGTACCACACGCAGAGATTCTAAAGCACATTAAACCTGAACTAGAAAAGGAAGGCATCAATCTGGAAATTATAGAATTCACAGATTATGTTCAACCTAATACACAGTTATTTGAGAAACAATTGGATGCGAATTTCTTCCAACATCAACCTTATCTTGATGTTGAGAACAAGCAACGGAGTATGGACCTTGTCTCTGTTACAGCTGTTCATGTAGAGCCTCTTGGAGCGTATTCCAAAAAGTATAAATCTATTGATGAGCTTCCAGAGGGTGCCAAAATTGCTATTCCTAATGATGCAACCAACGGCGGTCGAGCACTTAGCCTATTAGCTAAGAATGGCCTCATTAAGCTTCAGGATGAGAATAAGGTAGAATCTAAGCTAAGTGATATTACCGAGAATCCGAAGAAATTTGTCATTACAGAGAATGATGCAGCGATTTTACCGCGTCAACTAGAGGAAGTTGACCTAGCTATTATTAATACAAACTTTGTTCTTGATGCGGGTCTAGATCCAGTCAATGATGCGCTAATTATTGAAGGTAAGGATAATCCTTATGCGAATATACTAGTAGCACGTCCAGATAACAAAGATTCGGATGCTATCAAAAAATTGGTGGATGCACTAACATCTGACGACGTTAGAAAATTCATTGAAGATAACTACAAAGGTGCTGTAATACCAGCATTTTAAATGAAGAGGTTATTTGATTATAACGATTATACGTTTCGCCAATTAAATCCCGCAGAGCCAATTTGGTTCTGCGGGATTTATATTTGTAGCGTAGACTTAAATCTTCTATACTTAAAGAATCATCGTTGTTTGGAGGAGGAGTAGACTTGAATGGTAGAGTAGCCCTAATTACGGGTAGTGCCAAGGGGTTAGGTAAGACAACTGCGCTGGCATTAGCCGATCAAGGTTGTCATATTGCTCTTAATTATGTCCACAGTGCCGCAGAAGCTGAACAATTACGTGCTACCATTCAAGCTAAGGGTGTGCAATGTATAGCTGTTCGTGCAGATATTTCAGATTCGAAGCAGCTTGAAGAGCTAGTAGATAAAGTAAGTGAACAGCTAGGAAGTCCAGATATTGTTGTGAACAACGCCGGTCCATTTATTCGTGAGCGCAGGTTGTTCCTTGAATATACGCAGGCCGAGATTATATCCCTCATTCAAGGAAACTTGATTGGGGCAATGCTACTTGATCACTTGGTTATCCCCTCAATGCGCAAGAAGAACTGGGGACGGATTATTCATTTCGGGTTTGGTCATGCGGGGGAGGCAAGAGCTTGGCCACATCGTGCTGTTTATGCAGCAGCTAAGACAGGGCTTGTCTCATTCACGAAGACATTAGCAGTGGAAGAGGCTCCCTATGGTATTACGGTGAACATGGTGTGTCCAGGAGATATCAGGGGAATGAACAAAGAAAAATCAATTGCAGAGGTTGAGCATATAGAGGATTTAGAGACTCCGCGGGGTAGACCTGGAAGTGGAGAGGATATTGCACGGGTTATCAAGTATTTATGTCACAAAGATTCTGACTTTATAACAGGGAACATCATGGACATTTCTGGAGGGCTAGATCCCATCAGACCGTGGATAAGTAATCAAGGATAGGAGACTTTCGTCTTCGTAGGACAGCAATCATTTACCGATGAAGTAAGGATAGAAGAAGTATACTTTTAAATATTATAAAAAAAGTCTTGGTAGACTCTCTCGAGAAGACCAAGACTTCATTGTTTACCATATATTTGTTTCTATATTTCTATAGATGTAGGATTTAGAATACTTGGACAACTTCTTGTATACCTTCAACTTCTTCAAGAAGTGCACGTTCAATCCCAGCTTTCAAAGTAATGGTGGAGCTTGGGCAGCTGCCGCAGGCACCCATTAATCTGAGTTTTATGATGCCGTCTTCTACGTCGACCAATTCCACGTCACCGCCATCGCGTTGTAGGAACGGACGAAGTTTATCCAACACTTCTAATACCTCATCATACATGGTACTTTGTGCGTTTTCGCTCATTTTGTTCAACTCCTTCCTAAGTGTTATTATAGTACAAATAATCATAAAATAAAATGGCTATATAGATTGAACTAAAGTTTACGTCTTCCATGTTAATCTTTAGTTCTTCTATATAAGTAAAGCAGGTGAATTGAAAATGAGACCTATCATAGAATTTTGCACGAATAATATGCATTTCGGCACGGATGAAGTAATGGATAAATTAGAGTCCAACCCTGATTATGATGTCATTGAATATGGCTGTCTGAGCAACTGTGGCCAATGCTACATGATGCCCTACGCTATGGTTAATGGTGAAATTGTGTCAGCGGACAGCTCCGAAGAACTATATAATGTCATTATAGAAAAGATCAAGGAAGCAGAAGCTTGGGAAAACTTAGACTTAGATTAACCTAAATGACGTTTAGATAACCAGAGTACACCACTTTTTAGAATACGTGGAACTCGTCCCATAACGGATGTTTTACCCATAAGTCCAAATCCAGCCTTCTTGCCTAATGCCCCTAAAGTCCCTTTGAGGTGGAGAGCATTCAATTTTGGTGCCTCTCCTCGCCACAAAGCGAGAATAACATGAGCTACTTGTTCAGCTTGTGCGCCGGCAGCTTGTGCACTTGGAGCGAAGGGTAGACTTGCACAGTCTCCAATGACATACACATCAGTATATTCTGGTATTTGAGAAAAAGGATTGAGTACAATTCGTCCACCTGGGTCCTTAGCAATCAGAAGATCTTGAACGACTTTGACAGGCTGAATTCCTGCTGTCCATATCGTCTCGTCACTGAGAATGGTTTCTTCTCCGTTATACAGCGCTCCATCTTCTACACGTGTTATTGAAATTTGAGAACGAGTAGCGACATCATGCGACTGAAACCAGTGTTCTACATAGACAGATAATTTAGATGGAAATGAGGATAACACACGGTTACCTCGATCAAGAATGGCGATGTTAAGATCAGGTCTACTCTCACGAAGTTCTGCTGCCACCTCTACACCACTAAGTCCACCCCCAACAATATTAACGTTCCCATAAGGCTTCACATTGTTCAATTGTTGATAGGTCTGACGTGTATTTGCAAAAGTCTGAATGCTTCTAGTGAACTCCTCGGCACCTTCTATGCCATGATAACGATCAGTACATCCTAAAGCGATAACTAAATAATCATATTCTATGATATCTGATTGCGCTAAGAGTACTCTTTTACCTTCTAGATCAATGGAAGTAATTTCACCGTATTTGATGGTGAGCTTAGGGTGTATTGGAAAGGAGACACGTAGATCGAAATCAGATGCTGTTCCAGCGGCTAGTGCATAATATTCTGTTTTGAGTCCTTGAAAGGGCATTCGATCAACCAATACCAATTCTACATCTTCAGGAAGATGGTTATTGAGGAGCTCTTGAATGATCGCGAGTCCTCCATATCCTCCGCCAAGTACGACCAATTTTCTCATCACACATACCTCTCTTTATCCGCACATAGATGTTACTTGCGTGCTATTCGTACACTTGGATCTCATTATAGAAAGTGTCACGTTCAACTGGAATACGTCCAGCTCCTTTAATGAGCCAGATTAACTCTTTGCGAGTTAAGCCTTCTGGAGTTAAAGCGCCCGCTGCGTGGCTAATACGTTCTTTAATGATGGTACCATGAACATCGGAAGCACCGAAACTTAGAGCAACTTGGGTTAATTGAGCACCGATATTAATGAAATAGGCTTTGATATGATCGATATTGTCCAGCATTAAGCGGCTAATGGCGATGGTCTTAAGATCTTCATAAGCAGAGTTACGACGCATAATTCCTGCGTTCTTATTCTTCGGTTGCATAGACAAAGGAATGAACACCATAAATCCATTGGTTTCGTCTTGAAGCTCACGAATCTGAACCATATGTCGAATTCGATCTTCATGACTTTCGATAGAGCCGTATAACATGGTCGTATGTGTCTTCATACCCAATTGATGAGCAGAACGATGCACGTCTAAATATTGTTCCACATTCGCTTTATCGACTTTCATTTTTTGACGGTATTGATCTGATAATATTTCAGCTCCACCACCCGTTAGGGACTGCAATCCAGCCTTCTGGAGACTTTGTAATACTTCAGTAGTACTGAGACCGCTTATCCGCGTGAAGAATTCAATCTCCGCAGCTGTGTAAGCCTTTAATGTTACATCGGGATAATGATCGGTTAAAGTTTGTAAGGAGTCTACATAGTATTGGAAAGGTACGTGACTATTATGTCCACCAACAATATGGAATTCGCGAATACCTGGGTGAATATGTTGATCGACGTACTGAACCATCTCTTCACCAGAGAGCGTATATGAACCCTCTTCTCCTTGGTCTTTACGGAAGTTACAAAAAGCACAATAAGATTCACATACGTTCGTGAAATAAAGGCTCATGTTCTCAATGAAATATACTTTCTTTCCATTTTTGCGTAAGTTTACTTCATTAGCTAATTGCCCTAATGTCAAGATATCATCGCTTTCATAAAGATAGACACCGTCTTCAATGGAAAGACGTTCTCCATTCTGTACCTTCTCTATGATCGCAGTCATTTTGTTATCTGTAAAAGGCGTTACGAGTGTAGACATCTTGATCGTTCCTCCTGTTCGATAGACACTTGTCTATTTGTGAATAAATACTGACAATTATCTCTATTTCATTCCTTTCCTATTATAGACCTCTGTTTGCAGGCTTCGCAATATGATGAAGAGGAAAAAAGGGGTTGACTATAAGAGAACTTCACTGATTCACTTGAGGGCAACGAGGTTGTGGAGTATACTTGGGATAGGAACAATTAGAAATAAGTTTAACACTCGTTAGGTTGAACAACACTTGCTTATGTAAGTGGAACCAAGAAAGTAGTGTAGAAAGAGGAGGTTAAACCATGATTAATATTAGCGAAACAGCATCAGATAAATTAAAAGTGATGCTCTCTGAACAGGAACTCCCCAATATGTTTCTTCGTCTTGGTGTACAGCCAGGTGGATGCAGCGGTTTCTCATACGCCATGGGATTTGATGATGATGAGACAGAGAACGATCTATATATGAATGTGAATGACATGAAAATTGTCGTGGATAAAGAAAGCATTAAATATCTGGATGGCCTGGAAATTGATTTCGAAGAATCAGGTATGAGCGGTGGGTTCACCATCAATAATCCGAATGCATCAGCTACGTGTGGTTGTGGATCAAGCTTTCGTACAGCGAAGGATGCAGGGAAGCCAGCTGCTGAGGGCGAGTGTTAATTGAGGTTGAAAAACGTTCGAGGTATTAGTAAGAATAGTTAAATGTACGTGAATTCCAACCTTTTGGATCGTGGTGTGACATTTGCACACGTTTCTAGGAGGTTTTTTTGTTATGTTAAATGGTATCCTATCATTCATTGGGGAAATCTATTCATCAGTAACATAGGGATATAATATATTTTTTATAAAAAAATTAAAAAATACCTACCAATATTCCGATAAATAAGGAATAAGGTGGGTATTTTGGTAATTGATTAGGAGGCGGGGGTTATAAATGTATGATTGATCATCAAGACGACCATAGAAGCTGCTACGATTGAAAAGGCAATACAGCTCATGCCGAGAATACTTCGTTTTTTCTTTATAAAATTAAAGCCGATGGCAAAGATCAACACGGTCGTCAAAGCAAGTGTTGCAGACATGCCGACGATGGCGATCCAGTATAATACTTCGAATAACTGTGACAACTTGATTTCAACCTCCTTTTTTAAAATATAAGAAAGTATAAGTTACCACTATACTTTGCTTATATTTCTACGAGTAATAGTTACCGTCCCTTTAAGGACGGCGAAGCCGTTTCTTCTTGTTTCATCCATAGTATATCTGATTTATAGTAGTAAGCCAATATTTCTGATGGCATGATTTGGAGTGAACATCTCCAAATTCATGTGACGATGATGGACAATCATCCAAGAAAGAAGTTAGGTTTGCGAGTATGTTAAGGTATATCGGCCAAGAGGGAGTGGTAAGATTGGCGGGAAGACAATTAGCTAGCAAATGGTTAAAGACTGAAGCGTTGTTGACGGATCGTAGGGTTGTTCCATACATTCCTCATACGATGATATTATCCCCATCCCATTTACAGTACATGTTACGTAAGTATCGGATGGTTGTAGTGAAGCCTATCGTAGGTGGAGGCGGTTATGGGGTTATTCGAATGACTAAAGATTCTAAAGGCTATACATTAACTCATTTATCTCAAACGATAAGACACACTCATTTTCATAATATATATCTTGCCCTGAATCGAATGAAGGTACAACGAAAGTATTTAATACAGCAGGGTATACATCTTGCTACTATTAAGGGACGTCCAATTGACTATCGGGTAAAATTGGTGAAGGTGCATGGGCACTGGCTGTTTCGTTCTATGGTTGGCCGACTTGCAAAGCCAGGATTATTTATTACTAATCTATGTAAGGGAGGAACACAGCTGACCTGTCTGCAGGGCCTTAAAGGCTCAAGGTTGAAAGGCTCCAGTCATCAGAAGCGTCAAGAGATGAGGAAGCTTAGTATCATCTGTACGGGGATTATGGAGCGTCATTTTCCGGGTATAAATGAACTTGGATTTGACTATGGAGTAGATGTTAATAATCGGATATGGATCTTCGAAGTCAATACGAGACCACAATAGAAAGTTAGATTTTAATAGTTTAATAATGATATATGGGTTATTTAGTAGATATATACCAAAATTTGAAAATATATTTTGACATTTTTTGATGGTTTTATAGCCTGTGTATAACAATTATCCACATTATCCACTGCTGTTTAACTGGATTTAATGTACTTACCAACAATTTATACACAGGATTTCCACAGTTGCTTGTGGATAAAGCGAACGCTTGTTCCATTATCAATTGTTTGATATGATAGATTTAGGAAAAAAGAGGAAAGGTTGTGAGAATGATGGCTATATTGAGTGATGAAATGTTGTTGGAATCTTATTATCTAGCAATAGATTTAAAACTTGAGCATGATTTCATAACGTTGTTGCTAGCTGAAATACACAAACGCAGATTACAATCTCAACATCTCATCATGGTGTAATTAGAGCAGCTTACGTTGGTGGAACGTTTATCAGACTTACGGAGGTGTCTCATACATTATTTACTTACATGATCTAACACACATAATAAGGGTACCCTAATTAGACGCTGTAGTCAGATCGTCAAGCAGGATACCCTATTTCTAATCTTTATGAATAAATAAATATATTTTATTTACAGTTTCATATTGCTACTGTGACCTGGTGAAAGACGTGCATCAGGATCTAGATACACTTTCGCATTATTAACAGCAGTCGGAGCCTCGCCAAAACCTACAGCAATAAGCTTCAGCTTACCAGGGTAAGTTGTAATATCTCCAGCAGCGAAAATTCCTGGGATATTGGTCTCCATGCGTGTATCCACTACGATTGAATTACTCTCAATAGAAATGCCCCATTCTGCAATAGGTCCTAATGAAGATATAAAACCGAAATTAATAATAACATCATCCACTTCGATCTCTTGTGTTTCCTTAGTCTTGATATGGGAGAGTGTTACTTTGGTAATCGTCTCTTCACCGTGAAGTTCTACGATCTCTGTAGGTGTTACAATGTTTACCTTAGAGGCCATTAAGTTCTCAACACTATGTTCATGCGCACGGAATTTATCACGGCGATGGATGAGTGTTACTTGTTCTGCTATAGGTTCAAGCATAAGCGCCCAGTCAACAGCAGAGTCACCGCCACCACTAATGAGTACTTTTTTACCTTTAAAAGCGTTGAGGTCATTCACGAAATAATGAAGATTACTTTTCTCAAAGCGATCTGCACCTTCTACTTCTAATCTACGTGGTTCGAATGCACCAACACCAGCAGTAATGATGACGGCTTTGGACGAGTATTTACCTTTATCCGTCGTTACGACAAAATGGCGTTCCTCTATCTTCTCTACAGCGATTACTTTTTCTTCAAGTCGCAAAGTAGGATTGAAATGCTCCATTTGCTGGTACAAATTATTTACAAGTTCTTGCGCAGTCACTTTAGGAAATCCAGCGACATCATAGATGTATTTCTCGGGATACAGTGCAGCAAGTTGTCCACCCAGTTGTGGCATACTTTCAATAATGGTTACGGATGCTTGTCGCATTCCGCCATAAAATGCGGCAAACATGCCTGCTGGACCGCCCCCGATAATGATCAAGTCGGACATTTCAACACTAGTGTGTGGGGATGTCATTAGGTAAAGCACCTCCATGGAAATGTGATTTAGTTCATATAATCTTATTCATTATAATCGTACTGGCCTTATCTGCAAAGTTCTGGTGGATATAAACACATATAAAAAAGAATTAAATATGTATTTTTTCGTATGAAATTGAGGTCAGAAGGCATTATAGGTAGAATTCGGCATGAAATAACACTTGATCTTTTAACTCGAAATAGCTAGTATTTCAATAAGTATGTTAAGTTGATATTTGTCAATTTTCGAACAATTACTCAGTTATGAACATTATCATTGATATTTATTTTGATAAAATAGGAGTGAACGATTAAAATAAATGTGAGAAATGTCTCATCCACCAAATTGTGAAGCTTCCAAATCTATTAATGTGTATATTTTCACTAAGCGATATAGGATGCATACTATAAAAGAGTGAACTAGCTGTTTCTTACATTTTAGTTCATTCTCTATATAGATATATAAAGAAAAAGAAGGATTTGGAAGGAGTAAGATTATACCATGAGTAGTATTCCCAAAATAGTAATCCTTGGTGCTGGATATGGGGGAATCCTAACTGCACAGCGTCTGCAAAAAGAATTAAATTACAACGAGGCAGACGTGACGTTAGTTAACCGTCATGATTACCATTATATTACGACACATTTGCATATGCCTGCTGCAGGTACAGACAGTATCGAGAATACACGTGTCTCCATTTCAAAGCTGATTGACGAATTTAAGATTGATCTTGTGAAATCCTCGGTAAAAGAAATTCGTCCACAAGAGAAAAAGGTCATATTGGAGGACGGAACTCTTTCTTATGATTATTTGATCATTGCTTTAGGTGGAGAGCCTGAAAGTTTCGGTATTCCGGGACTTGATGAATATGCGATGACGATTCGTAGTATTAACTCCGTGCGCTTGATTCGAAAGCATATCGAATATCAATTCGCACTTTACAAGAATGAGAAGACTCCACAAGAACGTATTAACTTTGTTGTGGGTGGCGCAGGATTTAGTGGTATTGAATTTGTAGCTGAATTAGCGGATCGTATTCCTGAACTGTGTAAGGAGTATGATGTTGATCCACTTCTTGTTAATATCTATAACTGTGAAGCAGCTCCAACGGCATTGCCTGGTTTTGCACCTGAACTTGTTGAATATGCGATGGACGTTCTTAGAAGAAAAGGCGTAACATTCAAGATTGGTATTGCTATCAAAGAATGTACACCAGAAGGCGTACTCCTTGCAACAGGTGAAGAGATTAAAGCAGCTACTGTAGTATGGACTGGAGGAATTCGCGGTAATCATATGATCGAAGCTGCAGGCTTCGAGACAATGAGAG
>DASXLR010000124.1:0-4850 GCA_036496075.1 Paenibacillus sp. | reverse complement strand
ACCGTCATTTCATAACCAGATGCACTTCGTGGTTCTTCACGAATAATACCTGTCACATATAATGAACTTTCTTGTGTTAGACTCTTGGCAGCGTCCCACACTTCCTCTGAAACCTCACTCTTTACAACAACACCTTGAATATATCCAGTACCGTCACGCAATTGCAAAAATTGAATTTTTCCGCTTGATCGTTTGTTATTGATCCAGCTTCCGATGGTTATTGTTTCGCCAACATGCTGGTTCACATCACGAATCACACTCTTGATGGACATGCTTTGATCTCTCCCTTTTAACTATCATTCTATATACGAATTCATTATTTTATAATTTTATTTCGAATTACCAACAATGCGGAAAGTATCACGTGCAATAATTAATTCTTCATTTGTTGGAACGACCAACACTTTCACTTTGGAATTATTAGTCGAGATCAACCGAGGTTCGCCAGAACGAATAGCATTCAGTGCATCGTCAATTTCTACTCCAAGATAAGTTAAATTCTCACATACTTTCTCACGTACAACAATGGAATTCTCGCCAACCCCAGCTGTAAATACAATCACGTCAACACCATTCATAGCTGCAGCATAAGAACCAATATATTTACGTAAACGGTACTCATACATTTCAAAAGCAAGCGTACAACTAGCGTCGCCATTAGCCATACCATCTGTAATTTCTCTCATGTCACTGCTAATACCGGATATTGCCAAGAGACCGCTGTGTTTATTAAGCATAGAGTTCACTTCATTCACAGTCAATTCTTCTTTGTTCATGACAAAGGGTACAATCGCTGGATCAAGATCACCGCTACGAGTTCCCATCATTAAACCTTCTAATGGAGTCATCCCCATAGAAGTATCTACAGAACATCCTCCTAGTACAGCAGTAACGCTACCCCCATTTCCAATATGACAGGTAATGATCTTCAAGTCCTCGATAGGTTGACCAAGATGTTCCGCTGCTGTTTTACTAACATATTCATGTGAAGTACCATGGAATCCATAACGGCGTACTTTGTATTTGTTATAAAGAACTTTAGGAATGGCATACAAATAAGCCTTCTCAGGCATCCCTTGATGAAAGGCGGTATCGAATACAACAACCATAGGAATACCAGGCATATTCGTTTCTGACGCTGATATACCCATCATCGCTGCAGGATTGTGAAGGGGTGCTAGATCGATCAAGCGCCGAATTTCCGACTTTGCATTTCCATCAACAAGAGCAGAAGCCTTAAACGATTCGCCACCATGGACAACACGATGACCTACTGCCTCTATTTCATCCACTGACTTGATAACACCATGCTCTGGATGTGTTAGCATAGAAAGTACTTTACGAATTGCAGTCGTATGCTCCAGAATCTCGCTGACCTCAGTTACTTCCTGACCACCCGTAGGTTTGTGAGTCATAATAGATGAATCCATCCCAATTCGTTCTACAAGACCTTTAGCCAGAACAGACTCGTCTGTCATGTCGTACAATTGATATTTCAAAGAAGAACTTCCTGCATTAATAACTAAAATATTCATATCCGGTCACCATCCTTGTCATACTTGAAGAATCCCTCACCTGTTTTAACACCTAGATGCCCTGCACGAACCATCTTCTTAAGGATGGTGGACGGACGATATTTCAATTCACCAAATTCACGGAACATTCTTTCAAGAGCAGCAAGTACGGAATCAAGTCCGAAACGATCTGCCATTTCTAGAGGACCATTCTGGAACTGGTAGCCTATACGCATTGCACCATCGATGTCTTCAGCAGAAGCAACGCCTTCTTGAAGAATGTGAAGTGCCTCATTAATTAATAGACAGATTAAACGTGAAGATACAAATCCAGGAGATTCATAGATCATGACTCCTTTTTTACTTACCACGTCTTCTACGAAACTTTTCGTTTCTACAAACGTGAGATCGGATGTTTTCAATCCACGAATAATTTCAACTAAATCCACTTTTCCGACCGGATGAATAAAGTGCATTCCAATCACACGTTCAGGATACATTGTAGAACTTGCAAGTTCAGTCAAACTAAGCGTTGATGTATTACTAGCAAGAATAATATTGTTAGGACATACTTGGTCCAATTGTGAGAATATTTGTTTCTTCGCATCTAAATCTTCGGAAATGGTCTCAATAATCATGTCACATGTTCCAAGTTCAGCGAAATGTTCTACTTTATGAATTCTACTGAGAATAAGTTTCTTCTCTGCTTGGGTGATACCCCACTTCTCTAGCTGTTTATCAAGACTTGTCTCAATCATGTTATAGGAATAGTTTAATTTCTCCGTAGATTTCTCCACCAATAATACATCAATGCCCTTTGCAGCTAGCATTTCTGCGATTCCTTGTCCCATGGTGCCACCGCCAATGACACAAATCTTCTTAAATAACATACGGTATGCAACTCCCTTTTTATGTCGTATATTCGATATTGTACCCTTCTTATCGAAAAATACGTTATTCACTCCAACATATAATAATATCTTAGCATGGAACAAAAGTAAAAAAAAATAACCAGCATCATATTTTATGCTGGTAAAAGTGAAGATTCACTAAATAGACAACGAAATTGATTTCCAGAGAGTGTTTCTTCTCTAAGTAGGATGTCCAGCGACTGATCGAATACGTTACGATGCTGTTCTAGTATATCTCGAGTTCGAGACATTAACGCCTCCAGAATCACATTATTCTCTCTCATCAGTTCTTCTGTCGTCACCATTTCTATGTTTACGATACCTAGTGAAGTCAGACCCGATTTCATCATCGTTTGGACAATATTCAACGCTTGTTCGAAATCATTACTTGAACCCGTACTCCGTCCACCATAATAGATTTCCTCCGACGCAGCCCCTCCAAGAGCAATCATAATCTGTTCTTCGAGGAAAGACTTTGTATACAGATATTGTTCTTCTTGTGGGTTATGACGCACATAACCTAGTGCTTGTCCACGTGGACTTAGGGCCACTTGACTTACACTGCCTGGGCGAACTACCTCTGCCATAATAGCATGTCCCAACTCATGAATCGCAACCCTTCTTTTCTCTTCTAAGGTTGATTCTCGATCCGTCTTTTCTCCCATCATCACCTTATCAATGGCCATGGAAATATGCCGCTGCTCTATCTCCTGCTTATGCTCACGCATCATGTAGATCGCAGCCTCATTCATTACACTTTCGAGCTGTGCTCCTGAGAATCCAAAGGATTCCTCCGCTATCTTATCCATATCAACAGCCTCCGTAATAGGCTTGTTCTTGACATGAAGTTGTAAAATATGTTTTCTACCCTTTTTATCTGGTAAATCAACCTGAATATGCCGATCAAATCGTCCCGGTCGCAGTAAGGCACTATCTAGCATTTCCTTACGATTCGTCGCTGCAATGATTAGAATCCGTGGACTTTCCGATGAATAGATCCCATCCATTTCAGTTAATAATTGATTAAGGGTCTGATCATACTCCCGCTGCTGTCCACCCTCACGCTTACCACCAATGACGTCAATCTCATCTATAAATATAATGGCGCTTTTCTTATTCTCCTTAGCAGCGCGGGTGCGAGCATCCCGAAATAAATCCCGAACTCGTCCGGCTCCGACCCCAACATACATCTCAACAAATTCACTACCAGCTGCAGCTACGAAGACCGAATCCGTATACTGACTCGCGGCTTTTGCCATCAGCGTCTTCCCTGTTCCTGGAGGACCTGTGAGGAGAATACCTTTCAATGGCCGGATCCCAAATTTCTGAACCTCGTCATACCGATTAAGAAAATCAAGAGCTTCCCGAAGCTCCCCCTTCGCATTGTCTTGACCCCCAATTTCTTCAAAGGTAAGCTTGCTCATGCTATTCTTCTTCCGCTTACGATCCGCTGTTGCACCAACTGCAAGTCCTCCGCGCTTGTTAGCGACCACCAGCAGAACACCGATCAAGACACCTGCAAACAGCAATGGAACAACATTGATACCAATAAAGGCTAAGAAAATAATCAGTACAGGCAGAAATCCAATCAAAACTTCTTTAGTCCATCTTGGCATTATTCCACACCCCCAATTTACCTGGATCACGCGGTAGAATGATAAATTTACTAGCCTTAGCATCCGTCGAACTAATCAAATTCACATACACGTTCGTATCGTCCATTTCAGTTGTCACTTTCACATCACCTGATGCTTGTGCCAGTTCCTCTAGATTCTTGGGTATATCTGTATAACGTTTATTCTCCATAGCCTCTGCTACAGAAAACATCGCTTTCTCCCAGAATTTATTTAATGTATTAGAGGAATGATCAACAACAACGAACTGTAGAACACGGTTTCCTATCAGTGACTTTCCTTCTGTCTTTAGTTGTTGAACAAGTCCTGGTAACTGAGTATTTGGTTTAATATCAAGATTCAAAACGATTTTATCTTGGGTGATATCCATTTGAGCGCTATTTACACCCTCATATTTTGTCACCATATTGTGGAGAGGACTTTGTAAAGTCATTTGTCGGTAAAGAAACCATCCACCAAATAAAAGGGCACCAGAGAGGACTACAGTAATAAGTATAGGAACTACACGTGGTTTCAAACTAGTCATTCTCCTTTCATATATAGACAAAAATTTAATTTCTTAATATTGATATACTAATCGTACAGATATAAATCTATCAAAACGATCTACGATAAAGTATATCATATCGCATATCCTTTTTCGAAGGTAATCTGTGGTTATATTTAAAATTTGTTGTTTATTAATGTCGAATTATCAAACCCAGACACACATATCCTGACTAGCCGCCCAATATAAAACGACCGAGATTCCACGATGGTCAAGACCCCATTTAGTGGACATTGGAAAAAGC
>DASXLR010000123.1:0-6713 GCA_036496075.1 Paenibacillus sp. | reverse complement strand
ATCCTTATCCAATGGAATGGGATAGATGCTGAATCCGTTATGTTGGAAAATTGTCCGAACCCCATCGTAGCCTGGTTCTTCCATCGCAATGCTGTTGTTAGCAGTTCCCATCAACCCGGATAGCACGCTAAGCAGATACTGAATGCCTGCCCCAATAATAATTTGATCAGGCGAGCAATTTACTCCCCTCGAATCGTACAGATATTTAGCAATTTCTACACGGAGTCCAGGTTCCCCCTGAGGATCGCCATAAGAGAATAGCTCCACTTGTCCCGGTTGTAAGCATTGATTGGATAGCTTGCGCCAGGTGGCTAACGGAAAGTGTGCGACATCCACATCGCCATATCGAAAATCATATTGAACCGCAGCACTGTCCTGCTTACTTGCTTCAAACGGTTTTCTTCTCCTAGAATACGGCGCAGGCAACTTCTCCAGTTCCAATTCAATTACATATAAGCCGCTCCTCGGTTTACTTTGAACATAGCCTTCGGCTATCAATTGGTGATAGGCCAATTCTACCGTATTGCGGCTAATATGGAGATGGGATGAAAGCGCACGGATGGAAGGCAATCGTGTCTTAGCAGCCAGCTTGCCTCCTATAATATCTTTTTTAATGTGTTGATATAGCTGAAAATATAACGATTCTCCGGACTTTTCCTCCAGTAATAGCGTCATATCGATCATGCTAGCCCTCCCCATAATCTAATCTGACCCCATAATAATGTTTAGAGTTGTCACTGTAATCGGGGTCAGTTAACGATTACAATTATATCACTTCCAGTCGAATATGCGACTATAATTTACTTCCATATAGTAAAGGAAAGGCAGGAATGAGAAAGAGAACTTATTACGGCTGGATTATTTTGATGTTATCCTTTTTGGCATTACTGATGACTGTACAAGACGTGCGTTCCTCTTTTGGAGCCTTTAGTCCTATAGTGCCTTGATCGTTGGGATCAGCACATTTATCACTTTTCTTGTTACGTTAATATGGCAGTTTTTTTGTTGTTTGGGGTTCTTTCATCGGTAGGCTTCGGCGGCGCATCTAGCGTGGCTGTATCTGTAGCGGTCACGAACTGGTTTCATGGGTGCTACACGAGATGATTGGATCACCTATTGTTTAGGAGGCGAATGAATTGGAAATAAAATCAAATGATAATGAATCACTTCGTGAGCGACAGCAGCCAGCTTCGACACCTGGAATGTTCACCGAGCATCCCGGCTTCCGACGCATGTTCGCCCCCAATAAACTCACAATTGGTATTTTCCTGCCGCTTAAGTTCTATGCAGGTCACATGGACGACTTAAAGGGCCAAGCAGATATCGTGGAAATGATCGATCAATGGAACTTCGCTGCGGTTTGGGTGCGGGATGTGCCGCTGTTTGATCCTAGCTTTGGGGATGCTGGACAGGTCTTCGATCCTTTTACCTATTTGGCATATCTTGCTGCAAGAACAAAGCATGTATCTTTAGCAACGGGCAGTGCAATCTTCACATTACGTCATCCCCTCGATTTGGCCAAATTGGCGTCATCCATTGATGTGCTGTCTGGCGGACGTCTTGTACTCGGGATTGCCTCAGGAGACCGAGCCATAGAATTTCCGGCTTACGGAATCGATGCCGCCCAACGTGATGTTCGGTTTCGGGAGACGGTTGAGTTTTTCCGTAACCTTATTCGACTTCGGAGGCCATCGATTCTATCGTCCCTTGGACAAGTTGAGGGTGTGGAAATGCTTCCCAAGCCTGCAACCGGCGATATTCCGCTCGTTGTGACAGGATCAAGCCGACAATCCCTCGACTGGATCGCGGAGCATAGCGACGGCTGGCTCACTTATCCCGAAGCGACAGCAGATGTGTCTGGTCCCCGGAGGCTCTCGGAAAAAATAAGCGCCTGGCGTGAAAAAATACCAGGCGGGATATTCAAGCCGCACATGACCAACGAATGGATTGATCTTGTGGAAGATGCCGATTATCCGAGGACACCGCTCCGCGGAGGATACATTTTGCGTACTGGTCGTAAAGGACTGATTCAGCTTTTGGAAGAATGGCAAGCAGTTGGCGTCAACCATGCTGCGCTCGGCATTCAATTTTCCAGCCGACCTCCTTCCGAAGTGATTCAAGAGTTGGCAGAGGAAGTGCTGCCGCTCTTCCCATCGCATGCCGGACCTAATCCGCTATACACCAAATGGTAGCCTATGTATAAATCAACCGTAACCGAGATTTTCTGGACAACATTCGTTCACTCCGTTCTCAATGATCGGCTGCTGCATGTGGCAGCGTCCGATCGAGGCTTATGCTTAATTTCATTTCCGGATGATCTACATATGAACATGAAGCAATGGGTAGGCAGGAAATTTCCCAATGCGGTTTTAATTGAAGATAAGGAACGGCTTTCTCCTTACTTGGAACAGTTGCAGGCTTATTGTGAGCGAAGAAGCATGTCGTTTGAACTTCCCCTTGATTTGAAGGGTACAATTTTTCAGGTTTCCGTCTGGCAAGCGTTGATGACAATCCCATTCCGATTGTCATTCCTTGCCACCGCGTTATCGGAAAGAACGGCACATTGACCGGTTACAGCGGCGGCTTGGAGATGAAAGAAACGCTTCTTCAATTGGAGGGGTATCACGATTACTCCGTTAAGGGCCACGCTCGGTTTAAATTCTGATGAGGTTGTTTGTCCCTGTCGAAAGGCAAAGACATAAAGCTACGGATCTTCGGCTCTTCGATTATTGATGAGCATATCTTTGTGCTTGCACAAGATCAGCGGTCCAAAAATAAGAAAATGTCTGGAAATATGAATACCTACTTAAATCTTTATTGAGATGCGGAATTTATCCGTATTTTTGTTTATACTGCTTCAGCAAAATATGTCTTTGACTTCATAATCGAAAACCCTAAACTCAAAGAAAATTTATTCATGCCCATGTGCTACCTGTACAAAAATGGTATAGAGCTAGCTCTTAAAGAGATTTTATTTGAAGAATGTTCCTATAACTTTCAAGAGGCAGCAAAGATCATAAGTAAGCGATTATTAAAAAACATAAACTTTAGGCGTTTTTGGTCTAGGTGTATATAAGAGAGGAAGACAAGGACAACAGGCTGAGGTCGCCTTTACTTTCGATGACGGCCCTGATCCACGCTATACACCTGAACTAATGGATTTGCTGAAGCAATATGATGTGAAGGCGACGTTCTTTGTACTTGGTAGTAAAGCTGAACAGTATCCGCATTTGATACGAAGAGTACATGATGAGGGGCATCAAGTTGGAATTCACAACTATATTCATAAATGTAACTTAATTATATTTCCGTGGAAAATAAAGCGTCAGCATATCAATCGCACGGCTGATATTATTGAGGGGATTATCGGGGAGCGACCTTCTAGTTATCGTCCGCCGTGGGGAGTATTGAATCTGGGCGATTTATTTTGGCTTCGCAAATCATACTACATTGTGCTTTGGTCCGTGATGGGTTGGGATTGGAGGCGTCAAGAGAATTCCCAGAAGTTAATAGACCGACTGTTACGTAAGATCAAACCCGGCTCTATCGTACTACTACTTGATAGTGGCGATACGGCAGGTGCTGATGAAGATGCGCCAAGGCAAATGTTGGAGGGGTTACGAATAGTTCTGCAAGAGCTTAAGCCCAAGCAGTATTCTTATGTGCGGACAGATACACTATTAAAGAAAAGAGTGGTTAAAGGATATCGAATCGATCAGAACATTCACGCTACACAACATATCAAATCTCGGGTTATATGAATAATCCGGGATTTGATATGTTGTTTCATGTTTAGGTATTAAGGATATTGGAGGAATTTTCATGCATCGGTTTATGTCGCTGCCCCATTCTAATTGGCTTACCTAGTATTAACACCGATAAATGATAAGACTCTTTGACTTTGAATGGCTTGAGAAAGAATAACAATAACGAAAATTCCGCTGATCGCTGAGACGTAGTATAAGATATAGTTTCCGTAGGCCCCAAAGAATCAACATGCCTGTCACTAGATTCAGACTGAAAAAGAGGGCGAGAAACTTATAATTTAAGTATGCGCCAAGTTTATGTTGATACTGTTTAAATAGATGACCTAATCCGAAGAAGGGTAATACGATCATTGCGGCATATAGATTCCATAAAAGTGGAGCAAATAGTAGATCATAGAGTAACCCAGCGATGGCATATGTAGTAATCACCGTCATAAGAAGCAGAGGATTGTTGTGGAATTTTTTGTGAATTAAAAAATACTTAATTTGAACAACAAAGAGATAAATAATGAACCATAGAGTGCCAGTATGGCTTGTCCAGTCTGTATTTCGGATGGCTAGAAGGTACAGAGAATGGGCTTAATAACAGGGATGTCTGGATGCTCACCTGAGCGCCATTCGAGAAACCACCAGGCATTGGAGACCGAGGCAGACGGGAACCAAATAGCCTATGTTCCCGCATACGGTACATGTTGAATCGGTCATAAAGCTGGATAGACGATAAGCTAGTAATAACAATGGACTAAGCCCTTGAGTGTGATGATGAATACCCAAGGGCTTTTGTGTGTGGAAATATATTTACTGGATTAAATATAATATTAGATAGAATGAAATATTTAACTAGCTAGGAGATGAAAATTAAGTTTATTAGGAGTATAATGGGAATATATGTCGTTAATTATTTTTTTATTATAAAGGGGGAACTATATGAGTTTTCTAGGTTACATAGCCGGATCATTAATAGCTCCTAATTTCGCAGGGTATCTAATTTCAAAAGGTTTAACTAATCGCGAAGAAAAGAAGCTGATTCAAGAAATTGAGGAAAAAGTATCAGCGTTTAATAGAAAGTTTGATGATACTGAAGTTGATAGTAATTACTTTGTTGAATTCCTTGAACAAAGCAATGTTGGCAGTTCTATAATTGATCGGGTTTTTCATGCATACAAAACATCGAAAGATGATTATAACTCATTATCAAAAGGCCTGGCTAAAGAGGCAATTGATTTTGTTAATTTGATAAAAGATAAATTCAAACATCCACATGTAAAAAGACCAGATGATTTTGAAGACTATTTTACAGAGTTATTTAACGTGCTGGTCGATTTTAGAGAATCACTATTAAGTATTAAAGACAAGGCTACTATATCTATTATTGATGAATCAATTGTTAAGTCCGAAGAAAACATTATCAAAAAAATCGAGGAGCAATTAGGCGACGACTATTTATTAGAACAAAAAATTGAAGACATTGAATTTTTAATTGATAAAGGATTATATGATACAGCAATTGAAGCTATCACCGAGATATTAGATACAATAGGGAATGTTAGTAAAGAGCAAAGAGCAAAACTTCTTTACCAGAAAGCACGGATTTACATTAACACTGATGCGATAGAAAAGTCTATTCCAATTCGAAAAAGCATTGAACATAATTATCCTGAAAGTGAGTTTATTGATGAGATCGATTACTGGCTTGGATGTAATAATAGGAAATATAATTTAGTATCAGCTGCAATTCAACATTTAAGAGATAAGGGAACTGAAGAACATAAGCTGATACTAAAAGAATCAAATTATCACTTGCAAATTGGTGACTTTGACTCTGTTATTCATTTGCTTTTGGATGACGAAAAGAATATCAAACCGATACTTGATAATGAAGCAAATGCGTATTCACAACTAGGATTTGTTTCACTGTTTAGAAATGAGTTCGAGGATTCTGTATCATACTTTAGTAAAGCTCTTAGAATCAAATATAATATCTCTTATGACTATTATAAGACAATCGCTAAATCTATTATTTTTGGAAAGAGTCTGAGTTGGAAGCTTGAAATTAATGAAGAAATTAAAGAAAAAGCTAGAGATATCTATAATGATTTAGAACGTACATATTACTTTGTTGAAAACAGTACAAAAGAAATTCGTTCACAACATTGGATGCATTATTTAAGTCTGATGGGAGTAGACAACCTAGAAATGGCTATTGAAAAATATAAGGATATCGACAAAGACCTCATTAACGAAGAACAGATTTGTATAGTGATGTCCGAAATATTCTTTTTCTTTGGAGACTATGAAAATGCAGCTAATTATTTAGAACACTTTTGGAATGAACAGTCAGTATTTTTAGCAAGGCTTCTTCATTGTTACTCAAAACTTGATAAATGGGAATTGATAGAGAAGATATTTGAGCAAAATGTTGAGCATTTATATGATTCACAAGGTGTAATATTAAATTACAAAGTACAGTTATTTGAGAAGAACAGTAAACCCGAGGAAGCAAAGCATTTAATAGTTGGAAATATTGAGAAATATAAAGATAGTCCATGGTTAATTGAGAAGGGACTCGAGTTCCTGAATAAATATGGATTCTTGGATGAATACGAAGATTTATTGGGATATGTTACAGGTTTGTCGGAGCAAATAGAATTAAGTGAAAAACTTGATCTTGCAAGAACATTGCATAATCATGGTCGAATTGAAATGGTAAGAGAACTTTTGGGAAAATCAATTTTAGTTAATGATGAAGCATTGGAACTATATTTATATTCATATGGCGAAGTAAACCCTAAGAATGATATATTTGATGAATTACAGCAGTTAGTTATGGCATTCTATTCGAACGGCAATCGCATAAAATATCTACTTCAGGTTAAGTTTTATATTGAATTATTAACAGAGAGATACGTAGATGCAATGGAATCCTTATCAGAATATAGTAGTCTA
>DASXLR010000122.1:0-11482 GCA_036496075.1 Paenibacillus sp. | reverse complement strand
GGAAGGCATGCTTGTGATTATTTTGCAACGAAGGGAATTAGAGTTGTCGCCGTGATCCGTCGCCCTGATAGTCTGCCACCCATTGCGGGGGTTGAACCATGGGTTTGTGATTTGACTGTGAGAGATGAAGTCCAGACATTGGTTCATCATGTATGTCCAGACTTTGTTCTGCATTTAGCGGGTAAAAACTCGGTTCCTGAATCATGGAGCGATCCTTTACTTTATATGGAGACCAATGTACTCTCCACTTTAACTTTGCTTGATGCATTACGTAGCCATTCAGAAAGTCGCATTCTTATTGTAGGTTCACGCTTGAAATTCCCTCTGGCCATCCCTCCTCGTCCCCCACATCCTTATAGTTTGAGTAAGACGTTGGAGGAGTGTGCCGTATTATCGTGGAGAGAGCTATTTCAGCAGCATATATCAATAGCTGAGCCGAGTAATCTAATGGGACCTGGTCCATCCACCGGAATTTGTGCATTGCTTGCTAGACATATTGTCAATAGTGAGCAGGGAAAGAGCATGAGTCCTTTTCGTATATCCTCACGTTATGATACGAGAGATTTCGTGGATGTAAGAGATGCTATTCTAGCTTACGATTTAATTCTTGAAAAGGGGGAGTCTGGAAGGGTGTATCCTATATGCTCAGGCTTTGAACGTTCACTTGGAGATATAGCGACTTCTATGGTTGAGAAGGCCAAAGTACCGATCCTATTGGAAATGGGCAATGCACCACAAACCTCTTCAATACACGATGAAGACCGGTGTAAGGATTTGCATGATATGGGTTGGAAGCCGCAAATTCCTTGGGAGCAGTCTCTTCTTGATATTATGGAGTACTTTCGTACCGAGGAGGTAAAGGGAGAATGACAAGACCGTTGGTGACGGTGGTAATTCCTTTTTATAATTGTCCTTATATTGATCAGGCAATACAATCAGCGCTTTCGCAAACCTATACCCCTCTTGAGATTATCGTTGTAGATGATGGTTCAACACAACATGTAGATAAAATTACACCCTACCTTCCTTATATTAATTATCTGGGTAAAAGTAATGGGGGGACAGCGACTGCTCTTAATCATGGGATTGTACATGCTTCGGGACAATATGTAGCATGGCTTAGTTCTGATGATATATTCTATCCAGCCAAAATCAATAATCAGGTTCTCTTTATGCAGGAACATCAAACCTATATATCTTTTACTAATTTTAATTTAATAGATGGAGCCAGTAACGTGACACAAGAGGATGCAGGTGCTGTTTTCTCTACTGTGAAGGAGTTTTATAGCTGTTTTACACAAGGAAATCCAGTGAATGGATGTACTGTTATGATGAGAAAGGAACTGTTTGGCTTTATTGGATTATTTGATAAAGCACTACCTTACACACATGATTTCGATCTATGGTTTCGCGTCATGTTGGGAGGTTTCGACTTTCATTTGCTTAATCAATCGTTAACGGCATACCGTATACATGATGGAATGGGAACGTTAAGACATCACGCTACAATCCAACAGGAGATTGCTGCTACTAGAGCTCGTTATTATGGTCCGTTCGTGCAATTACTGCAAAGACTTGGGTGTTAGAAGAAAGGGGGAGTAGTATGTACGATGAAACGAATACCCTAGATCCTCTACCCTTATTTCAACAAAAGTTAAAATTCTCGGACAGTATATTGGATATAGGCTGTGGTTTAGGCGTGTTGTTGGAGTATTACCATGCCAGGGTTGTATTAGGATTAGAGATTCATCGACCTTATTTGGAGAATAGAAAATTCACATCCCCACACATCATTCCTATCCACGCAGATGCGATGGACATAAAGAAATTATTTATGCCAAAGTCTATTTCAACCGTTACCTTTTTTGATTCTCTAGAGCACTTCACGAAACAGGATGGTATCCAGTTACTTCAGATGGCAGAAGAGATTGCTAAGCATCGTGTTATTATATTCACACCTCGAGGATTCTTTCCACAGAGTAATTTCGATTTCTATGAATTGAATGGAGAGAAATACCAAGGTCATTACAGCGGCTGGGAAGCGGAGGAGTTTATTGATTTAGGGTATAAGGTTACGGTCTTTAAGAACTTTCATACGATCAGCAATCCTGCTTTTCAGCATTCCTTCGGTATAGAACATGCACCTGTGGATGCGATTTTAGCTACTAAGAATATGAAATGAAAAAGAAGGTGATCCATTGAATGCTGAGCCTAAAGTGTCGATCATTATTCCTTTCTATAACTGTCCCTACGTCGATCAGGCCATTCAAAGTGCTAGATCACAATCCTATAGCAATATAGAGATTATAGTTGTAGATGATGGATCGACAGCACACAGACAACTTATTATCCCATATTTGGATTCGATTCGCTACTATTATAAGAGCAATGGTGGGACTGCGAGTGCTCTGAACTATGGAATATCACAAGCAACGGGACAATATTTCGCATGGCTTAGTTCAGATGACATCTATATGCCAGATAAAATAGAGCGACAACTTCAATTTATGCTAGCACATCATGCTTTAATAAGTCATACAGCTTATTATTATATCAACGCTGAGAGTGTTAGGACTAGTGAGCCTATTCGTTGTTCCTTTCTGAGCCCTAGACATCTTTTAGAAACTTTAATAAAGGAATGCCCTATTAACGGTTGCTCCATTATGATGGAGATGAGTGTATTAAGAAAGGTCGGTCTGTTCAATGAGGAGCGACGATACACTCATGATTACGATCTGTGGCTTCGTATATTACCCTATTTCAGACTATTTTATCTAGATGTCCCACTACTCGAATATAGGCTTCATAACAACATGGGAACGGTCCTATATAGAGATGAATTGTACAATGAAATGAGACTTGTTCAAGATACACATCGCGAAGCTATACTCCAGCTTATCCAACAGGAGGGATGAGATGCGATTTACATTTCCCATCGTAACGTTGTGTCACGGTGGAGCTCAACGCATGTTAGCAGAGATTACTAATAGGCTTACCGCAAGTGGACATGAGGTCTTCATTGTTATGCCACAACAAGGTATTGTTCAATATGATATTAACTCTAATGTCGTTCAAACAAATCATATAGAATTGTCTGAAGCAGATTTTCCGATAAATGATGTTATTATTTCTAATTTTTATACAACGGTTCCAGTAGCCGAACAAGCAAGTAAGAATGGAAAGGGTATCCATATTCGTCTTTCGTTATGTTATGAACCTACATTCTTGATAGAAAATCAGGTATCCTTTCCTAGCTATCACATGGTGCCTAATTTACTTGTTTTATCTCGCTGGCAGCAGCAGATGATATTTAATAATCATGGTATTAATGGGAGTATCGTTCCTGTGGGAGTTAATGATTTTTTTAAGAATCTTCAAATTCGCCAAGATATAGAGCAATCTATAAATGTATCAGCCATTATTAGAAGGCCTGAAGGTGGCTTTGCATGGCATAGGGAACAGAATTATTTGATTGAGCAATTAATACAGGTAAAAACACAATATCCTTCTGTTCGGATTAACTTGATCTCTCCTCCAAATGAATATTATCAGTCTCCGATCTTACAAACATTGAAGGATACAGGTCATTTCGTCATCTTCACACCCGCGGATGATCTGGAACTGAGATATCACTACAACCATACAGATATCTTTGTAAGCTCAGGGACCTATGATACCGGATCATTACCAGGTCTTGAAGCTATGCGATGTGGTGCAGCATTGGTGACCTTATATGCAGGGGGGAATACGGAATATGCAGTAAATGAATTGAATTGCTTGATGACTTATAGGTATGAGAATAGACTGGCCACTGATATTATTAGACTTATTGAGAATCCAACGCTTCGTAAAGAATTAGCAATGAAGGGAGAGCAAGATTCGTATCGCTTTACTTGGGAAAGAAGTTATACGTTATTTGAAAGAGCAGTATTTGATATGGTTGGTAGGGCAAATTTATGAACAGACACATCAAAAATACCTCCATTTTCACTTCGTAGTGATTTGGAGGTTTTTTTGTTTTTATATTTAGATAGCTGTTTTTAATCTATTTCTATGAACCGAAATAGATATCTTGTTTGCCTGTTAATGAGCTATTCCATACAGCGGCAAGTGTATCCGGGAACATAGTGGCAGCTGTAATATAATCACCAATGAGAGGAACGGGGGTCGGTGATCCGGCATTAGGATCGAAGGATGCATCGGTTAATCTTCTGTTGGTAAATGACTTTCCTCCATCGAAGGATTCAGCTACAAAGACATCTAACAAAAAACCGTTAATTCGATTGGTATAATAAATGATTCGTACGACTCCCATTCCAGGAGATACTGTGATGGATGGTGAGAAGTTCTGTGAACCCACAGGAGCCCCGGTAACACTGATTGGTGTTGACCAAAGTAACCCGTCAGGTGAACTTGTAAATAAGACATCAGAGTATCCTTGTCTAAAATCATTCCAAGCGGCATATACATTTCCTCCACCAGGACCTGCTGAAATATCAGCACCCAGTGTAAGATTCGTTTGTACACGAAATCCATACCCTGTGACAGGCAGGGGACTTGGGACGGGTACGACTGTAGAAATTAAAGTGGATTGTCTTGTAACAGGTGGAGAGAAGGTAATACCCCCATCGGGTGAGACCCGTATTAATGCGGAAGGAATACTTGGACCTAATGTGATGTATCCGGCATAGACTTCACCAGCTAAACCTACAACGATAGCAGCACGATCTAACGTTCCTTTTGGGCTTGATAATCGCTGCGGGGGGAGCCAAGTAATGCCCTGCGTCAGGGAGCGCTGGAAGAAGATCGCTGCATTGGAAGCGAGGTCATAGATGGGAGTATAACCTACATAAGCAATCCCTTTATAGGGGCTGGAAGGGGAACGATCCACAGCTAGGTAAGGTTCATCATTGTGTACGTATAATCCATAACCTGCCTGAACAATAATGGGATTCTGCCAAGTGAGACCGTCGTCGAAAGAAGTGTATGTGGCAATTGTGCCATCATTAAATCCATTGAATAAGTGTACCGCAATAATAAATGTATTCGGAAAAGTATAGTCAATCGTCGGGGCTTCTGCACTCATATAACCTGAAGGGTTAGGGAGAATTTGATTAGACCACGTTTGTCCACTGTCTGTAGAACGGTAAAACCCAGTTAATGCCGTACCCGTACTTGAATCAACAGCGACTACACATAGTATGTTAGGAAGGAGGGTATTAACGGCGATGGATGGTTCAATATGGTTGCCTGGAAGAGCTAAGGTGATATTAACATTTGCCATTGGAGATTCCTCGCCTCTATTCAGATTTTAGGGTATGACCGTTAGACGGTCTATTATAAATAATTCTAATTGAAGAACTCGCTGAACAATACTTCCTGAACTATCTAGGGCATAGCAATTCACTGACGTGTTAACCGCACTAAAGTAATCGATCTGAATTTCAAAATAGGTAGCGGCATTTATAGAGTATGTGCGAGTGGCTAACACCTGTGGGTTAATAGAGAAAAGATCCTGACCTGAAGCAATTTTGTCTAAGGTGGGTCCTTGCCATTGAAACACTTGTACCTCCATGTTCGTTGGAATATTCATTGAATCGTTAAGGAATAAAACTTGCACGGTATTCGCGTGTAAAGTTCCGATAGTGGGATTGTATATGGCTCCGGTCGTATAAGGCACAGTTAACTCATCCTCTCTTGGGTGAATTAGAGAACTTATCCACGATCTCTGGATCGGGTAATTGATAGTGCTGGGGAAGCTTGACCTTTAACTCATTCATGATCATATAATCGACCTGAATATGAGGGGTTGAGACAGGCATAATAAACCATCCATTATAGAGGTCACTGGGTACTCTCATGCTCATCTTATAGTAGCTCCTCTCCCGATATATAGAATTCATCATTTATAGATGCGTTAATTCTCGATATGCTCTTAATGTGGCTTCAAACATTATCTCAAGGGATCGGTGTTCGGTTGCCCAGATTTTAGCATGCTTTCCAACCCTAACGCGGATATGATCATGTTCTAGTACGAAGGCAATTCTTTCGCATAGAAGTTCTGGATTATCTGGAGGGGTTAACCAACCGGTAAGTTCATGCTGAATCATTTCTGGCATTCCGGTAGTATTGGATACAATACAAGGTACTCCAGCAAGCTGGGCCTCAGTTACAGAGAAGGGTTGGGTATCCTGTAGACTAGGTTGGACGTAAATATCTGCTTTACGTAGAATGGAAGGAATATTATCTTGCCTCCCCCATAACACAACATCCTGTTGGATACCTAATTGAACACAGCGAGACTGCAGCTCCTTACGCATGTTTCCGTCTCCAACGATCCAACACACCCAATCCTGTCGGTCTTTTTTTAATTTGCCAAGAGCCTCAATTAATAGATGGACTCCCTTTATATATTCTAAGCGTCCCGTGTACATAATCACTTTCTTTCCTGAAGGAGGAACACCTTCGAATGCTACTTTAGACCTCTTATCATAGGTGTTTAGATCAATGCCATAGGGAACTATTCGAAATTTTCCTTTTGAAATGCCTAACTCTGTAATCGTTTTTTTAATCCAATAAGAGGATACGATGAGTTGATCTGCCACATGAGCGCCTAAGTATTCCATGGATAGATAGTACTTACATAAGTGTGTCTCCTTAAATTCCTTCCATGTTAGGGTTGGAGTGATTGATTGGTAATCGAAGAACATCTCTCTTGCATAAGAACCATGAAAGCTAGCAATCAGAGGAATTTTATTGACAAGAATACGGCTTATGGCATAGGAAGCTATGGGATCTTGTGTATGGATCAGATCATAGTGGGCGATTCCCAAGTAAGCTGCACCCAGCTCAAAAGTGTAGCGTTCTACTTCTAAGTTGAGGATTTGTTCACAATTGGATTGAAGTAACGGGAGGAAGGTAGAGGCTATTTTTTCTCGGAGTAGTTCTCGGACTTCTTTTTTATCAAATGACTTATTTTTATTGAAAATGTATACAGCGTCGTTCTCAATGTCCGTTCCCATGAGATCAACTTCATACCCTTGCTGCTCAAGTCTGGAGGCAAGTTGGTTCATGTACGTCCAAATCCCCCCCATATTTGTTAAACCCCAATAGGTTACTAGTAGAATTTTCATAATGATTATCTTCTCCGATCTTAAGCTTCATCGTTGATCGTCATTGCAAGCATCCAATATAAGATATGTACCGATAGACGATAACGTTTGTGTGAGTAGCTCATATAATGATTTTAACTTTGAGTTGAAGGAGCTAAGTCATGGCTATATATTTACTAGAGGGTGATGAGAATAGCTTAGGAGAGATCGGTTCTATAACTAGTATGGATATAGAACTATGCAATATTGGAAATATGGAATTTGATGTATATGTAGAGGGGATGAGAGGGAAGGTTGGGCTGTTCAGTTATCTTTACAATCTAGGAGTCTCTCCACACATCGGATCGACGATATTCATTACTAATATTGCGATGAATCCTGAGCCCTTCAGTCTTCGTATTATTACGAATCACAGGGCAGAGAAACATGTATCCTTTCAAATTAGAATGAATAATCGGAATGGGGATATAATACGTCTATTCACGGAGCAGCAGTTAAATAAAGTCGCAGATTAACAACAATGCGAAATGAATCACTAAACCCCAATATCTATGTTAGATATTGGGGTTTAGTGGCTAGTTCCATTAAGATGAGGTTAGAGATAGACCTGAGAAGATAATTGGACCAATTACATTAGCAACGTTCAATGCAATAACACTGGTATTGGATACGATAACCGTATAAGCATAGTATCCAGCTGGAACATTCGTATCCACAAAGGAAAAACTAACAGGGTTAAAAGAGTTTACAGCTAATCCACTAGATCGAATAGTAAAGATTTGAGCGCCACTTCTAAGAACTGTAAATAATAAATCAGGTGTGCCAAGCGTCGTTTGTAATCCGATGGTGGCATTTAGCAACACGTTGCCTCCTGCACTTACATTTAATCCGAATTCCGCTAACGTATTACTTGTTGGTGATCCAAGTATCGGCAAAGTAATAGATTGACTGGAGCTGGATGCAATACTTTTACCAAAGTCTACGATTTGTACCATGCTGAACTCCCCCATATCAAAAAATAGAATATATTACTCTACCAATATATGAGAATATTCGAATAACGATTGGACGGTTGGTAGAATATTTCGAATAATAGGGTATAAGATGAATATTCTAAAAAACGTGAAGTGCATTCATCACTTGACGAAAGGAATTTACATATTGTTTGGGGGAAAAATGTGTTGCTACGTGTTCCCGTCCTTGCGTTCGTATCGAATGGCGTAATGGCATATTCTGCATGAGCTCTAATCCTTCTTCAACAGCTTTGGAAATATCGCCACGGGGATAAAACTTACCTGTAGTATTATGAGTAATGAAAGAGCGAACACCATCAGAATCGGTACTAAGAACCGGACAATTGCAGCTCATCGCTTCAGCTACGGCATAGCCGAAACCTTCAAGGATCGAAGTCGATAACAGAAATCCTCCTGAGTCTCCAACCATAGAGTAGTACCTAGCCATATCAGGATGAGGAATATTGGAGAAAATCTCAATTACAGAATCTAAATGAAGTTCCTGGACCTTGTTTATGAATTCGTGGCGATCTTGTGCATCAAATATATTGGCATCTTGGAACATCCAGATTCCTATATTAGGTTGTATCTGTAATAGTTGAGAACTAATCTCTAGGAACTCCTTCCAATTTTTATTGGCTTCTAATCTACCCACCCATGCAATTGCAGGATAAGGAGGAGATTTAGTCGTAACGTGTGTAAAGGATGAGGTTTCTAGTATATTTGAAATGATAAATCGAGGTAACCATGGGCATATATTAATAAAAATTTCAATTAAGTGAGAAGTTTGTGGGAGTAGAACAGCGTTGCAATAGCGTTTAAGGGATGATGCCGCTTCAGTTATCGTGGCTGTAGCTTGTTCAAGTGTTCCAAATCCTTGAGCCTCAAAGAGAAGTGAACCTTGGTATCCGAGTGAACGTAGACGTTCCAACATAAAGTAATCCGATGTCACGACGATAGCATCATAATTGTGTTCATGCAATAAAGAGGAAATTTCTGAGTCGTCAGAAGTTATATAAGTGGGGATATTATGAATGTTTTGCTGACCTGCCCCCCATTGGAGATATAGTAAATGCCCCTCAATGCCGTGCTTTTGTAGGGCAATACAGCGTAGGCGGTTAAGTGTTTCAACTCCACCACTCGGAACATAGAATGTGAACAATACCTTCAATATAGATCACCTCTCAAGACACTTTTCTATTATAGAATACGCCTTATTCCAACTGCGGTGTGTATGGGCAATCAATTTGGGTTCTTTTTGAGTAAGTATTGCTTTTATGTCAAATCCTTTCAGCATAGCTCTTCGTTCAGCAGGTCATCCTAATCCATGTAACACACACTGTTGAATGGAGGCTGAATGAATGATACGATCTAAAGCAATTAATTTGTCTTTATCTGCTGCGCTTCTTGTAGGGATGTTTGGTGTAACGGGGTGTATGAGGAGAGAACCAGCGAATACGAATATTAACACGAAGAACGTCCGTAACATGGATCATCATAGACGTATTGGAGTTAATTCGTTACGAGATGGTGTAGACGGGTTAACTACACGTAATAACACAACAAGAGACGGGTTAACAATACGTAATAACACAACAACGGATCAGATGACGAATCTGCATGTCGATCACAAGCTTGCGGCCAAAATTGCAACAATCAAAGGAGTCCGTTCAGCTAATGTATTCTTGACGGATAACAATGCTTACGTTGCTGTTTCTTTGGACAACGCCAGCAATAAAGTGAATAACTTAAGTGTGGGAAGAGGGTCAGCCTATACTGATGGTATGAACGGCCAGTATAACTCTTATAGAAATAAAAGTATTGGCAACAGAGGACTAGATGGGACGATGGGGACAGGAAGCCACGGCATTGTACGTGATATGACTGCTAATAATCTGAATCACGATGGTGTTGTAGGAAGTGGATATGGTAGTAAAAATGTCCAGAACTACAATGCTACTAACTATCATAACAAGGTTACACCATTAGATAATGAAGGTGTAAGGTATAATCGTAGTAGTACAGCTGTAAACAATATTCCTACGGAGATAAGAAAAAAAATTACATCTATTGTAAAGAAACAAGTACCTGGAATCAAAAACGTATATGCATCTTCTGATCCAGATTTCGTGGAACGTCTAAACACATATGCTACAACATATGGTACTGGAGTAAACAAGGTGGATAATACTAATTTAGTAGCTGATTTCAAAAAATTGGTGTATCGTATATTCCCAATGCACCGATAGTCCCATGGATCCAGATAAATAATATATCTTTGTTAAACAATCAAACCCTTGTTTTTCAACAAGGGTTTTTTATTTAAAACATAAGCAAAGTATAAGTTTTCACTATACTTTGCTTATGTTTCTACGAGAAATGGTTACCATCCTTTAAGGACGGCGCAGCCGTTTCTTCTTGTTTATGTGGTTTTTTGATAACAAATTGCCAGACGATATAACCAAGTAATATGAACTGAGGGATAGATGTTTCCCAAGTGGGATACATCCCTAACCACGAAAATGAGGGTAAATATTCATGGGTATGTGCAGGGAATTGACCTGCAACTTGTAATGCATGAATACTTTGACCAAGAAACCGTAACACTAAATAGTAAATTAACAGCGTAGCCGTAAGGAAGAAACCACGAATAGGTAATTTTACACTTAATACGATGATGGCGTAGCCAACGACAACAAGAATGGCAAGGGCGATGCTAATTCCTAAGATGAGCTGGAAAGGATCTATAGAAGAAGCCATCCCTACATAGAAGATCGTTGTCTCGGCTCCCTCACGAAGAATAGCAAGTCCAGATACCGCAAATAATGACCACAAGCTTCCCTTAGCCAGTGCATTATTTACTTGATCTTTCACATAACTGTTCCATGCAGTGATATTCGCTTTACTGTGCATCCAATAACCTACAGTTAGCATCATGATAACAGCTACCAAACCTGTAATCCCCTCAATAAATTCACGTGTACTTCCAGATGTTGCTTGAGAAATCGTGTAATGAAGCACAACAGCGAGTATGAAACTTAGGATTAAGCCGATACCTGCCCCGGACCAGATCCATTTACTTGCATGATTATTACCACTACGTTTTAGGTAAGAGAGTAGGGCGGATAACACTAAGATCGCTTCTAAGCCTTCGCGCAGTAGAATGAGTGCGGCATCCCAAGCGGTGTATGTCTGATCACTTGAAATAGGCTCTAGGGATGCAAGCATATTATCCATGGTTTGTGTAGCTTTCGCAATTAAAGGAGGCTTTGATAGTAAAAATCCAGATACGGCTGCCATCTGATTCTCGATTTCGGTATATAGTTTCGCTGAATATAATTGTACTTCACCTTCTAC
>DASXLR010000121.1:0-22105 GCA_036496075.1 Paenibacillus sp. | reverse complement strand
AGTGTTTTGCGCGGTCGCTCCGCGAACGGATCGTTTCTCCAATCGCTGTGGTCTCCAAATTTCTGAATTAAACTCGCGTAGCGGTTGAAATTCGGAGACCAAGGCATATGCTTACGGAGTAGCTTTCCTTCGGAAAGCTTTAGGCGACCGCTACCGCTTTTCCGAAATCGTTCCGTCCTCTCCGCTGCTTACAGCAACCCATGTTCAATCTTTTTTCTTCTCATAATAACGCAAAAAAACCGCTCTTTTTGATAAAATGGAAGTACGACCAACCAAACCAAAAGGAGCGATTTCTTTGTACATTCAATATACCATCGATCCACTTTTCTTGCCCACGGACTTGAAAAAAGACATCCCCCAAAACCATCTCGTTCACCTCATTAACACCGCCATAAATCGGCTAGACGATACTATATTTTCCGCAGCTTATCCCGGTGGTGGATGGGACAGTTATAACCCAAAATGCTCACTAAAGTCATCACTTACGCATACACTCAACGTATCCACTCTTCACAATACACAAAATTCGCAAAATCAAAAACAGAAATGTAAACGGTTAAATACATCCTATTTTCCGTTATTTTAACTCAATTCAAAGATTATGGCTGCATTATCATGGGCAAACTTAATTTCATTACAATAGTGTTGCACAAGGAGATCCTATGGAACTTAATTCTATTAGACCGTTCGAGCCTATACGTACTGAGATCATACCCACAGGTCCACAGTGGATCACTCAAGTGAAGTGGGATGGCGTTAGAATGCTTATCTATTATGATGGTCTTACCGTCAGATTGGTTAATCGCAAACAAAATGATCGCACGCAGCAGTATCCTGAATTCCAATCTCCTAATATCTACTGCTCAGCAACATCCTTCATTATTGATGGAGAAATTGTAGCCTGGGAGGAAGGTAAACCTTCGTTCCATGAAGTTATGAAAAGAGATAGCGCTCGCAAACAACAGAACATTGAATTAGCCTCTAGGCAAATCCCCGTGACTTACATTGTTTTTGATGTTCTTTTCGCAAATGGTGAGTGGGTCATAGATAAGCCCTTGTCCGTGAGACAGAATCTTCTAAACGAAATCATCACACCACAACCCCATGTACAAATTGCCCAGAATTTCAAAGAAGGTAACACTTTGTTTAAGGCTATTAAACAACAAGGTATGGAAGGGATTATATGTAAAAACGTAGACAGCTCCTATATCATCAATGGCAAAGATAATCGTTGGCAAAAAGTAAAAACGGAGCAGGACCTATATGCCGCGGTAGGCGGGCTAACATATAAAGATGGCGTCGTCAGTTCGCTTCTTCTAGGACTCTTTAATGAGGAAGGAAATTATATATACATTGGGAATGCTGGAGCCGGAAAATTAACGATGAAGGAATGGGCCGCTCTAACGAGTATGATGCTTCCCATACAGATAGATACAAACCCTTTCTCGAACGTTCCCCAGCGAAGCAAGGGGGCTATTTGGTTAAAACCAACTATCGTGGTAAAAGTGAATTTTCTAGAATGGACGCATAGTGGCACCTTAAGACACCCTTGTATTCAAGGTGTCATAGAGGATATGTCTATATCCGATTGTCATTTTAGTCAGAATAAATAAGCTCAGTTAAGGATAAATAATTGCCTTCCCTTCGGGACGGGCAGTCGTGAAACATTCGGTTTATACCCTAAATATTTGAAAAAGGATGACCCCGAAGTATGACTACTTTGGGATCATCCTTTTAAATTAGAGTTAGTATATATATTATTGTATCGGAGTTACTTTATCTACAGTAAATCCATTAGATAAAGCGAAGATCCCCGATCTTTTTGCTACGGTTAGAACATATATTGTATAGGCAGAATTGGGATCAAAAGATCTACCTTTTGAATCAATCTCCACTTGTTTTAACGTCGTACCATAACCATTATTATTCACAAGCTCGGCACGTTCTACACTAAAGCCTGTGACGTCCTCTTCTTTTACGGCCATTACAACATACGATGCAACATTAGTCTCGTCAGATGCTTTGCTAAAGTTAACATTGATACTATTAACATATCTTGTTGCTGTCAAGCCAGAAACTGTGGGTGCAGTGACTGGTGCTGCTTTCAAAGTCACTGGATCTGATGCTGACGAGAGAGCATTAACTGAATTTCCGTTACCTACAGATAGTACATAGACTTTATAGGGCACATCATTTTTAATGGGTTCACCATTTACATCCCTTGCATTTGAGGCAAGAATCTGACTTGTATTTTCCGTCTTTTTCACTTCCGTATAATTGGAACTACCTATTGTAATCGCCGCTGCCAGACTAAAGGAACTAGTGGCAGGCACGACCATAATACGATAATGATTAATGTTTGATTCATTACTTACACGGTTAAATGTTACCGATAAATCACTTCCATTATTATTATCATTAATATCACTAGCACTGATATTCGTTACAGCCTCAACGCTACTATTATTTGTTAATGTTATTGCCGAGGACGCTAAGGACAGCGCATTACCTGAACTTCCGTTACCTACAGATAACACATAGACCTTATAAGAAATATCATTTTTAATGGGTGCACCATCTACATCCCTTGCATTTGAGGCAAGAATTCGACTTGTATTTTCCGTCTTTTTCACTTCCGTGTAATTGGAACTACCTATTGTAATCGCCGCTGCCAGATTAAAAGAACTAGTGGCAGGTACGACCATAATACGATAATGATTAATATTTGATTCATTACTTACACGGTTAAATGTTACCGATAAATCACTTCCATTATTATTATCATTAATATCACTAGCACTGATATTCGTTACAGCCTCAACGCTACTATTATTAGTTAGTGTTATTGCTGAAGAACTAGAAGACAGCGCATTATTTGAACTTCCGTTACCTACAGATAGTACGAAGACTCTATAACTCTCACCATTTCTAATGAGTGTACCATATACATCTCTCGCATTAGATGAAAGAACTTGACTAATATTATATCCCGTCTTATTCACTTGTGTATAATCGGAACTTTTTACCGAATTGGCTGCTGCCAGATTAAAAGAACTTGCATAGCCAGATGGCACGACCATAACACGATAATGGCTAATGTTCGACTCCTCGCTTACACGATTAAAGGCTACCGACATATCACGTCCATCATTATAATCATTTACATCACTAACATAGATATTAGTTACAGCCTTAACGTTGTTATTATTAGTTAGTGTTATTGATGAAGAACTAGAAGACAGTGCATTATTTGAACTTCCGTTACTTACAGATAGTACGAAGACTCTATAACTCTCACCATTTCTAATGAGTGATCCATATATATCTCTTGCATTTGATGAAAGAACTTGACTGATATTATATCCTGTCTTATTCACTTGCGTATAATTGGAACTGTTTACCCCATTCGCTGCTGACAGATTAAAAGAATTTGCATAGCCAGATGGCACGACCATAACACGATAATGGCTAATGTTCGACTCCTCGCTTACACGGTTAAAGGCTACCGACATATCACGTCCATCATTATAATCATTTACATCACTAACATAGATATTAGTTACAGCCTTAACGTTGTTATTATAAGATAACGTTAATGCTGAGGATGCTGCGGATAGCGTATTTGTACCTGAATAACCCCCTGTACCTACCGCTAATACAAACACCTTGTAACTTACGCCACTTTGAATGCTTGCACCATTTACATCTCTTGCATTTGAGGCAAGAATCTGACTAATGTTATTTCCTGTCTTATTCACTGACGTGTAGTTGGAGCTATTTACCGCATTCGCTGTTGCTAGATTAAAGGAGCTAGCATTATTAGCTTTAACAACTAATATCCGATATGCACTAATTGTGGACTCATTTAGAATTTTATTGAAGTTAACTCTTAAATCCCGTCCATCTCCATAGTCACTCACATCTGAAATACTCGTAATAACAGGTGTTGTAATACTACTATTACTTATAGTAATCGAAGTGGAAGCCGATGATAGTTTATTAGAAACACTCGTGACATTACTCACGGACAGTACAAATACTGTGTACGGCACGTTACTTTTAATTAATGCACCCGAAGTGTCTCTTGAAGATGAAGATAATGTTGTCGTCATCGTTGAACCTGTTTTATTCACATTCGTGTAATTCTGAGACGCAACACTATTCGCTGCCGCAAAGTTAAATTTACTTGCATCACTGGTCTTTACAACCATTACACGATAGTTAGCAATATTTGCATCGCTCGTAGGCTTAGTGAAAGCAACGGATAAATCTCGTCCGTCTCCATAGTCATTCACATCACGTACCGTGATATTACTTACAGCAAGCACAGATACACTACTACCTATCGCAACAGTAGAGGAAGGATTCGAAAGATCATTTGATCCACTTCCTTTAGCGACGGTTAATACAAATGCCGCATAGGATTGATTAGAGCGAATAAGTTCACCATCCACATCTCGCGATTGAGCAGATAAAGTGACTGAAGAATCTTGGCCGCCTACAGATGCCCTTGTATAATTGTTAGGTGATACGTTACTCGCTTGGTTTAAGTTAAAGCCTGAGATGTTAGATGATTTCACAATCAGAACACGATAATGATCTACGTTCGTTTCACTGTTCGGCTTAGCAAAGCTAACCTTAAGATCACGCCCATCCCCCGATTGTCCGATCACTTGAGCTGTGACATAGGATACCCCACCCACACTCTCGTCTGGAGCCGAGGTCGTAATAAACACGCTACCCGTTGACTTATTCCATGTCACTTCATCACCCATTGCTTCACTAACAAAGCGTACAGGAACCATCGTTCTACCATTTTTAGATTGAGCTGGAACATCTAATTTAACAGTAGTGTTGTTAATTGTGGCTGTTCTGGAGCCTAACTTCAGCACAACTGTTGTCCCATCTTTCATTGCTGTTACTGTCTTTGCCTTTTGATTCCAAAATACCTTTGCATCTAATGCTTCGAAAATAGCCCGTAAAGGCAGCATTGCTCGATTACTTATCATCATTGGAGCTTGGTCTGTAGATAGCTTTACACCATCAATATAAATACTAATAGCTGGAGCTGCCTGCACTTGAGTCTGGAACAACATTGATACGATCATGATACTTGCAATAACCATTGACATTATCTTTCGCACACTTTCATCTCCTCGTTTATTTACTTCTCTGCATACATCTTTTGTTCTTTTATTCTAACGTATAAATCGGTCTAAATGTTTCCAATTTCTTAATAATTTGGGCCGCATCGTGTAGATAATTTAATCACCACACCATACGACCCACATCATGCTACTTCAAATGTTAATAGTCATACTCTACAAGCACAATAAGGATCGGTAAAACGATAAATGAAGCCAATGGGTTACTTCGTGATCAATAGATGATTTTTTGAACAACCTCTAATTATTAAGTGGAAGTATTGACGCCATAAAAAAACAGGACAAGCGTTTAGCTCATCCTGTTTCATTGAATTAGGTACATCCCGGAATGATCAAATCACTGATTCAATGCTTTCTTCAATGCCTCCAAATTCTGATGCATGATTCCGATATAATCAAGATTATTAGCTTTATCTTCGTCTGAAAGACCCTCAATAGGATTCAGAACAGCAGACTCAGCACCAATCTCTTTAGCAATCGTCTCGGCTACCTTAGAAGAAACTAATGTCTCAAAGAAGATCGTTTGTACATCGTTCTCTTTAGCGAATTTCACTACTTTGGCCATATTTGCAGCAGATGGCTCTTGCTCGGGAGATAACCCAGCAATCGATACTTGCACGAGGTTATATTCTTTAGCTAAATATCCAAAAGAGGCATGTTGTGTAATGAAGTCTTTACGTTTCGTGTTACTCAAACCACTTTTGAATTCTTGATCTAACTGTTCAAGCTTCACAATATACGCATCGGCATTTTTCTTAAATTCATCTTTGTGCTGCGGTGCAGCCTTAGAAAGTCCACTTTCGATATTGCGTACTTCTTGAATAGCTAGTGCTGGAGACAACCATACGTGTGGATCAAGTCCACCATGCTCATGATCGTGGGCTTCTTCACCCTCATGGTCATGGTCATGGTCATGCGCTTCTTTCTCTTCCTCTGAACCTTCCATTATAGCAATACCATGACTAGCCTCTACTTGAACAAGCTTGTCATTGTTTACAGCAGACGTTACTTGATCAATCCAACCTTCTAAACCAGCGCCATTATAGACTAGCACATCAGCATCTTCTATTGTCGCAAGGTCCCTCGGTGTAGGTTCCCAATCATGAGGTTCAACTCCTGCAGGAATTAAAGTTTCTACATTAGCCAAATCTCCCGCTACATTCTTAGTGAATTCATACATAGGATAAAAGCTAACTCGTACATTTAATCTATCGGAAGATGGTGAACTATCCCCACGATTTGAACCACAACCCGATACTACTATTACGATACTGAACAACAATGCTGAAACCACCCATTTACTTAACTTCATCTTTACAAAATCCCTTTCTCTACTCAAATTACACCTTATCTAAAAATACAAGCAAAGGACTTACTCCTTTGACGTGTTGGCATCTTCAATTATCTAGTTTCCCGATGGATTGTGACTCTCTTTAGACGCGGACTATATTTTTTCATCTCTAAACGTTCAGGCTGATTTCTTTTATTTTTAGTCGTAGTATAATTACGATCTCCGCACTCTGTACATGCCAAAGTTACCATAACGCGCATGTTGCCACCTCCTAAAATATAAAAATCTCATATATGTAATCGTAAGTATTACGAATAAATATGATTTTACTTACCTTTTCACCTCTTGTCAACCATCATATACGTGGCACACTTGCTTTTCTTAGCTTGCCGATTAGATAGATGGCTCTTGTTGTGGTTCTTCAATAACCCAAGGTAGTGGATTCTTAAAACTGGACCAATCTTGCTTCATTTCCTCATCACTAAGCAAACAAGCATTCAAGGATTGTTCAATCTTGGACTGTTCCATAGCAATACCAATAAAGACGATCTCGTTCATCCGGTCTCCCCACTGACTATCCCAATTCTGAAGTGCATCTGGCTCGTTGGTGAACACTTCTTGTTGTTCCTCTATTGGCATGGCTGCAAGCCATGAACCTGCGGCTCCAAATTGAATAGAAGGCCCAGCTTGACTTAAGCTGGCAGCGTAGTCCTCTTGCGTAGCGATCCATACTAGACCTTTTGCCCGGACAACCTCTTCTGGCCAATCAGACATAAATTCTGCTAATCTTTGCGGATGAAAGGGTTGGATGCGTCGATACACAAAAGAACTAATGCCATACTCATCCGTTTCAGGGTTATGATTCTCTTGTTGCAACTCTTGAATCCATCCTGGTGCCAGACTCGCCTTATCAAAATCAAATAGGTTCGTATTCAAAATTTCTGATGGGCTAATCCGACCTTGAACTGTACGTATAATTTTGGCATCTGGTTGTAGCTTTCGTATGATACCTTCTAACTTATTCAATTCGCTTTCCTCGACCAAGTCACACTTGTTAAGAAGCAGAACATCACATGTCTCTATTTGATCAATTAACAAATCAACGACATCCCGAGTATCCTCTTCTCCTGTCGCTTCATTGCGATCCAATAGACTCTCTCCTGAAGCGAAATCATGCCAGAATCGGTTAGCGTCAACAACCGTAACCATGCAATCTAACTTAGCATACTGAGTTAGGTCAATCCCTGATAATTCATCGGCGTAAGAGAACGTCTGGGCAATGGGCACAGGCTCGCTAATACCCGTAGATTCAATCAATATATAATCAAATCTGCCTTCCTCTGCTAGAATCTGTACTTCTTTTAACAAATCCTCACGTAACGTACAGCAGATGCAACCGTTAGACATCTCTACCAACTTCTCCTCAGTACGCGATAACATCGCCTCACCTTTCACAAGATAGGCATCAATATTAACCTGACTCATATCGTTAACAATGACAGCTACTTTTAAACCCTCCCGATTATGAAGGACATGATTAAGTACAGTCGTCTTACCAGAACCTAAATATCCGCAGAGGACAGTCACGGGAATTTTTGTAGTATTCATGAATTTCTCCTTTTATTTTTACTTAATAGTAATAATTACGATTTAATAAAATACAATATATAATTCATTGTTACGTTTGTCAACTAGTGTCTGAATAGATCCTATCGTTCGTATTTCCTTGTACCATCTTGAATATGGAATAATCTATTAGAAATATTAATAATGTTGTAAACTTTACCGATAATGATATAGAGAACTAATGATTCTCTGTATGATCATTGGTATATGGTCGTAAATTCGATAATGGAGGAATGATGTAACGATGTTAAAAAGAAGAATTACAATGGTTTTACTAGCTTTCATCTTGATTAGTACGATCGTATTTCCCGCAGTATCTTCAGCAGGAACGCAAACGGCACTTGAATTTATTAATGGGGGCCATCTTAATGTAGATGATGAGTATGAGAACGATACATACACGGACGATCAGGAAGCTCAAGAGGAATATGATCCTGAATATGTAGCACTTCTTGACTATGCAGATCAGCTTGGTTTAATTGCTAAATTTGAAGATAAAGCAGTCTCTTCATATACCAATAATAGCTATGTAACTTCCAGCAGTCGTAAACAAAACTATGCAGCTTTTAATAATACGATTATTCCTAATTACACTAAATTTGTGGTTGGTTTGAAGAAAATTAAACCCACTACTCCCAAGTTAAAAAAAATTCATGAGACTTATATTAAAGGTGCATCCTTGCAGCTTCAAGCTTTCACTTTGTTCAAGAACTCCCTCTCTTCAAAGAGCATTAATTATAAAGTATTCGATCAAGGAAACGTTAAGCTTGCCGCTGGATACAAACTTGTGCAAAAATCTTCTGATGATTTCGAAGCTTATGCAGCTACATTTGAGTAGTTCGTAATAACACAACAGACTTAGTCAAATCAAAGAATCTCCAACCCCAATTTGTAATGGGTTGGAGATTCTTTTCGTAATCTCAAATTCCATCCATATTTATTCCCCTAAACTAAATAAGTTGAGATGCCACCATTTTTAAAGACGAGGGCAAGACTTTTTCTCTAGACCCACACGTATCGTATCCAGTATGATTCTTGAGGACATACAAATCGGAGGGAATACTACTTGGATGCTTATAGTGAAATTAAAGAAGGAGAAAAAGGAGCATGGGTAAGCATCATTGCCTACATATGCCTTTCAGCTCTTAAATTATGGATTGGATTCCTCTCAGGTTCTCAAGCTTTACTCGCTGACGGACTTAACAATACAACAGATATTATGGCTTCATTCGCCGTTCTCATTGGTTTGAAAATTTCTCGCAAACCACCTGATCATAACCATCGTTACGGACATTTTCGTGCGGAGACGGTAGCTGCACTGGTGGCTTCCTTTATCATGATTGCTGTCGGTATTCAAGTGCTATACCAAGCTGTTCAGAAGTTCTTCCAACCGGCGTTAGAGACACCTAATATGGTTGCTGCGTGGATAGCACTACTGTGCGCCGTTGTCATGATCTTTGTTTATAGATACAATATTCGTCTTGCCAAAAAAATTAATAGCCATGCCATTATGGCAGCAGCTCAGGATAACCGCTCTGATGCCCTTGTCAGTCTAGGAGCATTCGTAGGTATTGTGGGTTCTCAGTTCGGGTTACCATGGCTAGATCCTTTAGCAGCAACTGCTGTTGGTTTCATTATCTGTAAGACCGCATGGGATATTTTTAAAGATGCTTCTCACGCCTTAACCGATGGTTTCGATGAGAAAGAGCTAGACAAAATTAAACAGACGGTTGCCGTTACCCCAGGTGTTGAGTCTATAAAAGATATTAAAGCTCGGATACATGGAAATAATGTATTAGTTGATGTTATTATTCAAGTTAATGGTGACCTGAACGTCGTCGAAAGTCACCAAATTACCGAAGAGGTAGAAGAACGTATGTTGATCGAGCACAAAATTTCACATGTTCATGTCCATATTGAGCCCGTTGAAGACTAAAAGACGCTCTAATCATCCGTGGATGATCTAAGAGCGTCTTTTTTGTTAATCAAATGATTGAAATTAAACTGCATTCCAGATGCGATTTACATTATCCATGGCTATTTTGGTACCTTTTCTACACTCTTCCATACCTTCATATTCGATGGACAGATAGCCGTCATAGCCAGACTGCTTCACGATACGTAGAATTTCCCAGATATCGAGATCACCCTGTCCAGCGATAGCTCCCCGCAGAAAATTCTGGCCTGCACTCTGGAACCAGCCATCCCCTGGATTTCGGTGCTCTGGACGGATATAGAAATCTTTGATGTGAACCATTGAAGCGAGTCCAATATTTTTCTTAACTGCGGTTACAGGGTCTTCATCCACGCAGACAAAATTGCCGACATCGAGTGTCGTCTTAAAGTTGGACCGATCTACAGCATGTATCAATGCTTGCACTCGGTCGCTGGCCTGCACATAATAACCGTGGTTCTCAACGCTTGTCGTGATATCGTATTTTATGGCGTGATCCGCAATTCGCTGAGATGCCCGTGCTATTGTGTCCAAATCGTTGTTGAAATTAATGATGGATGTGTCAGGACGTGAAGCCACATCATGACGCATCAGTTTGGCACCAAGACGATGGGCACGGTCTACTTCACTAATCACACGAGCAATTTCCGCTTCATATGCTTCTTCCGAGTCTGTGATAAAGTTGGCTCCAATGGCATAATTAGAGACAGCGATGCCTACTTCAGCTGCCTTCTCACGAATTTGGTCTTCTAGTTCCGGTTGAGCTATGAAATCAAAACCAAACGGAACGATCTCAATATGCTGACCATCGTTGTCGGCTACCCATTCTACAACATCCAGAATGTTCATGGTACCCGCTTGCATGGCTTGATACAAACTGTAAGAGCTTACCCCTAATTTCATGATGTTATCTCCTCTCAAGATCACAAAAATATTCTAATTTCTACATAAGTCGTGTCCATAACCCGCTAGATCCAGAATCACCTTTGACCGCGATAACCACGGATAAAGTTGACTGCCTTACGAATGTCTTCTTCCGGGTTTGCCCCGACTTCTCGCTCTATTGTTAAATAACCTTTATAGCCGATTTCTTGAAGTGCGGCGAAATAAGCAGGGAAATCAACTTTGCCTTCCCCCAGCGGAACTTCTACGAATGCTGCACCAGATGATGCCATTTCAGCAATTTTCTCATGATCCATCGCACCGTAACCGAGATAGCCATACACGTCTCTTGGATCGATAGGACGCAGACGTTTCCCGTCTTTAACATGCGTATGGACAATATAGTCCCGGAGTGTTTTGACACCTTGGACAGGATCATCACCAGTAACCATGACCATGTTAGCCGGATCGAAGTTAACCGAGACGCCGTTGGTGCTCAAGGTGTCGAGGAAACTCTTCAAATGTGCTGCCGGCTCTGGACCTGTCTCAATAGCGAAATAGGCATTCATACTCTTAGCGTATACACCGAGCTCGTCGCAAGCCCGTTGCATGGATTCATAGATCTGGCCATTACGGTCATCGGGAACAATACCGATGTGAGTGGTTACTACGGAAGTGCCGAGATCAAGCGCCAAATCAAGAATACGTTTGGATTTCTCCACTTTGTCAGGATTCGCTTCTGCGTCCTGAAATCCATGACCAGCCAAGTCGCCACACAGTGCTGAAATTTCCAGCCCTAGTCCTTCGATATAGCTGCGAAGCTCTTTACGTTTAGTCGGGGTAAGAATAGCTGGATCCATCTCCCCGGATACGGCATAGATTTGCACTCCTTCGGCTCCTACGTCTTTCGCTTTCTTCAATCCTTCCATTACACCTATACCAAAGCTATCGACAATAACACCAATATTGTTGTTCAGTTGCATGTTCTCATTCCTCCTCTACAATTTAGAAATAAATTTCCTTGCCCTCTTCGGCTGATTTATAAATAGCATTCAATATTTTGATGATTTCCACACCATCTTCCACAGGACTGTTCGTCTCAATAATACCGAGACAGCTATCAATGAAATGATTGATTTCATTCTGGAAGCTTCCTTCAAAATCAAAACCAGGTGTGGTAATTTGCGGCTCGATATTGATGATTGTATTATGTTGTTCCGAAACAATCGACAGGTTAGGCTCAATCTCGGCCCCGCCTTTCTCACCATAGATATTAACGGATGCCGAATCTTGCTTGGCATGAAGCGAGAAACTAACGTCAACTAGTAGAGAGGCTCCATTCTCAAAGCGGATCAGCGCGTTGGCCATATCTTCTACAGTGTTGTGCGATGCATCATAATCTGCCGCTTGGTAGAATGAATAATTCTCAATATTTGAACGGTTCCCAAGCTTGTTGTACGTATTACCGCTGACCGATTTCACCTTGGGTTTGCCCATGAGATACCAGCACAAATCGATGACGTGTACGCCGATATCGATTAGCGGTCCACCTCCAGAACGTTCCTTATCAGAGAACCAGCCTCCGGGATTACCGAGCCGACGGATCATACTAGCCTTAGCAAAGTAGATTTCACCCAAGTCACCAGCATCGATAAATTTTTTCAGCACAGCAATGTTCGAAGCATGACGGCGAACGTAACCAACCTGTAGGAACCTACCTGTACGGCGTACTGCTTCCTCAACGCGCTCTGCCTCATCTAACGTCTTGCAAAGTGGCTTCTCACACAGCACATCCTTGCCAGCCTCCAGTGCAGCGATACTGATCTCCGCATGGGAATTGTTCCATGTACAAATACTGATCGCTTGAATTTCTGGATTGGCCAGAAATTCACGATAATCGGTGTATACATGAGGAATATTGTATTTATCAGCTGATGTCTGTGCTCTGCTCTCATTTAGATCGCATATTGCCCATAATACCGCTTTAGAGTTGTTCTGATATGATTGCAAGTGTGATTCCGAGATCGATCCATTCCCGATAAGGCCTATCTTTAGTTGACTCATTGTATGCGTTTACACCCTTCCGTCACCCATGCAAATTTGTTATACTATAACAAGTAACTATGCATGAATATGTTTTATTTGTTCATCCACAATAAATTTAACACACTTATTATAAAGGGAGAATGTGCAGGATGACAAAATATATGGACTATATGATCAGTTCTCATCCAATCCGTATTTTTGATCCGATGGTCGATCCCAGCAAGTATAAAATGAAGTCGCTTAGAATTACAAATGCGGGTCATTTGCCTGGAAGAACATTACAACGCAGTGACGCCAATTTCAATGACTGGGCTTTCGTATTGATTACGGGAGGAAGCGGTTATTACCAGGTAAACGGTGGTGCGCGGCAAGAGATAGAGGCTGGATCTTGGTTCTGTCTGTTTCCCGAAGCGTTGTTTAACTATGGTCCGCATGCGGGCGGATTCTGGGATGAGTATTATTTTACTGTGCAAGGAAATCGCGTAACGGAGTGGCTTCAGAATTGGCTAATGGACCCGTCGTTGATAAAGAATGCCGTCGTTGATGATTCACTACTTCATAAGATGGAAATCATGTTCATGCTGATTGACAGTGGGATTCCGAGCAATCTGGATCGTGCTTCGATGCTGCTTGAATCATTTATATATGAGCTTGTTGCCGGGGCTGATGAGAGTGAATCAGGTAATCGCGGAGGTTTCGTCTTGAAAGTCATTGAGGATATTTCTCGTTCGCTCTATTTACCACAGGATACGAAGGAAATGGCTTCCAGATATCACATTTCTGTATCGACGTTACGCAGAATTGTTCATGAGTACACGGGTTATCCATTAAATGAGTTTCTTCATCGGCTCAAGGCAGCGGAAGCGAGAAATATATTGCTGAATACGGAAATGACGGTGAAGGAGATTGGCGAGGCTCTTGGCTATAAAGATATGTTTTATTTCTCTAGAGTGTTTAAGAGAATCACAGGGGTGTCCCCAAGGCGCTATCGGAATCGAGGAGGACAATAGTCCGCGTTGATGGTAAATCCATAAGTATGTTTAAAGGGTTACATATTGGGTTAACTACTCTATAGATTAATTATATTGGGTTAATAAATGGTGAACTTCGGAACTTTAACTAATCTTAAACGTATCTTAAGCTATCACTAAGGTTCGATGTTTACAATAAACATAACACCTAATAACAATTGAAATACATATTGGAAAAGAGGTCTTTTATGAATTCGAAGCGAATTATTATTGTCGGCACCATGGTATTTGCTATCACAGTCGGCGGAGCTTCATGGAATAACAATGTGATTGCAAGTTCTATCACTAAATCCCTTAACACAACCACTCCTGTCCAGAATGACTTACTTCAAGTGTTAGATCTCTCGTCAGATGATGAAATCTATGACGCCCTATATAACGGTAAGACGCTAGCTGATATTGCTAAAGACAATGATGTAGATGTCCAGAATGTCATTGACTTACAAGTGGAAGAATTAACCGAACAACTTGACCTGCGTCTGGCCAACGGAAGTCTTACCCTTGAACAATATGAAGAACAAAAGTCGGAAGTACGCGATATTATTACGAAAAGTGCCTATGGCTTGAATAATTAATAAGGGATTTGTTATAGTCAATCCATAAAAAGGTACTGACCCACATGGGTCAGTACCTTTTTGTAAATAATGAGTTACTTGCGGCCATAGTCCGCTTTAATCTCTCCCCATTCTTGGGTTTGCCACTTGAGCACCTTATTGCCATAGCTGTTGGTATCTAACCAATTCAGAGCTCGATCTACGAGTTCCCAGACTTCCTGAGTCGATTCGTCACGCTCTAGCGTTGTCGCCACATGCTTCTCTCTTACCCATTTTAGAGCTGTTCTAGAGTCACTATATACTGTCTTAAGACTTCCCTCTTTTTTCAAATAAGCAAGGGAATGAACCACAGCTAAGAATTCACCCAAGTTATTCGTACCTTTGCTTATTGGACCATGAGAGAAGATAACTTCACCCGTCTGAGTGTTCACGCCTCTATATTCTATCGGTCCCGGATTCCCTCGGGTTCCCACATCGACTGAAATACTATTATAGTCAATCTCTTCCTCAACGGAAGTTGAGCTTCTTTTACTTGTGGACTGCTTCTGCTTGGTATCCGGTTGCTTTATACCCCAGTGCTTCTTCCACCCCTCCTTGTAAGCTTGTTCCGCTTCTCCCTGAGAGCTGTAGGACTTATATTTTGCATCTTTGAATTTAGCGGTATGTTCTTGGCACGCAGCCCAAGTCGAATAAACCCCAGGTTTATTGCCAACCCATACAACATAGTACTTTTGCTTAGCCACGTATCATTTCCTCCTGCACATTTCTTATTCTTCTCCCACAAAGGCATGTTTAGACTGATTATACCACAAGGGAGTACCCTAATATATTTCAGATGTTGACACTGATTACCTTCAGTGTTATGTTGAACACAGATAGGCATTCCGTGATTTCTTTCATGGAGTGCCTATCTGTATTTTGAAATATTTTTTACATTTAATGTTAAAATGGTGGGAAGGAGGGCGATGCATCATGATTCAGGTGAAAGAGTTCGCCGATACGGATACAGCTTATGCTGAAAAAAGAGCTAACGATTTCCTAGCTGATCTAGCAGATGATCAAGTCATCAATATTTGTTACGGATCTACTATCAAATCAACACCATCTGGTACAGCCTATCAAAGAAGCACCATTCTAGTTGTTTATAAGAAAAGTAAGACCTAGTAAGACGAGAAAGGAATGTACACACTTGAAATTGCATTTTAATTTGCGAAAGTTGGCAACGAATGAACGATGCGAAGTCTTCTTTAAATTCGTTTCTATTGCAGCTACGGCATGTATTATCATTATCGCATTAGGCTATGCCGTATACTTTCTCAATAAATAACTAACATGATCTAACACACGTTAACCATTAACGGCATGGAGGCTGTCTATGAGATCATTAGCGCTTGACCAGCTTGTTATGACACAAAGTGGAATCTTCAATAAACCATAGTTAATGTGCACAAACAAAAGCAGCCCTCATGGGCTGCTTTGTCGTTTCATTTATATTTGTTTCTCAACAGAACCATAGTTCATATATTTGATTTCCTCTATTGCTACTTCAATCTTCCCAGAAGGAATGTGAAGTTGATAGGCTTCACCCTTACGCTTCATCAGTAATTGAAGTCCTATAGGAGACAACCATGAAATCTTATTCTCATTCGGTTCTGACTCATGGGGAAAAACAATAATATATGTTTCAGTGCAGTTGTCTTCTACATAATGTAGCTTCACTTGACTGCCGATCAGTACAGTAGAATTTAAATATTCTGGAATAAGTTCAGCAAGTATGGTTTCTAATGTTGCACAATAGTCTGTAATAATCTGTTCCAACTTATTTCTGTCCTGACTAGTGTTGAAGTAATGTTGTTTCAATAAATGTTCCTTCTCTTCATCAAAGAAACAAAGTTGATTAATTAACTGGCTTCTTGAGCCTTGTAGCAATACACTATGGCTCATAGTAAATTTCCTCCCCTGTATGAGCCTTTACCACTAGAGCATTCAAATCATGCTTTCTCATGCCATTTCCTCCTCATAAAAATATAGACCTCCTCATCAGGAGATCTTAGGTTATAGTATCAAATTCCATCTGTTATAGCTAACATCAAAATAATAATAATCCCATTTTTTGAAACATTTTCATAATCATTCGAGTCTAACTATATATACCCCATTATTAAGGAGGAGATTAGATGTCACAACAGATACACGCAAACGTTATCATTATAGGTGGAGGTACTGGAGGTTGTGCCGCCGCGCTAGCAGCTGCACGTTCAGGTCAATCCGTCGTCATGACTGAAGCTTATGATTGGATTGGAGGACAGCTCACGAGCCAAGCAGTACCTCCAGATGAGAGTCGGTGGATTGAGCAATTCGGTTGTACTGCCAGCTACAGAAGCTTTCGAAATGGTGTGAGAGACTATTACCGTCGTTTCTTCCCACTTACCGAACAAGCCCGTGCCAGAACAGCCTTCAATCCCGGAAATGCTTGGGTTAGTCGCCTATCTCATGAACCTCGTACAGCACTAGCTGTACTACAAGACATGCTCGCACCGTATGTCCATAGTGGTAAGCTTCGGATATGGACGGGTTATCATCCTACTTCAGCTGAAACAGAAGGGGATGATATTCGATCCATTAAAGTAAAAGGAAAAGATGGAGATACACTCATTTTGACGGGAGAATATTTCATTGATGCAACAGAAGAGGGTGATGTCCTGCCCTTAGCAGGTGTAGAATACGTGACAGGAGCTGAATCAATAGCTGATACAGGTGAACCTCATGCTTTAGCTGGCGCTGCTGATCCTCAGGATATGCAAGCCTTCACCCATTGCCTAGCCATGGACTATACTCCAGGAGAGGACTATACCATTTCGAAGCCAAAGGAATATAACTTTTGGAAGGACTATCAAGCTGACTTCTGGCCTGCACCCCAGCTCAGTTGGACGGTTCCTTCACCACAGACTCTAGAACCTGTCACTTATGCCCTTATGCCAGGCGAAGCCTCCTACCCGCTCTGGACTTACCGTCGTATTGTCGACAAGGCTAATTTCTTACCGGGGACATACTCCGCAGATATCAGTATTATCAATTATCCACAGAACGACTATTGGCTCGGCTCTATTATTGATGTGCCCGAAGAAGAACGAAAGCGACATCTTAAGAGTGCGAAGCAGCTCACATTATCATTGCTCTACTGGATGCAGACGGAAGCGCCTCGCGCGGATGGTGGAATAGGTTACCCAGGATTACGCCCTCGTCCAGATGTAACGGGTGCAGAAGACGGTCTTGCTCAAGCACCTTACATTCGGGAATCACGCCGAATTCACGCAGAGTTCACGATATTAGAACAGCATCTGAACCCAGACTGTCGTACAGATGGGAAAGCTGAAGTTTACGCAGATAGCGTAGGCATTGGAAGCTACAGAATCGACCTACATCCGAGTACCTCACTACGTTCCTTTATCGATGTCTCATCTCTTCCATTTCAAATCCCACTTGGAGCATTGCTTCCTGTGCGCGTGAATAACCTTCTACCCGCAGCGAAGAATATAGGCACAACCCATATCACTAATGGCTGCTACAGACTTCATCCAGTAGAATGGAACATTGGAGAAGCCGCTGGCATGCTCACTGCATTCTGTATAGAACGGAATGTTCAACCCCGTGCAGTTAGAAATACACCTGATCTGCTGCAAGCATTCCAGACTCGTCTGAAGAATAACGGATTCGAGCTGACATGGCCTTCTATTGGAGCTGTATAAAAGTGCAGCAGGACAATTGAAATCACACAAGAAATCACATAACAGATCACATACTAAATACCCCTCAAAGCCACTTGTAAAGTGGTGCTGATGGGGTATTTGGTAGTCGCCACTACATTATTTACTATTACTTATTAACTATTTGTTGATAGCATAAATGTAAAATGTATGCGGGTCCTTGGCAGAAACATTAAACCAAATTTCACCATCACCAACCATAACCCCTTGGTAATTCACGAAGGTATTCTGTACCTCCTGATTCTTCAATGCCTTTTGCACTTTGTCTGTCATAATCTGATCGTACTCATTGATAAACTGTTGCTTGGTCTTAATGACGGCTGTCTTGCCATTGCTATTTACATTCAACGGATAATGAACAAGATCCGCAACTCCTGCTTTATCTCCGTCAGCAACACGCTTTTGAACTTTACTGAAAAAAGCTTCAAATTCTTGTGGATACTCAATTCCAGCTACTTCATAACGGTTAGTTGTTGTTGTTGTCGCTCCATCACCAATCTGGACTGTTTTTGTTGTACTATCCCACCTCACAGATTGATCTAATGCATCAGCTACAGCCCTCAGAGGTAAATAAGTCGTATTTTGAACCATAAAAGGTTCATTATTACCCGTTAATTGTACATCTTCTCCGTTTACAACCACTTTGATATCATTATATAATGCGTTTATTTTCTTAGAAACGGGACTAGCCCACGCAGCTGATGAAGCGAGAATTAAGCTCGTAGCTACAACACCGACGACAAAACCCTTCATTTTATCTTTATTCCACATGATTAATTCCTCCGATTGTAATAGTATGGCCTGACGATGTTAACTTGATGACTTAAGTAGATCATCCCCATCTCCAATAAGGAACACGAGTCTCCAAGTTTCACTTAGCCATCTACCTCTTATTTTATAAAATAGCTTACTCAGGATTCATTATTTTTCCATTATATATGGCAATCCCTAGAAGATGTATATCTTATTCGCATCTAGAGAATAAAAAAAGACACCCGCTAGGTGTCATGTTCTACATCATTCTTCAATATCGGAATAGGCTACTTATTCTTCACGATCTCATCTATTTCACTTTTTAACAGCAGGTATCTATGAGCACTTCTCATAATCTGCATTTTAGTTAGGTTATTTTTATCCACATAAACTTTCATTTGATCTTTAGATAGACCTAACATATTCCCTGCTTCCGTAACTGTCAATACAACTTCATTACTTGTTTCATTGAAGGTTTTTCTTAACTTTTGATTCCAATCTTCAAATACATGCATCTATTGACAACCTTTCTTATTCAATCTGAATATGTCTAGTATATCACGAACCACGTTTTCACGTTCCATTAACTTATATTATAAACGGAGGGACCCGTTGGTATTCTACTTAGCGGATTTTAAGTAGAATTGCCTCCTCCTACTTTCTCTCTCGTAAAACCTTCAAGTGATTCTCTATTAAACAATTACTTCTCAATAATGGTGATTTAACTATTAAGTCCGTTAGTGTAAAAAGGGCTGCCATGCGGCAGCCTCTCGTTGTTAAATAAGACACCTCCATAAAACTAGAACTCATGGTCAGTATGTTGAAGGCTAGAGAAGTTAAAACGTTAGAAAAGGAAATAATATATTAGAACCCTTACCAAAGTGAATTCCAAGGATCACTTCAAATCGCTACTTCTTTTAGCATCTGTTCTAATAATAAATTCATAATCCTGATTTATATCTTCCCAGTTGCAAGTTATCCGAAAACCACGAATTATTGCACCTGGTTCATAATCCATACTGTCAGAGCTTGCAAAAGCCAACATATTTTCATGAAGAATAAAAGATCCCGTTCCATTGATAAATTTAATGTCAATTGCCTCCACATTGGGCTGTTTGAATTTAAGCGTACCATTTTTATTTAGTATGTAATCCTTTAACTCGCATGAATCTAGGGCTTTATCTTCAAATTCTATTTGTATGGTTTCTCCAAGCTTAACATATGGAATGGCTAAATCAGGATCATCCATTATAGATTGAAAAGGCTTTGTATCTCCATAATCTCTCGACTTTACAACAGAGTTGATATCAGTGTTCCATCCCTTGACGGTTATTTTAGGTAATGCTTTAGAATTGTTTGTATTTTCACTACTACAAGCAGATAACATAAGAATCATAGCTAAACTAAATATAACAAAACCCATTTTTTTCAATATTCTTCCTCCTCTTTATGATAAATGCAGTATCTTCAAGAATAAAAAAAGCAGTCCCCATCTTTTTATATAATGGGGACTATTTTACGCTTACAATTTAAATATATTCCCTACCCGATAAAAATATCCAATAACTATTTAGGCTCAACACTAAAATCAGTGCTTGTCAAATATATAGAGTTGATAGATGACCGCTACGTGGATGGATTGTCCTTCCGATCGCTGTTGCCCCCAAATTTTTTTGAATCTACCGCTCTTTGCGGTAAAAATTCAGGGGCAAAGGCGAACGCTACGCTTCTCCATGACAATTCCATCCTCTCCGCTACGATCAGCATATATTTCTATTTTCTGCAAGCACTGATTATGAATTAGAGCCACTATTTAACTATGTTTATGCTTTTTTCCACATTGTTAAATAGTCTGAAGAATACGGGGAATAATCGGCACGATGCTTCATTAGTGGTGCCATCCCCCACTTTGATATGACTTTTAGATACTTTGTACTTGCTAAGGGACCACCAGCCTCATATACAATGCCAGAGTGTTCACCATTATCATAGTATACACGCGTTCCTATTACTGCACTTATAAGATTAGTAAAACTGGTATAACTTCCATCAGTCATGTATGCACTTGGACTATTCATCCAGTATTGATTACTGGTTGAATCAGAATACCACGCATATGCGTGACAGTTATAATTTGACGTAGAAGTGGAAACTAAAGTAGCACTTGGATATGCCGAAACATAACTATTGTTGAGTGAAGCTTTTTCAGCAGAAGTCATTTCCTCACCACGTATTATTACGGATACATTTGAACCTTTGGGTGTTTTTACAGTTGTGTTGGTAGCACGAAGCATTTTATTTGCCACTTCTTTATTTTCAACGGACTCCCAAATTGTATTCTCTGTTAGGAGAACACTTAGTGTAAGCTGCTGCAATGAATCTTCACTTTTCATTGTTTGACTAGCCGTAAGTTTATTTAATAGTTTTTCACCGGCATCTGGTCTTTTTAGAATTTCATTAAACGCATCTGAGTCTTTTGCCAATGCTTTTAGCCCATCCTCATAAGAATCATAAGCGTAAATATTAATAATCAGAGGAAAATCTAAAACTGCATCAACCAACTCCTCGGTAGTCATTTGATTTAAAACATCACTTGGTATTTGAGTAGCATCAAGCATTTGTTCCGTACTGGTAAATTCAGCCCATTCTTTATCGCCCGGTGTTACTTTATATTCATAACTGGACTTTTCTTGATTTAATTCGTTTTCCGCACTGCCATCAATCGTACCATTTGCAAACACATTTGCACTAAAGGAACATAGCATAAATGCTGCTAACATAATACTAACTATCTTTTTCATTATTCACTACTCCTTAAAATCCCCATATTTTTAGAGACAAAAATGTAGAAAGAAAAAGTTCTCAACATCATAAATGCAGAACAAATTATGGCTTAACACCAAAATCAGTGCTTGACAAGTGTAACGAGTTGAAAGATGACCGCTACGCGGATGGATTGTCCTTCCGATCGCTGTTGCCCCCAAATTTTTTTGAATCTACCGCTCTTTGCGGTGAAAATTCAGGGGCAAAGGCGAA
>DASXLR010000120.1:0-34008 GCA_036496075.1 Paenibacillus sp. | reverse complement strand
GTCAGAGTCATACCCCTGTAGAAGGCCCGCATAGACGAATCCATTTCCATTCGGATGAAGGTGAAGCGCAATCGTCTTTTTATCCTGCTGGCTCTCTTCAAAGTGGAAGTTCACTCGACCGAGAGATACATTCTTTCGTTGTAATTTAGGGAAAGATTCTAGAATCTGAAGTTTTTGTTCAAAGGATAACATAGGACCTCCGGCGTACGATTTTATAGTGTATGGATTATACCATATCCTTGACATACAGACCATTTGTAGCTCCTATCAAGTTCAAAATCAGTATGATCTCTCCTTGTGTTGTATAGCTTACCCATATATGAAGGTATTTTTTGATTTCGTTAATCCATGTGTATTTATACTAACTTATCCCACCAAGGGTGCACCTCATATACACATAGCCCATCATGCTCACCGAAGATCTCCATATCTTCACGCTCCTCGGGTGTAATGCTATTCACCTTGTGGACAGATTCAACATAATAGGTCTTCTTAGATAGGTTCGACACAAACACAAACCTACCCTCATAACCCGGGGTTTCTACCAACACATCACTTGGGATTCCTGTTACTGCTACAACTGCATTTAGAGCCATCTCTTCTGTCACCGTGATATTCCCCTCTTATCTTTTATCGCAATTCCTTTACTGCTCAATATTACAACATTACACTATTTCACTGGAGAAGTGAATCATGCTACCAGACACTCTACAATGATTGCTTTCTCACATAGCTTTCTTTAGCATCATTTTTCTTTATTGTACTCTTCTCTTTACGGTTAAATTTCGATAATTCTTTTTGGGCGGACAGCACTTGCTGTGCGAATTTGAACCGTTCTACTTCTTGCTGCAAATTTCGGAGATGCTGTTTGACGATTTCCTCATTATTTACATACAACAAATTTTTCATTACCCCTTTTCTTAAAGCGAGAGCGACCCACATCTTACTCACATATGCACCCGCTCCTTTGCTCACTCTTCCACTATATGACTATATTGAGCCTATGACATGGTACAAAATGACTTAAACTCTTTTTTCCGAGACGATACCTTCAGCGAGAAAAAAAGAAGTACCTCCATTAAAAATCATCGGAGATACTTCTTTTCAAATATTATTTCTAACCTAGTGGATACGTAAGACCTTCATTTTATCTTAGCCATTATTCACATGATGGAAACAGGGCATCCAGAGCAGGGCAAGGTTGCCGATCCAGAAACTCACTCAATGCTGCCGGCATATTACTAAATATTTTGTTTAATTCAGTGCCTTTATAAATGTTCCCAATAATGACTGGATGACATAACTCTGATATAAGCACATCCCCGTTGCCATGAAGATGAAGCTGTGTCTTTCCTTCGATACAGTGAGGAAAAAACACACCCGGTTGCTCGTGAAATCCTAGTGTCTCTGCGAAACGATCCATACACGTAAAGTACAGCACGGTATCCTCTTTCTTGTGCTTGATAAGGTCATTTACTGCGTTCTTCAAGGCTTCCCGGGCAGCTATGGATTTCCAACCTGTATGGTCCATAATAATACTATTCTGAATCTCATGGGTTCGCACACCTAATTGATATACGTGATCACTAATCTCCTTCATATGATGCTCGGTTTCATTGAAGAGCAACGTTTCAAGCACCGTATCTACAGAAGTTGCTGCAAACATAGCAATATTCTCCCTTATTTTCTTGTATATACTGGGATGGATATTATAATAACGGGAAAATTCCTCTGCTGATGTAAAGTTAAATGAAATATGAATCGTCGTTAGACCTGCCTCAACCAATTGCTGAATACGTTCAGCATTCAATAGACTTCCGTTAGAATTTAACTGTGTTTGAATACCTCTCGAGGTACAATAAGCGACCACCTCGACACAGTCCTGAAATTTCAAGGTGACCTCACCACCGGATAGTCTAACTCTTTTCAACTTAGGGAGTTCTTCCAGCACGCGAATAATCTCTTTGGCTTCGATACTTTGTCCATCATTTCTATGATAAGCACAGCAGTAATCACAGCGAAAATTACAATTAGAGGTAACCCCGATCTCTAGCCCTTCCAATTCATATGTAGTCGGTTTTTCTAGCTCTAGTGATTTATACATCATGATTATATATTTACCTCCCGAAGATTAAGATTCATAGGTCAGAATACGTTCAACCTAGTGATTATATAGATTTATCCTCAGTGTTTGTATGATGTATCTAACAATGGCTACTATTTTCTTAGTACTTCATGCTATGTAACATAAAGAAACCCAAGCAATAGCTTGGGTTAGGTAACAAATACAGAATCGATATTGGAGAGAATGATCACATGGATCACAACAATTATCACCGGTAGGTTTTATTGAAGGCCAATACCATTGCTATTATTGTTAGGCAATTGCGGCTGTCCTGGGGATTGAACGTAGGTATTCAGCATGGTTTGTATATCTGAAGTTGCCAGTTGAGGTACCTGGTAGTAGGCATGCTTGTTTTGGTACAAGAATATTTCATAGGCCATTTCGATGTAGTTCTCTACCTGAGAAGCAAGTACACGACGCACAACAGGATTAACCACCTCAACCGCCGACATGGTCAGAAGCGAAGCATTCGTTTTTATCAAGCCAAGCATATATCCACTAATTCCAGCGTCCTTAACATCGTTTAACGATTGATACGGCTTTTTAGGCTGACTTGGACTAAGACCATAGTTTACTTGTGTCATTTCTTGAATCATATACGTGGATGTATCTTGACTTGGTTTTTGACCTGTAGTAAAGCATTCTGCTGTCAGGTTGTACTGGGAGAGTATGAAATTGTATTGACGATCCAAGATGGATAGAAGCTCCTTATCCTGTACGAGGGGCCTATAGATCATGAATTGATCAAGAACACTGATCATACCAGACAACACTTCGTGCATATCAAAAAGTTCATGACCCCCATGATTCCTATTCATCATCGCTGGTGGTTGATTATTCAATTGGTTCTGGTTCTGCTCCTGCATTGTTTAGCCTCCTTCTGTGAATTTGAGAATGGTAATCCAACTACCATAACTTGAGTATTTCGGAGCTTATTTATACATGGAACAAAATGCAAATTGTGTAGCTAGCTATTTTGAAGCTCTCTCCATACTTTTTTATTACTATATTGTTTATCCGCGCTAATTTCTTGACCGAACCACTCTGGCGCTACGAAGGCCTTTGCGTCCTCTAGTGAATTAAATTCAATTTCAACTACTGTCAACTCGATCTGATCATAACAGTCTATCTCAATAACAGTATCTCCCCACGTTGCTGTAATTCTAGTTTTGGTTAATGGAATCGCCCGAAAGGCTTGAATCATCTGCTTATAGATACTTTCCGAAATATCATATTCAATTTCTTCACGGCTAAGCCCATTACCCACTTTAAATGTATGTGTAAACTCCACATGACCTGAAGGAATATCTACAATTCTCCGTACTCTCAATTCTTGATTATCATCCATCGCAAGGTACGTCTGTTCAATTCTTTGTTCAGAACGAACACTCAATATCTCCTGCCTAATGAGATCATGAGGTACTCCCGGCAGCAAAAATTTCCGTTCAATTTCCAAAGACATGTTGTATATCTCCTCTACATTTAATTTGCAAAAAAAGAGTAGTGTAGGCTGACCACCACAGTGATGGATTGTTCTTAATTAGGAATATGCTTTGCTCTCTAGTATGACATATCACGCCACGCTTATCTTCTATACTTACGCCGTAGTAAACTGGCTGTTATAAAGTCCTGCATAATACCCGCCGCTCTCTAACAGCTGCTCATGACTACCACTCTCGACGATGTCACCATTCTTCATATATAGAATTAAATCGGCTTCCCGGATCGTAGATAACCTATGGGCAATAACAAAACTCGTTCTACCCGCAATCATTTTCTGGAAAGCTTTCTGAATCCGAATTTCTGTCCGAGTGTCAATGCTGCTCGTTGCCTCATCAAGAATGAGCATAGGTGGATCTAATAGCATGACACGTGCGATCGTAAGAAGCTGCTGCTGTCCCTGCGATAAGTTTTCTCCGCCTCCAGCGCCAGTAATATGCGTATTATAACCTTCAGGCAATCGTTTAATGAAACTATGTGCATTAGCTGCTTTGGCTGCTGCAATCACCTCTTCATCGGTAGCATCCGATTTACCGTATGCAATATTATCCCGGATACTAGCCCCATATAACCACGTTTCCTGTAATACCATACCGAAATTCTGTCTTAAGCTATCACGTGTCATATCGTTGATATTGACTCCATCAATGGAAATGCTACCTCCGTTCACATCGTAGAATCGCATAAGTAGGTTAACCAGTGTTGTTTTACCCGCCCCCGTCTGACCTACGATAGCAATCCGTGTTCCAGGCTTCACTTCCAAGCTGAAATTAGTGATTAGTGGACGCTCAGGATCGTATGCGAACCTCACCTGATCAAAGGTTATGGTTCCTTTACTTTGCTTCAACTGTAACGCTTGCTCAGTGTCTGGTTGTTCAGGCGTCAAGTCTAGAACAGAGAAAATACGTTGCGCAGATGCTGTTGCTGCTTGAAGCTGCGTTAATACACCTGTAATTTCATTAAATGGCTTAGCGAATAAGTTAGAGAATATCAGAAAGCTCGAAAGTTCACCCACCGTTATCGTGCCAAGTATAACGACTACACTACCGATCATGGCGATAACAGAGAATGTAATATTATTAACTAGACGCGTTGCTGGATTGGATAATGAACCTAAGAACTGAGACTTCACCCCCGCATGATACAGAGCCTCATTACGTTCAGCAAAGTGTGTGAACGAACGTTCTTCATATCGAAAAGCTTGTACAACCTTCTGCCCACCAATCATTTCTTCCACATAACCATTCAATCCGCCAAGAATTTTAGCCTGCTCACGGAACAATGACTGTGACCGTGTAGTAATGAACCGTGCTACATAGAACGAAATTGGCGCTGAAATGAGCGTAACTAATGTCATCATAGGACTAATGTATAACATGAATACGATAGATCCAACAATCGTGACTATACCCGTAATTAGCGTAGAAAATCCTTGAAGCAGGCCATCTGAGATAGCATCCATATCATTGACGAATCGACTTATGCTATCACCTTGTGGATGAGAGTCGTGATATGCCAGAGGCAAAATGTTCATTTGATCGAATAGCTGGCGGCGCATATCATACACCGTCTGATAGGCAATACGATTCGTTAAATAGATCAGTAACCAACCAAAAAGGCTCCCCAGTGCGTATACAATCGCAAGCCCAATCAAAAGCAACCCTAACGCGCTGAAATTCACAGCGCCTGCTCCCACCATATGATCGACTGCCCTACCGATAAGAAATGGGCCGATTAAGCTTGCGATCACACTCAGAATCGCACACAGCACTGCCCAGAGGGCTGTACTTTTATATTGACCAGCATACTGCACGAGTCTCTTCCATGTGTCCTTGTTGTTCATTTGCCCGACTCCTCACTTGAAAGCTGAGATAGGTAGACTTCCTTATATATATCGGAGCTCTCCATCAACACATCATGCGTGCCCATACCCGCTATCCGACCTTCTTCAAATACAATAATTTTATCTGCTTGCTGAACTGTACTGACCCGCTGGGATACCATGATCACAGTCATCTCACCACTGATCTCCTTCAGAGCACGTCTTAAAGCGGCGTCCGTCGCGAAGTCCAGAGCGCTGGAGGAATCATCTAAAATGAGGATTTCCGGCTTAGCTGCGACTGCACGAGCAATCGTCAATCGTTGTTTCTGCCCACCTGATAAATTACGTCCGCCTCTGGACACTCCCGTATACATACCGTCTGGAAGCTTTGTAATAAATTCATCTGCTTGCGCAATTCTAGCTGCCTGTAGAACATCTTCATCGGTGGCATGTTCATTACCCCAGCGAATATTATCCGCAATCGTACCGGTAAATAACAAAGCTTTTTGCGGAACAATCCCAATTTTCTTGCGTAACTGGCTCAACGAGTAATCTCTAACATTCACTCCATCGATTAATATGTAACCTTCCCTGGCATCATAGAATCTAGGAATCAGATTCACAAACGTTGATTTCCCCGAGCCTGTACTGCCGATAACCCCAACCGTCTCCCCACGATAAATCTCAACGGAAATATCAGCAAGTGCTACCTCCCCTGACACGTTATACCCAAAGGAAACATTATCAAATTGAATGACAGGAACCGAGCCCCTTGTTTCTATCACTGGAAATACAGCATTACCAGTATCAGAAATAGAAGTTGTCGTCGCTAGTACTTCGTTAATCCGAGCGGCCGAGGACGAGGCTTTGGTAAAAATAATCACTAGATTGGAGACGACAATCAATGCGAGTAATATTTGAGTAATATAGTTAATAAAAGCGATGATCTCACCCTGTGAGAGCCTGCCGTCATTAATATGAATACCACCAACCCATAGAATTGCAATAATCGCAGCGTTCACCACAAGCGTTGTCATTGGATTCAATAGTGCCGAGATCCGACCAACATGAATCGCCATCCCCGTTAAATCCTCAGAGGATTCATTGAAACGTTGCTTCTCCTGTCTACTCTTTGCAAATGCACGAATAACCCGTACACCTGAGAGATTCTCACTCAAGACCAGTGCCATTGTATCGAGCTTCTTCTGATAGCTTCGATACAATGGCGATGTACGTGTAATAATGAAATATAGAATGATTCCAAAGATCGGTGTAGCTGCCAATAAAATCAGCGACAACTGAAAATCCAATATCATAGACATAATAATTGCACCAATACAGATGAACGGTGCACGAATCACAAGACGAATAAGCATAGCAACTGCTACTTGAAGCTGATTAACATCATTCGTAATTCGATTAATAAGCGAAGGTGTACCATACTTATCCATCTCTGCATACGACAATGAAGAGACATGACTAAATATCTTATTCCTTAGCGTAGTACCGAAGCCTTGTGAAGCACGTGCCGCATAATACTGACAGATCATAGAGCAGCCAAATCCTAGAATGGATAAGAACAACATAAGCCCACCCATCTTGAATACATACGAAGTGTCCCGCATCCCTATCCCTTTATTGATGATCAGAGCAACTATGGTTGGTAATAGTAACTCAAATATCGCCTCAAGTAGCTTAAAGAAAGGACCGATAATCACTTCTTTTTTATACGGTTTGAGAAATATAGCCATCTTGAACACACGTATCAGCACCCAACGTCAATAATATTTAAAACCTATGTCAATCGATTGACTATGTATTCGTTCCGGTTATGATTATGGCATAACCTATTCCATATTAAAAATATTCGTTTCGTATCATTGTCATATGTTAATCATATCTCAGTTTAGGAGTGTTTCTATGGATATCCGACAGCTTAAATATTTCCTTGCGATTGCAGAGGAAGGTCAGATTACATCAGCTGCAAAAAAATTACAAATGGCCCAGCCCCCCTTGAGCCAGCAACTTAAGCTTCTGGAGGAAGAACTAGGCGTTAAACTGGTAGAGCGAGGACCCCGTAGTGTCCAGTTAACGGATGCCGGAATCATATTAAGAAACAGAGCACAACAAATAATAGAACTAACGAATTCAACGGCAAGAGAACTTAATGATCTCGTAAAAGGTTTAAAGGGAACGTTGTCCATCGGTACTGTTTCTTCTTCCGGTGTAACGCTTATGAAAGAAAGGCTTTCCGAATTCCATAGAATTTATTCTGGGGTGAAGTTTGAAATCTATGAGGGCAATACCTTTACGATTATTGACCTCCTGACTAAAGGAATTGTAGAGATCGGCATTGTTAGAACGCCATTTAACACGTCCAACCTGGGGTATAGATATGCAGAATCGGAACCTATGATCGCCATCATGACACCAGCACATGACTGGACATCTCATGAGGAATCTATAGACATCCGTGAATTGAGGGATAAACCATTAATTATTTACCGTCGTTTTGAACAACTCATCCACGAGACGTGTTTGAAGAATGGGTTCGAACCCGATTTCTTTTGTAAAAATGACGACGCGCGTACAACGATACTATGGGCTAACGAAGGACTCGGCATCGGTATTGTCCCTAAATCTGCATTTAATCTCACCAGCAACGAGAATCTAGTCTACAAAGAGATCCATAACGAGGCACTGCGAACCCGTATCGCTGCCATCTGGATCAAGGATAAATATATGTCCTCTTTGGCAACCAAATTTATTGAGAGCTTCAGTATCTAATCATTCATTGCTGATAATCTTTCCTTGTTCACTTAGCTTAATTTAGATATAATGCATGGAGTATAATTAATAGCTAATAGGAGTTGGGCCTAATATGTGGAAAGAATTTAAAGCATTCGCGCTAAAAGGAAATGTGATGGATCTTGCGATTGCAGTCATCATCGGAGCAGCCTTCGGCAAAATTGTAACCTCTCTGGTTAATGACCTTCTGATGCCCCTCATTGGCTTGCTTCTAAATGGTACGGACTTGTCTGGATTAGAACAACCATTCGGCAGTGCCGTGTTCAAATACGGTGCGTTCCTACAAACGGTTCTTGATTTCTTCATCGTTGCTTTCTCCATCTTCCTGTTCATTAAAGTACTGAGCAGATTCAAGCGCAAAGAAGAGGTTAAACCGACTGAGCCTCCTGCACCTTCTAAAGAAGAGCAGTTGCTTACCGAGATACGAGACTTACTCAAACAACAACAAGGTCAAGCTTGATCCTCAGATTGTTGTAAGTCTTACTTGGTCACACCAAAAAGAAGCCGTTCATAGCAACAGCTTCCCTATATTATTACTTGCTGTCACGAGGTGCTTAGATGCACCTCGTGATTTTTTATCATTGAATAGAGTGTCCCATTCATTTATCTTAGAATATAACCCCCATCAGGGAATAAGGTACTTCCTGTTGTATATCGATTATTCATCAAATAAATGACTGATCCTGCAACTTCCTCAGCTTCTCCCACTCGTTCTAATAAACACATTTTCTTATACGCATCATAGGCTAATTCACGTTTTTCCTGCGGTACTCCTTCCCATTGAAATGAAGTCTTTATTGTACCTGGGGAGACCACATTTACGCGAACAGGTGCCAATTCGACAGCTAAAGCTTTACCAAGACTCTCAATGGCTCCATTACAAGCAGCATAAGATGCACCATCTGTAAGAGGACGTTGACCAAATGCTCCCGACATCAGCACGATAGACCCTTCCTTAGAAATAAAAGGAGTTGCATATTTCACTGCAAAATATTGCGGCCAGAATTTACCCTCGAAACAGCTTTGTGCAATATGAGTCTCCGACGTTATTCCCCCACGAATGTAGGAAGCTCCCGGTGTGAACAAATGATCAAACGATCCAATTTCATTAAAAAAAGCTTTGATATCCTCTTCGTTCTTGTTATCCAATTGATATATTTGAACATCTTCGCTTCGTAGCGTCGTTTTTGCTTCCTGTAACTTCTCAAGAGAACGGCCTGCAATGACAACACTTGCTCCTTGTGCAATTGCTTCGATGGCTGTAGCCAAACCAATACCCGAACTGCCTCCAATAATAACTACACGCTTTTGGTCCAGTGACATTGCTCGTATCTTCTCCTTTTGTATATAGATAATAGTCTGACCTATAGAACTATAACAAAAAAAGACCGCAGCTCCTATGGAGTGCGACCCAAAATGATTACCTTCTCTTTAGGCAACATCACAAACCGTTCTTTCCAACTACACTTTTCATTTTCCAGTATCGAATCGCTAAATCTAATCTGAATCGAACCTCTGCCTCGTTCAAATCTTTGTGCATAATCTCGCCGATACGTTCCAGCCTGTATAACACAGAATTACGGTGAATAAAAAGCTGTTCGGAAACCTTCTTCGTGTTACCTCCTGCCCGTAAGAAAACCTCCAGTGTACTCAAAAGCTCCGTCCGGTTCGCCATATCGTATCTATATAATGGCGTGATCAGTTCTTCGCACAATACTTCCATTAATGGATGTTCTCCTATTTCTAACAGAAGATTCTCCACCAATATGTCCTGAATATGTATAATGGTTTGTTGTGGCAAAGATTGTACACCAATGAAAATGGCCTTCTGAGCTTCTTGATAGCTATAGGATAGTTCTGTCAATTGCTCACGAATCCCACCGATCCCACACAGAAGAGTCATACCTTCAGTACGTTCAGCAGCTTCTTGGAGTAAATCCTGCAACCATTGTTCCGTCTCTGCTTTCTGACTCTCTATATCATGATGTTGACTTGCACAGAGCACTAGAATTCGTTCATTGACCTCCACTGCTTTTCGCCCAAATGGCTTGTGTTTATGTATTGTTCGTAATAGCCAATCATTGAGTAAACGGGTCTGTTCGTTAGAAGTTTGCTCATTATGACTTACTTTAATCACAATGACATATTGAAATTTGCTATAGAATATCCCTAACTGCTTTGCTCGATAACGTAATAATTCCTCCTGACGATCTGAACCAGATAGAAGTTCTACTAGAAACAACTCTTGCTCCCGTTCCCTATGCAACTGTTGGGACTGACGCATTTTGAATTCAATAGCAAGAACGGTGACTACATGGTTAAGACACATTTGTTCAAAACGGTCTTGTTCAGCAAGTGGACGCGTAATCGCCACATATCCCAACATACGACTTCCGACACGTACACTGCGCTCCTCCACAACATCTGTGATTTGAAATGCAATGGAACAACTTTCAATCTCCCGATCGACATTTAGAACAGCCACCTCACATTGTAACAGCTGGCCTATCAAGACAACTAACTCGTTCATTCTTCGATTGAGAATTAAATTGATAAATTGCTGGTTCAATTCTTGAACTTCTTGCAACATATACGCCTGACGATTCAAGATATAGTCCATGATGACTTGGGTCATGTCCATGAATGTAATATCTAGAGGTATATCGAACAATGGAATACCATACAGATTACTCTTAGATATTACCTCCTGGGGTACTTCCTGTAGAAATCGTTTCGATTTGATCCCAATCGCCGCCCCACCCACCCGATGCATTTCATCCAACAAACGACCGAGCATCGATGGATCTAAACGAATAGAATACCCTGTCGTTAAAATCAGTTCGTTCGGGCGAAGCCAACCTGTTAAATCAGGCATTTCCATACTGTCAACGTAGTAGATCTCATTAGACAAGCCTTCCGCTCCGCCAATCACCTTCGCACCCTGAAATAACGGCATCTGTAGCAGCCGATTCACTGTTAATGGCTCATTATTCATATGTTCCCCCGTATTATTCTATTTTTGTGTTAACAATCCACTCCTAGAAACATGAAATACCGATAAATAGAATAAGAGCCGTGTTGCCCTATTCTACTCATCGGTATTATTTTATTATCTTAATACATATCTTATTTACCTGAACCAGCCCTTCTCCTTGAAACGAGTAATAGCTTCAATTCGGTTACTGACGCCCAGTTTATCAAGAATAACGGAAATATAATTGCGGACGGTACCTGTCGTTATATATAACTTACTAGCAATTTCCTTCGTATTCATACCATCGGCAATCAGTGCAAGTACTTCCTTCTCCCGCACTGTCAGAGGATTCTCTTCACCATAAGCCTCATCCACCAGTTCTGATGCGAAGATTCTTCTACCCGCCATAATACTACGAATCGAGGTAGCCAGCTCTTCACTAGGGCTATCCTTTAATAAATAACCGTTAGCTCCAGCCTTAAGCGCTCGCTCAAAATATCCCGTTCTAGCAAAAGTAGTAAGTATCATCACTCTACAGCCAAATCCCTTTAATTCCTCAGCCGCATCCAACCCACTCTTGATCGGCATCTCAATATCCATAATACAAATATCTGGTTTATGCAAATGTACCAGCTTCACTGCTTCCTCGCCGTTGCTAGCTCTTCCCACAACCATCATATCCTCTTCCAAATCAAGCAGGGAAGCAAGAGCGCCAAGGAGCATCCGTTGGTCCTCTGCAATCACAATTCGAATCATATCCCCGCCTCCATTTCCACTGGTTTGAGAACATTAGGCACTCTAATTATAATCATTGTTCCCATATCTGAAGTGATTTCCATACTTCCATTCACAAATTCAAGCCGCTCTCTCATTCCACGTAATCCATTCCCTCTGGAATATATGGATTCATCGGCTAGACCGACACCATCATCTTTCAATTTCACAACTAACCCACTTCGTGTGGGCTCAATGACGATTGAGCAAGTCGATGCACTGCTATGTTTCACTATATTGGTTACAGCTTCCTTTAGGCACATGCTAATCACGTTCTCATTCATCAAGGAGGTATTGGTCAGATTCGTGTCTCCCTCGAAAGTGAAGTCGATTTCTGCAGCCTTTAGTATCTGTCTAATTCGAAATAACTCGTCTGGGAGTCTTGTCCCACGCATCTGAGTAACCATTTCCCGGACTTCCTTGAGCGCCGTCCTCGCGGTCTGACGAACATCATTGATTTCAATCTGAGCTTGACTTGGATTCTTCGTTATTAGTTTGCCAGCCAAGTCGCTCTTCAAACCAATGAGTGAAAGTTTCTGACCCAGAGTATCATGCAGATCACGGGCAATCCTTTGTCGTTCCTCTAGCTTCACTAGTTCAGAAATTCTCTTATTAGCATCCTCTAACTGTTCCTGTAGTTTATCGCTCTTGTTCCGATTATAATTAGTGACTGGAAGAAGAATAACACCAATCAAACTTACAAGAACAAATGGAAGCTGTGTAATCACGACCGTATTTCGGGTTACAAAAGCAAAATTAATCGTCACAATCGTGGTTACAAGATGAACAATGTACAACGTAAGAAATCCTGCCCGATTCTTAATGTTACCAATAAAAAACGCTAGAAAGAGTGAGAAGTATACATAACCGAACAATAAGCTCATTGTAATCGATATCAACATCTGTACACTCGTCCAAAAGTATACTAGCCACCCCTTAGATACAAAGGAAAGCACGTAGCAAATAAAGAATACAACGATCATTACACTGCCTAGAACCATTTGGTACGCAGCAGAAGAATGAAATATGAAGTAAAAAGGGAGGATATAAAATACGACCCATATATACGGGCTAAGCCCCGTATTCTTATGCAAAATCTGATACCACTTCTGCATGGTCTTGTCTCCCCTTTTCCCACTCGTATTACTATTCATTATATATTCATATCACCCTTAACACACAATCTTTATTCACCTTCAACGGTTGGGCGAGGAATTTTGATCGTTTCTGCAACTGCTCCACGATTTTTGAGTAGGTGCTTAATACTTTTAAAAGAAACAAATGTCTTGCTATTCTCATCCCATAGACGGAAGTTCAATGACTTCAGACTAGAGCTGATCGTAATCGTCGTCGCTTTCTGTAGAGGAGGTGAGGCATTATGTGCTTTCTCCAAGTTATAGTTAGGCACTTTCGGGCTTAAGTGATGAACATGATGGAATCCGATATTTCCAGTTATCCATTGTAAAAGCTTAGGTAACTTATAATAAGAACTTCCTTCAACCGCAGCATTGACGTAACTCCACTCTTCATCGTGTTCAAAGTAAGAGTGCTCAAACTGATGTTGTACATAGAACAACCAAATTCCTAACATCGCTGAAACGAAAAAGATAGGTATTTGGATCATCACAAATGCCTGCCATCCGATGGCCCAGCATAATACCGCATAGAGAGTCACAAGAGATACATTCGTAATGTATGTACCGATTCTCTCCTTGCGTTTCGCAGCCTTACGGTTAAAACGATAAGAAAATATAAAGATGAAGATCGGTCCAGCGCCGAACAATACCAATGGATTTCGATATATCCGATAAGCAAGTCGACGCCATTTGGAAGAATCAGCATATTCATCTACGGTTAGAACCCACATATCTCCTGTTCCTCTTTTATCAAGGTTACTGCTCGTTGCATGATGAATGGAATGAGTATTCTTCCACTGCTGATACGGAACAAGGGCAACGACACCTGTAATCGTACCTATAATTTCATTCACGAGACGGCTCTTGAAGAAAGCTTGGTGACAACAATCATGAAATATAATAAATGTCCGGATCACAAACCCGGAAGCGATAATAGTAATAGGAAGTGTAAGCCAATACGATACAGATAGACTCAAATACGCAAGATACCATAGCACCACTAAAGGCACCACAGTGTTTATAAGCTGTCTAATACTTGCCCTTGTATCGATTTGTTCAAAAGGGGCAATATTTTTTTTCATATTGGATACAGTGGGTTGAGCCATAAGTATGTTTTCCTCCTCGATATGACGCATTGAAAATGCTTCTATTCGTCACACGTAGTTTTATATTCTCATTATAATATCTACAAATCCAACGTTATAGTCATAAACGTCAAGTCCAGAGTATGACAAACGTCATATATTAAAATGATTGGCCACGCTTTCTATTTTCATACTATAAATATAAGGACACGACCGAAGACAACAAAAAACCAGCTCTTTGAGGAGCCAGTCTAAATTTGCCTATTTTATTGGACATAATCTTCTAATTTATTCCATCCAATACTCTACTTTAAGGCTTACTCTACTACTTGTTTATTCTCTTCGTTTGATTCTGTCAATACAAATACATTGATAGCGTTTGCATCTTCATTTGTAACAATTCTTCCACATTTTTCTCTATATTCTTTTGGCGACATGCCGTTCTGCTTTTGGAACACCTTTGTAAAATAACGCCGTTCCTGATAACCCACACCGAAGCCGATTGTCGTAATGCTCTTATCACTGTTAGCCAGCATGAATCTCGCTATTTCCATCCGTTGAAGTGTTACATATTCAACAAATGTCATGTTGAAACGATTCTTGAATAGGAGGCAAAAGTAGCTACAACTAATACCCAGCATATGGGCTACCTCTTCGATTCCAATATCGGAATTTAGACGTTCTGTTACATACTGAACAGCTGTGTTCATCAGCTGTTCAGTTGTTTTCTTGCTATTGTCACTCTCTAAGGTAGACACTTCTTGAAATAATGGAATACTGGTATACAATTTATCTTTAAACTGCTTACTTCGAATCTCGACGCCAATATCGCGGATCTTGTCTCCCAGTTCCTCGTAATGAATCGGCTTGCATATGTAATCCTTAACACCAAGACGTATAGCCTCTCGTGCATAATCAAAATCCTGATAACCGGTAATGAGTAACACCTCGCTATTAAGGCCCATCTCACGTAGTTTCTTGACGAGCGTTAATCCGTTCATCACTGGCATACGAATATCACAGAGCACGAGATCAGGACGTTCTTCCTCTGCAATACGAAGAGCCTCCATACCGCTTCGTGCCATACCGGCAACAGTCATTCCCATTTCTTGCCATGGCAACACCTTGTTCAAATTGTTAAGAATAGGTGCCTCATCGTCAACCAATAATACTTTTAGCATTGTGATCTTCCCCCTGCACGTATTTAGGTATGACGCATTGAATAATTGTTCCATTATCCTGGCTGGAGCAAATAAATATTCCATATCTGAAACCATACTCAATACGAATACGATCAGCTACACTTCGGACTCCAAGGCCTCTGCGTTCCAGATGAACCGAGCTCTCGCGTTGACCTTCATCTACGCGATACTGTTCTGTATTATCACTTATCATATATTGAAACATGGACAGCTGAGATGAGCTCATTCCAATGCCATTATCTTCAATCCTCAGGATTAGGTTTCCCTGCTCCTCCCAGGCACTAATAGTCAGCTGACCTTTGTAATCAATGCCCTCAAAGCCATGCTGGATACTGTTCTCTACAAGCGGCTGAAGTGTAAGCTTCAGAATTCCGCAGCCATTAAGTTCCTCTGGAATATCAATTGTGTAGTCGAATAAATCCTCAAAGCGAAACTTCTGAATGTCGAGATAATCGTGAAGGTGTTTAATTTCTTCCCCCAACGTAATTTCATCTCTATCTTGAATGCTAATCCGTAAAATACTGGCGAGTCTGTATACCATTTGGCTGACCTTACGCCCCTCGTTCTGCACAGCTAATACGTTGATTGATTCCAAAGTATTGAACAAAAAGTGTGGCTTAATCTGGGCCTGTAGAGCACGCATTTCTGCCTGATTTTTACGCCGCTGTTCCCATTGAATCCGATTAAACAAATCATTGATTTTATCCATAAGGTCATTGAAACCCTTGGCCAACAATGTGAGTTCATCGTTACCCTTCTCTTCCATTCGGCTACTTAAATCCCCATCCTCCACGCGGCGCATAAAACGAACAATAACGGCTATCCCACCTGTAATCCGGTTCATAAAGAAGATATTAAAAATCAGTGCTGCCAAAAAGCAGATTAAAATAACAATAACGAACCATCTGGCAAAAATCGCAACTTCCCGGGACAATGATTCCCACGACGTTACAGATACAAGACTCCATGGATAGTCCTTTAGATGGTACATAGAGACAATGCTTTTCTCTCCTTCAAACTCTGTTTTGAAACTCTGAAAGCCTTTTTTGAAGGAGATTTCATTCGTCGTTAATGATTGGAATTTTTTCCCGTCCAGCTTTTTGTCTGAATCGAATAAAATCATTCCCTGATCATTCACGAGCATAAAAGAAATCTTTTGGCTATCATCGCCGATTTTCAAGTTACGAAATATCGATTCGAACTCCCAGTTCTTGATTTGAACAACGAGAATACCAATGTTCTGAAAAAAGCTTAACTCCTTCACGAGCCGGATTTGCGTGAAAACAGGGTCACTACCTGTCAGCCCCGGATTTTCATGAGGAGCCACCCACTTTGGCAAACCGTTCAGAGCCATAACTTCATGATACAGACTGCTTTCTTTAAACTTATCATAGGTGAGGGTGCGGAAATTCTCCTTATTGAAAATGGATACAATTTCCGAGCTACCTTTGCCATTAAAGTTGTACAGAAAAGCGTAACTGATCGAAGGATGATTGTAGAGCAGACTGCGGAAATTGCGTTGACTGGCATTCAAATTCAGTTGCTCAGCAACGGTGAGATCTTGCTTTGAAGGATCCTCTGCGTTAAGTGCCATATGAAATACCGAGGTCGCAATCCCGTTGTCTGTCACATTGTTCATATCTTCAAACACACTCGCAATGCTGTAGCTGATTGCTTTGAGCGAATACTCCGACTGTTGGCTGTATTTCTTCTCAATAGAATTATAAGTAACAAAAAACATAATCATTCCAAGAGTAAACAACGGGATGATAATCAGGCCCCAAAATGCCGCAAACAATTTATAACGCAAATTCATGGGCTATTGCTCCTGACTGTAAAAAACTATTATCCTTTTACGCTACCCGCTGTTACACCTTCGATAATTTTTTCCTGAAGAACTGCATAAAGAACGACGACGGGTACCACACTGTAAACGATACCGGCAGACATTTGCGCATAGTTCATCTGATACTGATCACGGAACTGGACCATTCCCACCGGAAGTGTACGCAGTGCATCGCTAGAAAGGAAGTAGTTGGCTAGTAGGAATTCATTCCAATTACCCAGGAAATTAACAATGAAGACTGTTACCATTGCGGGTACCGTCAGAGGTACTATAATTCTAGCAAATATTCCCTGAGCCTTCAAGCCATCTACAACCGCTGCTTCTTCAATTTCTCGAGGAAGATTGCGCATAAACGCGGCCAAAATGATAACCGTAAACGGAATTGAATTAGCAATGTAAGGAATAATTAGAGCCATGTGAGTATCCAATATTCCTAGTTTACGGACTATCGTATAAATAGGTAGCATAAGCGCGTTATTAGGAATAAGCATCCCTACCAGTACCATGGAAAAGAGGATACCGTTCCATTTTCCTTGACGCATGCGGGTTACTGCAAATGCAAACATTGAACCGAGTAGAATAGTCACTACAGACGCAAGGATGGAAATGTACAAACTGTTGAAAAAGTACGTGCTTATTTTAGCATTTACCCAGGCCTCAACGTAATTGTTGAAGACAAACTCACTCGGAATACCAAAAGGATTCAAGGCAATTTCATTATTATCTTTCTTAACTGATGAGAATAACACAAACAGAAAAGGAAATAGAATAACGAGCAGATACGATAAAAGTATTATATGTGGGACACACTTCTTCAGGTTGCGAATCATCAGTATTCAATCCTTTCTGTGCGCTTGACAACCAGCTGCTGATAAAGAACAGTAACCACCAGCGTAAAGATAAAGATCAGGACAGCGATCGCATTGCCGTAGCCATATTTAAAGTTGGTGATAGCATATTTAATCATGTACGTAGCCATGACTTCGGTGGAACCTGCCGGTCCGCCCTTTGTCATAACGAGGACAATATCAGCTGCTTTCATTGCACCTGCAATAGACAGCATGATAACCACGGATATAATCGGCATGATGAGTGGAAGCGTAATACGCATGGCCCGCTGAAATCCATTAGCTCCGTCAATCATCGCTGCTTCATTTAATTCACCGGAAATCGACAGAATAGCTGCCAATACCATTACAATATAGAATCCAGTCCACTGCCAGCCATTCGTCATTAGAATGGACAACATTGCAAATTTCTCATCTGATAACCAGTAGATTGGTTCAACACCGAACAGACCGATTATTTTATTGAGTAGACCAATGTTAGGCTCATAAATAAAGCCCCATAGAATACCTATTACTGCCGTGGACATAATTGAAGGCATAAATACAGCTGTCTTATACAAACCCTTCAATCTTTTCACATTAGAAATTAATAGCGAGAATAATACAATCAAAGGAACTTGTATAAAAACGGAGAATAAAATAAAAAGTCCGTTATTTTTAGCTGAAATCCAGAAACGCTCGTCTCCTAGCGCTTTTGTGAAATTACTCAGTCCTGTAAACTTAACCGTCTCTGAAACACCATTCCAACTAGTAAAGCTATAATAAATGGAGCTGAAAATAGGATAAACAAAAAACATTAAAAATAGAAATAGAGCCGGCACAACAAAAAGGATAAAAACCAAGGGATTTCTCATTACTTTGTTCATGTCTACCTCCGATTGTTGGACATCAGCGGATGTGTTTGTGAGGAGATTTTAAAAAATGCACCCTGGTCAATCGCCAGGGTACAGTCATTTTTCTGCTCCTTATTCCACTGCTGCGTTAGCTTCTTCTTGGATCTTTTGCAAGGCTTGGCCCATTTTCTCAGGAGTAGTCTGACCACCGATCAGACTTTGAATCTGAATGTTACTAATTTCAGTTGTAACATCCGCCTGAACAAGGGAGTCAAACGCTGGGAATGAAGATTTGGAGTTGTTAAGAACAGCCACAATTTCACTCATCAGGTCATCTGTAATATTTTCGTTAAGAACAGCTTGATCAATTTTGATAGCAGGTAGAACACCGTCTTCTACAAGTCCACGCAATTGCATTTCTTCATTGTAAAGGTTCTTAATGAACGATTTAACAGCAGCATATTGGCGTTCGTCATCTGCAACAGCAGCCGAGAAACCGTAACCATTATTTACATCGCGCATCAATGCCGTTTGATCGCCAGCTCCACCCTCAACTGCAGGGATGTTAAAGAATCCGACCTTACCAATCATGCCTTCACCGGATTGACCCGCTTTGAATACGGAAGACTTCCAAGTACCGTCATACAATAGGATCGCTTCACCGCTCGTGAATTGCGTTGTATATTCTGCATACTCAAAGCCTAGTTCACCTTTTTTGAAATAGCCTTTGTCTACCCATTCTTTATACTTCGCAAAGCCCTGAACTACGTTAGCATCGGTCCATTTAGCTTCACCAGTAACGAACTTCGAAGTAACGTCTGGACCTGCATAACGGGACCAAAGGTGGTTAGCTAGCATTAGAGGAACCCAACCTGCTTTGGAAGCTCCAGCTAGTGCTACTTTACCGTCAGCTTTGATGTCTGCGAGTTGTTGCTCCAACTCAGCAAATGTTGTTGGCGCTTTCCAACCTTTGCTTTCATAGTATTCTTTATTGTAGAAGAAACCTTCACCAGAACCACCGATCGGCAAGCCGTATACTTTTCCTTCATAAGTGAAAGGATCAAGACTTGAGAACTTGTCTTTAATACCTAACTCATCTAGGATTGGTGTCAAATCTAGCAATTTTCCTTCTTTTGCATATATTTTGGAGTCAGGACTACCGAAAAGATCAAAGATATCTGGTGGTTGACCTGCTGCCATTTCACCGCGCAGCTTTTCTTTACGGTTCACATCAGATTCTACTCCGTCCAACTCGAACGTTAGACCAGGAATTTCTGATTCAATTTTCCCTACAACATCTTGTAGAATAGCAAGACGCTTCTGCTTGTCTGCGCCCACTTGAGTGTGGCGAAGTGTCATTTCGAACGGCTCACTGCTAGCAGTAGTTTCCGTCTTGGCTGGGGCATTGGTTCCCTCTTCTTTGGTAGCAGCCTTATTGTTACCTCCGCAACCAGTCAATATAGCAGATGTTACGAACATCAGGGACAAAAGCATGGTTAAGCTTTTTTTCATTTTCTATGACCCTCCCTATAAATGATTTCTTGTACACTCCCTATTATAGGAAACCAAGTTTGTTATTGTAAGGTTGAGATTCATCTAAAATAGGGATAAAATACTCTAATGTAAGCGGAATCATTGGGTATTTTTAACTATATATGTCATATTACCTCACATAATATTCAATAAATATGTCATTTCATGTATTTAAATGTAATAAATTATGCCTTTATAAAAAAGAAATAAAATCTACGTTACGTTACTTACGTTATGGGACACAGGATCGAAATATGCAATAGGTACAATTGCACAAAATGATATAATTCGACAAATGTCGATAAAAACAGACACAAAAAGAAACGATTACCTTCATTAAAGGGAAGTAACCGTTTCTCGTAGAAATAGTAAGAAAGTATAGTGAAAACTTAACCTTTTTTACTATTTCAAAAAAAGATGGCTCCTGATAAAAGTCAGAAGTCATCTTTTGATCGAGCTTTTGCAGGTCTTTCTTGAAGAAGTTTCATTCTTCAAAGACCTTTTAATTAGTGTTTTTTTGTACTCTTGATTATAATTTCTTTTTTCACTGCGGTTCCGTCTTTACTATCCCCGTCGCTTTTATCTTTTTCCGATCCTTTAACATACTTTACAGGATAAGGTTTGATAGCCTTCTTCCCTTTGTCCGTTTTGTTCCACCGCGTCCAGCCTTTACTCCCTGTTCCTCTACCTGTTCCGCTCTTACCCTTAGCTTTACTCATATCATCACTCCAATAATCTTTGTATGTTGAGATAACCGATATCCCTTAATACTCTTCTAAGAAAAGTAAATTCATCTCATTAGTATACCATACCCTTATCCTTATCATGTCATGATTGAAGAAGTTGATCGTCAAAAAGGCCCAGCTATCTATACCTAGCTGGGGCCTTTTGAAGCCAATATTTGCATTTCAAACTAACTCACCTGATACCCTCCATCCATTACTCAATCACGAGTATCTGTGGAGATGTTCTCGCCACCACTCTTGAAGAAGCCCACGAGCCAAGCCCTGCTGAAATCATAGTCACACAGGCCAAACCAATGATCCATCCCCAATTTAGTATTAAAGGTAATTCGGCAATGCCGTAATCAGAGAGAATACTTTTAAGAATCATAGGCAGGACATAAACTCCCACAAATATACCAATGAAGGCCCCGATAGCAGAAAGAGCTACGTTCCCCAGTGTTACAGACAATCTAATTTTACTTGAAGTCAGTCCTATGGATTTATATATACCGTAGGTTCTGCTTTCTTTTCTAATGTTAATACGACTAATACTGTATACGATAATGATTGTAACCCCTGTGAATAACAATCCCATGATACTCATGGGCAGAATTAAAGATGCAACAGCTTGTTTAAATGTGGCATCCAATTCCGTTTGCTGCGATACTGCTAATGCGGAGTCCTTATATTTCACATTTAATTCATTTACTACACGATCGGTATCTCGATTATCTTTCAAATTAATATAACCTAGATTATAATCGTTGTAATCGGGATGATTCACTTTGACCACGTCCGTTGTAACTCTTGCTGAAACAGACTGACTAGCGAGGGCCTGGTATACTCCTGTAACCGTAAGCGTATGTTTGTATCCTTCGATATAAACCTCTATAACGTCTCCTAACTCTTTGTTCAGTTTTTTAGCTATATTAATTCCAATCGCAATTTCATTTTTATTTTGAGGGTTCTCCCCTTTTACTGTAGTAAATCCTATCTCATCATATCTTCCATCCACAATATTTATCTGAAAGTTCATGGGCTGGGCATTTGAATGTTCAGAGTTCAGGTTTTTTTGGGGGGAAACAACACCAAATACATACCCAGCCCACCCTATATTTTTTATCCTTGGGTCAGATAATATCTCGTTATTAACCTCCACATGAGAGAACGCTGATGCGTTAACTACCCTTAAATAAATGTCCGATGAATCATACCCCCATAATGGTGATGTCTGCTTAATATTACTGATACTATTTAATAGAACAAACCCCAGCACGAGCACGGCTGACATGATGGTGGCTAGAAGCGTCATTAGAAGGGAAGCTTTCCTATTCTTCAATATATTTCTTAGCCCAATAACGACAAGGAGCGGTGCTCTTCCAAAAGAAATTGTATGATTTTCTTTAGCAGCTAATCGTTTTATCATTGTGTTATTGTCACTTTCGGACATGCCATATCGAATCGCTTGCATAGGCTGCACAAGCCGCGCTTTGTTGGAATAAACCAACACAGACAGTACGACGAGTATAAATACAAAGATTCCTACAGCAAAGGTTAGAAGATTCCCTTCCAGACTGGCCTCCGTGGCTCCCGTCTTCAGGGACGAAAGTGCACTTTCTACGATTACGCTCGATATCCATTGACTAGCTATTAATCCGGGGATAATTGAAAGAATAGCAATCAGTGCATATTGCGTTAAATAGATGCCAATCATTCTCCTTGAGGATAACCCTAACGCCTTGATTACCCCAATCGTTTTATAATTGGATAAGATATCATCTGAAATCGTAAATCCAATCGTGAATAAAGCCACAAGCATCATCACAACGCCTAGAAAAATCATAATAAATCCAATCGCTTTATTCATAATCAGATAAAAAGCAGACATTTCCCCAAAAGTCATTCTTGAGTCAAGATAAGGAGTACCCATGTCTTGCTGAAATTGTTCCCAATAGCTTGTACTTTGACTATAATCATCAAATCTAAGCCCCATCATGTACTGATCTTTACCCGGCATGGCATGAAATTGTTCATTATAGTCCTGATGATTCATCCATATGCGTGCATCTGTGGGAAAGGGAGATCCGTAGGGCATATCCACAACGACGGCGGATACTTTCATTTCAAAATTGTTCTCACCTGTCTTAAATCCAAGTGTATCTCCTACTGAAATCTCATATAAATAGGCTATGGACGTCGGGAGCCAAATTGTGCCCTTCTCTGGCTTTAAACTCTCATTTCCTTGCGCAAATATAAGCTCATCCACTGTATAAGGACGCGTAGGCGTATCCATCATATATAAAAATAGGCTTGAAAGCCCTTCAGGAGACTCTTTCCCCTGAATGGTGATTCCAGATAAAGATCTAAACGGGATTAAATCTGATGATGTAACCCCTTCTTGTTCATTCCACCATTGATGTACCTTTTGTGGGTCATGCAGCTCATTTCCTAACAGCAACATCTCATGAGAACCATGTGTTTTATCGTGCATATCGGTAAACAAATTATTAGTATTTAATATAACTGTGACCGATGTAGCAAGTAGTAATGTCGATAAGAGGATAAGTAAGCCAATCAGTCCATTATGTAACTTCTTTTTTCTTAAATTAGCTAAACAAAGAGAATAAACGGCATACATAAGTGTTTACCCCTTTCCTGAGACGCAAGAGAATATAATCGCTTCTCTGTCTTGGATATGAGTATTATCAAACTTATCAAACTCCAGCACATCTGCAATTTTTCCATCTTTTATCAATATAAGACGATCAGCTCTGCAAGCTGCTTTGATATCATGGGTTACCATGACCACCGACTGCCCTTTACGATTCATATCTGTTAGAATATCTAGCACAGCCACGCCTTGATCATAATTCAGACTTCCTGTCGGTTCGTCCGCAAATATAACATCTGGAGAATTGATCAACGCTCTGGCAATCGCTGCTCTTTGTTGCTGTCCACCTGAGGTCTGGGACGGTAGACGATGCTGCTGTCCATCGATTTCCATTGCTTTCATTAGTGAGAGCGCCATGCGCTTCACTTCCTTCTTGGAGTGACCGGCAATGTACCCAGGCAATGATATATTTTCACGTAAGGTAAGATCAGGCACCAGATTAATACTTTGATAGATATATCCGATTCTAGTCGCCCTGAAATCTGCTAATTGCTTCTCTTTGTAGCTGTCAATACGTTGTTCTTTGAAGTAAACCTCACCCACTGTTACAGAATCAAGCCCACTTAGAAGATACAGCAGAGTGGACTTACCTGAACCTGAATTCCCCATAATAACGGTGAAATCCCCTTCATAAACTTCTAAATCCAGATTTCTAATGGCGTGAAATTGTTCGCTGCCCGTGGAATAGGTTTTGCAAAGATTCGTAGCTTGAATGATCGCTTTCTTAACCAATGGTAAGCCCTCCTGAAATAATGTCATATTCTCATTGTAAAGGGCACTTATGTATAGACTCTTATCTAAATATTAATGAAATATTACAGCTACAACCTAACATAAAGGAATCCAACAATGAAATACCGTCCCTTGACCATGCACACTTTTGAAAGAAATAGAGCCATGGTGCGCTTCAATAATATGTTTACAAATGGAGAGTCCTAATCCAGACCCCTCACTTTTAGGATTAGAGTTCAACTTCCCTTTGAAATAACGGTCAAAAACAAAAGGCATATCCTGTGGAAGAATTCCCTTCCCTGTATCCGCTATCGTTATTTTCAACTGACCCAGCGCAAGCTCTATATTCACACTAATGGAATCACCCGCAGATGTATGTTTCAAAGCATTAGCAATGAGATTAGAAATGACCTGTTCCAATCGATTGGCATCTACATGGATCAGCACATTCGGAATGTCCGGTGGCTCTATGAAAGTAATCCCTGTTGTACGAACGTAATGACCGATAGGTTCTAGAATCGTAAGCAACATGTCCCTACTGTACTGCTCAGTAAGCGTCACGGAGATATGTCCTAATTCTTTTAATGCATGCAGCAAAAGATCCTCCGTCAATCTCGTCATTTTATCCGTATTGTTATGCATGACCTCAACATATTCCATAACCGATGACATATCAGGACACACCCCCTCACGTATGGCTTCAATATAAGCCTTCAGCGTTGTCAGGGGTGTCTTTATTTCGTGAGAAATACTAGAAATAAGCTCCTTCTGTGCTTGCTCTTGTTCATCTCTCCGAAGGCTATGATGCATAATTTCCATTCTCATCTGATCAAACGTCGCATAGACCTCGCCAATCTCATCTATTCTTCCGTATATCGCTTTTTGCTCATAATTTCCTTTTAGAATAGCTTCAGAGTAATCCTTTAATTGATGAATAGGCCGGATAATACCCACTTTAATTTTATTTCTAATAAGAAACATCAATGAGCATAGGATGAGTAGCATAGAAGTCATGATAATAAATAGGGAGAGAGGCGTAGCGTGGGACTTCTCAACCAAGACAGCACTTGCAGGCATTGTAAAGATAGCATTCCCAACTTGAACTTGAGTTGCCTCATCAATCACAGGAAAAGCGATATGATAAGTATCCTTATCCATTCTTGCATGATATAAATCATAATGAAGTGAAGTTTTTAGATCTATTTGTTGAATGGTGTTGTTTGGTGAGGAATTGAAGATAACATAGCCATCCAGTTGCGCAAATATTAAGCTCACATGGTGATCTTGAGACATGGCTTGAAGGGCTTCTTGTACCTTGGGATCATCATAAAGCTTCTGATTATATTGCTCTAGATACAGCATCATCTCGTTCACTTGGAGTCTCACCTGATTAATTACATGCTGAGAGTTAGCCTCGCTCTCATTTCTATCATTGTCCCAGAGCAAGCCTGCCCCACATCCGGTAATCATAAATAGACAAATAAGAACGACTTTAAACCATCTTCTAATCCAATCATTCAAATACATATGGTTCTCCAATCTTACTTGTCATTCATCGAAGCTAAATTTGTATCCAATCCCCCAGACTGTCTTAATATACATCGGGTTTGACGGATCAGCCTCCATCTTCTCTCGTATTCTTCGAATATACACAGTTATCGTACTTTCATCTCCATGCGAAGTGTAGCCCCATATAGCATCCAATAGCTGACTTTTAGAGAAAACTTGGTTTCTATGTTTGGATAGAAAAAATAGTAGCTGTATTTCTTTCGCGGATAATGAAATTTCGATGCCGTCCTTCGTTACTTTGTATCCCTTTTTATCAATGGTGATCTTTCCAAAGTGTAGAATATCTTCATTGTCCGATTGCTTTGGTGGTAGACTTATCATGCTTTCTACTCTTCGTAAATTTGATTTGATTCTTGCCAATAACTCGGTTAATGAGAAGGGCTTCGTCATATAATCATCCGCACCAAATCCAAGTCCAAGCACCTTATCGGTATCACTCCCTCGGGCACTTAAGATAAGGATGGGAACATTATTCTTCTCGCGTATTTGACGACATAGCTCAATACCGTCCACATCGGGAAGCATAATATCCAGAATAATGAACTCCGGATTCAATAACTCAATGAAATGTAAGGCCTCTTTACCATTGTTAGCAATGGTAGCCTCGTATCCATTCTTACTGATGTAGTCCTTAATAATTCGTGCAATATCTTGTTCGTCTTCGATAATAAGGATCTTTCGTTGTCGATTCATATCTATTCTCCTGAACTTATATAAATAATAGTGGTTGAACACCAAAATCAGTTGTTGAAAAGTGACCGCTACGCGGACGGATTGTCCTTCCGATCGCTATTGCCCCCAAATTTTTTTGAATATACCGCTGTTATCGGTAAAATTCAGTGGCAAAGGCGAACGCTACGCTTCTACACGACAATTCCGTCCTCTGCGCTACAATCAGCATAGAGTTCTATTTTCAGCACTGATTATGAATTAGAGCCGTATTGATTAGAGTGTCACATCGTTTAATTCGCTCATAATCGACATATTCCCTGCTTTTTTTGCGATGGAATCACAAAAAAGCATCTGATTGGATTCTCACCATCAGATGCTTTACTTTAGATATACTATTTTTTAGATAAGGATGCCCAAACGCCTTCGAGCCACTTATCAAAGTCATCGCCCTTGTCACCTTCGTACGTATCATAAATGTCAACTCTCATTTTCTTCAACTTCTCTTTGAATTCTTCGTACGTATGACCTGCTGGCAAGCTCTTCTTAATTCTTACTAAGATTTTAGTTAATCCTTTAAACAATTCGCCTTTGTTCTTTACAGGTGCTGGAACATCTTCGCCCAGTTCTTTGAGCTTCAGGTAAGCAGCCTCTTGCACTTGATACACAGGATCACTAGTCGCCATACGCGTTAGAACATCAATTACTTGTTTATTGTCCAGTTGAGCCAACTCTTCAACGGCATTTAATCGTACTCTCCAGTCGGATGAACGATTGGCAGATTTTTTTAAATCCTCATAAGTTGGACCTACCTCAATATTTTCTTCTTCATTTATTTCTAGTTCGTTGATTACTTCTTCATTCATTACTTCTTCATTATTCAAACCATTCAATCCCCTTCTAATTCAAATCTTGTTTAGCAAATCAAAAATATTCATGCACAGCAATATATTCATCTCTTTATTGTGAGCGTTAACCTCAATAATGTCCATATAAATCTCCATAGCTTCTAGTCTTTCCCCATAAAAGATAAATAACCCGACTAGTTTGCACCAGTGCCCGGGTTATTTACCGTTACTCGTTATATCGCTATATTAAACCATTATTTTGCAGATATCATTGGTGAATTCAACAGGATCTTGAATCGGCAATCCTTCTATTAACAACGCTTGACTGTATAACAGGTTGGTATATAGGCCCAGTTTCTCCTTATCTTCCGTATAAGCATCTTTCAAGGACTTAAATACCTCATGGTTGATATTGATTTCCAGAACTTTGTCTGCTTGTACATCTTGTCCGTTAGGCATAGCTTTCAAGATTTTTTCCATTTCAATTGTAACTTCACCATCTGTAGAGAGGCATACGGGATGAGTTCTCAGTCTTTTTGATGCTTTGACATTCTTCACTTTATTGGTCAGTAGGCTGGTCATATATTCAAAAAGTTCCTTGTTATCGTTCTCTTCAGCTTCAGACTTCTCTTCATTAGCTTCAGATTCAATCCCTAGGTCGCCACTCGATACCGATTTGAACTCTTTCTCTTTGTAGTTCTGGATCATCTTGATCGCGAACTCATCGATATCATCCGTAAAGTACAGAATTTCATAACCCTTATCTGATACCATTTCGGTCTGTGGAAGCTTATCGATTCTATCCATTGATTCACCAGAAGCATAATAGATATACTTTTGATCCTCTGGCATTCTCAATACATATTCATCCAAGGAGACAAGCTTCTTCTCTTTAGAAGAATAGAACATCAACAAGTCCTGTAGCACTTCTTTTTCCATGCCGTAATCGTTATATACCCCGAATTTCAGCTGTCTACCAAAGGATTTATAAAATTGCTCATATTGCTCACGCTCATCCTTCAACAAGCTTTGCAATTGACTTTTGATTTTGTTCTTAATGTTCTTGGCAATGAGTTTAAGTTGTCTATCATGCTGTAATAGCTCTCTTGAGATGTTAAGTGATAAATCCTCTGAGTCAACCATCCCTTTAACAAAACTGAAATAGTCAGGAAGAAGGTCTGAGCACTTATCCATGATCAATACACCATTCGAATAAAGCTCTAACCCCTTCTCATATTCCTTCGTATAATAATCAAACGGCGTATTCTCTGGGATATATAGAATAGCATTATATACTACAGCACCATCTGCACTAATATGAATATGTTTAATGGGCTTATCGAATCCGTAACGTTTTTCAGCATAAAAGTTGTTATAATCTTCTTCTGTCAACTCATTCTTATTTTTCCGCCAAATCGGGACCATACTGTTTACGGTTTGTTCTTCTTGGAATTCCTCGAATTCATTCTCGCTATCTTCTTTAGGGCGTTGTCCCTTAACATCCATCTTAATAGGGAATCTAATGAAGTCGGAGTATTTCTTTATAATAGATTTTAACCGATATTCATCTAAATACTCGTCATATTGATCATCTTCAGTACTCTCTTTAATTTGCAAAATAATTTCTGTACCTACCGATTCCTTCTCACATGGCTCAATGGTATATCCGTCTGCACCTTCGGACTCCCACTTGAAAGCTTCGTCGCTGCCCAATGCTTTACTATTTACAGTAACCACATCCGCCACCATGAAAGCTGCATAGAATCCAACCCCGAATTGACCAATAATATTGTGTCCATCTTGGGATTCATTCTCTTTCTTGAATGATAATGAGCCACTCTTGGCGATAATTCCCAAGTTATTCTCAAGATCTTCTTTCGTCATCCCAATACCGGTATCGGAGATTGTCAAAGTTCGACTTACCTTATCGGCAGTTACTTTAATGTAATAATCCTCTTGATTAAATACCAATTGATCGTCGGACAATGCTTTGTAATATATTTTATCGATGGCATCACTAGCATTAGATACAAGCTCTCTCAAAAATATTTCTTTTTGCGTATAAATCGAGTTAATCATCATTTCTAGTAATCTTTTCGATTCTGCTTTAAACTTTTTCTTTGCCATGAATAGTTCTCCCTTCAATATAAGAAAATAATAGGATGGTTTAGTGATTATGTTAGACAATGTTGGAACAAGGATTAGCACTCTGGATATCAGAGTGCTAATCCTTGTTTTTATATATCATGTATTAGTATAGAATGTCAATATGTGGGTTACATAAACTGCTATAAATCTTCAGAAAATCTTCTCCATCAAGATTTCATAAGTCTCGTGTTTCTGCTGGATTTTCCAGCCTTAAGTGATAGAAAGAAACATAAACTCAGAACCAAGAACGCCGACACATAGGGAAAATTAATATCTAAATCAAATAAATATCCTGCAACTATAGGTCCTGCGATATTTCCCAAGCTGGTATAAGCCGAGTTTAGACCTGCGACAAACCCTTGCTGATCTTCGGCCATTTTGGACATCTGTGTACTGATAGCCGGACGCAAAATATCGATTGATAAGAACACAATAAAAGTTACCACGATAATCATCCAGTAACTGTTCACAAACAGCGTCAACAGGATGAACAGAGCCGCGAGTAGTAAACAAATAGAGATCACTTTTTTCTCGCCAAACTGCTCTAATATCCAACCGAATACAGTGACTTGCACAACGGCACCCGCTATAGATCCGAACGTAATAATAAATGCAATGTCTTTGGGCGTAAAACTAAATTTATGGTCTACAAACAATCCAAAGACGGTCTCATAATTGGCCAAACCGAAAGCCATAACGAACACGATAATCAGACTGAAAAAGTAAGGTTCTCGGTATGACTGCATCAACTGTGTAAAGAAACCCTGTTTTTTTGTCGTTGTCGTTGTCGATTTCTCGCGCTGCACTGAAGGTGAAGATTCAGGCAAAACAAATAAAGTAATAATTGCAGCGATCATTCCGGCAGCAGCCGCCCCATAAAAGGGTACACGTATGCCGAATTCAGCGATAAATCCTCCGATCCCAGGACCGATGATAAAACCTGTCGTGATCGCAGCATTAATGTACCCCATTCCTTTACCTCTTTCTTCCGTGGAAGTTGTATCTGCTGTATATGCCATAACAGCAGGCATAATGAGAGCAGCACCGATTCCCCCTAGGAATCTCGCTGTAAAGAGAAAAAATGGCGTGTTCGCCACCCCGAATAGCAACTCGGATAGCGCAAAAATGATCATGCCTGCAACAATAATCTTTTTCCGACCCCAAGAATCAGATAACCTACCCGCTACAGGTGAGAATAAGAACTGTGTCAGTGAAAACGCGGCCACAAGCAGCCCGACAGTCCCCCCGCTAATCTGAAGTTCATTCATATATGCAGGCATAATAGGAATAACGAGTCCAATTCCTGTAAAGACAAGAAATATGTTGAGCATGAGAAGCAATATCGCTCCTCTGTTTCTAGTGAGCAAAGACATGATGAAGTCCTCCAATTTAAGTTTGAATCTAAATAAGTTTATACTATCTCAGAATGATACTGAATGTTCATTCTGTATTATTAAAATCTAAATGATGGCTACGAAAGTACAGATCAGTTATCTGCAATCCCGTGTAAGAATACCCTTATCGCTTGGTTATACAATATAAGTACATCCTCTTGGTTCGATTTCCGGGACATCTGACTGAGCCCAATAATTAAACTTTCAAGAATAATAGCGAGATTCTCCACATTATTATGTTTGAATTCACCATTTTCGATCCCTTGTTGAATCAGTTGCTGATTAAATCTAAGGTGTCCCGCGACCATTTCAGAAATACGTTCTTCGATATCATTTTCCTTCTCTTCATTTCGGAAAAATTCATCAGCCGCTTTGGTCAACGGATGATTCAGATCATCAAGAACCATTTGCTCAGCAAACCCATATAGTTTTTCTGTGGATGTTGTATAGAGTGACTCTTTTTCTTGCCACTTCTGCTCCCATTCCCGATCCCATTCACCAATCAAATAGAGAAATAATCCTTCCTTGCTTTTAAAATGATAATAAATATTCCCTTTACTACTTCCTGTTGCTGCTACAATATCTTCAATGGAAGTCGCCTTGTAACCTTTTTGAACAAAAAGTGCCCTTGACGCATCTGCTACTTTCTTTTTGGTCTGTTCACTTTGTAGTTTCTTTTTATTCACTCGCTTCACTCCGATCATTACATACTGAACGTTCGTTCTGTATAATAACAAAATCTGAAGACCGATGCAACTATATTTCCATGCTGAACATTTTAATATACAACTCCAAATGACCTAAATTTGTTTATTCGTAGAAAATCATACTCAGTTTATAAAGATTGCTACGCTCATCCTAAATATTTGTTAATAATAAACTTCCAATGCTTTGTTGTCAAATTATGTAAAGTAATTTATAATCCATGATGTACACATTCAGACTACTTTTGATGCTTTTACCCTTTCTTTTAATCTAACTCGCTAACTGGCTTATATCTACGGTTTCACCTCATACACGACCACAGAGGCTCGCTTCCTTTAGCTACACAAATAGTCCTTCTAAGCAGTATGGAAATTAGTTTTCTTTAAATTAAGAGGAGGTTGATAGCTTTGAATTCAAGTAGAGCATTATGGAGGAAATTATGTGTTCTTGCTTTGGGGTTGTTCTTACTCTTCACCAACATCACGGGCTTATTTGGAGGTTCAAACACTGCCAACGCAGATGTAGCTAATGATTTCAAAGCATCTGTAATGGCACCATTGACCAAAATCACGGATTGGAACGCATTTGAAATACAACTAAAGACATTGAAAGATAATGGCATCTACGGAATTACGACAGATGTATGGTGGGGGGATGTAGAAGCCGCAGGTGACAATCAATTCGATTGGAGCTACTACCAGACCTATGCAGACACGGTTAGTAAATCTGGATTGAAATGGATTCCTATTCTTTCTACGCATACCTGTGGCGGTAATCCAGGGGACGATTGTAATATTCCCATCCCTTCTTGGTTGTGGAGCAAAGGCACCGCTGACGAAATGAAATACAAGAGCGAAACCGGTTATCTGAATAATGAGGCACTTTCTCCATTCTGGCTTGGCATTGAGCAACAATACAATGAATTATATGCCTCTTTTGCCTCTAACTTTACCAGCTATAAAGCTATTATTCCCAAAATCTATCTGAGCGCCGGTCCTTCCGGAGAACTCCGCTACCCTTCCTATTACAACTCAGCAGGCTGGATTTATCCTTCTCGTGGCAAATTCCAAGTGTATACAGACACAGCGAAGAATAAATTCAGAACAACCATGCTTACTAAATATGGTTCATTGAGCGGCGTGAACCAAGCCTGGGGTCTATCCTTGTCGAATGTGAGCCAAATCAACCCTCCAAGTGATGGTGATTCGTTCTATTCTAATGGCGGTTACAATACGGCTTACGGTAAGGACTTTCTTAAATGGTACCAAAGCGTCCTTGAGAATCATCTTGGCATGATTGCTACAGTAGCTCACAACAACTTCGATTGCGCATTCGGCGTTCCTATCGGAGGGAAGATCTCTGGTCTTCACTGGCAGTACAATAATCCAACAGCTCCACACAGTGCAGAAAATGCAGCGGGCTACTACGATTACAATACTCTTATTCAGAAATTTAAAGATAACAATCTGGATCTGACATTTACTGCTTTGGAAATGTATGATGACGGAAGCGCACCTGCTTATTCGAAACCTTCTTCGCTGGTGGACACCATATCTTCTATTGCTCATAGCAAAGGCGTCCACCTGAACGGAGAAAACGCTCTGCCTACAGCTAACTTCCAGAAAGTCGAAGAAAAAATTATGCAATGGAACTATAGTGGTTTTACTCTTCTACGTTTTGGGAATCTTGTGAATCGGGATGGTTCAGTTAGCGACAATATGGCCGGTTTCAAGCATCACGTGATCAGACATACGAAGTAGAATTTAGTAAATACAGTGACTCTTTAGGCTCAACACCAAAATCAGTGCTTGACAAGTGTAACGAGTTAATAGATGACCGCTACGCGGATGGATTGTCCTTCCGATCGCTGTTGCCCCCAAATTTTTTTTAATTATACCGCTGTTTACGGTGAAAATTCAGGGGCAAGCATATGCTTTCGAAGTAGCTTTCCAAGGGAAAGCTTTTAGGCGAACGCTACGCTTCTCCACGACAATTCCAGTATCGAAGCTACGATCAGCATAGATTTCTATTTTCAGCAAGCACTGATTATGAATTAGAGCC
>DASXLR010000119.1:0-11134 GCA_036496075.1 Paenibacillus sp. | reverse complement strand
AGTGTTTTGCGCGGTCGCTCCGCGAACGGATCGTTTCTCCAATCGCTGTGGTCTCCAAATTTCTGAATTAAACTCGCGTAGCGGTTGAAATTCGGAGACCAAGGCATATGCTTACGGAGTAGCTTTCCTTCGGAAAGCTTTCAGGCGACCGCTACCGCTTTTCCGAAATCGTTCCGTCCTCTCCGCTGCTTCCAGCAACTCATGTTCAATCTTTTTTCTTCTCATAATAACGCAAAAAAACCGCTCTTTTTGGTAAAATGGAAGTACGACCAACCAAACCAAAAAAAGCGATTTCTTTGTACATTCAAGCCGGAAGGCAGCATCCGGACTTCCGGACGTACTTGAGACGGTATTCACCGCCGTGCTTGAGTTTCTTATTGAAGAGAACTACGTCACGTTAGATCCTTTTTGGATGGTACCAAGATCGAAGCCAATGCAAACCGGTACACGTTTGTCTGGGGCAAAGCTGTCGTCAAGCATAAGGTCAAGCTTCAGGAGAAAGTACAGACCCTGTTTGCTACCATCGAAGAAACGCAAAAACATGAAGATCTGGAATACAAGGGTCAGGATCTTGCCGAGCTAGGTGAACAAAATAAGCAATGACCTTACAAGTCAGAAGCTGGAGACAGCGGTTCAACAGCTCGAAAATCCTCTTCCTGAAAATCCAAAAGATAAACCGCTGAAAAGAGCGGTGCGAACGCTTCGCAAAGATCTGCTCCCTCGTCTGCAAAAGTACGAGAGATATCAAGAAACACTCCGTAATCGTAACAGCTTTAGTAAAACGGATCCAGATGCCACGTTCATGCGGATGAAAGAGGACCACATGAGAAATGGGTAATTGAAACCAGGATACAACGTGCAAATCGGAACAGAAAAAGGTGCGGGATCTAACCAGCTATACTAGAATACTTTATGGATTAATAAAAGCTGTTCTTAAATGTGAGCTATACTGTACATCACACCCTAAGCCTGTGGCTAGCGCTGCTAACGGTACGTAAGTTTTACTCTCTTTACCTACCTTATTTAAGAATGCTGGTGTGTCCACAGACAGCGACTGTCCATTAACCTCAATACTAGATGATCCAATCTTAATCACAACGGTTCGCTCACCATACGTGATGGTTGCACTTGAAGTCCTATTATCCCATTTAGAGGTCGCTCCAATGGCATCTACAATATCCTTAATAGCTACGTAATTCTGATTATTTCGTAGGACAGGATGATACGGTGTGTTTAATTCCTTTCCCTTCACTACAATCGTCATAGGTAAATCACTATCGATAGACGACGGTTTCAAATATTCACCCCAGATTGTTTTGGTGAATACTTCGGCCATAGAACTGTATCCTAATTGATTGGGGTGAATATCTCTTTTTACAAGAATATGAGTCATCGTACTTTCCCCACCCACAAATTCCTTCGCCACATGTGCTACCTTAATTTTTGTTCCTTTTTCTTGGTATGTAGCAGCGAGTTGATCTACTACTCCTGAGAATGCAGTAGAAGTTTCTATCAATTTAGGATATACGACAGCATCTGCAATTTCCGGTATAGGTTGATACTGATCTGCGATAACAATAAGTGCATCTGGATTCAATACATGAAGATCATCCAAGACTGATGTCATGTTCAAGGTGTACGCTTTAAACAATTTATCTATGCTTGAAGCAAGCTCTATACTACTTAGTGTACCTGCGCTCTTCAAAATTTCCGACATATCATTGCCACCAATAGTAATTGTAATCAGATCTGCTGACTCCAGATCTTTCTTGAGTTCCCCCGAAGATGCTGCAATTTGTTCAGCTCTTGGATCTGGAAGAGCCGGTTGAATAGCTTCTGCTGTAATGGATTGACCCAATTTAGCCGCATCCACAAAATGTTCTAAGCCTGCACCTTTCAATCCAGCAATGCCATAGTTCTTCGTAATTGTTCGACCATGGTACAATCCTTGCTCCTGAAGCCGATCCACGAAACCATACGGCGCTTTCTTCGCATCTTCCAAGCCTGGTTCGTACCCAACCGTTAGAGAATCACCTAAAGCAACAATACGATAAGCTGTAGACTGATTATCAACAATCGAGCCTGCTTCAGCAGAAATTTGGGGTACCCATAACATACTTGACATGAGTACGACTGCCGTAACTCCTGTGAAACATTTTTTCCAATAGTGTAGCATTCCACCACTCCTTCTTCATAGGTTAGCAGCAAAGTGTATATCTGCTAATACCCTCCCTTTAGTTTAGCATCAAATATCACACATGAGGACAAAAAAAAATGACCCCTAAAATTCAGAAGCCATCTCTATATTCATTCACTTCTCTTTTGGAGGAGTCGTGCCCTTCTCTGCCCTCTCCATATAACGATCATATCGATCATCTAGTTCACGCGCTATGCTACGATATTTAAGAGTCTCTTCCACGATCGGGTCCATTGTTGTCTGAATACGGACTTCGTATTTAGGTGAGTTCAGCTTACGCTGTTCCTCCTCACGCTTGAACTGCTCCTGAACTTCACCTTCAGTTAGCAATTCACTAATGACTCTCTCCAATTCATCTTGATCCTTCATGGATAAATAACACTCCTTCGTCGACGTGTGAGTAGGATTTACTGTACTTCATAGCCAGTCGCGTTAGCTGTCTGCAAGGCATCCACCAGTTGCGTATGAATAGCACCGTTAGTAGCAACTACATGGCGAACACTCAACTCGTATGGTCTTCCTGCTGTATCACTAACGGTACCCCCAGATTCCGTTACAAGCAGTACGCCTGCAGCTAAATCCCAAGCATTCAGTCCGATCTCCCAAAAGCCAGTCAATCTTCCAGCAGCTACATAAGCCATATGCAATGCTGCTGATCCACCTGAACGGATGTTGCGTACTTGTGGTGCAAGATGTTGTAATCCTGTCATATTGATGGGGAATGCAAATTTCTGATCGGTAGGAAATCCAGTAGCAAGTAAACTTGTTTCAAGCGTAATTTCACCAGATACAGCGGTTGGTTTACCATGGACATAAGCACCTTTGCCCTTCTCAGCTACGAACATTTCGTCTCTAGATGGATCATAGATGACACCTACGATAATCTCTCCCTTGTAGGCAAGAGCAATAGAGATAGAGTAGAATGGGAAACCATGAACATAATTCGTCGTTCCATCTACAGGATCCACAATCCATACATATTCTTCGTTTAAAGTTTCTTGTAAAGCTTGTGCAGACGCCTCTGGTCCAGGCTGTACACTTTCTTCGCCAAGAATATAGTGGTCCGGAAAATGAGTCTGAATAAGCTTACGAATCATCTGCTCCGCACCTTTATCAACTTCTGTTACCAAATCTTGAGCAGAATATTTGGTGTTCAGTTCTTTTACCGTACCCAATTTACTTTTGATCCATTCTCCGGCTTTCGATGCTGCATTAATGGCTACCGCCGTATGGCTCTTGCTTGACACGACATAAGGAACTTTATTCTTTTGATCCAAAGTATTCACTCTACTTTCTATTTAAAAATCTAGTAAATCTTATGTTAACAAGTATACGCCACTTCGATGTTAAAGTTTCGCCCGAATTACTGCTATCGCTGTCCATTTGTTTGTTAGGGTCAAAGCTAATTTCAAATAAAAAGCCCGTCCTAAAGCCGCGCCTTTGCCACGGCTTGGATCAAGAACGAACTTTATAATCATGTTCTGAATATATTTAGTTATCCAATTTAAGTGCCATTCATAATCGAAATCACCAAAAACATTTGATTATGGCCCTTAGCCTTAAGTTTACCTGAGTTAAGGAGAAATAGCGACACTTGCCCCATCCAGAATACGAACTCCTTCGGCAGCATATTGTCCCATATCCTTCATAAGTTCAAACAGTGCAGAATCTTTACCCTTAGCTTCAATCATAACATCCAACGCGGGTGTGTAACTCGCAATTCTTCTCAAGAAATCCAGCAAAGGTCCAATCTCCACATTCTCCGCATGACTTCGCAGATCCGTTGCGCTCCTTGGACTAGATACATGAAGCTTAGGCACAAGAGGCTTATCCAACTTCGTATCCGCTTGCGCTAACTCGCTGTCCCAAGTCTTAACAATATCAGGCCAGAGTTCCCAAGGCTTCTCGCCTTCATTGTTCACCCACTGATGATGAATATCCATGACCATCGGCAACCCAACTTTACGCGCGACTTCGAGCGTCTCGAATGCATTGAATGTCTTATCATCATTCTCTAACGTCAACCGTTTCTGTATATCAGGACTTAATCCCGAGAAACTCTCTTCGAACCGAGCGGCTGCGGAGGGCTTGTCCCCATAAGCGCCACCAATATGAATATTGTTCTTCGCAGTAGCATTTAGTCCCATCGCTTTAAGCATCTTAACATGATGCTCAAGATCACGAATAGAATTAACAAGTACTTCCGATCGTGGTGTACTTAGAACAGTGAAATGATCAGGATGAAAAGATACACGTATACCATGATTTCTCACATATTCACCTACTTCAGCGAATGACTCCTGCAAGACAGGAAATGGGTCCCAATCTACAAGGTCTCCATGAGTGGCCAGTGGAATCAGCTTCGATGAGAAGCGATATACTTGAACATCATGTGCTAGATTATGCTTAAGAAGCCTGAGCGTATTGTGCAAATTCTCTTGCGCAATACGTTCGAGCTTCCGAATAGCGGCCTCACGGTCACCTAATTTATTGAAGCTGGCCATAGTCATCGTACGAGAAGGAGATGCATTCTTTATCACCATGGACATGGCTACATATCCGAACCGGACAATCATACCTTTTGCTCACCAAAAAACATTTCAAAAGCAAGCTTACTCTGAATCCGTGATTCTTCTTCGTTCAGCTTACGAATGAACTCCATCTCAACTTCCGTTACTTCCTCACCCTGAAAGTTAATCTCAGCAATACATCCTACAATTCGAACGATCGCAATCGCGACATTATCAGGTGTATATGCAATGACCTTTTGTCCAGTAGGAAAGACTCGAAATCCTTCCTTAACCATTTTGCCACGGCCGTATTCGAATAGTTCGTATAATTCCTGGTCATTCTTGAACTTGCATACAGAGTTGAATTCCGTTTGAAATCCCATACCAGACGCCTCTTTTCTATTCAAAATAGGGTGTATTACTTACACTACGTGATCAAAAGATGAATTTTTGAACAACCTCTTACAGATCGTTACTATAATTCAATGCTTGTTTGCTTGCATATCGTTCCTGCCCTAACGCGATCATACGATCTAGTAATCCAGCATAACTAAGTCCAGTTTCCCGCCACAGTAGAGGATACATACTGAAAGGAGTAAACCCTGGCATCGTGTTAACTTCATTAATGAGAATCGCAAGGTCTGATCTGCGAATAAAGAAATCAATCCGACTAATTCCGTTACCTTCAATCGCCTGAAAAGCAACGATAGCAGCTTCACGAATTCGATCAGCCAATTCAGAATCTAACGGAGCTGGAATCAACATCTGTGATTGCCCATCCGTATATTTAGCTGCATAGTCATAATAATCACTTGAAGATACAATCTCACCAGGAACAGATGCCATAGGTTCATCATTACCCAATACGCTGACTTCTACTTCTCTAGCATCGACAAATTGTTCAATTATAACCTTAATGTCATAACGGAAAGCATATTCAACAGCACGTACAAGCTCCTCACGGTCTTTCGCTTTGGATATCCCAACACTTGAACCTAGATTAGCTGGTTTCACAAAACAGGGATACCCTAGGCTATCCTCAACATTATTAATAAGATCATGATTATCTTTCACCCATTGAGTCCGCGTAAAGTATTGGTAACCAACCTGAGGTATACCAGCCTCTGCAAAAAGTTTCTTCATCGTCACCTTATCCATACCTGCAGCAGATGGTAATACTCCAGCACCTACATACGGCATATTAGCCATCTCGAACAATCCTTGAATCGTTCCATCTTCACCGAAGGTTCCATGTAACAGTGGGAACATGATATCCACTTCTACAGAAGCTTCACTGCGATATAAGCGACTAAACAACGAATTCAATGCTTCCTGTGTTCCCGTCGAATGACTTGTAAGCCTCAGTTCTTCAATTCGTTCAAATGGAGCACTTATTTTGTCACCTTTGTTCCATTCCCCTTGTTTCGTTATATAGAAGGGAACAATTTCATATTTATTGAAATCAAAGGCGCTCATTACTGCAAACGCTGTCTGAAGTGAGACCTCATGTTCTCCTGATTTACCGCCATAAACAAGACCTACAGTCAATTTATTCATTACTTAACCTCTTTCCTTAATTACAGGTTCACCCTGCTCATTCCACAATCTGTTGCCATACTTGGTTATTATCCATTTGAATTGTTATACTATTAAAATACGTCTGGAATATGCAGAAGCTGATATTTCGTGTTCTCATTCCACGCATAGGAATCTTTATAATCCCAATAGCGATGCTTACTGCTGACGGTATTGGCATTGACAAGTGGCATGCCTCCTGCATCGAATGCCGTTACAATCGTACTATGTTGGTAGGAGCCGTCTCCATCCCAATCATAAATAATGACATCACCCAGACTTAATTGCTCCGGACGTTCTACAACATCTGCTCTCAGTCCCCAAGTACTGGAGGTTAACAGACGTTCCAAGCTGTTTGATACAGCCCAGCTATAACTCCACCACTCTTTATCGTTAACATACCCTTTGTACCACCAACCTGAAGCTCTTTTACCAGTATAGTGGATTGGAGCCCCCCCTGCAAAGAGGCATTGCGAGATATAATTAGTGCAATTCACTGCAAATGAGGTGAATTCTGGATTATCGGAATCCCACCAGCGATCCGCGTAAGCTACCGCTTCTTCACGATGATACTTCGTAGGACGACGACCAGCTCCACCCCCTAATACATAAGAATTTAAGAAGGGTTCCGGTTCACCTGAGTGCACTTCTCTTTCTTTATGAGTTATCTTAGGCAAGACAGAATGTCTTTCTGTTGTTAATTGTTCTATACTCACAACGGCCCAAGCATCTCCATCACGGATCATCGTTAAACGCTGATGTTGAATAGAATCCTCTCGATGAGTAGCGCCACCCTTAACATACAGCAGCTGCCCATGTAACTGAACATCGGCTACCACCTCTTGCTCTGAATCCAGAATCATACGCAATATTTTGGCGCGTGTCTCACTTCGTAACGGCTTAACTCCGCGCTTCTCATATCCTTGGTCAATCCTTTTCAACATTTTCGATCTATCCATTAAGTAGTTCATATCCGTTACGATCTGCTCTACCAACTCTGAACGGTAATCGATCTGACATTGATTATGCTGATTCACATAAGTATAAAGAGTTTGTTTCCATTCCTTTTCCATGATTTCTTGACTCCCCTCATCTTCATTTCTATTCGACCCATATCTACACCAATATATGAAAGTAAACCTTCCACTATCCATGATTCTTCTTAATAATTGGACGATGTTAGAGGCAAAAACTTCTTTACTCCCTTCTATGTAAACGGTATACTTAAATCAAACAATAAAATTATGAAATTAAGTTTCACCTAATGAAACAACTAACAAAAAAACTTAAGAGGGTTAAAAACCACATCTTCCAAGGAGGAACACGTATGTCAGGAAAGGATCATTTCTCTACCGCTCAAAACCTAGAGGTTGGAGGCAAGAAATATCGTTATTACAGCCTACAGGCTCTAGAGAAACAAGGAGTAGGTAGCATCTCTACTCTCCCCTTCTCCATTAAAGTACTTCTTGAAGCTGCTGTTCGCCAGTTCGACGGACGGGCCATTACAGAAGAGCATATTCGTCAACTGGCAGATTGGAATGCAGGCAGTGACGCGAACAAAGAAATTCCTTTTATTCCAGCTCGTATTGTTCTACAAGACTTCACGGGTGTACCTGTCGTGGTCGACCTTGCAGCCATGCGCGATACTGTGAAAAAGGCTGGAGGAGACCCTAAGCAAATTAATCCTCTTGTCCCTGTTGACCTTGTTATCGACCACTCTGTTATGGTTGATGCATTCGGTACAGCAGACGCATTAGATTACAATATGAATGTTGAATTTGAGCGTAACGAAGAGCGCTATCGTTTCCTTCGCTGGGCACAAACAGCCTTTAATAATTTCCGCGCTGTTCCTCCTGCAACAGGAATCGTTCACCAAGTTAACCTTGAGTATCTAGCTTCTGTAGCAGCAACAAAGACTATTGATGGTGAAACCATTGTTTATCCTGACTCACTTGTAGGTACGGACTCACATACGACGATGATTAATGGACTTGGAGTTGTGGGCTGGGGTGTTGGCGGTATTGAGGCAGAAGCCGGTATGTTAGGACAGCCTCTTTATTTCGTAATGCCGGAAGTTGTAGGCTTTAAATTAACAGGAAGTCTGAACGAAGGCGCTACAGCAACAGACCTTGCGCTTACAGTGACACAAATTCTACGTAAAAAAGGTGTTGTAGGTAAATTTGTAGAATTCTACGGTCCTGGATTACTCAATATCAGTTTGGCAGACCGTGCAACGGTTGCTAACATGGCTCCAGAATATGGTGCAACTATTGGTTATTTCCCTGTAGATGCCGAGACTCTTGCTTACCTACGTAATACTGGCCGTTCTGAAGAACAGGTCAATCTAGTAGAAGCTTATTATAAAGCTCAGAACATGTTCCGTACGCCGGATACCATTGATCCTGAGTTCACAGATGTGATCGAATTGGATCTAGCTTCTGTTGTACCGAGCCTAGCAGGACCTAAACGTCCACAAGACCGTATTGAGCTAACTCAAATGAAGGATTCCTTTAACGATATTATTCGTACCCCAGTTGATAAAGGCGGCTACGGACTTACGGATAGCAAAATAGTAGAAACCGTGAACATACAGCACAAGGATGGTTCGATCAGTAAACTCGGAACTGGCGCCGTTGTTATTGCAGCTATTACAAGCTGTACGAATACCTCCAACCCAAGCGTTATGTTAGGTGCGGGACTACTAGCGAAGAAAGCAGTAGAACGTGGACTCACGAAGCCTGGTTATGTGAAAAGCAGCTTAACTCCAGGTTCACTCGTTGTAACAGAATACCTGAAGAAAGCGGGTCTACTTGAGTCACTAGAAGCTCTTGGTTTCTATCTTGCTGGCTATGGCTGTGCCACTTGTATCGGTAACTCAGGACCACTTCCTGATGAAGTGAGTCAAGCTATTGCAGATAATGACCTAACCGTAGCAGCGGTATTGTCTGGTAACCGTAACTTTGAAGGTCGCGTTCATGCCCAGGTTAAAGCCAACTACCTTGCTTCTCCACCATTGGTTGTCGCTTATGCATTGGCAGGAACAGTGAACATCGACTTACAGAATGACCCAATCGGCTATGATCCAAACAACCAACCCGTCTATCTGAAAGATATTTGGCCTACTTCAGCAGAGATCAAAGAAGCGATCGCACTGTCTGTTACGCCAGAGAGCTTCCGCCAGAAATACGAGAATGTATTTACGGCTAATGAGCGTTGGAACTCCATACCTGTTCCAGAAGGCGAACTATATGAATGGGATGATAAATCAACCTATATTCAGAACCCACCATTCTTTGAGAATCTATCGACTGATCTTACAGATATTCAAGATATCCGATCTGCACGCGTATTAGCTCTATTAAGTGATTCTGTAACAACAGATCATATTTCCCCAGCAGGTAACATATCTCCATCTAGCCCTGCAGGTCTGTATTTGAAAGAACATAACGTACGGCGTGAAGACTTCAACTCCTATGGTTCTCGCCGTGGTAACCATGAGGTCATGATGCGTGGAACGTTCGCCAACATTCGTATTCGTAATCAGGTCGCTCCAGGTACCGAAGGTGGCGTAACAACGAATCTATTGAATGATGAAGTCATGTCTATCTACGATGCTTCTATGGATTATCAAGAGCAAGGTCAGAACCTGATCGTTATTGCGGGGAAAGAGTATGGAACGGGTAGTTCCCGTGACTGGGCAGCTAAAGGTACTTTCTTACTAGGAGTTAAGGCCGTAATTGCGGAGAGCTATGAACGCATTCACCGTAGTAACCTTGTAGGTATGGGTGTCCTTCCACTTCAGTTCCAAGAGGGTCATGGGTGGGAAAGCCTTGGAATTAACGGTCGTGAAACCTTCGATATTCTTGGAATCAACAACGACATTATACCAGGTCAAGAATTAACGGTAACCGCTACTCGTGAAGATGGTTCAACATTCGACTTCACCGTAACCGCTCGCCTAGATAGTATGGTTGATGTGGATTACTATCACAACGGTGGTATTCTACAAACAGTACTCAGAGAAATGATTAAGAACCAGTAGAAGAATCCTACTCCTCTACATTAGTCCTTTTCATTAAAATGTTAGAAAAAAAATACCCTCAGCTGATCTTAGCTGTGGGTATTTTTTGTTGAGTCCTAAAAACAGTTTTAATGTCCCAAAAGCATACTGAAATTGGAGTAATTCGTACGAATTTTTTCCTGCATATCGTGAAAAACGTTTGAATAACTCTTTTTGCTTGTTCTAAATGATTATAGATTAATATACCCTTTACTACATATGTTGTATCTGTTATATTTGTAGTATAACAGTTATCCAACTGTATGGAGGTGCAACCTTGGTTATTCAACTCGATATGCAGTCTGATATCCCAATCTATTCACAATTAATGAATCAAATCATCGAAGGCATAGCCAGCGGAGCTTTACAGCCTGGAGAGCCTCTCCCCTCAGTGCGAAGTCTAGCGTCTGACATTGGAGTTAACCTGCACACCGTCAATAAAGCCTATACACTACTCAAACAAGATGGGTTCATCCAAATCCATCGGCAAAAGGGCGTTGTTATTCAGCCAGAGGGAATGCCTGGAGTCACACCAGAATATGAGCTAAAACAACACTCACAACTAAAACCCATTATTGCGGAAGCCCTTTGCCGAGGCATGACCCAAGAACAATTAACGGATATCGTGAAACAAATCCACAACCAAATTACCAACCCATGAAAGGAGAATGTATAAATGTATTGGCTCTCTATGCTTATGCTGTTTCTAATGTTCATTTCAATCTCCGTAGCGCTCGTCAGTATGCCTTACCTTACACGCGAAGGTGATAGCTTCGGCGTCTTCGTTAGTCA
>DASXLR010000118.1:0-18902 GCA_036496075.1 Paenibacillus sp. | reverse complement strand
ATTAGGTCTATGGTATGCAAATCATAGAAAACATATAAATTCATAAAGAAGGTTAAAGATCCAAGCTTGCCTTCCTCATTTAAAAAGATCAAATAATCCAAGAATTATTAATGTTTCTTCAAGACTTGGTTCTTTAACACGAATGGCTTCAGGAGAATTTAATGATCGAGGATTCTCATATTCATATAGAATGGCAAAAGCTGCTCAAAACATGTTTACAATATGTGTGGGTCAAGAAGTTAAGCGTTTCAATATAACAGTGTGTGGAATTCATCCGGTGAGTTGTTAACAAGAGCTAGATCAACTGATGCAAATACCGATCCATCAATAGCTGCAGAGAATATTTATGAATGGATAGGTACAATTGATATTAATAGCTCAGGACTTTTTGTTCAGCCATTAGTTCAAGATATGCCTTGGTGAGAAGGCAACTGAATATTGAAATGTTATGTGCAATTGATTATGGAAATTCTCAAGATAGACTTTATAGAAAGATCTTAGATATGCTTCTAATTGGAAAGATGGGGAGAATATTATGAAATCTAATCTGCATCCCAGAATTATTGAAATCATTGAACTATATTTGGTAGAGATTAACCAAAGTAAACCGGATCTGATTAAAGGATTCTATATTTATGGTTCTGTCGCAATGGGTGATTATTCGTTAGAATTAAGTGATATTGATTTTATTGCTGTGACTAATGAAAGATTATCCGAGTCGGATATTAAGCGATTTAATCAGATTCATCAAAGAATAGAGAAGCAATACAAAAAACCAAATTTCAATGGTATATATGTAACTTGGAACGACCTCGGTAGACTTCCGGATGAAGTAGAAGCGTATCCGTATTATATGAATGGTCGGATGCATGAATCTGGTTACTTTGAAATGAATTTAGTAACTTGGTACGAATTGAAACATTTTGGAATACGTTTTATTGGACCGGAAGTAAAGGAATTGAATTTTTCTGTAGAGTGGGAACAGCTAATATCGAGGATGCATGAGAACTTAAATACATACTGGAAGAACTGGCTAAAGAAATCGACAGATCGGTTCTCGTTTAACTCATACTTACTTTACATAAGAAGAACAGAGATAGAATGGGGAGTACTCGGAATCACTCGTTTATTCTTCACGTTCCAGGAACACAGCATTACCACTAAGGTTAGAGCTGGTGAATATGCATTAAAAGTGGTACCCAAACACTGGCACAAGATAATTCAAGAATCAATCAATGTAAGACAAGGAATAACAAAATCACTCTACCGATCAAAAATGAAAAGAAAACAAGAAGCAATTACATATATGAACTATATTATGGAACAATGTAACAATAAATTTTGAAATGCCGAGAAACACAATAAGACCGCACAATGGATGATGACGCATCCCGTGTGCAGTATTTATGGATTTAGGGTATTAGCACTGTATGATAGATTTAACAATTCGTTTATTGAGGGGTGTTTCGATGAAGAAGAATAAAATTAGAGATTTAATTTACGTAAGTAGAACAAATGATCAACAGTGTTTTTATTCCTATGGAATAGAATTTTTTGAATTTATTAATTCAATACCTAATAGACCGGAGAACTTGATTTTACTTAACCATCACTTTGATTACGCTAGGAGGAATCAACACACCAATTTCGAATATGTTACAAGTCTAGAGATTGAACAATTACTTGATGATGATGTTTATGGATACGGTAACTTCTGCTGGGTGGATTTTGCCAAAGAGGAAGACTTAAATAGGTTAAGTAATGGTCAGATAGCCGAATTATTGTTTTTTTCACATATGGCTAAACCTATGAGAGCCATACCAATGAATCGATTTGCCTATTATGCTCATGATGATGGTTGGTTCAATAAACTTTATGTGAATGACTTGAGAGATTATGAATCCCTATTATCAAATGTAATTATTAATAAGTTAGGTTTGTTAACGGGTAGATTATTTGCGAAGTTGCCCAGTGATATTTCTTCATTACTCCTAGAATGCACTAGAGAAGGGCTATTTATTGATCTATCCAAAATGATAAAGACCCGAGGTAAATTAAAGATACCAATAGCAGCAATAGGTCATTATACAGATATGGATAAAGTCTATGATTTCAAAGAAGAAATAGAGGATTATAAAGTTATTATTGAATATTCTTATGTAAACAAATCATGGAAGATAATCAGAGAAGGTTAAGAGGAAGTTCGGAAAAAAGGTCTGATTACATAGATAGAAGAAAAGAGCAATAGCGGCTTATGAGAAACTAGGATTTATTAGCGAGGGAATATAAAGACAAGTCCTCTTGTATCACTATGAATACCATGATTCGATAACAATGAGCATTCTAGAGCACGAATTTCGGGAAAGTAAATGGATTGAAAATTAGTGAATATGTAAAAATTAGTGAATAAGTAATACTCAGAAGTATCCGAGTAGATGATCTATTTAACGATGAGTGATATTTTGCCATTTACATTTGCACATCCATCATCTTCATTTCCAATTAAATGTATTAAACCTCGATATTTTAGCTTAGTTGGACTTATTCTTGGTAGTATGTCTCCTGATTTTGAGTATTTTATTGCATTAGAGCCATATCAAATCATAGGTCATATTCATTCATTAGATATTTTGAATTTCGGAAATTTTCGAATTGGATTGTATTTTTAGTATCTGTTGTGGTTGGATTCTATAGTCATATATTTATAGATTGATTCACTCATAAATCGGGATTCTTTGTCATGAATTACCCTGTCTTACAAGCTAGTTATTTTATAATTCTATTGTACAAGCTACTTCAATACTCACTCTCCATCATTGGTATTGTGGTTCAGATGTGTTTAATAGTTGTGTTAATACGTAAAACTCCCTATTCAACAATACCCTTTAGAAGAATCAGTTTGAAGAGAAAGCTAGTATATTGGTTAATTGTACTTATAACAGCGATAAGCGTCATCATTGCAAAGTTAGTCTTTACTACAAGTACAAATATCATCGGGATCATTATTGTCTCTTCCATATCTGGGTTTATTCTTGGGATTATTATTGCAAGTTTAATTTTTCGAAAAATCTAAAGATTTCAAATCATACAAACAAAGGAACTTATGTCAGTCTTCGCGTTTATTGAATTTTATAGCATAACGCTAGTTGTATTCCTGTTTCAGAGGGTTAAAGCGTATTTATAACAAAAGGACAGCGAATAGTCACTGTCCTTTTGTTATACTTGTTTACTTTTAGAAATAGTATTCTAGAATGGTTGCATTCCTAAGGTATCGACTTTCTCACCAGAGATGTCTACACCCATTCTAGCTGTAATATCGCGGTAATGTCCGGCACGGCGTTTGACTCCTGTTCCTTCGGTCTCGCCAAGGTTGGTTTCCAGGCCGTTAAGAACCATGATCGAAATACCGAATCCAGCTGGCTTAAGTCCTTTGGCGGCTTGATCTCTAGTTGGTTTCCACTTACCTACCATAACATCATGAGCGGAAGGTTTAGGAGATTGTGGTGTCATCCAGAACAGAATGGCAGTCATAAAACCAGTTTTTCCGTCCACGGCGAGCTGCTCAGGATTTTTTAGCAACACGTTCTTATCTCCATAAATAATGGAACTGAACAACCCATAGTTGAAGTTCCAGCTTAGCATAATGGGTCCGCGACCGTAGTACCGTTTTTCCTTGATACCAGGGTATAGCTCACTGCTAGCTGGGTCTACGAAAGGATCTAAGTTCTTGCCAGTTCTTCCGGCAATATTCTCATTCCAGAACAATCCCCATTTTAGTGGACCTCCGGGTGCTGCATCCCATCCGCCACCGGTTTCATGTGCAAGATTCGCTAGTAACGCAGCCAGTTCTCTCTTCCTATTGATCTTGGTGCCTTCTTTTAGGAAAGTACCATAATCCACGATCTGGATTATAGCTGCTTGTTTTCGGTTCTTATCTGAGTAGAAATCGGCTGAACGTGCAACGAGCGTCTCTACTTTCGCTTCCTTATCCAGTCTATACACTTCTTGTATTGTATCGTTGCCTTCACGGATTCTTACTTTATATTTAATGTTAGCGACTTCAGTTACTGCGTTAATTAAGTTGTCATAAGAGTAATAATCGCTTTGGTTTTCTTTATAATACTCTTTCCCCTTGGCTGCCTTATGCCATTCTTCTGATCCAAGCCGATAAGGGAATAGCTCTTCAAAATCTTTCTGCGGAAGGGCCGCTTTAACTGCTTCAACAGCACGCTCAGGACTGTAGTCCGGATCGATCCCATCCCACTCTTTTCTTATCTCTCTCTTGCTTAGGACGCGGCTTTCACCGACTTCCAAAGAACTATCTCCATCATAATAGTATAAGTAAGCGCTATCATTCTGATTCGAACTAAGTTTTACTTGCGAAGATGTGGAGCCAGTCACACTTGATACGGTTGGTGCAGCTAAGGCTGTAAGTGGTGTGACGAGTAGTGCTGTGCCTAGCGCCAAACACATTGCGCGATTCATTAATTTGTTTGAAAAAGGATGTTTCCATTCAGCCATTTAACATTCTCCTTTATTTGGAATTATTCAAGTCTATTCTTTCTTGTTCGAAATCATGTTTGATTTATATACAAATTTAATTTTTATCGCTAAATCGTGGTGTTGCGCTACTTCGAGATACGGAGTCCATTTTAATACTCATGGACGGACTTCAAGACCAATACGATAACTTTTTTACTAAATATGATTCGAGAAAAGTATGGTAACAGCGAGGGTAAGTGTATTCGAATTAAACTGAAACTGAAAGGCGTTCGTCACAGCCCTAGCCGCGAATGTTGTGAATGTGATGGTGACGGAACGGACTTAGAGAATGACGCTTGTAATTGTTGCGGTCGTAGTAGTCGAGAGAACAATGAAGATTACTTTTTTTCGTATAATGATGATTCCGACATATCGAATCCCTAAACAGTTACTATAGGACAAAGAATTTTATGGGGTGGAAGAGACTACACACGAAGTAGCCTAAGAACGCTATATACAACCCAAAGTCAGGAAAAAGGTATCCAAGGACTACACGACGAATTGGGAAAGGCGAGTTGATTGCCCTTAAATAATCTAGGCGGGGGTTATGGTTACCCATACACAAACGTAATTGATAATACTAGGTAGGCGGATTATAATGAATGAACAAGGTTTGATATAGAATGAAACATTCAATCAGAAATGTTATTATCACAGCAACTACACAGGTTATCATAAGGCAGAGAAGGTTCTTTCCATTTATTGATGGGGTAGTTCCGACAGTAAAGCTTGATCAAGTGATCCATTTCACACAATTTCAGAGTGTGTGGGGTGTGGAAGAGGTCATCAAGGGACCTTTTTAAATGTAAAGCTATACAAAAATTTGACATATTAGGAGCTGATAGTAATGGCAAGACTTCCTTTACCATATAAAACAACAAACGACTTAACACGGGTTCTCGTGATGGAGCAAGCTCGCCGTACTACTGCTAGCAGGGGAGTACACCGCCCGAGCATTAAAGATATAGAAGTTGAGTTAGCAAACCACTGCAACGTTACGCAGGACACTATTAACCTTATCAGACGTAACAAGAATCAGCCGTCTTTACAGGTAGCAATGAAACTTTGTGAGTACCTACAGGTAAAAATTGAGGATGTATTCACACTGGTAGACAATGCTAACTACAGGGGTTAGGGAGGATTTATGATAACTTACAATTAAGAAATGGTTGACAACCTTAGCCATGACTTAACCCTATGTGGTGAGGTGGTAGTGGCGCAAGTGGGGTCAGACAAGATAATGTGTATTTCTTTCTGCGAGTTTAAGGAGCACAGCTCCTTTGGAGTAGAGGATTTAAAGAAGCCGTGGATAGCACCGTTATATGAGTGGTATGCATGGAAGCGCACGGATGGAAGAGAAGCTGAAGTATCTAGTATACTTAGGTATACATCGCTAGAGTGGGTTGTAAGCTAACCCACTTTTTACGTACCCCTAATTGGTATTTAGAATACCATTAGGGGTATTTTATATAAACAACGGAGAGAATGAGGTTAATATGCTGAACACAAAGAGAGCGAATAATCACTTGATTCAGGGGGGCGGACACAGATCACCACGATAGGGGTAGTCTACTCTACTATTAAAAGTGCATAGACGAAGCCACAGAAGCCCTAGCGTTCTTCTAATCTATTGCCCCGCTCTTTACGAGCGGGGCAACTTTTTACATAGATAGCACGACTATTGATATCAGAGGGGGCATGACGATATGTGTCCACAACTATACGTCTTTTCCCCTGTGTGTCAATGGAGTAATTCATGTAAGCAACATCTCTGACCCCGCCCTTAGGAGTTTGTTCAAGGAAGACAAGCCAGCATTGGAGGATATGGGAGAACGGAAGGTAAGACACTGCGAAAAACATTTACGAGGTCTTACTTCCACAAAAGTAGGACGGATTAACTGCTCTGCGGAAAATCGAAGTAACATACCAAAAAGCTAAAATAAACAACCGTTAGTGGGTATTAATATACCCACTAAACCATACTTTAATAAGCTATAAGCTATAAGCTATAAGCTATAAGCTATAAGCGAATGAGGGGACCATGACACATTGAATTATGATTGCAATAAATGCGGGGCGAAGTTGAATGATGTTTTGGAGCAAGTTTTACACACCCTATACGGATGCAAAGAGAGGGACGACCACAAACATATTGTTGAAAGCAACCAACCTGTCCCCGTCTTGGGAGAGATGTATAAAGAACTTGGACGTGAGCAGATACGTAATAAGATGTGCTGAAGGAAGTTGAGGAATGAGAAGATCGCCTTGAAGCCGCAGAGAAACTGACCAGTAAGGCACAGGGTAATGAAGCTGAAGCTTGTTGAACTGAAAACGGGATTGTCATGGTGCTTGAGTCCACTCAAATGCCTAAAGTAGGGAGCTAAGTGAACATGCCAATCGACGTTAAAAAGGAAACACATCGTAGTTATATAGATTCAGACATATGGGCGAACATAAGCCCTATAACGGAAAATACAAACCCTAATCATTGCTAGAATATCCTTTAGCATAGTGACGAGATTATGAGAAATACTTAGTTTGTTATTCCTATCCGTTTTAGGATTTCTGTTCGTCTTTTTGTTCCCTATTGACCGAACATATGTTCTTATGATAAATTATTCCTTGCATAAATAGGAACATGTGTTCGCTAATATTGACTATCGCAACTTTGTGTATGCATGTCACGACTATTGTTAATAGGGAGATGATTCACTATGAACGACCACAAAGGACAGGTGATAGTATCCAGTGAAAAGCAGTTTGTCTATCACGATTCTGTAAATAGGGGTCACGTACAGCTACCTCAGATGGTAGTCAAATGTCGAAACCTAACTGACACAGCCAAAATAGTGTACGGGGTTATTTCAGGATATGTTTACGAATATGGAAGAACAGCCTTTCCTTCCGTGGCCCGCATAGCAATGTGTAGTAACTGTTCCAAAAAGACAGCCATCAAATACATTGATGAATTAGTTGATAAGGGGTTCATCTTGAAAGAACGTCACGGCAATGGTCGGACTAATACGTATCAGTTGATTGATGTTGATAAAATACCCCATCTGCACGTATCTGAAATGTTTTGGAGGGCAGTTAATGCGGTGTACAAGGAGGTCGAACCCTATTACTATGAAGCTGTTTACGAGGGGGTCATGGAACTGAACGCTGCTATGGAAAAAGAAGGTACTGTGTTCAACATGATACCTGTTATCGATGAGACTGAGACTGGCATTAGGGAGTACCTACTTAAGTACGTCAGAAAAGATGATGAGGTTAGTTTCATTCCACCGAACAGGAATAAAACTAAGCCTGACACAGCACCCCCAACGCAATTTAGTGAAAAAAGTCTAGGCAGTGATGCAAAAATAGAGGGTATTTCTATAGCGGGTATTAGTCGTAAGAGCTTGCCTGAGGAGTTAAGCAAGTGGAGAAATGGTGACTTCGTCCAATACTTCTATAAAAAATACCTTGACGCAATAGGTAAGCACCATGAGGTCACTCGAAGTAAGCATGGCGGCATGGTTGGTACAGTACTCAGGAAAGCCGATAATGATAGAGTAGCAGTGAAAAGCCTGATTGACGCTTTCTTTGAGATGGGGTACGACAACCCAACACTTGAACAATTTTGTACATCTGGGAGAAAGGCTGAAGTGGCGCTATACGTTGAGACAGGAAAAAAACCGTACTACCTGACAGTACGAGATAAGAAAAAAGTAATTGACAATGCTAAACAAGAGACTAGCGGTATATCTGCTCAAGACTTCCTTAATCGCATAAAGCAATCAAAGTAAGGGGTGGATGTGAAATGAACGATTTATTCAACACTTGCGAAACGTGTGTTGTAAAAGATTGGTGTAAGCTTAGAAGTGGAGATGTCAAATTACCACCAGAGTACATAAAGGCCTACTGCGTTGGATACGAGAAGCTTATCAAGGCTATTGACTTAGCTAAAGTCCCACGTGAGTACCGGAGTGCCAATTTATTTAACTATGTAGCAGACTACGATAACTCGGATTTTGCTGAAATAATAAAAGAGTTATTAGCCAGTCCTGTTGGTTTTGTGCAGTCAGGCACGAACCTTGGGCTTATAAACAAACAAAAAGGTACGGGGAAATCGTGGACGGCAACCGCTGTACTTAATGAGTTTATTTACAAAGTTTGTCGTGATCCCCAATGGTTTGACTACGAAAGCCCCATAGCACTTTACATTAAGTTTGGTGCATGGGCTAACCGTCAGCGGGATGTTTACTCACGTAATGACGAACAATTCACTTATGAAGCACATAAGGAGCTATTGCAAATGAAGGATGTCCCACTGCTAGTATTGGATGACATTGGCTCAGGTAGAATCACACCAATAATACGTGACCTTATTTATGACGTAATAGATCACCGCAAGGAAGAGCAACGTTCTACCATATTCACTTCCAACTTCCCTGATGCTATATTACGCTCGGATGATATGCTCGGAGAAATGGTAGTATCTAGGATGCTATATAACACAATGGTAATCCCATTGGGCGGAAGAGATAGACGTGCTGACAACACATATAAATACTGAATTTACCCAAAAGGGAGGAACCTTACGATGGAAACTATGCTAATATGTTCGACACCACACTATCACAAACTGATAGAATACGCCGCCCGTCGCTGTTATGACAGATTTACTAAATGTGGATTTGAAAGCCACATGTTAGTTCGTAATATAATGAGAAATATACACTTAAGTATAGCTAATTACGAAAATGTAGTGACAACAACTAATTCCGTTGACAGGGATAATTACCATGATATACTAGCTTTGATGGTAGTTTTTAAGGGAATTAACAATTATATCCGATGGGCAAGAGATTCGAAAAGCAAGTGGGAATTTGTTGAATCACTGAGTATTATTATATTTATTAACATTGTCTACAAAGGCGTGGATACCCCTTTATTCAAAGCTTTTACTAAGTCTGTATTATGTGTACCTTCTCTACGATGGTTTGAAGATAAAGACTACCAAATAGAAGGTAGTGAGAATCATTACCTCCAAAGCGACACAGACCTGCTTCAACCTACGGTCTTGTCATCCGATTACATTGCACTGAAGGGTTTAGGTTTAACGGATTACGAATTGGAACTATACACCATGATTACCGTTGAGATTGTATCCGACAGAGCGATGTCCCTACAGGACGCTCGTCATACTGACATGATGGGTCGCTCCGAAATCTCCCAACGATACGTAAAAATGTCTGACTATAAATACCGCGTCTCGGTAGGGTTAGACGAAACGGATGTTATTTACAGCGAAGCCAACGGTCTTATTAAAGTAGCATATATTTACATTATGGGGACAATCACCACTCGTATGACAAACTAATGGAGATTGCTGAAGGAAGAGTTGATAGTATACTACGAGCGGAAGAACTGGCTAGGTCTGTTTTACCTAATACAACCCACTCCAAGTACATTGACACCCGTCCACTACTGCAGTGGAAGCATTTTTTCACCTTCGAGACGATGTTTATGCACAGAATAATTCCTGTTTAATAGAATACAAGACTTACGTGCAGACCGAATCTAGCTAATGCAGGTGTTATGTGGTCTGCTGTAACTAGTGAAACGGATATTTTGTGTCCAATTAGGTGTATTAACAATACTACATAATAGTGTTTTTATTAATAAAATATCAAAAAAAGGAAGAACCATACTCGACTCATATGGTGAGTAGTCTTAAGGTTTGTAAAATAAGGACGGAGATTTAAATTAAAAGAGGAAATACAAATTTAATAATCCTCCCGCAACTATCCGAAAGGATAAAACGACTACTGATATTACAAAGCATGGGGAGGGGCTATATTGGGGGCTATCGAAGAACTTCAGCTATTAAACCACGTACTTAGTACGAAAGAGTGGAGAGTGGTTGACGATGCAGGTATTACCGAAGATTACTTTCAGGTTCACAAGGACGCATTTGGGTATGTTCACCGATTTAAAAAAGATAATGGGCACTTACCTACAGTAGAAACAGTGATGAACCAATTTAATACGTTTGAATTAGTAGAGTTGGAGAATATTGAGCACGTTATCAGGTTAGTAAAGGAAGATTTTCTTTATAGGGAGTTTAAGCCAATCCTAGTATCGGCATCGGAAACTTTCGCCAAAAAGGAAACGACAGCGGCAATACAACAACTTCAGATGGAAGCAGGTCGATTCCTAAAATCAATTGGCCTAAGCGGTCAAGGATACTCGTTTATTGGGAACGCACAAGCACGTCTCGATTCGTACGATAGGATTCACGGCAGTGATGAGGATAAATTTATTGGGCTAACCACGGGTTTCAAGCCGCTTGATTTAGCGACCAATGGACTTGAGTTCCAAGAAGGTGCGGTCGATTACTTCCTAGTGTTTGCGCCAACAAACATGGGGAAGACATTACTTTCATCCTTTATGATGAGTGCCGCGTGGAATAGTTCGTTGGATGACGACTACCCCGCCTACTTTGCCCTTGAGCAACGAGCATCTGAAATCGCCTTGAATTGGGACAATACTCTTGCCCATGTATCAAGACTAGCTCTGACCCGTGGTACTCTCTCGAACGAAAAGAGGGATGCTTACGCAGAATATGTTAATCGACTTAAGCAAAAGAAAAAAGACATGGTCATATATGACCTTGATAGTAATGGTGGAAAGCCCTTCACGCTTGACGAAATACAGCGGATACTTGAAAGAGAAGGTCACAACCGTTGGACACTTGACCAATTATCAAAAGTACGCCTCACATCACGTGGCGGGGGAGACCTTCGTCAGAGATTATTCGATACGTCCGCGGGTATCCGTGAACTCATTCTTGATACTAGAAAGCCCGCAATGGTAGTTGCACAAGCAAACCGTGAAGCGCTTAAGAAAATCAGGAGAGATATTACAGAGAATGTAGAGGCAACGGATATCGGTGAAGCTTTCTCAATTGTTCAAGATGCTTCTAAAGGTATTTCCATCGTTAAAGTTAATGAGAACACGTTCCGAATACTGGTCATAAAAAATCGAAACAATGCGAGTGGTCAGTCGTTCCTAATCCGATACGACTTTGACACAGGTATGGTCTCCGTTCTAGACGATTCCATAGGAGAACAATATTTCTAAAACTTGACAGGGGGACAAGCACATGCGCATCCATCTTTACCTGTTAGTCCATGGTCTTGAAGCATATCGGAAAGGTAAAAAATTAATGGCTAGGCTCATTCCTTCTAAGTGCGACCCACACAACCCAAATGAGGTGCATGTTGACGTACATGAGGATGAAGTCATATCGGTCTACCCTTCGGGTTTTGTAGACTTGCGGGGTAAAGGTTAATGATGAAATTCCCTATGAAGAAAGAGAACCTTAACATTGAAATTCTCGAATCCTTATTTATTGACCCTGAAGAACTGACAGACGAACTACGCTTTTCCTATCAACACCTATCGAAAGCGACTACCAACCCTAGGGCTTTTACCGGACTCAATGATACAGGTGAGTGGGTTATGAGTTGCTGCCCCATACACTCTGAATCAAGAGCATCCTTCGGTATCTCTAAAGTCCCCCCGTATCACTGTAACTGCTTTTTTTGCGGCTACCTAGGCACGATAGATACTTTGATAGAAAACGTACTGGATTTAGACGAGGGGGAAGGTATTAAAGTATTGCTTTCTACCTACATCATTGAAGAGAAAAGACAAACATTTGATATGGTGGAATACATCGAAAACCGAAGGAACAGCTATGAGATACCCCATTTAGACGAGAGCTATCTTAAAACCATGAAAGAATCAAGGGGAAAAGATGAATTTCTCTATCAAACAGCAATGGGTTACATGAAGCATAGGGGCTTCGATGAACGCACTCTAGCTACCTACGAAATTTGCGTTGATACCAATACAGAGACGATAGTCTTTCCTCAGAGAACAAGAACAGGACAACTTCGGTTTGTTCAAAAGCGCAAAATTGGTAGTAGTTATCATGGTGCTAAGTTTGTCAACGAAGGGAGTGCTATAAAGAAAGATATTGTCTTTGGTTTGCACTTCATTAACAAGCTTAGAACCACGCCAAATCGGATTACTAGAGTGCGAATGGTTGAGTCACCTATGGACTGCATGTCTAACTATCAAGTTGGTATTCCCGCTGCGTCCATTAACGGCAGAATACTTTTCCGTAACCAAGTAAGAGAGTTACAGCTTTCAGGAATCACTGAGATAGACATGATGCTAGATAACGACACAGCCGGTAATAAGGGTATGGAAGAAGCCGCTATTTTATTGGATAGAGCTGGGTTCGTAGTGAACCGTGTTTGCTATCCTAGCTTTCCTATGCTCAAAGACGCTAATGAACTACTTCACGCAGGTTTACTAGACAAGCTAGAGACCCAAAACGTGAACCTTGTTGGAGAACTTTTCAAGTAGAAAAAAAAGTTTCGCATCTTTTTGCACCCATAGAACGACCACTGATAGTACAGGCAAAACATTACACATGAACTCATTGGAGGAATTAACTATGGCAACTCAAACTACCGTACAGAACTTCGACATTAACTCTCTAACACCCATTTTTAACTTCGTACTAAAAGGCGTTCGTTATGAAGACCGTGAAGAAGTGAAATCCGAAGCAGTTCTTCAAATCCTGACCGCCATTGACAAAGGTAAAGTCAAGAAAGACGTATTCACTTACTCTCACACAATCGTTCAACGTGCCGTGTTTGACTACTACCGTAAGAACAATCTAATGATTAAGAAAAATAGCACTCTTGTTAACTTTTGCGATGGCGCTGATGAAGAGCAGGGTTCAACTATTGAATTCTTCTCTTATGCAACGGAAGAAGTAGGGTACGGGCTATCTGATGTTAGAACGGATTATCTAAACAGTATTTTCGAGTTCACCCCACAGGAACGCAGAATAATCGACCACATGTTGTTTACCGAAGAAGGTATGGATATGAAGCCTACTGAGATTTCGAACTCTTTAGGTATCCATAAAACACACGCTTCAAGAGCAATGAGCAAACTGAAGAAGGTGTGCTAGGCTTAGCTCTGACTTTTCTTACTAACAGTATAGCACAGAACACGGGCGGTTAGGTAAGAAGGCAGTAATTACCACAATTATGTATGTTTTTGTTACGAATGCAAGGGGTGCAAGGAGTATATTTAATAATACCACATGACTGCTCATCTCGCAATATTTCCTATTTTTTCAGAAAATAAATGAAAATCTCCATTTATTTTTCACGAAGTGGTTCTTCTCTTTATTACCCACTTGTGCATGGCATGACACAGTTTCAACTGACGCAAATTTTTAAGTAGATAGAACTACTACTGATATTACTACAGGTAAACATTAAAATTTTCCATAAAATATAAGGCGATCGGCCTTGAAAACTTTAGTCGCAGCTTACTGAGGGATGGAACGACCACAAAAAGTAAAGGTCATCGCACCTCAAAATACAATACACTATTGAAGGAGACATACTATGAGTAACAACACAGTAGTTCGTGGTTTAGGTGCAATACTTACAGGTGGTGCAGACTTTATTACATTTGAAGAAGGAAAGCCAGTGACTTTACTTTTCATTGATTGGTTTGAAGACTTGCTTGGTATTCGTGAACACTTTGAATCAGCATTGAATCCTAAATACGTTCGTTGCCCCGGCAAGGATGTATGCCCATTGTGTCACGCAAACCCTGGCAAGTACCCTGCATTACGTATCAAATTTCGAGTGTATGAGCCGAATGAAAACAAGATTAAATTCGTTTCTCTAGCTAAATCTCATGTTAAAAAGATTAATGATGAAATGAATTTGGATGAAGTTGACCCAACTAAAAACTATGTGACAATTTACCGTTCAGGTAAGGGAGCGTCCGATACAAGCTACACTATTCGCCGCTATATTGCTGACATAGAAAAAGGTAAGCCAATTATTCCTTACCCTTCACAGAAGGTTATTGAAGGAATGCCTGATGTTACACCACAGGTCACTCCCCACACACCTGATGAAATTGCAGGTTTCATGCAATCTTTGGTAGACGATGTGACTCAAAACAACATCAATCAGGGGGGAAACATCTATGGGCAACAACCACAGTACGGTCAGCAACAACAACCACAACAATCGCAGTATATACAACCGCCATACTACGGTCAGCAGCAAGTACCTAACGGTAGTCAGCTACAAACTGCACCTATTAAACAACGTAGTCTTCCGTTTTAATACAGGCAGTAATAACTTATGTACGACTATATGTGTGGAATTTCTCACAGAACTTCAACGGAAAGTCGATCCATGTAGGGTAAGTAGTTGTTTTTTACATGGAACGTCCAGCTATCAAAACATCTCTACCAGAACCATTAAATGGGAAGGATTAACTAATGAGCGAAGACAATGAAATACTGGACATTCTTGATAAAGGCGAAAAGAAGTTTGCTAGGACTACCCGCACGAAAAACTCTGAGAAACCTAAGACGGTTAAAAAGCTTACCAAAAAGGAACAGCAAATCTTAGATGTTGAAGCATCTATTGACATGCCGGACAATTACACATTAATTAACACCCCTGAACTTCTTCAGCGATTTGTGGATTATTATAAGGCATACAAGACCATGTATCAAGGGGATTCTTACGTATTTCTCGATACTGAGACTTATGGACTAAACAATTGGAAAGATCGTCTTATTTCAATTTCTGTAGGCTTTATGTCGGAACAATACTTCAATATACCTATGAAGCCATTCCTCCACGAAACTTCCACAGACCTTCCTACATTGTCTTTTGACGTGGTTGCCGATGCACTGCGCCCTTTGCTTGAAGTTGACAGGATGATTGTTATGGCTAATGCCAAGTTCGATATCCATGTGCTCAAAAATTGGGCTAATATCGATATTACCTTTAATATCCATTGGGACACGATGATTATGGGTGGTCTTTTAAACGAAAATGCACCTAAAGGACTAAAGGAATGGTACAACTCTTATGCACTTCCCTGGCTTGTTTCAGAAGGGAAGATGAGTAAAGATGAGTTAACAAGACCTACATTTAAGTACGGGGATCTCTTCAACAAGATTCCATTTGATAGAATACCCCACCGATTAGCTAATTATTATGCGTGTCATGACGTATTTATGACTCATTGGGTATTTCAGTATCAGAAGCAAATAGTGGAGAACCCATCTTATGGTCTAGATGGTGTTTTTAAGCTATTTAGGGAAGTTGAAATGCCTTTGCTTGCGGTGTTTGCTACAGCGGAACGCCGTGGGATTGAGTTGGATTCTAAATTCCTTAAGGACATCATCGGTCGAGTTCTCACAGAGAAATCTGATGACCTTAAGAAAGATATTCACGAAATTCTTGGGGACACTATAACCCTGGTGCGCTCTCGTACACGACAGCGGCATGGGATAAAGTTCAAGGAAGAATATGAAGTAGTAGAAGAGTTTAATCTAGGGTCATCTGCCCAAGTTTCTCAGAAGATTTACGAAGACCATAAGCTACTTGTGCCTGAGCTGGTCTATGACAACGTAGCTAAGAAGAAATTACCTAAGAAGTCTACAAGTAAAAAAGTGCTCACACGTAATAAGAAGGCACACAGGGTAATTGGGTTAATCCTTGAATATCGTGGGCTATCTAAACTTATTGACGCTTTCTGCAACAAGCTTCCTGACGACACAGTGGACGGCATGATTCACTGTTCTTATAATCAGCTGGTACGTACTGGACGTGTGTCATGTAGTAACCCTAACCTCCAGCAGATACCTTCTAAGTTCGACCTTATCCGCTATGCGTTCCGTGCTCCTGCGGGAAGACTTCTTGTATCTGCCGACTTCTCTCAACAGGAATTGCGGTGGTTGGCAATATTTACGCAAGAACAAACCCTCATTGATATCTTTGAGTTGGGATTGGATATGCACAGTAAGGTCACTTGCCAGATCCACGGGTTCAACTATGACATGTTTGAAAAGATTCGTGGTTTCCGTGGGGAGTTCGAGGAAGAGACCGACAGTAATATCAAAAAGCTCTTGGATGAGTACAAGCACTCTCAAGAGTTATTGTATGCCGTAACTTGCTTTAACACAAAAGAGAAGAACTACATCGAGCCTGATAACTTCAATGAGGATATAATTATTTCTTTAGCCGCATTCTTTGAGTTGCTGCGTAAAAAGACAAAATCGGTCGTTTTTGGGGTTTTGTACGGAATAACCTCCATAGGGTTAGCCGACCAAATAGAATCTTCTAAGGAAGAAGCCCAATCTCTAATTGATGAATTTAAAGCAGGGTTGCCTAACTACCTATTATGGGAAGCGGCAACTCACCGTGAGATCATGGATAAAGGTTACGTTGAGACAGTTCTTGGACGTAAGAGACGTTTCGGTGAGTCTATCGCAGAAGCAAGACAGGATGATTACTATAAAAAGTCAGGGTGGCACTGGAAGATTGAAGGGTGTAAGCGACAATCATGTAACGCTAAGATACAAGGGTCTTCTGCTGACCAAAGTAAGAAAGCAATGGTTGACTTGTACTACCCAATACGACCTAACGGTACGAAATGCTTTGACCGTGATGAATGGTTAAGTCATGGCTACGTGTCTCAGCTTGAGAAGAACGATATACACCTTATTCTTCAGGTACATGATGAGTTAATCTTCGATGCTCCTTCTGACGTTGACCCCGCTGCACTCAAGGCAATAACTAATACAATAGCTAACGTAATACCTAATGATGCAGGAATTAAATTTAAGTCTGACCTTGAAGTAAGCCCTTATTGGGGAGGGAACTTCTCTCAAGAGCAGATTAGTCAAATAAACGATGGTACTCTTGACTGGACGACTGTTTTTGAGGAGGAAGTAACTAAGAAACTTGCTAAGTTTGGTATTGAGTATACTGTTGGTATGTTTGCTAATGTGGGTGAAGATGAAGAAGAAACAGAGGATGGTGTCGGAGCCGCTTAGTGCGGTTTTTTCTTTTGCAACTTTTGCATTATATAAAACCAGTATTGATAGCCCAAGAACGTAAGGGAGAGTGCAGAAATGAGACGCTATTCATATGTGTGGCATTTGAAATATCAGCAAGGACGGTTACGTTACCAAGAAGGAGATAAATATCTTAATAAAGACTCCACTCGTGAGTGAAAGAAGAGAATGCGTGACTACTCTATATTGTAACTAAAGTTTACAGAGAGGTAATTAAAGATGGCAGTTCCCTAAGAAGAAGTACAAGGTAATTCTTATACCAAATAGAAGGGTTTCTAGCCTTTCGCAACTTTTCGGGTAGATAGAACAACTACTGGGAGTGTAAGGCAAATGAAAAAAACAAGGAGAGATGACCTATGAATACATTTACTAAAGCCAATAAGCGTCCATCCCAACGTGTGCAGGTGCTAAATAAACTACGTGCCGCAGGTGAGCGTGGAATTACGAACATCGAGTTGTACGAGGTGTGCCAGCGTTGGCAAGCCCGCCTTTCTGAGCTATACGCCCTTGGGTACAAAGTAAGCCTTCAAAACCTAGGTGATGGTGTATATAACTACGTACTCGCTCATCAGCCTGACGCTCTTGCACCTAAACCAATGAAGGCGAAGACAATCGTTACCCGTTCTATTGAAGTTCAGTTCGATGGCAAGGTGACAACGGCACAGTTACTACATATTTTGGCTTCTAATGGCTTAGAAATAAAACGCAAGACAGGGTACTACACGGTATGATGCTAGGCAGTGTTGTCCGTCACAAGGTGATCGGAAGTAACGGTACAGTGGAGTATTCCTCCTTGGTTATTCCAAACACACATAGAATAAATGCAATGGTTATGAATCAAATTTTATAGTTACCACAGAACAGACCATACATTAGGAGGAAGCACATGAACTACCCATTAGAAGAGATCTTACTGCTGCCTATCGGCGATAATACGGTGAAAGATGAAGACAAGTTCCTAGGGCAAGTCATGGAGATTGGGGCTATGGAAGTTACAAAGAGCATCTTCTACCGCAACCCACAGTTCTCTCCATTCCGTGACGAAAAGAATGCAAGGGCCTGCATCGTAGGGGGGGATTAGGATGCTTGGTCGCTACATTGTCGGTGGGAGGTTAGACCCACCCTATTATCCGACAAAGACATTTCCCTACTTTACAGGAAGGGCTATTGACATACCTGCTAAGGCTCAAGGCGATAGAATAATAAAAGACACCTTTACTATGTCCCATGACTTAGAGTTCTATGCGATTTCAATACGTTCCAACATGTTAAGTGTAGAAGACTATTGGAACTTAACAGTAGATGGAAAGGTTATTGCCAAGAACATTCACTGTAAGAACTATGAGGAAGGTCTGTACTTTCAAGTAGCTCATCCGGTCAAGGC
>DASXLR010000117.1:0-63448 GCA_036496075.1 Paenibacillus sp. | reverse complement strand
ATGGGTTTGTAATTAAATTGTCCAAATAAGATATGATAAGTGGGAATATACGGTATGAATATAATGACTGTTGAACATATAAGCAAAAGTTATGGAGAAAAGGTTCTTTTTCAAGATGCCTCTTTCGGTATGGAGGATCAGGACAAGGTAGGGATAATCGGGGTAAACGGAACAGGGAAATCAACCTTCCTACGTATTATTGCTGGGCTAGAAAAGCCAGATGAAGGGCAAATTTCGATTGGAAATACGGTACGGATGAGAATGCTGGACCAAAATCCTGATTTTGATCCTGAAATGACAGTCCTTCAGCAAGTATTTCAAGGAAATGATCCACAAATGAAAGTTGTACGGGACTACACCCAGACGATGGACTTGCTTGAATTGAATCCTACAGATATGACGTTAGTTGAAAGAATGTTGGAGTTGAATCAAGAATTGGATGAATTGCAGGCTTGGCAGTTGGAAAGTGAAGCAAAGATTATCCTTTCTAAGCTTGGGATTACTCAATTTGATGCACTTATGGGGTCACTGTCAGGGGGACAGCGTAAGCGTGTTGGTTTGGCTAATGCACTCATTCAACCGTGTGAGTTGCTTATTCTTGATGAGCCTACTAACCATATAGATAATGATTCAGTGGCTTGGCTGGAGCAGTATTTACAGAAACGTCGCGGAGCGTTACTGATGATTACCCATGATCGGTATTTTCTAGATCGTGTAGCCAATGTGATGTTGGAGCTGGATTACGGACGATTATTTAAGTATGAAGCTAACTATTCTAAATTTCTTGAACTAAAAGAAGAGCGTGAAGAAAGAGAAGCTACGACAGAACATAAACGTCAAAATCTATTGCGTTCAGAGCTGGCTTGGGTACGTCGTGGACCTAAGGCGAGATCAACGAAACAGAAGGCACGGATTGACCGCTATGAGAAGCTGAAGGAGCAACCAGGCATACAACGTGCGGGTGCTATGGATATATCGGTGGGCTCCACCCGTTTGGGACGTAAAATTCTAGAAATTGATCAATTGAGCTATAGCTTAGAGGATAAGGTTCTTATTCAGGATTTCAGTTATATCGCAGTCCCAGAAGATCGAGTGGGTATTGTCGGTCCTAATGGTAGTGGTAAATCTACATTGTTAAATCTTATAGCTGGTAAGCTGGAGCCAAGTGGAGGAGAAAGCGTTCTAGGTTCTACGGTTAAAGTGGGATATTTCACTCAGGAACATCAAGAGATGAATGAGAAATTACGAGTGATCGAATATATTAAGGAAGTAGCCGAAAATATAAAGACGGCTGATGGTGGAACGATTACTGCTGCTCAGATGTTAGAACGTTTCCTTTTCCCACCCACACTTCAATGGTCACCGATCTCGAAGTTATCAGGTGGAGAGAAGCGGCGTTTATACTTACTTCAAGTCCTGATGGCAGCGCCGAATGTCCTTCTATTGGATGAACCTACTAATGACTTGGATATTCAGACATTAGCCGTTCTAGAGCAATATTTAGATGAGTTCCCTGGCGTAGTCTTTACTGTATCTCATGACCGATATTTCTTGGATCGTACAGTGGATAAGATTGTTGCTTTTGAAGGGGAAGGAAATCTTAGAGTTCATGTAGGTTCTTATAGTGAATATGAGGAATGGATGAAACGTAATGTGACGAAAGCTCCAGAAAGTGATCAAGTGAAGCCAGCTCCTCAGCAGAGTCCCAAAGCCGAGATTCAAGTAAATCCTAAAGTGATGGAGTCATCTGCACCTCAGGAGAAGGTTAAATTCAGCTTCAAAGAGCAACGAGAGTACGATAGTATTGATCAAATGATTGAGGAAAGTGAACAGAAGATAGCAGATATTACGTTGAAGATGGAAGAAGCCTTTAATGATTCTGCACTTCTTCAAGAGTTAATGCAGAAGCAGCAAGAGGCACAATCGGAGCTTGAGCATTTGATGGAGCGTTGGACATATTTGAACGAGTTAGCAGAGAAGATCGAACAGGCTAAATCGTAAATCACTTTTATATAGATTGTAAACGCAAAAAGCGAAAGGGCGACTCTAAATCAAGTAGAGTCGTCCTTTTGCTTGTGTGATTAGGTGTTAGTTATTATTACTGGACGTTAGTTGTTGAAGGGGACCTCAATCGATAATATGGGGTCTTCGATACTTGCATTACACATGCACATAATGTAATTCCTAATAATAGCATCACCAGAACCCCTGTGATTACGACAATTTGAAGTGGAATAAACCCCACAGCGACTCCGAGCGCCATGGTTGTGATGATGATTAATATAGCTTGAATAAAATCATTTAGACTACCTATCCTGCCCATTAAATCAACTGGGACATTGTTCTGATAAAATGTAGCGAAACCTGTATTTACGAAAGCAAGGCAAAAAGCTAGTATAAAACATCCAACAGCTGCGATAAGAAATGAACTTGAGAAAGCATAAATCATATAACCAAAACAGACACCTAATGACCCGATCCCAATCATCAACGATATCATTAGTTTTTTAACAATAAGGGTGTTAATCATAGCTCCGACAATAATACCTGCCCCCGCAATGCTGACAAGAACGCCATATTCACTTTCAGTCAAGTGTAGCACCAGCGTAGCAAACGAAGCTTCAAGTGAGTCCACTGCTGATGCCATGACCACCATTACACCTCCAAATAAAAAAATGATTGCCATAACATAGACGTTTTGTCGATAAAATTGTATAACCATGTTCCAGTCTTTTTTTAATAATACCAAAGATATTCTTGACTCTGGTTCTGGATTCTTATTAGTTCTATGTTTCTCTAAGTTCGGCATTAGCAAAGTGATGACTCCTGAAATAAATAAAGCCAAGGCATTAATGTAGATTGCCATAACAGGAGAACCTATTAAAAATAGAACTCCAGCGATAGCTGGACCGATCAGAAAGGCCCCAGAACTGATCAAGCTATTAAGCGAATTAAACCGTGGTCTTTGCTCGGGTGGAATCAGTTGTGTTATGTAGGACATAGATGTGGGTCCAAACATGGAACCGGCCATGTTTATTAGAATGACAAGTATATATGTGTACCAAATAGAAGAGAACAAGAACAAAGGTAACAGCGTTATTAACATAGCCCGAAGTATATCGAGCAAGGCCATCAGATTTCGCTTATTCAAGCGGTCTATGAGGCTGCCAGACCAAAGATTCGTGAAAAGGCATGCCAAAGGCCTTAGAATATAAAGTACCGAGACAGCGAATGGTGACTTCGTAATATCGAGCACCATTAAGTTAAGCGCGATAAAATAAATCCATGAGCCTACATTAGATATTCCTATGCCAAACAATAAAATCGAAGAATATTTCCAATATTCTAACCTGTGTTTTACTTTCATAGGGTTACTCCTTCGCTATTTCATCTCTAAATTGTTACACAACAACAAAAAAATCCCACCCCCAAGACCGTAGTCTTGAGGACGAGATTGAATTATTCGTGGTACCACCCCAGATTCGTTAATATGTCGCCATATTAACCTCTTCAAGTACGGCATTACAACAATGCTTATACTCTAGCTCTATAACAGGAGCTCCTGTCACATCATCCCCAATGAATTTACGGTTCCGATATGATGCTCATAGACTTGGTTCAATGAATAATTCTTTACTCCTTCTCAGATTTCGGAGCTCTCTGTTAAAGAATCCATTCATTTACTCTTCTATTCATCGCATTTGGAATATTTGAACTATTGTATCCATTAATCCAATGACAGTCAATATATTTTTTGAAATAATTTAGGTTTGTCGTAGGTATGCAGCTAATAGTTTAGCTGTGTTGAAGACAGCCTGTTTATGAGTTCGCTCCATGGCATGTGAGGCATGAACGCCAGGACCAATTAATGCAGCGCGGATATTGTTTCCACCACTAAGGGCTGCGGAGGCATCAGACCCATAATGGGGATAAATATCAACAGCATAAGGAATTCCTTCGGATTCAGCTAGGGCGATTAGACGATTAGTCATATTATAATCGTAAGGGCCAGAAGAATCCTTGGCACAGATGGATACATCGGTTTCCTTACAACTTAGATCGTCTCCAATGCATCCCATATCGACAGCTATCATTTCCTCAATATCGTCAGGAATATAGGACGCACCATGTCCTACCTCTTCGTAGTTTGAGATCAGGAGCTTCAGATTAGTCTGAGGCTTCCAGCCTTCACGGTTCATGGATTCTAGTAAGCCGAATAGTGCCGCTACACTAGCCTTATCATCAAGGTGACGTGATTTAACATATCCACTGTCCGTTACGACAACTCTTGGATCAAATGAAACGAAGTCACCCACGGAGATGCCAAGCTTCTTAACGTCTTCATTAGAATCAACAAGTTCATCGATTCTGACTTCCATATGTTCTTCTGTGCGCTTGAAGTCGCGTGCATCACTATAAACATGCACCGATGGATGTGTACTAAGAATGGTTCCTGTGTAAGTCTGGCCACTGCGTGTGTGGATGATACAGTATTCATTCTCCATCGATTGCATCATGAATCCACCGACTATCGTAAGACGGAGCGTTCCATTGGGTTTAATGGCTCGCACCATAGCTCCTAATGTATCCACATGCGCACTCAAGGCAACCGTACGGCTGTTATTATGTCCTTCAACACTTAGGATAGCACCACCCTTGTTATTCCACGTCAGAGGTACACCTAGGGACTTTGCCTCATCCGCAATAACTTTCATAACTTCATTTGTAAAGCCGGTTGGGCTTGGAGTATGAAGTAGCTTCTGAAGTAAGGTTAGAATATATTGTTCATTTGGTTGGATCGGTTGGATCGACAAAAGGTTCTGCCTCCTTAGGTTTGTTGAGATTAGTGGGTTCGAAATCAGGTATGATTTCAGCTTGTGCAAGCTGTTGAGTTAGACGCTTTACTTGTTTTTGGAGTTTATATTGTCTGAATATTCCATAAGAACCAACAATAATACCCCCAATAAGTGTACAACCCAAGATAAGTACGATAAGTGGAATATGTACAACGTTGAACATTAGATTCACTTCAACAAGATTTACATTGATTACTGCAAAAATAGCAGTCAACAATGCGAATAATAATCCAGCTATTAACGACCATTGCATTTTCATATCGATATCTCCTTCTTATGATATTATAAAATCCCTTGACCTAGTGGACAAGGGATTTTATAACAATCACATGTTTATTTAGTCAACTGTTCCATTTGTGTAATTAAATCTCCGAATACGCTCATCGCTTCACGGATTGGTTGTGGTGAAGACATGTCGACCCCTGCTTTTGTCAAAATATTAATGGAGTAGTCGCTGCCACCACTCTTCAGGAAGTTGAGATAGCGATCAACTGCGGGCTGTCCTTCCTCCAAAATCTGTTTGGAGAAGCTTGTTGCTGCTGAGAAGCCTGTCGCATATTTGTATACGTAGAAGCTGTTATAGAAGTGGGGAATACGAGCCCATTCCATACTGATATCTTGATCTACGGTCATATCCTTACCATAATATTTTACATTCAGATCGTAATAAATGTCTGAAAGAGCTTGCGGTGTGAGAGACTCACCTTGTTCAGCATGCTCGTGTACAATTTTCTCGAATTCTGCAAACATGGTTTGACGGAATACGGTTGTACGGAACTGATCGGCATAATAAGTGAGAAGGTACATTTTTTCTTTAGGATCCGTTGATTTCTTAAGCAAGTAATCCATGAGTAGTGCTTCATTGGTTGTAGAGGCTACTTCTGCTAAGAAAATCGTGTATTGCGCATCACGGTATTTCAGGTTGTTGTCTGAATAATAGGAATGCAGGGCGTGACCCATCTCATGCGCCAAAGTGAACATACTGTTCAGGTTTTCATTGTGATTGAGAAGGACATAAGGGTGAGTGCCATAAGCTCCCCAGCTATACGCTCCAGTACGTTTACCCTCATTCTCATACACATCAATCCAACCTTTGTCATAACCATCTTGTAGAGCACTTAGATAGTTTTCACCAAGTGGCTTCAAGCCTTCTTTAACGGTTGCTTTCGCTTCTTCGTAAGTGATATCCATCTTGTACTCATCTACGAGTGGGGCGAATAAATCATACATGTGTAGTTCATCGACACCGAGTAGCTTTTTACGAAGCTTCATGTAGCGATGCATCAGAGGTAAGCTCTCATGAATCGTATCAATAAGGTTAGTGTAGACTTCCTTCTCAATATTGTCGCTATAGAGAGACATCTCAAGTACAGAAGGATATTTACGTACACGAGAATAGAATATATTCTTGTTCACATTAGCACTTAAAGTGGCTGCAATGGTGTTCTTCTGCTTACCATAAGTATCATATACCGCTTGGAAAGCACGGCTGCGAACTTCACGATTAGGATTTTCTAGGAATTGAGAATAGTTACCATGGGTAAGTTCAACTTCCTTCCCATTCTCATCCTTAATTTTAGGGAATTTCATATCTGCATTATTAAGCATTCCAAAAATCGTCTGAGGCGCTTGGGATAAGTTACCGACCTGAGCTAGCAATGCTTCTTCAGTCTTAGTCAGAACATGGGCCTTCTCACGCTTCATCTCTTGCAATGTAAATTTATAATCTGTGAGCGCTGGATCAGCTATGAATGCGTCAAGTTTATCATCGGGTAGAGATAGAATTTCAGGTGTGATGAAAGATAGGGCTTCGCTTACTTCAACACTTAACTTCTTAGCTTTTTGTGTGAGTGCTTGATATGTAGGGTTGGTTGTATCTTCATCATGATGCATGTGAGCATACACGAATAGACGTTCAACATGATAAGACAATTCATCTTCTAACTCGAAACAAGCTTTAACGGCTTGAACTGAATCTAAAGTGCCTTGAAAATCATTAGTCTTTTTAGTCTTCTTCTGAACTTCAGTGTAGGTTTGATCCCAAGCTGCTTGATTAGTGAACATATCTTGTAGGTTCCATTGATTCTCAACAGGTACGTCTGAGCGTTTCTTAATTTTATCCATGTGAATCCTCCTTAAATGATTTAGAGATGAAGACTGAGTAGTCTGTGCCGCTAAAGAAGGTGATGTTGATGGGATGGGAAAGAGACTAAGTGTGAGTATAAATGATACGATCTTGGTTAACTTCACAAGAGGTACCTCCTTTACATATACAATCACACTTAGTATGACCCTTCCAAAAAAAGATTATTTATCCTTCTCTTATTAACTTAGGTACCCATGCTTAGAAAGCTGAATATGATTAATGAAAAGGCAATCAGAATCATGATGATGGCGGTGAGTGCCATCCAGCGTTTTAAGGCAGGCGGGACGGAGTTTCTGGCCATAATCAAAGCAACTCCAAGCAAGAAAGAAAGGATAATAAAGATAAGTGTGTCTCTAGAATCCATAGGGTATTATACCTCTTTAAAAGCAGCCATTAATTGGTGCCACTCTTCTTCATTATTCTGGAACTCTACTTTGGGGAAGCGGTTATTAGCCCAATGCATCAAAGCTGGGCGACTGAGGAACGTGTGTGTCTCTTCTCCCCATTGATCAGATATTTCACGAAGAACGATATATTTACCTTGAACCTCTATCGTCATCATATTCCAGTTGTCTTTTTTGTATATTTCATGTTTTTTAATCATATGCACTTCTCCGTTTACTCTTTTTGTAAAATGATAACGCAGACACCCTTGTAAAGCAAATATAAACATTGAAAATATGGAAAAGATGCGTTGCGATGTGAAATTCATGAAAAATAATTTCGGTATTCGCCATCATTGGCGGTCATTTTGGGAGGTTGTTTATTTGAAAGGTACAGTTAAATGGTTCAACGCGGAAAAAGGTTATGGATTCATTCAAGTAGAAGGCGGCGAGGATGTATTTGTTCATTTCTCAGCCATTCAAGGGGAAGGCTTTAGGACTTTAGATGAAGGTCAAACGGTTGAATTTGATACAGCTGAGGGTAGTCGTGGACCTCAAGCGGCTAACGTAAATAAATTATAAGAGGTAGTTCAAAAAGTCAACTTTTTGAACACGCATTATAAGACGACTTAATCGTCATATATCATTGAGGATATAATGTAGCTAATGACAAGCGCACAATTCTATGGGTAAATAGAACTGCGCTTTTTTGTTATAAACTGTGTTTAATGCCTTTGACCGGAACCATGGCAGAATGATACACTAGTTGGGACGAATTATACATTTTTATAGGGAGCGCTATCGCTATGCCAAAGTTTAAGTTGTTTAAAGATCGTAAGGGTAAGGCTGACCAAGCCAAGAACAATAAGTTTGTGAAGCTTGGCCGTGAAATTTATGTACAGGCACGTAAAGGCGGTCCGAATCCGGATGCCAATTTCGGTCTGAAGACAGCTATTCATAATGCTCGGCAGATCAACATGCCGGTGGATAACATTGAACGTGCCATTAAAAAAGCATCGGGCAATGGAGAAAATGTAGAGTACGATGAGATTTACTACGAGGGTTATGGTCCAGGTGGCGTAGCGATTATGGTTAAATGCTTAACCGATAATCGTAATCGTACCGCGGCGGATGTCAGATCCATTTTTAATAAGCGCGGGGGTAATATGGGTGAGTCTGGTTGTGTTGCCTATATGTTCGATCAGAAAGGGATGCTGGTCATTGATCGTGAGAAATTCGCGGATCTAGATGAAGATACCCTCATGATGCAGGCTATTGAGTCTGGTGCAGACGATATGGTGACGAATGATGATAGCTTCGAAGTATTAACACATCCACATGAGTTTGAATCTGTTAAGAGTGCGTTGGAAGAAGCGAAATTTGAATTTAGTAGCTCTGAAGTAAGCTGGATTCCGCAGAATACGGTAGATGTAGAAGGTGAGAATGCAGAGAAGCTATTAAAGATGATGGATGCTTTCGAAGACAATGATGATGTGCAAGATGTATACACTAATTTTGAGATTAGTGATGAAGAAATGGCTAGACTTGGTTAAAGAGCTATCTTCATAAAAAAAATAAAGGCACTGATCGCTTATGGAACTCACAAGCGGCAGTGCCTTTATTTATTCTACAATTCGTAATATTTCATCAATTTCTTTACGCGCTATAGCTTTAGGTTGCACTTTGGGGTGGCCTAATGCGATGACCATGTTAAGTTGTCGGTCGTTAGGAATATCTAGATAATCTCTGAGTTGCTTTTCAGCGAGAAGAACTGGACCCGTCATTGGACAGGTTGCCAGACCCTTTGCATGGGCAGCGAGCATCATGTTCTGAATCGCTAAACTTGAGCTCTTGATTCCCTCTTCGTTCCAAATGGTCTCATTTCCGAAACCAATAGGGTCAAAAATACGATCGCGAAATTTCGAGGTGTAGGCGGTAGCTAGACAAACAATCAGAACGGGCGCATCCGCAAACGCTGTGGCGTAAGGACCGAACGATTTCACCAAGAATTTGGCTTCGCGCGCGAGGCCATTATCTTCGGCAACCTTAGCCATATGATGGAGCTGCTCCCATGTGATCTGTTCAATTTCTTTGATTTTGGAACGATTCATAATTGCGATGAACTCCCAAGTCTGGGAATTGGTATCGCTAGGTGCATACCTCGCACAATCGATCATATCTTTCACATCCTGCAAAGACACATCCTGGTCAGTGAAATTCCGAACACTACGGCGTGAGTGGATGACTTCTCTCAATTGATCAAACTGCACGGAAGGCCCCCCTTTTCTACAGATCTATTATAAATATAGACAAATTAGTACTTGATACTAATACTAACTCATAATCATTATAACGATAATGTCTCTTTATACGCAAATAAAAATAAAAAGCCGATCCAGATGGAATATCTGCTCAGGCTTTCGGGAATAGAGTATTAAGATGGAACGGTTCAGGTGATGACATGAACAAGACTCCTTACCATGATGTGCTATGAAACTTCGTTAGTATATCGTAAAGAAAAAGCAGAAGATGTGATTTCATCAGTTTTCTACATTTTCTGCAACAATAAATTTGTGACTTTGTTTATTTGTGCAAAATCAAGGTACATATTATAATAGTGATGATTTGAAATGAATAGTGTGCAACAATGTGGAGGCAACGTCATTGAAATATAATGAGAAGAGCCAATATCAAGTTCCGCGAAACCCATTAAATTTAATGAGTCGGGTATATAAGCATATATTACCGGAAGTACGCAAGGAACTGGACGGCTGGCGTAAAGTAGCTGGAGAGATCCCTGATCTAGAGCTTAGAAAGCAGGCACTAGATAGTCTTGAAACCAAACAGTTTCATTGTCAGGGTGGTGCAGTGTATGCTGCCATTGAGTTGCCAGAACGTCATACTTTAATAAAATTGATTGTGGCATATCAGACGATCAGTGATTATCTGGACAACCTTTGTGATCGTAGCACTTCTATGGATCCGGAAGATTTCCGGCTCCTACATCAGTCTATGCTTGATGCCATTAATCCCGATGCACTGCCATTACATTATTACGCTTTTCGACAAGAACAGAACGATGGGGGTTACTTACTTAAATTAGTTGAGACTTGCCATAGCTGCATTCGGCTTCTCCCTGGTTATGCGATAGCGTTACCTTTTATACAGGATTTAGTAGGGCTATATACAGATTTGCAGGTATACAAGCATATAGATCCTGAACTTAGAGAAGAAGCCTTGCTGAATTGGTGGTCAATACACCGGGATCGAACGCCACAATTGGGATGGAATGAATTTGCCGCCGCCACGGGATCAACCGTAGGTGTGTTCATGCTTTTTCTATCTGCTACGGATCCTCATTTGGACCAAGCAACGGTAGCCACAATTCATTCTTCGTACTTTCCACATGTCTGTTGTTTACATATTATGTTGGATTACCTGATTGATCAGGAAGAAGATAGGGTGGGCGGCGATCTGAATTTTTGTAATTATTATAAAGACTCTGAAACCCTGCTGGATCGGATTGCGTTCATTGTTGAATCTGCTAGGGAGGATGTTGCCAATATTCCTTCACCTTCATTTCATCGTCTTATTATTGAAGGGTTACTGGCAATCTATTTATCTGATCCCAAAGTTAGAGAGCAACAAGAGGTTCGCTCCATTTCTAGACGTTTGATGAGAAAGAGTCCATGGACTAGACTTTTCTTCTTCATGAATAGTCGATGGATACGTAAGCATTTATATAAGTAGTCATACAGAAACAGGAGGCGTCAGAAGTCATGACAGTGAAAAAAATTGCAATTTTAACAAGCGGTGGAGATTCTCAAGGGATGAACGCAGCAGTACGCGCTGTTGTTCGTAGTGGTTTGTTCTATGGTTTAGAGGTATTTGGTGTTCAAAGAGGTTATCAAGGGCTCTTGAATGATGATATCTTCTCCATGGATCTACGTAGTGTAGGGGATATTATTCAACGTGGGGGAACGGTACTGCAATCTGCACGATGTAAAGAATTTATGACACCTGAAGGACAGCAAAAAGGTGCTGATATTCTTCGTAAACGTGATATTGATGGACTTGTAGTTATCGGTGGAGATGGTTCGTACCACGGAGCTAATAAATTGAGCAAATTAGGGATTAACACGATGGCGTTACCAGGAACGATTGATAATGATATTTCGTTTACTGATTTCACTATTGGTTTTGATACAGCTGTAAGTATTGTTGTAGATGCCATTAACAAACTACGCGATACAATGTCTTCTCATGAACGCTCTTCGATTGTAGAAGTTATGGGTAGACATTGTGGAGATATCGCTCTACATGCGGGTCTAGCTTCCGGCGCTGAAACGATCCTAGTGCCAGAAGTGCCTTACGATATGGATGAAATTGCTAAAAGAATGGAACAGAACTTCGCTCATGGTAAGCGTCATAGTATAGTGATTGTGGCTGAGGGAGCAGGTAACGGTGAAGATGTTGCCAAAGGTCTTGTTGAACGTTGTTCAACATTGGAACCACGAGTAACTGTACTCGGTCATATTCAACGTGGAGGAACACCAACGCCAGCGGATCGTAATCTTGCAAGCCGACTCGGTGATTTCGCTGTTCGTATGCTCATTGCAGGTGAATCCGATAAGGCTTGTGGTATGATTAAGGGAGAATTAGTGCTCACAGATATCGACAAAGTGGTGAATAGCAAAAAGGAATTTAATATGGAGTTATACGAATTAGCTGCACGTCTTTCTCAATAATTGTACCTCACTAATAAATAAGAGGGTGTCCCATAAGCCATAAAAAAATGGTTTGGGACACCTTTTTTTTTGAATTTTAAATATTGAAGAAAGCGGGAAACAACATGCGAATGTATCTTCCTATTCAACCTTCTATATTAGAACACGACGTATCAGATTCTAATTACCGTTATCAAGAATACTTGCCAAGTAGAAGTTTGGAATCTTATGTTGCTTGTTATTGGACTGTTGACGTCAAGGCATCGGATTCGAATAAATTGCACCGTGTCTTACCCGATGCTTGTACAGATATTATATTTGACTTGAGAGCATCCTCTTTTTCAAAAGGAGCTTTTGTTGTCGGACTGATGACCGACTTTGCAGTCATGAATCTTTCTCAAACTGAATCCTTATTTGGAATTCGTTTTTTTTCAGATGCTGTACGTCCTTTTTTTAAATATCCTGTATCCGAGTTTATCGAAAATCATGTTCTTCTTGAGGATATATGGGGGAAAGAAGCAGCATTTATTACAGAAGAGATTGTATCTGCTACCGGAGTGTTGGAAATAATTGAAAAGGTTGAATTAATATTAATAAGATTACTACTTCTAAATGAATCCCAAACAGATCGTTTGCTACAAACAGGTATGCGATATATGTATGATCATCAGGGAAGAATGTCCATTCGTACTTTAGCGGAAAAGCTCAGTTACAGTGAAAGAACGATAAGAAGAACGTTTCAAAAGGAGTTGGGAGTCAGCCCAAAGGAACTTGTAGGTATCATTAGATTTCAGAGTCTGCTGCACGAGCTATATCATACCACGCAGTCTAGTTTTACTGATATTGCTGTGAAGTATGGATATTATGATCAACCTCACTTTATCAAAGATTTTAAACGCTATTATGGGATGTCGCCTAATCAAGTTTTTAAAACGAACTTAGGGATGAAGTAAACATGTCCGTTTTTTACAATCTAGTATAGCTATAATATGTGATGATATAGATAAACAAATGATAGGAGTGAAATCTATGAGGTTAAAATTAGATATGGTTGGTATTGTCGTTAAGGATATGAAAGAAGCGTTAGATTTTTATCGTGTGCTTGGCTTTGATATTCCTGATCAGGTGAATGAGGATCAGCATGTAGAAGTGATACAGGACGGTTTTCGATTAGCTTTTGACAAACAAGATATGATCAAAGAAATCTACGGGAGTTGGGAAGAGCCTGCAGGACATCGAATTGAGCTAGCGTTTTTATGTGAAAATGCGGAGTCGCTAAACGAGTTGCATAAGAAGGTCGTCGACCATGGATATGCCAGCCACCGTGAACCTTGGGATGCTTTTTGGGGTCAACGCTATGCTATCGTTCAAGACCCCGATGGGAATCTGATTAGTCTGTTTGCGTGAATCTGATACAAAGCCTAGATGGATAAGCAGTTTTGGCACATATATTCAACCGATTTTCCCTTATTCTAAAGGAAAATCGGTTTTTTATTTACATAAATGTGAATAATGGACGATGTGCGTCTTGATAGCTTACACCAATACGAGTGTTTGACAGAAAACAATGGATAATGCAGATTGTAGCGGAGAGGAAATAAGTCACAGTAGCGGTCATCCTACACTACTGTTTTCCAGCGAAACGGCGTTGCACTCGAATTAATCGCCATAAGAGTAACGTTGCACCTATAGCTAGTCCCACAATGAGACCGATCCAGTAAGAGTCAGCTCCAAGAGACGTATATGTATCTAATAAATACCCCAGTGGAAGACCGATAACCCAATAAGAGATGAACGCAATAATAAAAGCTGGATTCACGTCCTTGTAGCCACGAAGCGCACCTTGTGTAGGTGTTGCAACGGCATCTGATATTTGGAAAAATATCGCATAGATTAAGAAATGCTGTATAAGCTCAATGACATGGCTTTCCTCAGAATACAGTCCTGCGACTTGCTTACTTGCAACAATAAGAATCAGTGCTGTAGCAAGAGAAAGAAGCACGGCAGTACTGATTCCGAGTATAGTGTACTGTCTGGCATCTTTTAACCGTCCAGCTCCTTTCTCGAAACCCACTAAGATGGTCAGGGTAGTGCAAATACTGAGAGGGACCATGTATAACGTCGTCGCAAAGTTCATAGCTGCTTGGTGGGCCGCGATCGTGACGGTATCAAATTGGATCATCATAAGGGTCACCGCAGCGAAGACGGCGGTCTCAAAAAAAATAGAGAAACCGATGGGGATACCAATCTTTAACTGTTCTTTCCAAGTTCTTGGCGAGAGTTTATGAAATGTACGGAATATGCCTAAGCTTGCAAAGGGCTTACGTTTATGGACGAACCATAATGCAATGATAAATATACACCAATACGTGATCCCAGACGCTACGCCAGCGCCTATTCCTCCAAGCTTAGGAAATCCGAAGTTACCGTAGATTAACAAATAGTTAAGACCTACGTTAATAGGCAAGGAAATAAGTGTGATGGTCATGGAAATACGAGTCTGACCGTGTGCATCAATTAAACTACGGAGCACGGTATATCCGAACAGTGGAATAATGCCTATGGAAAGCCAGGTCAAGTAGTGGTACGTGATGTATTGGACATTTGATTCCAGATTCATTGCATCTAGTATAGACGGAAGGAGGGCTCCGCCTAAAGCAAGTACACCTAGCGCGAGAAGAAGAGAGAGCCACAAGGCTTGAATAACGTGATAGGCTACATTTTCCTTCCGTCCACTCCCGATTAACTGCGAAATAATAGGTGTAATCCCCATCAATATTCCGCTAATCCCTACTTGAATAGGTACCCAAAGGCTAGAACCTATAGCTACACCGGCCAAGTCAATGGAACTGGAGTGCCCTGACATGTTAGTATCAAAGAAAGTCATGGCAGATAATGTGATTTGTGTAACGAAAATTGGAAGTAGAATGACGAAAAATTGTCTCATTTTTTGTTGAATGGTTTGAGTTGGTTTCATAAGTATACGCCTCTTTATTACATAGTTGGATGAATATCTATATCTAACATAAGCATTACATTATACAACTTCTCAACATTCTGGACAGGCGAAAGGCTCGGCCATAGGCCGAGCCTTTCGCTTGTAACTTGATTAGGGTGTGTAATTAACACCCTTAGTATATCGATTGGATGCGTTCCAGAGCAGGAATTCATCCACTTGCATATCTTTTAAAGCGCGAATTTGTTCTTCAACTTCTTTCTTGCCATATTTCGTGTAGTGACCACTTCCTAACCAACTAGCCGTGAAATCCTGAATCCAAGGACGGATAATCGGTTTCTGGTCTCCAAGTGGGTCAAGTTTCTTATGTGTATCCACCATGGAACCCTTGATCGTCTTATAAGGCTCCATATCTGGATCCTTCGCTTTAAACCATCCTGTAGAGTAATGACTCGGATATACCATTGGTGCGATGACGTCTACATTCTCAGATATTTTCACCATATCTTGTCCAATACCTTCCGCTGCTGGAACGGAAGCTGCATACCCAAAAATATCAACAGATACACGAATGCCTAGCGGAGCCAGTTCTTTACGAGCATACTGTACAAATTCAGCTACGATGTCTACTCGCGACTTGTCATTCTTAACATAGGTCATAGCGTCTGCTCGTTTCTCAAAACCCTCTGGGAAACGCACATAATCGAACTGTATTTCCTTAAACCCGAGGGTAGCAGCTTCTTTAGCAAGTTCAATATTATAGTCCCATACTTCTTTGCTGTAAGGACTCACAAAAGCATCGCCATTACCATTTTTCCACACGCTCCCATCTTTATTAACAAAAGAAAGCTTCGGTTGTTTGGTGGCTAGAATGGTATCCTTGAATACAACGATTCGTGCAATGGGATACACATCATGTTTTTGTAATCGTTTCATTAAAGAATTAATATCACGTATGAATGGCTGGGGTTTCCCCATTTTTTGAAGTAAAGCACTCTCAGTTTTGTACGTTATGTATCCTGAATCGTCCTTGAGATCAATAACCATAGAGTTAAGATCAGTAGAATCAATTAGATTCAGTAATTCAGTCATCCGAGAACCTCCGGCACTGTACGCAGTAACATAGATTCCTTTGATTTTAGGTGCAGTTAGCTGTGGGTCCACTTTGATAGGTGGTCTGGACGCATCGACCACTTCGTCTTGTTGCTTGGCGATAATGGCTGAGTTAATCGAAGTTTGGATCATAGTTGACACATTGTGACTGCCGTCCTGAGGTGCTTCTGTATTTCCCAGTAGGATCAACATAAATGCCCAAAAGATGTTCATAGAATTCTCTCTCCCTTAAGTGTGCTCTCTCTAAGATTATATATAAGCCTGTATTATCAAAAAATACAGGTTTGTAACCACTTTCAGCTTGCATACCCCTGGGTCTTTTTAACCTCTAGAAGAAAAGATTAAACATATGTGAATAGATACAAAATGCCGTCCTCCCCCGATTAAGGATGGAAGACGGCATTGGAATCTAGTAACTCCTGTTATTGCAAATGCGCTAAGTTCTGATGCTCACAAATGCTGAACTGGATAATTTCCATAGCATCTTGTGCTTCCAAAATACGAAGTCCATCTCGAAGCATAATGAGAGAATTTAATTCAATTTGCTTCAGAAAGGGCATCATATCGGGATACCACATCATGACGATTTGAGACAGTTTTACCGGTTCCATTTCCACAAAAATCACCCTTCCTCCTTCGAATTTTTATCATCAAAAATTCTTGAGCAGTGAATCGGAAATATCTTTGAGAAATAAAGGTAATTCTGTATCTGCTGGCAACAGATGTAAGCAGTGGCGCATCATTAATATAACACAATTACGAAGAGATTTACACGGTGTAGATGGGAAATTATCTTTTGCGGAAAGCGCCCATAACAGCGACGGTTTCAACAATATTGACAAAGGCATGAGGGTCCGTATTTTTGATGATTCTCTTGAGCTCGGCCAGGTCATACCTTGTTGTAACTGTCATTAGCATGTCTTTCTCCTCATGAGAGAATGCACCTTCTGTTTTGATTTTGGTGACACCCCGAGGGATTTCAAGTAGCTTCACTAAAAGTTCTTCGGTTTTGTTAGTTACAATATAGACAGTTACCTTAATGTGACTGATATGGATAAGATCCAATACTTTCCCACAGATGTAGATGGATGCCATAGAGGCCAAGGCGATATTCCAATCATCAGATAAGTATCCTACACCCAAGACGACCGCGGCGTTCATTCCAACTAGTACATTTCCTACGGGAAAGTCTCGATATTTAGTAATGATTGAGCCCACAATATCAAAGCCACCCGATGATCCACCTACGCGGAAGGAAATGCCACAACCAAATCCGACTAGAACGCCGCCAAATACACAAGCTAGAAGTAAATCAGTGACCACGAGTTGCACAGGAATGATCGAGATCAACCAAGTGGTCACGATGACAGATAACATGCTGTATCCGATAAATCGTTTACCAAGTTTAAACCAGCCTAGAACCAAAATAGGTAAATTGAGGAAAAAATACATTGTACTTATGTTAAAATTTGAAAAATAACCGATTAACATGGATATTCCAGATACGCCACCACTAAGTAGATGGTGAGGGATGAGAAATAAATTAAAACCACATGCTATAGCAATGGCTCCTAGAATAATTACAAAACAATTCCAAGCGCTTTTCATTAAAATTGTCACCTCGTGAATTTGATTAGATAAAGAATTTGCGAACTTTGGTAACTTGCTGGTAATTTAAACTTGTTGTGTGATATAATATGTTAGATGTTCTTGAGTAGGGTTGTACAATAGTATTATTTTTGCATTATTTCGGCTGAATAATAACCGATTAGTCATCTGGAAGCTGTCATGATCCGGATAAACGCTATAGTGTCCATATTGCAATATTATTAGCATAAATGGCTACCCTATATTATGTTTACCGCTACTTAAGAATACAGACAAGATTGTGGAATGTCCACTTTACAGTATGTGGAATGTCCACTATATAGAAGGAGTATGAATATATTTGAAAACATTCGCAGAATTTGACTTGGAGCCCAGAATTCTTCAAGCGATCACGGAGCTAGGATTTGAAGAATCCACGCCCATTCAAGATCAAGCCATTCCAATTGCAATGGCAGGTAGAGATTTAATTGGTCAAGCACAAACAGGTACAGGTAAAACAGCAGCATTCGGTATTCCTTTGATTTCTAAAATCAGCAAGGAAGAAGAAAAAATTATGGCTCTTATCATGACGCCAACTCGTGAACTTGCTATTCAGGTAGCTGAAGAAATTGGTAAAATTGCCCGTTTCAAAGGCATCCGCTCGTTAGCTATTTACGGAGGACAAGATATTAGTCGTCAAATCCGTTCCCTAAAAAATAAACCTCAGATTATTATTGGTACGCCAGGTCGTCTACTTGACCATATTAACCGCAAAACGATTCGTTTAAATGATGTTCAAACCGTCGTTCTAGATGAAGCTGATGAAATGCTTGATATGGGCTTCATGGATGATATCCAATCCATCTTGAAGTTGGTTCCAGCAGAACGTCAAACGATGCTTTTCTCCGCTACAATGCCAGCCAACATTCAGAAGCTTGCTCATCAATTCCTGAACAATCCTGAACACGTATCTGTAATTCCTAAGCATGTTACTGCTCCACTTATTGATCAAGCTTACATCGAAGTTCCTGAACGCCAAAAATTCGAAGCTCTTAGTCGTTTAATCGATATGGAATCTCCTGAACTTGCGATTGTTTTTGGACGTACAAAGCGTCGTGTAGATGAATTGTCTGAAGCTTTGCAAAAACGTGGATATTCAGCAGACGGTCTTCATGGAGATTTGTCACAGAACCAACGCGATGCTGTAATGCGTAAATTCCGTGATGGCAGTATTGATGTATTGGTAGCAACAGATGTTGCTGCACGTGGACTGGATGTTTCTGGTGTAACGCATGTAATTAACTTCGATTTACCACAAGATCCGGAAAGTTATGTACACCGTATTGGTCGTACTGGACGTGCTGGTAAAGAAGGTACAGCTTGGTCTTTCGTAACGCCTCGTGAAATGGATCATTTCCACTTTATCGAACGTGTTACACGTCACAAAATTACACGTAAGCCTCTTCCTACTACTGCAGAAGCGATCGAAGGAAAACAACGTATTACTGCAGAAAGATTGCTTGAAACGGTTGAGAAGGGCGATCTTAATGAATACAAAGGTATCGCTATTCAATTATTAGAACAGTATGATTCTGTTCAATTGTTGACAGCAGCAATGAAGTTGCTTACAGGAGAGAAGAAGGATTCCGAGATCCAACTAACTCCTGAAGATCCAATGCGTGCTAAACGTCGCAAACCGGATATTCGTAGTGGACGTAAACCATCAGGTAGCTATGGTTCCCGTAGTGGATCTAGTGGTGGTAGCAGCAGTGGTGGTGGATACCGTGGTAACCGCGATAGTGGTAGTAGTAATCGTGGTGGATATGGTGGTAACAAGAGTAGCTACAATAAAGATGGCGGAGCTGGTTCTTCTAGTCGCCCGAAACCACGTCCTAGTAGCAGCAGCGCAAGTAGCAGTCGTCCTGCTAAACGTCCTGAGAGCAGCTACGATAACTAATTCTTATATACAATGGAAGAAGACGAAGTGTGAAACATTTCGTCTTCTTTTTGCTGTAAATCATTGGGTGACTATTCATCTGCAATTGTGAAATATCTCCTTGGGTGTACAGAAATATTTAGTTACAGTATTATGTGTCAAAAGGAGTACAATTAGGTGCTGGCTTTGTGTACGGTAAATACGGTATATTATTATGTACAAGCCAATTGTGATGTATACAGAGGAGGAGAATCTTTGGAATTTAAAGGTACAATGGGAGGCATTTATAAATTAACAGAGTGGATCACACGTATTGCATATACCAATATTTTGTGGCTACTATGTTCCTCGCCATTCTTATTTATTTTAACTACGAAATTAATGTTAGGGAATGTGACTGCTAATGCAAATGATCATCTGATTATTAACTGGGTCATGGGGGTTCTGGCACCGTTTACATTGTTTCCTGCCATTTCAGCTTTATTTGCAGTTGTGCGTAAATGGGTAATGGGAGATACAGATGTTCCCATATTCAAAACATTCTTTAAAGGTTACAAAGATAATTATAGGCAAAGTATGGTCGGCGGTATTTTCTACACACTCTTATTTGTGATTATGTGGGTCGATTACAAAGTATATATGACACAATTCGAGAACCTACAGCTTGTCGGCGGTATTATGCTGATACTCTTAATTATTTTATTTGTGTCCATGTTTAATTTCTTCTCTATGGTTGTTCATTATCATATGGGGATATTTCTGATTATTAAGAACGCCGTTCTTTTAACCATTATTCGTCCATTCCGGATGATTTCTACAGTCCTTGGGTGTGGATTGCTACTTTTCTTCGGATTTAAGTATCCAGCACTAGTAATGTTCTTCATTATCAGCTTGATTGCGTACTGGACATTCTTTAATTTCTATGGTTCATTCCTTAAGATGCAGGAACAAGTCGAACGTTTAAAGTTGCTGGAAGAGGAAGAGAAACAAGCCCAAATCGAAGGAGAAGTTTCCGAAGAGGAAAACCATCAAGAAATAGTCGATCTAGATAAAAATAAATAGAGCGGTAAATGAAAACCTATTCATTTAGAGTTTACTTTTGTGGCTTACAGTATTATAATAAGAACAAATCCTGCGGTGTTCGCCTCGGTTAATCGTTATTTTGAACCAATGATGATGTCTAGGGAGATTTATATGTAGCGTCGCTGAAAAGCCCTGTCTATATGACGAGGGGACTTCAAACACACTTCTGCGATCACCCACCTGCTACTGCAGGTTCAGAAGACAATATAATCGGACGGCATAGCGGGTTTTTGTTTTAATTTATATTTTACTTCTAAAGCACACCATCTTCGGAATTGACCGAGGTGGTGTGCTTTTTTCATTCTAACATGGAGATTCATACCATCTTACATAGAATGAACTCAGATGAACCCTCTATTCTTGATTTTATTTCGAATTTATAGAACACTTGGTGGTGTTAACTTCAGTTCAATCTATATAACTCTTTTGTTCTGTGTCTATCAATGTTAAACTATGTAGTATTGATGGTTATTCAAAGGAGGAAAGGTCTTGTCGTTAAAGAGAGTTCTAGTGGGGATCATACGAAGTCAAGAAGGAACAAGCGACCGTGCAAAAGATCCTAAGATGAAAACGCGCTATTACAACTTATCGAAAGACAAAGCTTGGGAGGAAGTGTCTTCGACACTTAAAAAAATCCCGGGTTATAAAGTGCTGCATGAAGTCCAATCTGTTGGAGAAATTACGCTTGAGAAGAGAACAACATTTGGCCGGACTGTGGATATCACAGTATCTGTTCTATCTGTGAGTCCTGTTAAAAGTGCCGTGGACATATATTCCGCATCGAGGGGATCATTAGGAGATCTTGGAGCTAATTACCGATTCATCATTCATTTATTTGCATCGCTGGATAAGAAATTAGTCAAATACAAAATTTCAGAATGAGAATATTATAGGTAAGCGCTTATGGAATAGATGTTTAGAGGATCTATGTTGTAATTTATTAGGGCATATTTAGAAAAGCGAGAGAAGGTTTAGCTCTTTCTCTCGTCTTTTTTATAGCGGTTAGAGAGTTAACATCACTCTTGTAGAATCGATCCTTGCAAAGTTCTATAAAAGTTCTTTAACAGCAGTAACAGCTTGTTCGTAATTCGGGTGCTCTGTCATTTCTGGGAGATATTCAACATAAGTGATGGTATCATTCTTGTCAATAACGAAGATTGAACGCATGTCCAAACGGAATTCTTGAATAAGTACACCGTAAGCTTCGCCAAAGGAAGCATCCTTATGATCAGATAATGTGATTACACGTTCTACACCAGCAGCACCGCACCAGCGAGCTTGTGCGAAGGGAAGATCCATGCTGATGGTAAGGACAACAACGTCATCACCTAGACTGATTGCTTCTTCGTTGAAACGACGTGTTTGTGAATCACATACACCGGTATCAAGGGATGGGACTACGCTAATTAATTTGATTTTATCTGCATAATCTTTCAATGAAACTTCTTCAAGCAAATTTTTACTTACTGTGAAATTAGGAGCAGTATCTCCGACTTTCAATGCTGGACCTATCAAAGTGATAGGGTTACCTTTAAAGGTGGCTGTACGTGATTGTGTCATGTGATTTTCCTCCTTGAAATTTGTGATTTGTCAGTACTACAGATATTATAGTCTTTATATAAAAACATTGCTAATTTTTGATATTCATAAATGTAAAGGAAGGTTATTATGATTTTTGTTAGGTATGAGGATTGGAGAAGTTATTTACGGTTTTATCCTGTCACAGCTCTGATGATTCTAGCCAATATTATAATGTTTATCGTGATATCCATTAAGGGCGGGGTAACTAATCTCAATTTGCTGGATCTAGGGGCACTTACGAATATAGAGCCCTATAGCGATGAGCTATGGCGTTATGTAGCCTCGATGTTCCTTCATGGTGGGTTTAGTCACCTTTTGTTTAATTGCTTCGCTCTGTTAGTATTTGCGCCTCCGCTAGAACGTCTCATGGGCTCTTGGCGTTATATCATTTTGTATTTTTTGAGTGGAATTATAGGCAATATCATTACAATGGCATACTATAATAGTGTACAGGAACCTTTATTGTCTATAGGAGCTTCGGGTGCTATTTACGGTGTCTATGGAGCATTCTTGTATATTGCCTTATTACAACGCAGTTTAATTGATGAATCTTCACGTAAAACATTATATGCAATGCTCATGTTCGGGATTGTCTTTACTATAGTAACCCCGGATGTGAATTGGGCGGCTCATTTGGGCGGGTTAATTGGTGGTTTCTTCGTGTATGGCTTGATTATCCGTTTGCTTAAAAAACATTAGATATTTGAGATTGCAGATCATAGATTGGAGAGATCAGTGGCGTGGAATTAAGACAGTTGCACTACTTCATGAAAGTGGCGCAGAAGGAACATGTTACACAGGCAGCAGAAGAACTTCATGTGGCTCAGTCTGCGGTAAGTAGGCAGATTCACCAGTTGGAAGAAGAGCTCGGTGTGAATTTGTTCATGCAGAAGGGGAGAAACCTACAATTAACACCTGTAGGCCAGCTTTTCTGTAAGCGAGTGGAAACTCTTATGAAAGATTTAGATAAGGCCGTGGCAGAAATACACGAGTTTCTAGACCCCGAAAGAGGGGAAATTCGAATTGGATTCCCACATAGTCTGGGTATTCATTTGATCCCTTCAGTTGTAGCGGAGTTTAGAAAGCGTTATCCTAATGTGAGATTTCGTTTCAAACAGGGGATGTACCCTTCATTGATCCGAGATGTTATATCTGCTGAGGTGGACTTAGCTTTCATTTCTCCTTTTCCAGATGGTCATGATCAAGTGGATGGGGATGTTGTTCTTACAGAAGAACTGTTCGCTATTATGCATCCTAGTCATCCTCTTGCGCAGGAAGAGAGTATTCAGCTATCACAGTTGAAAGAGGATAAGTTTATTCTTTTTAGTAATGGGTATTCCTTGCGTCCTATTGTATGGCAAGCCTGTTTAGAAGCTGGATTCACACCACAAATTGCCTTTGAAGGAGAAGAGACGGACACGATCCGCGGTTTAGTGGCTGCAGGTATGGGTGTTAGTCTGCTTCCTGAAATGGCATTCTTTCAGAGTAATCCTATGCAACCTGCAAAAGTCAGAATATCGGAACCGAGAATAACGCGTACGATTGGGCTTATTCACAGGTCAGATGATAAACTGCCGTTAGTTGCACAAGCCTTTCGTAATTTTCTTCTTGGTTATTTTGAATTACAATATAGTGCTCAGAAAAAACAACTGCCGGTACTTAGTACTTGTGGTGAAGAACCCGTATAGGGAACATATGCAAAAAAAAGAACCCCTTAAAGTGTGCATCGGTTAAACTCTAGAGTTTGTCCGGGTACCAATTTAAGGGGTATATCTATATTGTTTAAACGACTAATCAATGGCTTTCATAGAATCAACCATCTCTATCTTCCTCAGCTTTTGATACATAATCAAATCCACAATGAAGGAGAACAAAAGTGTGACCGCCGCAGATAATACAAAGCTTGTAATCGTTATGTTTCTGCCAAACATTAAATCTGTGGTTTCCGCTGTTCTTATCACGAAGCCGTGAAGCAGTACACCTAACAGAAGACCGACAAGTGTTCCGATGATGCTTAATATAGTCGTTTCTCGAAAGATATACCCTGCCACCTCTTTGTTATGGAAGCCAAGCACTCTTAATGTAGCAAGCTCTTTTCTACGTTCATTGATGTTTATATTGGTAAGATTGTAAAGCACAATGATAGCAAGCGCACCGGCTGCCATAATAAGGACGACAACAACAAAGTTGATGCTGGACAGCAGATTGTCAAAAGACTTCTTAGTTTGTTCCATAAACACTGCACTTGTAACGGCATCATTCGTTAAGATCTTGGTTAGTGCCGCATCCTGCTGCGAAGCATCGGTTATTGAGGTTTGTACCATCAGAGTATTGTAGGTAAGCTTGCCACCGAAAGCGCTGGCATAATCTGCTTGATTTATATATAGATAACTGCCTACGTAGTTTTCAGTAATACCTGAAAGAACAAATTCTGCGGCTTCTCCGTCTGCATTTTCAAGTGTAAACGTATCTCCCGTTTGTATATTCAAAGTGTTCGCAAGCATTTCTGTAACTATGACAGAGGAATCATTAAAAATGATGTCATCACCACTTTTTCGTTCTCGTAAAATCATTACTTCCTGGAGTGCGGTCGATTCCTTCGGAACATAAATGGTCGCCGTGGCATTCTCGCCATTTCGCTTTGCAGATCCTATTTCGCTAAAAACTTCCGTATAACGATTAACCTGCTCCGCATCATTCAAGAAATCGTTAAGAGGCGTGTCAGTATGCTCAGTCTCATCCAATCCGATAAGAAGGTCATATTGAATGATCTCATCAAATTGTGTGTTCGCAATTTTCCTTACAGAATCACTCAGACCAAATCCGGTTACAATCAGAGCGGTACAGCCTGCAATGCCAAGAACCGTCATAAAAAAGTGCTTTTTGTAACGGATGAGATTTCGGGCAGTTGCCTTATGGGTAAACTTCATGCGTGACCATATAAAATGGATACGCTCAAGAAAAATGCGTTTTCCTGCTTTTGGAGCGCGGGGAAGCATCAGTGTGGCGGGTTTTTCCTTTAATGAAAGGTGGCAAGCTGAGATGGTGGCAGCCATCGTACATAGAATGGCTAGGACAGACGCAGTGATGGCAAAGCCCCAACTGAACTGCGTTACGAAGTTCGGCAAATGATACATCAGCGCATAAGCATCCCATATTACGGTGGGTAGTAGTTGAAAGCCTGCGAGCAAGCCTATAACGCTTCCCAGAATACTTGCAAGACCGCAGTAGATAATATATTTATACATAATGGCACCTTTACTGTAACCAAGTGCCTTTAACGTTCCGATTTGTGTTCGTTCTTCTTCAACCATACGTGTCATCGTTGTCAACGAAACCAAGGCGGCAACAAGAAAGAAGAATATCGGAAACACCGTTGCAATTGCTGCTATCTTTTTGGCATTAACTGAAAAACTGGCATAGCTCACATTGGAATTACGGTCAAGTATAACCCATTTGGGTGCTACAATATCGGCAATCTGTTCTGCTGGAACTTTGCTTACGATATCACTGTAACGAACGGCAGATTGCGATTCGCCAACAGCTTCAAGCTTCGTAACGGTTTGATTGATCGTTGTATCATAATCATCTCTAAAGGCGGTTAATTCAGAAGCGCCTGATACCGTAATATAGAAATCTGTATATGTATCTAGCGCATAGTTACTTTCATTAACATAAATAACTGCGCCAATTTCTCCGTTGCCGATACTGCTTGATTCTCGCTCCATAGAGAAATAAAGGGGGTTACCAACAATACCGACCACCTTATATTCCGTGGTGTTATATGTATCATGAATATTCTCATAGTCCTCATTTTCTTCGGATACTGTCAAGGTCGAACCGAGCGCAATTTCAGACAGATAGACTCCGCTTCGTTCTACAACAATTTCGTTATCAGCTTGTGGCATCCTACCGTCAATCAGTTCCAATTGATTGATGGAACCGTTACCATTTTTAGTTGATTGATCAAGTGGCAATCCATAAACTCGTGTCGCCAAAACCTCATTATGATTTGTTTTCATTAAGGTATCGGTAACATAGGCAGGCATAATCTGGTCGACTTCATCCATAGAAGAGACAGCTTCGAAATCCGCTTCGGTCAAGCCCATTGTACCTTTAATAATAATATCAGACATATGATGATCATCATAATATTTATCCACGGATACTTGCATATCAGGTGTAGTTGCAAGTAAACCTGCGAGAAAGCCAACGCCAAGGGCGACAATCGCAAAGATAGCAATAAAACGTCCGAAGCTTTGTTTGATTTCGCGGGTGATCGTTTTAAAATAGGTTTTTTTCATGCTACCACTCAATCCTTTCGACGGGGACAGGGGTAGCATTTTGTTCTATTTTTGAAATTTTTCCGTTTTTAATATGTATGACACGATCAGCCATTTGGGTGATGGCTAGGTTGTGTGTAATGACAATAACTGTTTTTCCTGTTTGGCGGCAGCTATCTTGCAACAGCTTCAGAATATTTTTCCCAGTGTTATAATCGAGAGCCCCAGTCGGTTCATCACACAGTAAAACCTTGGGGTTCTTGGCTAGTGCTCTTGCAATCGAAACACGTTGTTGCTCACCGCCCGACAGTTGTGCGGGGAAATTCAACATACGTTCCGAAAGGCCTACCTGAGCAAGTACTTCTTGTGCATCCAGTGGTTCTTTGCAGATTTCGGAGGCGAGTTCGACATTCTCAATAGCTGTTAAATTCTGTACAAGGTTATAGAACTGAAACACAAAACCGACATCATATCTGCGGTAATCAGTTAATTTCCTTTCGTTCAAGCCGTTTATTTCGCAACCGTCCAAAAGTATCTTTCCGCTGTCACAAGAGTCCATGCCCCCGAGCATATTCAAAATAGTGGTTTTTCCAGAGCCGCTGGGGCCGACGATGACACAAAACTCGCCTCTTTCAATATTAAAGCTGATATTGTCTGCAGCAACAATTTTATGCTCGCCCATTTTATAATATTTAGATACATTTTCAAATAATATGAAATTCTTCACGGTTGTCTCTCCTTGTTATCCATAATTTCAATGGAGAGCTCAATCTATCGAGTCAGATCCATTAGGTTGTCCAGAACCAATACTTTAATGCTTTCACAAGCATATCAAAGTGGCCTTCAACTTATTCTAATTTCTCATCTAGAAGGATTCTCCGTAAGTACGTAGTGTTAATAATATATACGGGGACCTTTGATTACTATAAAAAAATACACCCTCTAGAATGTTCATCGGTAAACTTGAGAGTTTATCCGATGTCTATTCTTTGGAGTGCACTTCACTTAAACGGAACGGCTTTTTTAAATTTATTAGTCACGACTGCTTGTAAATATCATAATATAACGAATTAATTCAAGTAGTGAGAGTAATGCAGCAGCTACATAAGTAAGGGCAGCAGCATTTAATACTTTAGCAACCCCACGTTCTTCATCATTGGAGATATAGCCTTCTTGTATCATTACTTCACGAGCACGACTACTGGCATTGAATTCAACAGGAAGTGTGACTAATTGGAATGCCACAGCAGCGGAGAAGAAGATAATGCCGAGACCGATAAGGTTGGTGAAGGAGAACAACATACCTGCAATAAGTAAAAAAGGTGCAATGCCTGATGCAAAGTTTACAACTGGGAACATCCGATGACGTAATTTCAACATAGGATAGTGCTCTTTGTGTTGAATGGCATGACCAATTTCATGGCAGGCTACTGAAATCGCTGAGATAGAGTTCTCATAATATACGGGTTCGGATAAACGAACGACCCTGTGAATAGGATCATAATGGTCTGTGAGAGAGCCTCTTACGGGTTCGATAGGAACGTCTTGTAGACCGTTAGCATCTAGCATGCGTCGTGCTGCATCATAACCTGTCATACCTGTGGTGCTGGGAACCTTAGCCCATTTATTGAAAGTACCTTTAACACGAAATTGAGCCCAAAGTGTAAATATAAACGCGATAATAATGAGAATAAACATATTTTTAATACCTCCTGTTAGATTTAAACTTAAAGAATCTCTTGAGACATACGACATTAGATTAGATGTGTTCCATAAGAACCTTGAGAGCCTCTATACAAGCAGCACCTTGTGGAAGTAAATTCATTAGCATGCGCTTTGCTTGAACGGGTTTCATTTGTTCAATTAAAGGACTGATTTCCCTAACCTCCCGCTCTAATTGTAGCAGATGAATCTCGAGATGAGTTAGTTTTTCAGTGACATGTGTTTCCTCAGGAATGGTGTTCCATTTATCGAGGGATTCTCTGATCTCTTCCAATGTATACTTCTCTTGTTTTAATTCATTAATACGTGTTAGACGAGTTAAGGTTTCATGGTTATATAAACGGTAGTTTTTTTTGGTGCGCATTTCAGGAACAATAAGCTTTAACTTAGTGTAATAATCAATGGTTCTTTCACTTATATTTGCCGCTCTGGCTAGCTCGCCAATCCGATAAAGCATTATTTCTCTAATTTATCTCACCTCACTAATAACAAGATTCACTTAAATTCTATATAAATAATGATACATGAACCTGAACCATACAGTCAAACGTCATGCTTATAGTCTATAGATGAATGTAAACAATTATGACATATGTGATCTAATTTTTTATTTCACAAAAAATATATTGTCAAAAAACATGAAACCTGATTATAATGACATTAAGATTTTCATATTGTGTTAATAAACATTACATTAAGGGGAGTGCAGTTCATGAAAAAGAAATGGCTGGGTGTGATGTTAGCAATGCTTACTTTGTTGGCTTTTCCAATGACGGTTTTTGCGGATTCCGGGGCTACCAATGCTGAATTACAAGTGGGTATTAACTCTGTATTTGTCTTCTTAGCCGTTATCCTCGTATTTTTTATGCAAGCAGGTTTTGCACTTTTAGAAGCTGGATCGGTTCGAATGAAGAATGCGGGTCACGTTGCAGGGAAAACCGTTCTTACCCTAGGAATTTCAGTTATTACTTTCTGGGCAGTCGGATTTGGTTTAGGATTCGGCGATGGTAATGGGGTTATTGGCCAAACAGGATTTTTCCTTTCGGGTGATGAGATGGCAGGATCGTTCAGCTCCCTAGCCGGCTCTGACGTACCCCTAACTATTAAATTCTTATTTCAATTGTCATTTGCAGCGGTATCATTAGCTATTGCATGTGGAGGCTTGGCTGAACGTGCCAAACTGAGCGTGTACATTATTTTCGGAACATTGTTCATGGTTGTTATTTATCCGGTTGTTGCTCACTGGGTGTGGGGTGGTGGATGGTTGGCTATGCTTGAAATGCAAGATTTTGCTGGATCTACTGTAGTCCACCTTACAGGTGCTACAGCAGCTTTAGTAGCGACATTCATGTTGAAACCACGCCTTGGTAAATATAATAAAGAGGGTAAGCCGAATAGTATCCCTGGACACAACCAAGTGTTGTCTGTACTCGGTGTATTCATTCTCTGGATTGGTTGGTTCGGGTTTAATCCAGGAAGTACGCTGTCAGGTATTGGTGGATTCTTTGGATATGTATCTGTGACAACGAATATTGCAGCTGCTGCTGGAGCTATTGCTGCACTTGCGATCTCTTGGATCATATTTGGCAAAGGTGATATTCCAAGTATGTTGAATGGTGTGCTTGCTGCACTGGTAGCTATTACTGGTTCTTGTGCATTCGTAGAACCTTGGGCAGCTATCTTGATTGGTGCAGTCGCTGGAATTATTGCATTCTTCTGTGCTCAATGGTTGGAACGTGCTGGGTTGGATGATCCGATCTATGCATTCTCTGTACATGGTATTGCAGGTGTGTGGGGAGCGCTCTCCACAGGATTGTTTGCTACACCCGAGTTGGTTGAGACAACAGGAATAGGCCAAGCAGGCCTGTTCTACGGTGGTGGGTTCCATCAATTAGGGGTTCAAGCTCTTGGTGTTGTAGGTACTTTTATATTCGTAGTGGTTCTATCAGTGATTATCCTTGGTATTATGAAGGTTGTAATGGGCTTACGTGTAACGGAAGAGGAAGAAATGATGGGTCTTGATATCAGTGAACATGGTACGTATGGCTATCCTGAACAAATGAAATTGCTTACGGATTCAGAGACTAAGTCTCGTGCGAATAACTCAACCTTGAATTAATCCTGAATACGATCATTTGAAATACAGGGTGAAGGCTTGGAAGAGAGGGGCGGACGGTATGAAACTGCTGAATTCAACAGAATGCAATTTAGACTTAAAGGGAATTGTAGATGCTTGTTCGCTGGAACAATTAAGGGAAGGGCGCATTGCATGCCAGACTCTCTTACAGCAACTAGTACAGGTTCTGCCAATCTCTGAGTGGATGTCTCTTGTTAACCAAATGCATGATCATATTGCAGCTAAAGTCGTCTACTTCTGTGAACAAGAAATGGAGGCGGGTTACGGTCCACCTCCGGTTTCTTATTCATTTATAGTGTTTGGAAGCGCTGGGAGACAAGAGTCAACGTTGTGGAGTGACCAAGATAATGGACTCATTATCAGCGATGAACCGAATGAGGGTAAGGCCAGGTACTTTGAATTATTTGGAGCTAGGCTCAGCGATATGCTTGAATATCTGGGTTACGAGAAGTGTCCTGGGAAAGTGATGTGCTCAGAACCTCAATGGAGAAAGACGCTAGGTGAATGGGAAGAGACGTTGGTTGATTGGTGCAGTGATGTAAGCTGGGAGCCTGTGCGGCATCTTATTATAGCATCTGATATGCGCCATATTGCAGGAGATAGTGACTTGTCAGAAGGTTTTAGGCGAATATTTAATCGGAGATTTGAAGAGAATGCTGAACTTCCTGTTGCTGTGCTACGAAATACAGTTAGGCATAAAGCGACACTTAACTTACTTGGTCAAGTTGTAACCGAACGATTTGGTGAGCACGCTGGTGGCTTTGACGTTAAATATGGTGTTTATATCCCTTTAGTTAATTTTGTGAGATTTATGGCTTTACAGCAAGGTGTGAGAGAGACATCAACGTCGAAGAGGCTTGAGATGCTAATATCTCTTGATGCTGGTAATATGCTCTTTGAGCGTTGTCAAGAAGCGTTTAGAAAGGCATTGGAGCTTAGAATGAGCACGAGCTTCACAGAGATAGACGGAATGTTATCAAGCAGTGGATATCTGTCTAATAGAGATTTGAAGAACAAATGGCTTATGTATGAACTTAAGGATAGTCTGATCGTGGTGAGAAGAACGCATAGAGAACTTCAGCGGTCGCTTCGTTTTGCGGAGAGGAGATAGATATGAAAGAACCGGTGCGGGGTAACAATGGATTCTGGAGCACGTTTCGGCAGGGGGGAATGCCCTCTGCAATAGCTTCCGTCATGGGAGCCCCTACCGCGCAACATATGGCCTTTATTCGTTCGCTTATGAGAGGACAGCGACGTCTGGAAGTTCTTCGTATTCCTCTAAATGAATTAGAGATGGTTGTGTTTGATTTGGAAACAACCGGATTTGCCCACCAACATGGTGATGAGATTCTTTCTTTTGGTGCTGTAAGAATGGTTGGTGGACACATTGTTGAGGGCGAACAATACTACTCACTAGTGAATTGTAAAAGGCCAGTTCCAGAGATGATTACTGAACTTACAGGTATTACCCAAGATATGATTGATTCCGCTCCGACTCTTATGGAGGGATTGCATGATTTTATGTCATTTGTTGGGGGAAGAGTAATGATAGCTCATGCCAGTGCTCATGACAAAGCATTCTTGAATGCAGCGCTTTGGAAGACGTCTAAGGTGAATTTGGGGCATCGTGTGATCGATACGATGATGATTGCTCGTTGGCTTGAGCCAAATCGAAGTGGTTTTAGTCTTGATGAGTTATTAATGACTCGTGATATTCCTATTAAGGGGCGACATCATGCCCTTGAGGATGCGAAGATGACAGCAATGTTGTGGCAATCTTATCTTCGTGATATATCCTCAAGACGAGTAGAAACATTAGGTGATTTATATGCCTATCTGAGTCATTGTTAAGGGCGCTTGTTGAAGGGTGTAACGTGTATTACCATTATCAACATTTCGTAAGATATGATAGGCGTGAATTATAAGGGTCGAGGTTATCGGATGGGGTGTGCAGATGAGATATACCTTCAACAACCCAGCATATAAATGAAGACGATCTAAATCTTCAGAAGACGGTGTTGGATTGGAATGAGGATGTGAGTGAACGATTCCAACCAATTTCTTCGTCATTAGTGCGTGAGGCACCCATTGGTCTGGACTAAACATAAAGGAATGCAGTGGATTAGGCGCTACGTTACGGATGGGGATGAATTGCTCGATCTGTATGTTGCCCGCTGCAGTAGTGCCTAGTAATACCCCACAGGATTCTTGTGGCAGATGGAGAAATGTATGCTCTGTGAGCTTCTCGGCTGAGAGTGGGTTTAATACGATTTGACCATATTGTTCTAGAAGTACTGTCATTTCTTACTCCCCCAATCTCTTCTTATTCTACAGGAATTCTAAAGTTGTTTGTAAGTTAATCAAAAAAGGGGGTACAATAATAAATAAAAACTTCTATGTAAAGGAATAAAATCACATGAAGCGTAACCTATATATATGGCTAGGTGCATTAATCTTGGTAGGAATAGCTGTCTATCCATTCTCAGGTACAAGTGGCGACCAAGCTGTATTCCAGCAAAGTCAGGCACTGCCTACAGAGACCGGTCCTGAAGCTGGGAAGTTAGCTCCGTCATTCTCACTGGCTGGTTTGGATGAGAAGATGTATCAAGTTGGTGGTGAGCAAGATAAAGCTATTCTGTTGAACTTTTGGGCTTCATGGTGTGAGCCTTGTAAAGAAGAGGCACCTGAGCTTAGGAATATAGCTGATCAGTACAAGGATAACTTAAGTGTTTATGGAGTCAATGTTACCAAATATGATAACCAAAAGAATGCTAATAAATTTGTGGATAAGTATCAATTGAATTTCCCAGTGATGCTTGATTTAAAAGGTAAGGTGTATGATCAATATAAGGGCATGGTGTTTCCTACTAATGTGCTGATAAACAAACACGGTGTTATTCAGGAAGTCATTCTAGGAACTGTATCTGCGAAGGAATTAGAGAAGAAAGTGAAGCAGTTAATCAAATCCTAGTAGTACAACAAAACCTCGGTGTCCATTGTGGACACCGAGGTTTTGTTGTTACTCCTTTAGGAGATATGTTGTTGTATCTATGGCTCTAATTCATAATCAGTGATTGCTGAAAATAGAATTCTATGCTGATAGTAGCGGAGAGGATAGAATTGTCGTGAAGAAGCGTAGCGTTCGCCTACAAGCTTTCCCTTGGAAAGCTACTTCGGAAGGATACGCTTTGCTCTGAATTTTAACCGCTAACAGCGGTATATTAAAAAAATTTGGGGGCAACAGCGATTCGGTTGGACAATCCATCCGCGTAGCGGTCATTTATCAACTTGATAAATATTTCAAGCACTGATTTTGGTGTTAAGCCGTAAGCCGTATCTTCCTTTGATTCTTATTCTTTAACAGCGCCGACAACAATCCCTGTTACAAAGAACCGTTGTAGAAAAGGATAGACCAGCAGTATGGGCAAGGCACTTATAAAGATCTGCGATGCTCGAATGGTTCGTTGGGATAGACTAGCAACGGCTGCCGCATCTAAACTCGACATATCTGCCTTAACGATAATCGTTTGCATGAAACTCGCAAGTGGCAGCTTCGCAGAATCTTTAATATAGATAATACCGTCAAAATACGCGTTCCAATGTCCTACCATGATGAATAACGAAACCGTCGCAATAACCGGCATTGAGAGTGGTAAATAAACACTAAAGAAGGTTCGGAATTGGCCCGCTCCATCGATGAAGGCGGCCTCCTCGAGATCTTTAGGCACACCTCGGAAGAAATTCAGAAGCAGAATAATGTTAAAGACCGCAACTAACCCTGGAAGGATAAGTGCCCACAAGGAATTCATCAATCCAAGCTTGAGAATAAGGATATAGCCGGGAATCAGGCCACCTGTGAACAGCATGGTAAAGACAAAATACCAAAGATAGATGTTGCGGGCACGAAAGACACGGGTTTCTTTGGAGAGTGCGTAAGCGGCAATGGTGTTAACGACCAAAGCAAGTCCCGTTCCAAGAATTGTTCGTTGTACGGATACCCACAAGGATGCAAGGAAATTAGCGTTATTAAACGTTTGTGCATAGGCTTCCAATGTGAATCCTATCGGCCAAAATGTAACCAAGCCAGCATTGGCAGGGGCGGCTGAGCTCATGGATACCATCAGTAAGTGATACAAGGGAAGCAAGCAAAGAATGGAAAGAGTAGCCAAGAATACATTGTTGAATATGCTGAATATTCTATAAGGCAGTGTTTTATGGTACATAAGTAGTCATCCTTTCTAGAATATTCGATATCCGGCAAATTTATAAGCGAGACGATAAGATACAACGATTAAGATCAAGCTGACTACAGATTTGATTAGACTGACTGCAGTTGCAAAGCTGAATTGTCCGCTAAGAAGACCTTCTCTGTACACGAATGTATCAATAATATCTCCATGTTGATAAACCAACGGACTATATAAGTTGAACACCTGATCGAAGTTCGCGTTCAATACATTTCCTAGTGCTAAGGTTGCGATAACGATAGCGATAGGTATAAGGGAAGGAATGGTAATATTTATCGTCTGCTTCCAACGGTTCGCTCCATCGACCTCGGCAGCTTCGTATAGCGCTGGATTAATGCCAGAAAGGGCTGCTAAGAAAATGATTGTATTGAATCCAAATTCCTTCCAGACGTCACTAATGATGATGGTAAATCGGAACCAAGCGCCGTCGCCTAAAAAGAAAATTGGCTTAATGCCAAACACATTTGAAAGGAACTGGTTAATGAGGCCAGTCTGGGCGAGCATATCAATCAAAATGCCTGAAAGGGTGACCCAAGAAAGAAAGTGGGGCAGATAGACAAGTGTTTGAATGGATCTTTTAAGTCCCATATTCCTTACTTCATTCAATAACAATGCGAAAAAAAATGGAATGATTAAGTTCATTACCATCTTGGTACAAGCAAAGAATAGGGTATTCCACGTAATTTGCATGAAATAGTCATTTTCTAACATGTATCGAAAATGTTTCAGGCCGACCCACGGAGAATCGACTATTCCCAATGCGGGCTTATAATCTTTAAATGCCATAATAACACCCGTCATGGGGATATAAGAAAAAATAAATACTAATATGACCGCTGGCAGCACCATGAAATGCAGCATCCATGGTTGCTTATAGCTGCTTTTTCTTTTGGTACTTTGGGTAGTTTTGAGGTTCATCTGCTCTGCAGTATTCACTTCCATAGCTCTCTCCCGTTCAAAAATTATTTTGTGTGTAATGAGAATCTCTGCTATATATAGTATCAAGCATTTCTAACGTTTGACTATATAACAATCTTAGGATTGATATGGTTATATTAGGGGACATCGTCTGGAGGAGACCATTATGGAACTAAGGAAAGGTATTAGATTTGTGAAAGACAAGGCTCGGTCGAGGTTTAATCTGTTTGCCAAAATGAACAGTTTAATTATAGTATTATTTATACCAATTATTATCGTGTATACGTATTCCAACGATGTCACATTTAATGTAGTAAGTAAAGAGCTGCAGATGTCTAATGCCAAACAGCTTACTTTCTTATCCAGTCAAATTGATTCACGAATTAATCAGATGATGGATTTCACCTTTATCTTTTCAAAAGATCCGAATGTAAGGAAGTTCAACGGGTTAAACATCTGGGAAGATCGTTATGACCGCATGCAGACAAGATATGTGATTCAGGAAAAGATGGAGCTTCAGTCTGGAGGGATGGGTATATGGCCTACTAGATACGCCGTACATTCTCAACAGAACCGAGATGTCATTTCCAATTATAATAAATCATCAGAATATAATGAGAATTATCTGAAAAGTAATATGAATGGAAAATGGTCGTACCGTGATGACGGAACCGAGTCCCCTGATGAAATAAAGGCCTTTTATTGGTTCTATACCGATTCTGTAGCTCAGCAAGGTATGTTGACAGGAAGCAATCTGGTGATCGAAGCCAGCTTCAGTTATGAAAATATTCAAAACATGCTAGATACGTATAAGGCTGGGGGGCAAGGTGACCCGTTCTTTTACCACAAGGGTGATACTCCGATTCTGAATCGCAGCTCGGACAAGCAGTTATCAAGTGAATTGATCCGTTATTTGAATGAGCAGTCACTAGAAAACACGACGCAGCATGTGGTTGAGTTGGATGGTGAGAATTATTTAGTGAGTTCTGTTAAATCCTCTTACTTGGATTGGCATTTGGTTGATGTTGTTCCGCTCGATCAGATATTGGGACCGATATCATCCACTCGTAATTTATTCTACTTATCCATGTTCTTACTTTTCGTTGTTGGTATTTCGGCATCGATTTTGCTATATCGAAATGTTCAACGTCCAATCGTTAAACTGATCAACGGCTTGCGCCGCGTACAGCGAGGAGACTATTCTGTACGGCTTCATACAAAAGGTCATAATGAGTTTTCGTTTCTGTTTTATCGTTTTAATGATATGTCACGTCAAATCCAAGACTTAATTGAAAATGTGTTTAATGAAAAGATTCGTGCACGTGAAGCTACTCTGAAGCAGCTGCAAGCTCAAATCAATCCGCATTTTCTCTACAACTGCCTAGGTTACATTATTAATATGGCCCAGATGAAAGATGAGGAAGCCGTGGTTTCGATGGCATATAACTTAAGTGCCTATTACCGTTATACTACTCGAATGGAACGGGATACGGCTACTTTGGACGAAGAAATTCGACTGCTCATTAACTATTTAGATATCCAAAAGCTTCGTAACGGCAGAATTGATTATCGTATCGACATTTCCGAGGAGATGTTGACCCAATCTGTACCGCGCTTGATGCTACAGCCTATTGTGGAGAACTCCGTCATTCATGGGGTAGGGAACTCTTATACATCGGGTGAAATTGTGATCACTGGTGAGATATCCAATGGCTACTGCAAGGTGTACATCGATGATGACGGACCCGGGCTGAATCCAGAACAACATGAAGCGTTAAATCTTAAAATGCGAGAGACTTTGCAGGAGGAAATGGGCTGTGGCCTCTGGAATACGAATCAAAGGATCATTCACCAATTCGGAAATAACTCTTATTTATATTTCAAGAAATCGCCTCTGGGTGGTTTTCGGACAGAGATCATTTGGGAGATACCAACTGGAGAAGAACATCACAATCATCCAACCATACAAGGAGACACACAACATGCAGATGATCATAGTAGACGATGAAGCTCACTGGGTAGACAACCTAGCTATGAACAAACCTTGGGATACACTCGGAATCGAACATATTCATAAAGCTTATTCCGCACATGAGGCGCTTCAAATCATCGATACGCATCCTATCGATATTGTGATATCGGATATTCTTATGCCCCAGATGACGGGAATAGAGCTCATAGAACGAATACGGATACGCGATAAAAAAATAAAATGTATTATATTGTCTGGTCATTCAGATTTTGAATTTGCTAAAAAGGCTGTCCAGAATAAGGCAGTGGATTACCTATTGAAACCACCGACAGACAGTGAACTGTTCGGTGCAGTCAAGAATGCGATCGATCAATTGAATACGGAATGGGAAACCATTAGTTCACTTGAGCGTACCCGATATACCCTTCGAGAGAATCTGCCAATTCTGCGCGGTCAGCTACTCCTTGACGCATTGCACGGTCATCGGATGCCAGCAGAGGAATGGAGCCGGAAACTTGAAGATTACGGATTGCCGTTCAATCATGGGGAGTGTGCCTTACTGCTGGTTCGATTGGAGGAAGAATTCGGACAATATAAAAACAACGGGCAACCGTTGATCGAATATGCGATCATGAATATGGCCGAAGAGATCATTGGCGAGTTCATGGAGGTCTGGGGCGTTAAGGAGGAGCATGGGTATCTTGTGTTCTTGCTTAAGTTAAAGGGAAATGACGCTGACATAGGGAAAGAAACCATTTTGGAGAAGCTTTCTTTGCAGCTTCAGTATAAAGTGAAACAATTCTTGAAAGGATCTTTGTCCATTGTAATTACGGAGTGGTTCAAATTTCCGGAGCAGCTATCCAGTCGTTTTCGGAAGGCCTCAGCCTATTTTCGGCAAATTGTAGGGGATGAGCGAGAATTCGTTATGCGGGTTAGTGACCTGGAGCAAAATGCTACACAGGGACCTTTGGGTGTGCTCTACATGCCTCCTTCTTTGATTAATTTACTCGAGGCTGGGCGCTGGGATGCGGCCGAAGAAAAGCTGATGGAAGTATGTGCGGAATTAGATGAAAAATGGTCCGAATCATGGGAGCACTGTATGGAGGCTGGATTTTTAATTTCTGCTTCTTTTACTCATCTCGCACATCGGAATGGTCATACACTGTTTAGTTTACTTGGGACGGATATTGAACCATTGCAGAGTGGGGATGCTTTCGCTTCCATCAGTAAGCTAAGAAAGTGGTCTCTTGGCGTACTTGGTAAACTGAAAGAGGGAACTTCAAATGAAATTAAAGATATTCGCTCTCTCTATGTGAAGAAAATTCAAGAGTTCACAGATAAAAATTTACATCTAGATGTTTCATTACGTGTATTGGCTGATCATGTGAATTTACATCCGACGCATTTGTCCAAAATTTATAAGATTGAAACGGGTGAAGGAATAAGTGATTACGTGTCACGACTTCGGATGGATCGTGCTTGCTATAAGCTTAAGACTACAAATAAAAAGGTATATGAGATTAGCATGGAGATTGGATATATGGACCCGGCTTACTTTATCAAAGTGTTTAAACGCCAGTTTGGGGAAACGCCGCAGGAATATAGAGACAGCAATAAATAGCATGACAGAGTCCTATGGAAACTAATAAACTCATATAGATGATCTGCCCCAAAACTTGATAAGGTTACACATGTAATGATCATACACAGTAGGGAGAAATGAAAAATGGGGAAATTCAGAAAATCATGGATGTTGCTCTCGATCATGGCACTCATCGTGGTAACAGCCTGTAACGGAACGCCCAGTGAGAACGGAAATGCTGTAACAAAGGATGTAAGCGTAGCCGATAGTGCATTCGCTAAGGGTAAATATGATCCACCGATCGACATCAGCACCGTCGTTATGTTCGCCGCGCCGAAGAAATACACCAATGGTGACACCAGAGAAAACAATGTCCACGACCGTTGGATGCTAGAACAGTTAGGAATGAAGCATAAGGATACCTGGTACCCAGCTGGCGCGGATCAATATAAGCAACAACTTCAGCTAGCTATTGCTTCAGGCGAGAAGATGCCTGATTTCGTATACGTACCAAATGACGCAATCATGACTAACCAACTGATCGATTCCGGCCAGTTCATGGCAATCGATGAGTTATTTGATAAGTACGCCAATCAAATTTGGAAAGACCATGCCATCAAAAATCCGGAACTGTGGTACCCTTTCATGAGGGATGGCAAGAAATATAACGTGCCAATTCTTGAATATACGGACAATGACGATACGTTGTTATGGCTCCGGGAAGATTGGATGGAAAAGCTGAATCTTTCGGCTCCCAAGACGATCGCGGAATTAGAGAATGTGATGGACAAATTCAAGAATGAGAACCCAGACGGTCTTGCTCCGAAGGACGTCTATCCACTCGCGATTTCCTTGAAAAACAAAACGAACACATGGTTGGGCGGGCTCGATTGGTTGTTCGGGGCATACGGATCGGTTCATGAGCAATGGAACAAGGACGCAGCTGGAAATCTCGAATATGGTTCGACGAATCCTGGAGCTAAGCAAGCACTCGCTAAGCTGCAAGAATGGATGAACAAAGGTTATATTCATCCCGATTCGGCTTTATGGGATGAGAATAAAGCGGCAGAAATCTGGACAAAAGGAAATGCAGGTGTTCTGCCAGGAGCAAACTGGGTTCCAGACTGGCCGGCTCCGGATTTGCAGAAAAACGTCAAAGGATCGAAATATAAAGCCTATCCTGTTCCAGCAGGTCCAGATGGATTAATTGGAACCAAGTGGCAAAACTCCGGAGTGAACAGCAGCTTCATGATTAATAAAGATGCCAAACATCCGGAAGCCTTTTTCCTATATTACAACTATATGTTGGACAACTTGGCCAACCCACCAGCCGGGAGCAAATATGAACACGGCTTTGCCCAAGGGTACGACTGGGACATGGTGGACGGAAAACCGAAGGTCAACACAGATAAAATCGACTTCACATTCATAACCGCACCTGCGCGGATTCCAGACCTTTATATGAAAACATTGGTTAAGCTTGCGGACGGCGAAAAGCCGGAAACACCTTACGAGAAGCAACTCGCAGAATTCCGCAAACCTGAAAACTGGGCTGCAGCGAAAGTCGTTATGTCACAAATGGACGTTCGCAAGCAAAACTTCTTTACAGGTGCTGCGACACCAACGATGATTTCGAAGTGGAACCTTCTAGGCCAGTCTGAGCTGGAAACATTCAACAAAATCATATATGGCAAACTGCCAGTAGATGCTTTTGACGAATTTGTTGCCAACTGGAAATCAAATGGCGGTGAACAAGTTACGAAAGAAGTTAATGATTGGTTCAAGTCTGTAACTGTAAAATAATTTCATATGATCATGAAACGATAGATGATTTCTCTACCGTTTCATAAAAGACAGGCTGCAGATCATGATCTGCAGCCTGTTCGTTATGATTATTGGGCATTAGCTTAGCTGATGCCCAATAATCATTCATTTAATGATTGATAAGACCGTGTTGTCCTTCATTATGGGGAAGCTTCTCAACTTGCCCAATCTGACCTATGAGTGCATACCTCATACTGTCTACTAATGCTTCCCAACTGGCTTCAATCACATTTCCAGATACACCGACAGTGTTCCATGTATTATCTAAATTCTTGGATTCAATAAGAACACGTACTTTAGCTGCTGTTGCTTCTTGCTCATCTAAGACGCGAACCTTGTAGTCAGATAGATGCATTTCTTGAAGCGCTGGAAAGGATTGGACAAGAGCTTTCCGTAGAGCATTATCGAGTGCATTGACAGGACCATTTCCTTCTGCTGCTGTGTATACACTTTGCCCATCAATTTTCAATTTAACAAATGCTTCAGAAACGACAGGTTTACCTGCACTTTTTTCAACAAGCATTTTGAAGGATTCGAAACTAAATAGCTCGGATATTTGTCCATTAGCTTCACGCAGTAAAAGCTCTAAGGAAGCGTCTGCGGCTTCGAATTGATATCCTTGATGTTCTAAATCTTTTATTTTATCAATGACTTTACGGGACTGTTCGTTGTTGGGGTCAAATTCCAGACCCATTCCTTGTGCTTTGGACAGAATATTACTCTGACCGGCCAACTCCGATACGAGGACTCGTTGTTTATTACCTACTAGTTCCGGTGAAATATGCTCGTAGGTACGTGAATCTCTTAGGATGGCAGAGACATGGATGCCTCCCTTGTGGGCAAAAGCTGCATTACCTACATAAGGCTGATTGATGGGCATATGCACATTAGCAATTTCACTAACGTATCGTGCAGTGTTAGATAGTTGCTTAAGAGAGTCATCTCCTATGCATTCATAGTCCATCTTGAGCTGTAATGTGGGGATAATAGAACAGAGATTAGCATTACCGCAGCGTTCACCATAACCGTTCATTGTGCCTTGAATTTGTCTGGCTCCTGCTTGAACAGCACTTAACGTGTTGGCGACTGCAAGTTCACAATCGTTATGCGTATGAATCCCAAGATTGGCTCCGGGCAGTTGTGACTGAAGCGAAGTAATAATACCATGAATTTCGTGAGGTAATGTTCCGCCATTCGTATCACACATGACAATCCAATCTGCCCCAGCAGCCTTAGCTTCTCTTAGAACAGACACAGCATATTCTGAGTTCTTCTTGTAGCCGTCAAAGAAATGCTCGGCATCAAAGATGACTTCAAGTTCATGTCTCTTCAAATAAGCAATCGAATCAAAGATCATAGCTAAGTTCTCATCTAATGTGGTCTGCAGTGCAGTATGCACATGGAAGTCCCATGACTTTCCAACTAGAGTAGCCGCTTGTGCTCCTGATTCAATGATGCTTTTCAGATTGCTATCATGTTCTGCTTCCGTGTTTTTACGACGGGTGTTTCCGAATGCAGTGATTTTAGCTCGTAGCCCCAGCTCTTGAACTCGTTTGAAAAATTCAATATCTTTGCTGTTGCTTCCTGGGATACCACCTTCAATATAATGGACACCAAGATCGTCGAGTTTTTTGGCGATTTTGAGCTTGTCATCTGCTGATAAGCTTACGCCTTCTCCTTGGGTACCATCACGTAAAGTTGTATCGAAGATGGAAATGGACCTAGACATAGTAGTCCTCCTTTTGGAAGTCTGATGAAATGATTTTTATAAAGAGGTTGTTCAAAAAGTCAACTATTGATCACGAAGTAACGCTAGAAGAATATTCCGCATCGAATCTGAGTTCAACCCTCGAAGTCCGTTGCTCATGTAGGTTTGCCTACACTCCGCTACTCCTTCTTCGGTCTGTACTCACCTTCTCGGTGCTGAATAGTCGACTTTTTGAATATGCACTATAATTAATTATTATAGCACTTTCCCGTAGGAAAGTATCAAGGAGTCCCATATTTCGTGGTAGCTTTTTTTTCTTGACCTTGTAATAGGAGACGGTTATGCTGACGGTAATATTATTAATATGAAGTAAGAAGGGATTTAAAGTGAGAAACATCGATGGATATTATCCAGCTAGTGGCAGGGTTATACTTCATGTCGATATGAATGCATTCTATTGCTCTGTTCACGAAGCAGAAGAACCAGATAAATACCGGGGAAAAGCAACAGCGGTAGCAGGGAGTATTGAACTTCGTAAAGGTATCATCGTGACTTGCTCCTACGCTGCTAGGAGGAAGGGAATATCTACAGGAATGCGTGTCCAACAAGCCCTGAAGAAATACCCTGATCTAATTCTCATTACTCCTAATTTTGATGTTTATCGCAAATACTCAAATGCTTTTATGAAAATTGCATATTGTTATTCCCCGCTCATGGAAGTAACGTCTATCGATGAATGTTACTTAGATATCACGGGGTCTAGGCAGTTTGGTACACCGCAAGAGATTGCTAATGAAATTCAGAGACGTATATTTGAAGAATTATCATTGCCTTGTTCTATTGGTATTGCTCCTAATAAACTTCTAGCGAAGATGGCTTCGGATATGAAGAAACCTAATGGTATAACCATACTTCGTATTCGTGATGTTCCGAACGTCCTATGGGATCAACCTTGTGGCAATCTATTCGGAATCGGGAACAAAACAGCGGATAAATTGCGTAAACTCAATATTCATACCATTGGACAACTAGCACAAACGGATGAAGAGCTCTTGACACGAAGTTTTGGTGTAGTAGGGATCTGGATGAAGCAAGCGGCCAATGGGATCGATCACTCGGTGGTAGCGGAGGAGCGCGAACAGAGTAAGTCCATAGGCCATACAACGACGCTTCCACAGGACATTCATACAAAAGAAGATGTTCATCGTGTACTGCTCAATTTAAGCGATCAGGTGGCACGTAGATTGCGAAGGCAGCATCTTGTAGCCGGCGGTGTACAAATTACGATTCGAACACCAGATATGAAGACAATCACAAGATCCCATATCCTAGATACTGCAACAGATAATACAGCGGATATTTATCAACAATCTTGCCAACTCTATAATGAACATTGGACGTGGGACAACCCCGTTCGTCTATTGGGGATAACGCTTCAGCAACTTATGCTCAAGGAGGATTCTGCGATTCAGTTAGATATTTTTAATTATGAACAGCAGCCTAAGAAAGAATCTTTGACCAAGACGATGGATCTCATTCGTAATAAATTTGGGGAGAACGCTATTCTTACCGCTGGAATGCTTGGGGATGATCCATCCACCTTATTAAGGAATCACAAAGTAAGAGGAACCTCCCTTCAAATGGATTTTGTACGCAATGAGAAAGATGAACTTCAATAATCATATATAATTTAGAAAAATATGCTGAAAATGATTTGAAAATTGTTGATGTTTGTATTAAACTTAGGGCTATTGACGTTAAGTAAATAGAATTGGAATGAATGGATGCACAGGAGGAAGTGAAAACTATGGCTAAGTATACATGGGTTGAAAAAGATACATGCATCGCTTGTGGAGCATGTGGAGCAACTGCTCCAGATATTTACGATTATGATGATGAAGGTCTGGCTGAGGTTATCTATGAGAATGATGGTAATCATGGTGTAACAGACATTCCAGAAGACTTGTTTGACGATTTACAAGATGCATGTGATGGTTGTCCAACAGATTCGATTAAAGTTGCAGATACACCATTTAATAAAGAAGGCTAATTTACTTTAACTTCTTTGTAGAGTTACGGTCCTCATATATTCCGCCAGCATCTAGCTGGCGGTTTTTTGTGTATTCATAATTAGTGTAGCTATACATTAGTTCTTTTGAACTACGTTATTTCGAACTAAGTATAGAATCTATTACTAGCGAAGGATTTCATTTTGACTGTTTATTGCCGATATATAGAGATAGTGAACAATAAATAGTGGAGGTTTCAGTGTGAAAAATTCGCAATACCTCAAAAAATATGTACAGCTACATCCTGACAATAAAATGGGGTGGTATTTACTAGGCAAGGATTATGAAAGCAATGGCGAGCAAGGCAAAGCAAACTACTGCTTCAATCAATCTAGTGATGTGTATGAAGCATTTGAACATAGTAAGGTACCCGATGATCTCTGGGAGGAGTATCAGACTAGGTTATTGCAGCTCTCACAGGATGGTGAGCAGCGGTCGCGTAGGATTCGAGCTATACTTATGTGTGTTATTATGATTCTTCTTATAGGTATACCTTCTATTGAAGCACCTGCATCTTCACAGAGTGCATTATCTTCCAGTCAGGAGCCGGGTGTAGATGTTGTTGTAGAGGAGGAGCAACTCGAGGGATCTGAAGACACACCTTCAACATCCGCTGAGGCCAAATTCATACCCTCTTTTACTGCACAAGCAGCAGGTTCTTCACAAGAAAGAGCGCGTACTTTGTCTGACATTCTGAGTCATCCATTGCCAGTGAACATGGTAGTGTTAGGAATGAAGAGGCAGGATAAGTGGCTCTTGTGGAAACATGATATGCCGGTAGCCTTTACCTTAGTGAAGAATGAAGCCAAGGAAGTGACCTATCGACCTTATGATCCCAAGGAATGTGATTGTAAACCGCCGGATACGTCTTCGCTTCAGGCTGATGCAACAGCTTGGATTAAGAAACAGGAGGACACAGCCGTGCTTTCTAGTGGCATCAAGGCTTTTGCTATTAAGAATAAACGGGTGCCGAGTCATTTGAATGAGTTAGTGAAGGCTTTTCCAAACAATTGGATCTCGGGTACGACGGTGCTGATGAAGCAAAATTTCGCCAAAATAGCGGAATCGATTGATTCTCGTGGGGCTAACAAGGGGCAAGATAGTTCAGCGAGTAAGGGGCAACAACTCCCTACCTTATCTGCTAATTTGGGAGAACGCCCATATTTCAATGAACCTCTACAAATTATAGTGGATAAGAACAATCATCGATTAGCAGTCGTGAGCGGGAATGTCATTCTTCGTAATTATAAAGTAGGGCTTGGTGGGGACAAAACGCCGGAGAGTGATTTTGTTATTTCTGATAAAGTGATGAACCCTAATGGCAGCGATCGTGGAGAGTTTGGTAGTCGAGGTATGCAATTATCCGCAAGTAATTATGCCATTCATGGCACGGATCATCCTGACAGTATTGGAAAGGATGAATCCAATGGGTGTATACGCATGGCCCGTAAGGATGTAGAGGAGTTATTCGATTTGGCTCCGAAAGGAACGAAAGTACATATCAGCAAAGGGGTTCTGCCTGATGACCTGCTTGTTCCAGCGGAACGTTATGCAACAAAGCACGGACAGGACCAGACTAACCCCATGAAAATATATCACTGGCTAAATTAACGGGTCAAAATTAATAAAAGAACTACGACCAGAATGAGTAGAAATACACTAACACCGACCCACATAACAGCTTTCTTGTTCACTTCTTCCTTCTTTTGTTGAAGTGTTGGTGGTTTGCGTTTGGCTGGCATAACGTTCAACCCTCTCTCTATCATTTTCAATAGCTACACTTATTGTAATGGGTTTCTATGTAAATAGCCAGAGTTCAGAAGGATGGAACAATGATGGCTGGAATGGTTTGAATTACTTTCTTTTTGGGTTGGAAAAGGCTAAACTATAGGATAGAGAAAACTTGAGTGCATGGAGAGGGAGAGAAGTACGTGTTGTATCAAAATGTGGCAAAACCGTTACTCTTTAAAATGGATCCGGAGAAAGCACATCATCTAGTCATAGGTGGGCTAAAAGTTGCAGGTTCTTTGCCGATGGCAACCCCACTTCTGCGTAATATATGGGGTGTCCAAGAGACTCCTGATCTTGCTGTGGATCTATTCGATATGCATTTCCCAACACCTATAGGTTTAGCGGCTGGACTGGATAAGAATGCGAATGCAGTTAAAGGCTTCTCTTCCATTGGGTTTGGCTTCATGGAAGTGGGTACCGTGACACCCAAGGGACAACAGGGAAACGAACTACCACGATTATTTAGACTTCCACCTGACGAGGCACTTGTGAATCGAATGGGGTTCAATAATGAAGGTGCAGAGGCAATGGCTCATAGGTTATCCTTGCTGAAAGAAAGGCAGATTCCTGTAGCTGTTAACATTGGTAAGAATAAGAATACTCCTAATGAAGAAGCGTATAAGGATTACCAGAAATGTCTGCGCACGTTATATTCATACGGTGATTTCTTTGTAGTAAATATTAGTTCACCAAATACCCCTGACTTGCGTAATCTGCAGTATGGCAATGAACTTGCCTCTCTGTTAAGTCATGTTATGGACGAGATGAGGGAGCAAGCTCTTAAGCATGGCAAGAACAAGCATATATTGGTGAAAATTGCACCAGATGTTAGTGATTTGGAGCTAGAGTCAATGGTTGATGTTCTTGGTTCTAGTGGCGTCTCTGGGATTATTGCGAGTAATACGACCATTTCTCGTGAGGGTCTGACACATGCGAATGCCAAGGAAAGCGGAGGTTTAAGTGGTAAACCCCTTACAAAAAGGTCCACCGAAGTGATATCTCGGATCTATCGTCAAAGTGGCGGAAAGATCCCTATTATTGGATCAGGTGGAATATTTACTGCTCAGCATGCTTATGACAAAATTCGAGCAGGCGCAAGTCTGGTTGAAATCTATACCGCATTTATCTACGAAGGACCAGAAGTGAATCGGAGATTGCATCGTGAGTTGCGACAACTACTTCACAGTGATGGGTTCAGTCATATATCAGAAGCCGTTGGAGCGGATCATCACTGAGGGTGAAAGGGCAGGAGGTACGGGAAACATGGGAATGGATAATAGGGATTGGGGCATGTTTTTGCTCCCCTACGAGCAGGCTGTAGAAGAACTGAAAGTTAAATTTAAAACGATGCGTATGGAGTTGAAGAAGCGAGAGGAATATGCGCCTATTGAATTTGTAACAGGTCGTGTTAAGAAAATATCCAGTATTCTTGAAAAGGCGAAGCGCCTTAACATTCCCATGGATCAACTGGAGACCGGGATCGAGGATATTGCAGGAATTCGAATTATGTGCCAATTTGTGGAGGATATAAGACGTGTAGCTGAGTATATTCGCAAACGTAAAGATTTGAAGGTGCTATATGAGAAAGACTATATTACGAACTATAAGGAAAGTGGTTATCGAAGTTTCCATATGATCGTAGAATATCCTGTTCAGACGGCTCTTGGACAAAAAATTGTGTTAGCAGAAATCCAAGTTCGTACATTAGCTATGAATTTCTGGGCAACGATAGAACATTCTTTAAGTTATAAGTACCGTGAGAGCCTTCCTGATAACATTCGCAAGCGATTAAAAACAGCGGGTGAAGCAGCGTCTGTACTTGATAGTGAAATGTCGAGTATACGTGAAGAAATACTGGAAGCTCAAAAACAATTTGAGGAAGACTCGAATGTGATGACACAGGTATTGTCGTGGATTCACCATTTATATTTCTATCACTTGGTTAACGAAGCTATTGCATTTCAAGAGCGCTTTAATGAAATATGGCAAGGTCACAATATGGATGAGATGAAAGTGCTTCTCGCTGAAGTGAAGCAACTGGTCGTTGCAGCCAAAAAAGGTGAGAATACAGATGAAATATGAGGATTTGTACCTTGCTTATCTTGTTTACTTCAACCGAGATCAGGATTACTTCGAATGTCACGAGGTATTAGAAGAACTATGGCTGCATCGTGATCGTGATCCCCTTTACAAGGGGTTGCTACAAGTAGCGGTAGGCTTGTACCATTTCCGCAATAGTAACTTAATTGGTGGAATCAAAATGCTACATAGTGCAGCCGATCAACTAGAGCATTATCCACCGTTGACACTTGGAATTGAACTTGGGGTACTGGTAGAGCAGGTACGCTCCTACGCTAAAAAGTTAGAAGAATTCCAAAGCTCTCCATTTCCTTATTATGATCTTACGATTACCATTGTTGATCCTGAGCTTCAGCTTGCGGTTGAGGCCGCAAAAGACATAATTAAGCCGAACAACCCTCAACGGCGGGGACCTGAACGTAGGAGGAATACCAAAGTACTACATGCAGATAATAAAGATTGAATTATTATAGTGAGAGTTCAAAAAGTCGACTATTCAGCACGATAGCTTATGCTTACGATGCCGCGTTTTTTCAAAACGCTTCAGAAGGTGAGTTTAGGGCCGAAGAAGGAGCAAGAAGATGGCTATGTGCTATGGAACAACCCGCTATGAGATGATAGCGGGTTGTTCCATAGCTGTTGCACTGTAGAGTGATACATTGGAGCCATAATTACAAAGGAACAGGATGATTTAGGATATGGCTGTACAGCTACCTCTAACGTTTAAGGAACGGATGCAATCCATTCTGAAAGATGAATACGATACTTTTTTACAATCTTATGATCAGACCCCTATTGGGGGAATTCGCGTGAATACTTTAAAAATATCTGTGGCAGACATGCTCAAACTAACACCGTTCAAACTGCAGCCGATTCCTTGGTGTCCAAGTGGTTTCTATACTGAAGCAGGTGCAAGACCTGGATTACATCCCTATTATCATGCTGGGCTCTATTACATTCAGGAACCGAGTGCCATGGCACCAGTAGAGCTTCTAGATGTACAGCCTGGAGAGTCTGTATTAGACTTATGTGCTGCACCCGGTGGGAAATCGACACAGATTGCTACCAAGTTACAAGGACAAGGGATACTAGTAAGTAATGATCTGAATTCAGAACGTACCAAGGCACTTGCCAAAAATTTGGAGCTATACGGGGTGCGTAATGGGGTTGTGCTCAATGAACATCCTGATCGCATTAGTCATAAATTGCCTCACTTCTTCCACAAAATATTAATCGATGCACCATGCTCTGGTGAGGGCATGTTCCGTAAGGATGAAGATATGGTCAAGCAGTGGACAGAAGAATCACCAGAGAAATACGCTGGAATGCAGCGTGACATTCTGTGTTCTGCTGCTTCTATGTTAAGATCAGGAGGAAGAATTGTATATTCAACATGTACTTTCTCACCCGAGGAGAATGAAGGCATGATAGCGGAGTTCCTGAATGAACATCCTGATTTCCATGTGATTCCAGTGGGGGGGACTACGGAGTACTTCGCCTCAGGTGAAACAGCTTGGACAAGGAACCAGATGGAGTCTCAACACTCCATCAGTGATGGAATATGGGATCAGGTGACAGGTACAGCTAGACTATGGCCTCATAAGATTCAAGGAGAAGGACATTTCATCGCGGTGTTACAGCATGATGGTGAACCAACTGATGGCAATACTGTATTCCAATCTACGCCTGAGAATGTGGTTGAGCCATCGGCTCTTAAGCAGGGTAAGAAGGGATCAAGACAAGATCGAGGAGCGCTTAAACGTGGGCATGAATCTTCATCTGAAGCAGAGGCCATTGCAGCTTATCATCAATTTGTGAAGGAACATTTATCCGTTGTGCTTGAAGGTCATACCATTGTCTATGGGCAACATGTTTATCAATCTTCATTACCTCATGGATCTTTAGATAAGTTAAAAGTGATCCGTCCTGGATGGAACATGGGCTTCATGAAGAATGGTAGATTTATACCTGGGCATCCATTGGCTACTGCGCTACAAGCTTCAGAGTGTGTTCGGGTCATTGATTTATCATCTGAAACAGGTGAGGCTGTGAAGTATTTAAAGGGTGAAACACTCGAGATTAGCGAGGAACGTGTGACTTGTAAGATAGGAGCTACACCGAAAGGATATGCTCTGATCTGTATAGACGGATATTCCGCAGGCTGGGGGAAATGGCAGAATGGGATACTTAAGAATGAATACCCTGCGGGTTGGAGGTGGACATCCGTATGAGTGGTGGAATCAGAAAGACGCAAAGGCTTGATAAAGTACTGGCCCATCTTGGCAGAGGTTCACGTAGCGATATTCGAAGAATGGCCAAGCAGGGTGTAATCACAGTTAATGGAAGTGTCACTAAGGATAGTGGATTACACGTCGATCCTTATGTGGACTTGATTGAAGTGGATGGCGAGAGAATACAGTATAGACAGTTCATTTATCTTATGATGCATAAGCCTCAGGGAGTCATATCTGCAACAGAGGATAAGCGCGAATCTACAGTATTGGATCTTCTCAGCATCGATGATGCTGCGTTCGAGCCTTTTCCTGTGGGAAGATTAGATAAAGATACCGAAGGCTTGCTCTTACTTACGAATGACGGTAAATTGGCCCATGATCTATTATCTCCTCGCAAACACGTGCCGAAGATATATGAGGCCATCGTAGATGGGGACGTAGGCCCCGAAGATGTCGAGTTGTTCGCTACGGGAGTTACTCTTGATGATGGTTATGTAGCTCTTCCTGGAGAATTGGTTATTCTGCGCAAGGAGAACCAGGATTCAAATATACTATCCCATATCTCGCTTACTATCCATGAAGGGAAATTTCATCAAGTGAAGCGAATGTTTGAAGCTGTAGGTAAGCAAGTGGTATATCTTAAGCGTGTCCAGATGGGGGAATTGGTGCTGGACCCTGAACTTGAGATTGGAACATATCGTGAATTAACAGATAAGGAATTGTCTTTGTTAGGGAAGGATATTATAGATAGGCTGAACTAAAGGATTAATAAATATAGTAATAAAGGATGGATGGAGAGTATGAACTATAAATTAATTGCATTAGACGTAGATGGAACACTTCTAAACGATGATCATGAGATTAGCGAGCAGACGATGGAGACGATCAAAGAAGTAGCCAGTCGTGGTGCTGAAATTATATTATGTACAGGGCGAGGACCACAGAATTCGATTCCCTTTATGGAGAAAATGGGTCTAGAAGGTTATGTGATTAGTCATAATGGGGCTGCAACTGTAAAAGTAGATACGAAAGAAATTGTTCACCAATTTCCGATGGACGCTATCGGGCTTGAGCCATATTCGGATTTTTGTCGGAGTCGTGGTATTCATTTTGATGTAAACACGGCTTTTGAAATGTTTGTTGATAGTGTGGAAGGATTGCAGGTCGAAGTTCGAAGCATGTATGAGAACTTTTTGATGTTACCAAGTGATTTGCCAGCATGGAGTGAGTTACAAGATCCTGTTGTGAAATTTACGATGTTTGGAGAATCCAAGGTGATCGATGAGGCTTATCAAGAGCTAAGCACCTGGACTCATGAATTTAATATGCTTCGGAGTGGTGAGTATTTCATAGATCTGATGCACTCTGATGCCTCCAAAGGGAATGCTCTGAAAATGCTGGCTACTAAGCGTGGTATACAGCAGGAGGAAATTCTGGCAATCGGTAATTACTTCAATGATATAACGATGCTTACATATGCGGGTAAGGGAATCGCTATGGAGAATTCTCCCCTTGAAGTTAAGGCAGCGGCTGATGAAATAACGTTGTCGAATAATGACAATGGTGTTCATGCAGCATTGGTTAAATATTGTTTATCGTAGTGGAGCTAACATCAAAATCAGTGCTTGAACAAAATAGTGTCGATAGATGACTGCTACGATGACGGATTGTTCTTCCGATCGCTGTTGCCCCCAAATTTTTTGAATATACCGCTGTTTGCGGTGAAAATTCGGGGGCAAAGCATAGACTTTCGAAGTAGCTTTCCTACGGAAAACTTGTAGGCGAACGCTACGCTTCTCCAGAACAATTCCGTCCTCTCTGCTGTGATTCTGCATATCCTTCTATTTTTAGCTAGCACAGATTAAGATTTTGAAGTTCAAGATTAGGATTGATATAGAAAATGGAGTGCAAACTGGGAACAGTTGTGACACTCCATTTTTTTATATTTGACGGATTGTCAGGCCAAGTGCGACAGGGCATCCGTGTAAGATTCGTGAGCAGTCTTCCTCTTTGGATCAGCTGGTGGGTATTTTTAATCCAGGCTGAAAAATATTTTAGGAACGATAATGGAAACCAGAAAAGAAGAAACGACATATATAAACTGAATTTAGAACTGTCTAGCTGATACCATAAATACATTATTGGCACCAGTTGAGTTATAAACGTAAATTTCCCAATCTCCAGTGAGACCAGTACCAACTTGATCTTGGAAGGGTTGTGTTCTTTGTGCACTTGCAGCGATAGCAGTATCAGGCACAAATTCAATCCCATTACGATATATGGTCATATAAACAGTTTTTGGTCCCTTTATTTTTAACCCAAACGTTCAAATTTTTACCGTGTAGCGAAGTGGACGGAATTGTCCTAGAAGCGGAGCGTTCGTCTACAAGTTTTCCGTAGGAAAGCTACTTCGAAAGCCTATGCTTTGCCCCTGAATTTTAACCGTAACAGCGGTATATTCAAAAAAATTAGAGGCAACAGCGATCATAAGGATAATCCTTCCGTGTAGCCGTCATCTATCGTCAGTATGATTTTTTTCAAGTACTGATGGCGTCCTTCTTAGACGAAGGAGCGTGAAAGGGCGAAACCTTATTCTTACCCGTCGTTTTTGAGAGGTACATTGCTTGGTCTGCTTGAGAGACGAGCTCATCTGCTGTGACATTCTTACGGAGACTGCTATAACCAACACTGATGGTTACAATAGTCTCGTTTTCCACTCGAACGCGAATGTTCTCTGCTACTTGGCTAACCTTCGCTCTTTTGTCCACCAAAGCTGCAACGAGTTCTTCCCCACCATATCTACCACTAAGTCCTATCTCAGATACTTCTTCCTCAATAATAGCAGATACCTGCTTCAATACTTGATCAGCCTTGGCATGTCCTTGGGTATCATTAAGCTTCTTGAAGTTATCAATATCACAAAAAATAACTGAAACCTTCACACCCTGTTCTACATAACGATTGACATTCTTCATAAAGAAACGTCGATTATATAGGTTCGTTAATCCATCTGTGATGGAAGAACGGTAGATGGATTGCATCTGTTCAATGATCCTCTCAAATAAAATGAAAAAAATCATCGTGTAATAGATAAGAGGGAGAAATAAACTGGGTGTCTGAAGCCATGCAGCTTCGTTCTCCATATAACGGATGAGCATGTTCGTAATGATCCAGAGTAGGTAAATGATGATGCCAATGACATATTTGCCTCGTTGCCTTATACGTGGATAAATGATAAAGAGACCCATGATAATAATGACACACTGGTAAATATCTAAATAAAGCATTTGCCATGAAGAGGATTCAAAGGGAAGCAGATACTTGGTGGATATTGGAGCAATAAGAAGAAACATCATCAACCCAAGAAGAAGGTATCCTTTGAGCCGTACACGTCGGTATAGTTGATAGATGGAGACGTTTAATAGTAGAAAAGAAAAAACTTGTAGCCGGGGTGCCCAAAGGTGATCAATTACAGGCTTTATTCCCTGAGAAAGGGTGAAATGGATGTTCAGTCCTTCGTATGCCATAATAAAGAGAAAGGCTATAATCATATTGAGGTAGGCTTTTTTACGCTGATTTCTGTACATAATGAGACACATTAAGGTCATGATGAGTACTATGTATAAACTACATGCAGCGGCGATTCCCGGCATTGACATTCCTCGCTCTTCATTAAGAGGTTTCTTATAAATAGTAGGGTAATGATCCTTGCTGAAACATATGTTCTAATATATCATAATCTCAAAGATTCGTTAATAAGTAAAGACTTCTAGAAAGAGGGACTATTCATGAAATTGTTACAAGCTCTTTTCTTTCCACCTGAACAACCTGGTGGTGTGTCCTCCATGATCCCTTATATGCAGGAGCGTTTCAGCTCTACCCGTTGGGAGATGGAACTATTCTGGATTCCTAAGAGACTCCGGAATAAGGGGCACGAGGAGATTGTGTTCGATACGTTCGATTGGACCCTATATCAAGATAGTACGATCGTGCAAAAGTATATTCAGACCTACAGAGATTATCTATGGTGGGGCAGAATGCGCCTTCAGAAATCTTACAGTCTCATTCATGCCCATCATCCCATTGCCGGACTTGCTCTAAAGAAAATTTTTCCCGATATACCTCTCATTCAAACCATTCACTCTAGTTATGAGCGTGAATTGATTTTGAATGGAATCATTCAAAAGAATAGCTTAGAACATCAATTTCTAGTATCACTTTATCGTGAGTTAGAGATGAAGAGTCAACGCTTGATGACGGTGTCACATTCTTTCGCTGGATATTTATCATCTTACGTAGATTATCCTGAGGAAATCAAGGTTATTCCGAATGGATTTGATGAGAAAAGATTTAAGCCAGTCCCACATGAGAACGAAGTGATACAGCTAGTTACCGTGTGCCGCCTTGTACCTGCTAAAGGACTTGATATATTACTTAAAGCCTGTGCTGAGCTTAAGGCTCGGGGTCACGATTATGTATTGCATATTATTGGGGACGGTCCGTTTCGCACAGAATTAGAAGCCTTGGCTCAGGAGCTGGGGATATACAATGAAACGATATTTTACGGATATACGCTACATCCTGAAGAATTTATGCCGTTTTTTGATATATTCGTATTGCCATCAAGAGCAGAGGCCTTTGGTTCAGTGTTTGCAGAAGCAGCACTCAGTTGTTTAGCCCTTGTTGGAACAGAGGTTGGTGGGATTCCTGAGCAAATTGAGGATGGGGTCAATGGACTACTCGTTCCTTCCGAAGATTATGTAGCCCTCAGTGAAGCCCTAGAGAAGATGATAAGTGACCCTTCTTACAGATATGAATTGGCTCGTTCTGCTTTTGAGAAAGCGAAGAGTGAATATTCACTAGCTCATGTTGTGAACCAATTCAAAAAAGTATACTTGCAATTTGAGATTAGAAAGAGTGAAGGCTGATGGTTCCCTTTCGATTCATACATACGGCTGATCTTCATCTGGATAGTCTGTTTGCAGGAATGAAGGGATTGTCTGACAACCTTCGACACCATTTACGAGAATCAACTTTTGGTGCATTGACTCAATTAGTAGAGGTTGCCATTGCAGAGCAGGTGGAATTTCTAGTGATTAGTGGAGATGTGTATGATGCAGCTGATCGCTCATTACGAGCACAATTGTCGTTACAAGCTGCATTTGACCAGCTAGATAATCATGGTATCCATGTTTATTTAATTCATGGAAATCATGATCCATTAGATGGATTAAGGCTTCATGGTAAACCAAATGATCATGTTCACGTATTCGGTTCTGAGGTAGAGCATTTCATAGCCAAGAGACGGAGTGATCAACAAGAAGTGGCGGTAGTGAGTGGGATATCCTATCCAACTTCCAAAGTAACAGAAAATACGGCTTTGCGTTTTATTAGGGACAAGGAATCTTCCTTGTTCCATATTGCGATTCACCATGCTAACTTGGATGGCGATCCGGAGCATGAGACCTATTCACCTTGTACCCGACATGATTTGAGCGCCCTTGGATATGATTATTGGGCTCTTGGTCATATTCATCAACGCGCCATTATTCAGGAATCTCCGCACATTGTTTACCCGGGAAATATTCAAGGAAGAAGCATTAAGGAGATTGGAGCTAAGGGTTGCTATGTGGTGGAAGTGAACGAAGATGCTACGCTACACATGACTTTTCATGAATTGGATCGTGTTCGTTGGTTTCGCGAAGAAATTTCAATTGATGGAATAGAGAACGAGGATGCATGGAGAATCAAGGTGGAGGAGCGGATGGAGGTCATCAGGATGCTTAGGCCACAACACATGAGTATCGTACGATTTACGATCACAGGTAGAGGCCAAGTTCACCGAGCTCTTGAGCATGGTTATCTAGCAGATGAGCTTGAGGAAGAACTGAGGCGCAAGGAGATCATGAGAGCAGAGCATAAGCAATTCGGGGGTTTGGTCTGGATTGAAGGGTTCTCTCTGCAATCTGGCATAGAAATTGACTATGATGTCCTCATGCATGAAGACAGTTTTCTTGGTGAAATGTTACGCTTGGTAGATCGGTCTGTCCAAGATGATTCCGTTCGAGATATTCTTCATAGGGCACTTACTCCACTAATGGGTAATAGGGAAATTCGTAAAATATTAAACAACAGTAGTGAACAAGAAAGACTGGTTTGGCTACAACGTGCAGGTGAAATGGGGACAGTCTTGTTACTTGATAAGGCTTCTGATGGGGGCAGTAAATCATGAGAATTGAACGACTTCAAATTCATGGGTTCGGACGTATGAAGGAACAGGATCTGATAACTCATGCACCAATCACCGTATTATATGGTCCTAATGAAGCGGGTAAGAGTACGATACTTCAATTCGTTCGGGCGATGTTATTCGGTATTCCGAGTCGTTCCTACCCTACGGAAAGGTATGAGCCTCTCTTAGGTGGTATCCACGGCGGTGTGTTGACAGCAAGTGATGGAGAGGACTGTAAATGGACGATCTCTAGGTTCACGACAGCGATAGACGGAGGAGGGACTCCGTCGAACAGAGGCGAGAAGGTAACCATTACGAGAACGGATGGAGAGGGCTCAGTACAGCATCTTACACAGCAGGACATGGAACGTATGCTTCTTGGCGGTATGTCCCGGGAAATGTTTACGCAATTATTTGCGATATCACTAACTGAATTGCAAGAGATTCGCACACTACAATCGGAAGAAATGAGCAGCTATTTATTCCATGCAGGTATTGGCGGTGGCGGTGAGATTATCAGAGCTGAGCGAAAACTTATACAGGATATGGAGAAGTTATATAAGCCTAAAGGTCGTGTGCAAGAGAGTGCTAAAGTGCTGCAATCGATGGAAAGACTTGAGAAGCAGATCGCGGAGAGTCAGTCTTCACTTCAACAATATAATGACAACGCTACAGCTCTTGAACAAACAGAAGAGCAAATAATTGCTCAGGAGAATGTCCGTCATGATCCTACTAACCAGCTTCACTTACTAAAGAAGGCGGTAGAAATCCGTCCCATGTGGATAGATTGGAGCGAAGCGGAGGCGGAAAGTTCTGCACTTCCTAGCGTTGTGGCCTTTCCTGAAGATGGATTACACCGCTTTAAATCTCTTAGTGCAGAACAGGATGCATTGAAGACGCGTCAACTTCAATTAACAAGAGCTTATGAAGAATGGATGGCCAAGCTGATGGATTTACAAGGCGATAACAAGCTTGAGGAGCAAGGAGCAGCAATTGAACAGCTTAGTGGTAGAGTAGAATCCTATGAGGGTAAGACAAGGGAACTTCAAGAGACCAGAGCTGAGGTTAAAGCTTTGGACCAACGAGTAGTACACATTGTACGTCAAATGAATCCGAAGTGGACTAGAGCTGAATTGGAGAGCTTCTCAGGTGCTATAGGTGAACGTGAGAGCGTTCGTCGTTATGCTACTGGATTTGCAGGCTATGATCGTAGAATGGAGAGCTTAGGACTCGAACTACAGCAAGTACAGCGACAGCGAGAAGATGCAGATGTTCATTATCGTAAGTCTCGAACTGCCTATAAAGAACAGGTGGACATTGGACGAAGTCAATTCACGATGATGATTGAATACAGCAGGCATGAAGTTACTGGACGGTGGAATGAGCTACAGACGGAAGTCGAACGCTGGCGTGAGAATCATCTATTACAGCTTGCCTCACAAGGACAAGAAGAGAGTGAACAAGCTGTACAGCAGCGCATGAAGCAGCTATTCAGTCAGTTACTATGGGGAAGTGGAATATTAACGGTGTTGCTACCTATCATCCTGTGGAGCATTGGATCGACTATAGGAGCTATGACTGTTGCTGCTTTGCTGGTCATGATTGATATATTTTTTATATTTAAGGGATTAACCAATAAGCAGGGAAGTCCGCGTTCTGGGCGTTCGGGAAGATCTAGTTCTGTGTTAGGTATAAGACCAGATGAGCAACGTATTGTTAAGCTGATGTCGGAGCTTGTCTCTCACCCATGGAGTGCAGCATCCAGTGATGGATCTGTAAAGCTACCACTGGATGCAAGAGCATTGGAGATGGGGATACGTGAATTGCGTCAAGTAATGGAGATGTGGCAATTATGGCATCGAAAGCTGGACGAGCTATTGGGAGAGCAGAAGACATGCCATGAACGGGCTGAAGGATTATCTCTCGCATTTACAAGAGTGGAAGAGAGAATGTCGAACGAAGAACAGACATTTGAACAACTTCAATTGCAGTGGGAGAATTGGCTGCGGGATCGATCATTGGTAGATCATTTATCTCCAGAAGCTGTTCTGGATATGTTTGGGTTATCTGAGCAAGGGTTGGAACTATTAAATAATCTAGACAAGATACGAAGGAAGGAGATCCAATTAGAGCAGGATTGTCTTGAATTTGAGACAGCATGTATTCGATTGTTACCAGAAGGTAGCGATAACTTAACGATATCACACAGTGCATGGGTAGAACTCAAGAAACAAGAGTGGCTTGACTATCAGGAAATGATGCATGAACGTGAGAAACTACAATCTAAATTAGAACCCATAGAAGAACAATTATCTCATGTAGTAGATGAGCTACAGCGTGTGTCTTCTCTTATGATTAATTTACTTACTGTAAGTCAAAGTGACAACGGTGAGGATTATTTACGGCGAGGGGCCATTCACCAGCGGAAAGATGAATTGACACGAAGTATGCTTCAGTGGGAGATTGCGATGTTTAGTGGTATGGATGATGGGCGTCGTGCGGAGCTTATCACCTTATTGAAGTCTATGGACAAGGTGCAATTGGAGCAAGCTTGTACGCAAGCGGAGGCACAGGTACATAAGGCAGAAGCTCTATGGAATGATCTTCAGCAGAGACGGGGAAGACTTCTTCAAGAACGAGATCGATTGGAACAACTATGTTTACAGGACACCCTTCTACAACAATTAGAAGAACAGAAAACAACCTTAAAGAAAATTACAATTGAATATGCAGTTATGTCCATCTGTTCTGAGCTTATCTCAAGAACTCGTCACATCTATGAAGAAGAGAAGCAGCCCCAGGTGCTGAAGCTTGCATCGACCTATTTTGAAAGGTTAACGGGTGGGAAGTATACGAGAATTGTGATGAAGATGGGTGAAAAGGAGCTCCTTGCGGAGCACCGCGATGTGGGCCTAGTCGATAGTGGGAAGTTGAGCCGGGGTACAGCCGAGCAGATGTATTTGGCTATGCGCTTCGCTTTGACAAGTACTATGGACGCTAAGACAACGGTACCTTTACTGTTTGATGATATTTTTGTCAATTTTGATGAAGAGAGAATGCTGGCAGCACTGTCCATTCTTCAAGAAATCTCTGCTTCTAGGCAAATTATGATGATGACTTGTCATCGCTATGTACTGGATCATATTCATAGAATTCTACCTACAGCTCGAGTTATCTCTTTACCATCATCAACCTAATGGCCCATACAAGGCCGAGCACACCAAAGAGTGGATACAAGATGGATAGTAGATAGCTGAATCCTAATTGGCTCAATAGAAAACAAATGAGCATGATCCCAATGCAAATGATCTTGGGTGAAATAGACAAACGGTGCTGAAGCTGTAAAGTAATTCCGTAAATATCTGCTACAAAGGTAGTAAATATTTCAAAGAATATGAGCAGTACATAGATTAACTGCACAACCTTCCCTAATTGAAATGCAATGCTCCCCATTGGAATTTCGTACTGCATGATCCCGGGCATATGGGCCGACATAGCAAAGTGGGCAGCCATCAACATAAATCCAACGCCAAGGCCACCTAAGACTCCTCCCCATTTGATAACGGTTATGCTCTCGGTATGGCTTCCAAGTGGAACGAGTATAGCTTGAGCCATAATGAGGTTAAAGGCGGTATACAACAGAGGGGCAATCCAAGCCATGGCTAAATTGTGATCGGTACCTAAACTCAAGAATTGACCCGCATTGGGCATCTGTATCGTGTTAAAGACAAGAAGTAGGGATAAGCTGAGCATCATCGGGACGACAATACTGTTCATCTGAAGAATGGCGTTCATTCCTCGGCTAAACAATAAATAAGTGCCAACGAGTGTTAGAATCAGTCCTGTCTGATAATGCATATTGAGATGTTGCACGAATACGGAGCCAGCCCCAGCAAGCATAATGCTATTTACGCCAAGCAGGACAACAAGCATAATTAAGCTGATATATTCGCCTGATTTGTTGCCAAATAAATGCTTGTTGAGATCCTCGTAGGATTTGGCACGGATTTTACGTGATATAATCATCATTTTGGTACCCAGCCATATGAAAAGAAAAGTGGAGAGTATGATGGTTAGCGTAGCCCACTTCCCATATCGAGTGAAAAATTGGAGGATTTCCTGACCCGTAGCAAATCCTGCACCGACGATGGTACCTATGTAAGTAAAGGCAATTTGCATTATCCGGATTGCGTTCTTCATACTTTTCCTCCTTGTTTCTAATGCCTCACATTAGTACAAGATATGTTCGATAAGAGTAGGACATGACTACAACATGTCCAGAGTACTTGATGAATGGGCTTTATTTATGGTACTTTAACCTCAAAGGAATGGCTTGGGAGGTCAAACATATGGAATTATTAAAACAACGAATTATAGAAGAAGGCATAGTAGTATCCGATCAAGTACTGAAATTGGACGGATTATTGAATCATCAAGTAGACCCAGAATTAACGATGAGGATGGGTAAAGAATTTGCATCGTTGTTCGCTGAGTCAGGCGTGACTCGTGTCGTTACAGTGGAATCATCTGGAATCGCGGTCGCTTTTGCCACAGCATTTGCTATGGGTGTACCCTTAGTATTTGCACGACGTAAAAAAACGCTTCTTGCAGACCCTGATGCTTACTGTGAACGTGTTCCGTCTTTTACAAAAGGGATCGTGACAGATATCATGCTGTCTCGTCAATTTATAAATAGTGAAGATCGCGTGCTATTCATTGATGACATCATTGCTAACGGAGATGCAGCTCGTGGATTGATCAAAATTATTGAGCGTTCTGGCGCTGAATTAGTGGGTGTTGGAATTGTGGTGGAGAAATGTTTTCAAGCGGGAGCGCGGACCATTCGTGAACAAGGAATTAGATTGGAATCTCTTGCGCGTATACAATCCCTAGAGAATGGTACGATAACATTTGCGGAGTAATGGACGCTGGAGTGCGCCTATTTTTGCATAATGGCTTTCCAGCTTTATGATTTTAGCTTATAATATAAAGTGTAAGAAAGAGAGAGGAGGCGACACAATGGGGAAAGAACCGGTAACAGAACAATTCTTCATCGATAAGTTGGCCGCTGCTAAGGATCATTTTGAACGAGCACTAGATTGCAAACATACACAATTTGATGATCTTTATCCCTATATGCTTGAGCACCCTCAGTTTTTCTGGTATAAACGTTATGTCGCTTGGTCTGAATTATTGACCATTGTGGGATTATGTGAGGAACTCGTCTTCTCGTGGAAAGAAATGTTCACTTCTCAACAAGTGGAGTACTTAAATAGTCGAGTGATGTCTGCTACAGTGCTTGATTTCTGGTTCGAAACCAATGATAGCAAAGAACATGCACAGTGGTAAAACTAACTTTAAATATACGAGCTACTTTTCTAATATTAGAACATGAAGAAATGACCTAAATGCATCTATTTAGGTCTTTTTTTAATAATAATGTGTAATTAGATAGCTATGAGGAGGATTATTCTAGAGATGATAACGGATGAACAATTGGATGCTTATCGGGTTAATGGAGACAAGATTAGAGTAGTCCGTGATGGGCTGGAGAGTAATGATGTGAAGGGAATTGTAGTGGCATGGAACAGTGAACTGGTTATGATCCGTCGGCAGAACCGTAGAGTGGTCAAGTTAGACCGAAATTATTCTTATCAGTTATTTACGGAGCCAAGGGTTAGTCCTGTAGAATAGAGACAGATCATTGTTGGGATAATAGGACACAGTAGAATGGACGTTAAATCGTTCAAGTCTATAAATTTGAGAGGATGTGTCCGATGCAATGGAAATAATGAATGATAAAATAAAAATGTATAAGAACGAAATGACCCATTTGGAGGACAACCTACCTGATGTCACGAAGTCTTATCATGAATTTACGGGGCAATGTTTCCAAGAAGGAGCATTGGACGCTAAGACTAAGCAATTGATTGCTCTAGGAATTGGGTTGTTCACCAACAATGAAGTGTGTACATTCTATCATGTACAGGAAGCGCGTTCTAAAGGTGCTACTGATGCTGAGATTATGGAAACAGTCGCGGTAGTGGGTGCTGCTGGAGCAGGTCATGCGTTCGCACAAGGGGTAACTCGAGTTCAGAAGGCACTGCATTAAAATAGGATGATAAAAAGGACGCCCTAGGATTATGAAGTGCACCCCTTAGAATAGACATTGGAAAAACCCCCGGGTTTAACCGATGAAATACTAGGGGGTGCATTTTACATGGCAATCAAAGGTCAAAAGTTTAAACATTATCCAGAATCTTTAAAAGTGAAGGCGATTCA
>DASXLR010000116.1:0-3954 GCA_036496075.1 Paenibacillus sp. | reverse complement strand
ACCTGATGCTCACCCTTGATGGAGATTTCGATCTTGAGTTCGCTAAAGGGTCCGTCAAACAAAAAGGATTGTAATCCTCCATCATAGTCAGTACGCTCAACCTTAAATTGCTCGCCCGTAAGATATAACGTCGACTTATTTCTAGCAGCCGTTTCTCTCAGCACTTCTATCACCTCAGGTTGCTCAGCACAACTAACAACGGGCACACCTGGTTTAATAATCCCTGCCTTTTCGGAAGCTATCTGCGTTAGTGTGTCTCCGAGAATATCTGTATGATCCATTCCCACATTCGTAATGACAGAAACTACCGGATTTACTATGTTCGTAACATCCAGCCTTCCCCCAAGACCTGTCTCCCATACGACCACATCCGGAACACATATCTCTGCATAATATAACACAGCGAGTGCTGTAGATATTTCAAAAAATGTGGGCGAACCCTCAGGTGTATTCGAAAGTCTATCTACTATTGGATGTAGTCGATTCGCAAGCTCTAACAAGGTTTCTTCAGGAATATCTTCACCGTTGTACTGAAAACGATTGGTAAACTTCGTGATGTATGGGGATGTGAATGTCCCCACGGAATATCCTGCTTGTAAAAGTGCAGTAGTCAGAAAAGCACATGTTGAGCCTTTCCCATTGGTTCCAGCAACATGTATAAATTTGAGTCTACGTTCAGGATGACCTAATAGGTCCATCATCATTTCCATTCGTGACAATCCTGGCTTAATTCCAAAAGGAATTAAGCCATTAATCCAATCGACCGCTTCTTTATATGTTGTCAAAGGAGTCTGAAGTTCAGCTCCAAGATGATCCCCCATGCTCTCTCACCTTCAGATCCATAAATTAGTGTTTCATTAGCCTTTTAATTCTTCAATTCTTGCTAACACTTTACTACGTTTATCCGAATAATCCGCTTGCTTGGCACGTTCTTCCTCAATCACCTTAGCAGGAGCTTTGGATACGAATCCCTGATTACTCAGTTTTTTCTCCACACGATCAACTTCACTATCCAACAGTTGTACTTCTTTCTCAAGTCGTACAATTTCTTCATCGATATTAATCAAGCCTGCTAGTGGTAAATATATCTCTACCCCCGTTACGACAGCAGACATGGCTTTATCTGGTGCAGGAATATCCACACCTACTTGGAAGCTCGATGTGTTGCAGAAACGCTGCACATATTCTTCATTCCGGCTAATCATGTTGAACACGTTAGTATCCCCTGCTTTAATAATCAGCTCTACCTTTTTACTCATAGGTACATTTACTTCTGCTCGTATATTGCGAACTGTCCGAATAATGTCCATCAGCGTATTCATTTCGGTAATAGCTAAATCGTTCTCAAAGGATGCATCGAACTTAGGCCACTCAGCCAAAGTGATCGTATCACCTGAATGCGGAAGGTGCTGCCATATTTCCTCGGAGATAAACGGCATAAATGGATGAATCAAACGTAGTGTTCGATCTAATACAAAGCTAAGAACAGATTGAGTTTTCTTCTTGGATACTTCGTCCTCTCCATATAAAGAAAGCTTGGCGAATTCAATATACCAGTCGCAAAGATCATCCCATATGAAATTATAGAGCAATCGACCTGTCTCACCAAACTCGTAAGCATCTATTAGACGCGTAATATCACGCGAAGTTTCGTTCAAACGGTGCAATATGAAACGATCTGCCGTCTTTAATTCACCCGTGATATCAATATCATCATATGTGAATCCTTCTAAGTTCATGAGAGCGAAGCGAGAAGCATTCCATATTTTATTAGCAAAATTCCGAGCCTGTTCAACCTTCTCCAAGCGGAAACGTAAATCTTGCCCTGGAGTACTACTGGTTGAAATCATGTAGCGCATAGCATCAGCGCCATATTGATCGATCACATCAAGCGGATCCACTCCGTTTCCAAGTGACTTGGACATCTTACGCCCATCTGCGTCCCTTACAAGTCCATGCATAAGCACATCTTTAAACGGAATTTCTTCAGTGAACTCCAGAGCTGTAAATATCATACGAGCTACCCAGAAGTAAATGATATCATAACCTGTTACGAGTACATCTAGTGGATAGTACCGCTTCAAGTCTTCTGTTGTATCCGGCCAGCCTAATGTAGAGAAAGGCCACAATCCCGAGCTGAACCACGTATCAAGCACATCATTGTCTTGTCTTAGTTCAGTACTTCCACATTTGGAACAGACCGATACATCCTCATGAGCAACATGTAGCTCATCACATGACTCACAATACCAAGCTGGAATACGATGACCCCACCACAGTTGTCTCGAAATACACCAATCACGTACGTTCTCAATCCATTGCAAATATACCTTATCAAATCGATCTGGAACGAAATTAACACCATTCCCTGATTTCTGAGCCTCAATAGCCTTCTCAGCCAGTGGTTTCATCTTAACGAACCATTGAGTAGACAAATAAGGCTCTACTACAGCTCCTGAACGCTCACTGTGCCCTACTTGATGTACATGGTCCTCGATTTCATTAAGAACGCCTGATTCTTGCAAATCTTTAACAATCTGTTTCCTACATTCTGTACGATCTAGACCTTGATATGGACCAGCCTGTTGATTCATCTTACCGCTCTCATCCATAACGGTAATTTGAGGTAAATTGTGGCGAAGTCCTACTTCGAAATCATTCGGATCATGTGCAGGGGTTATCTTCACCGCACCGCTACCGAAATCTTTCTCAACATATTCATCTGCAATAATAGGAATTTCGCGGCCTACAATAGGCAACACAAGCATCTGACCGATCAGATGACTGTAACGCTCATCCTCAGGATGAACAGCAACAGCAGTGTCTCCTAACATCGTCTCTGGGCGTGTAGTAGCTACAGTGATGTGGCCACTTCCATCTTTGAGTGGATAGGTTAAGTGGTAGAGATGCCCTTGTACTTCTTTGTATTCTACTTCAATGTCAGATAGCGCCGTTCTAGCAACAGGGTCCCAGTTAATAATATATTTACCACGGTAAATCAACCCTTTATTATACAGTTTAACGAATACTTCACGAACGGCTTTAGATGACCCTGCATCAAGGGTGAAACGTTCTTTAGAATAGTCTAAAGATAATCCCATCTTTGCCCATTGTTCATGGATCGTATTTGCATACTGATCTTTCCATTCCCAGACTTGTTCCAGAAACTTTTCACGGCCTAAATCATAACGAGATATACCCTGCTCACGCAGTTTTTGCTCTACTTTGGTCTGTGTAGCAATCCCCGCATGATCCGTGCCTGGTAGCCACAATGTGTCATACCCTTGCATTCTCTTGGTGCGGACAAGAATGTCCTGCAATGTAAAGTCTAAGGCGTGACCAATATGAAGCATTCCCGTCACATTAGGTGGTGGAATAACAATCGTATAGGTCTCCGCATCTGGACGTTGTCCAGCTTGGAAGAAGTTATTATCTATCCAGTATTTGTACCATTTCTGCTCAGCTGCCTTTGGATCGTACGTAGTCGGCATCTCAGCAGTCATCTTCGATTCATTCTCAGTCATTATTATTTACCCCCCATTACATATAATCATCATATCCAAAACACAAAAAAACCTTTCGTCCTCAAAGGACGAAAGGTTACTCTTTCGCGGTACCACCTTTGTTTCGCGAATATAGGCAGACTCCCCCTAATCAAACGCGACACTCATACAGATAACGGCTGCAACCGGCTTATTCTAACCTATCAATATGCACATAAATGCACAAAGGCTCAAATAGGCAACTCCAGGGTGACTTTCACTAGTCTGCATCCAACGGAATCTCTCAGCGCTGCAATTCCACTCTCTGATGGGCATTCTAACTACTCTTCCCGTTCACAGTTTCTTATTAAATATTCTACTCCATAATAACTTGCTAGATGTTCTTAGTCAACTTCTCAATATTAAAAAGAACCCTGTACATCAATAATGTACGGGGTTCTTCGCCAAATAT
>DASXLR010000115.1:0-40108 GCA_036496075.1 Paenibacillus sp. | reverse complement strand
CTTTGCCCCTGAATTTTAGCCGCTAACAGCGGTATATTCAAAAAAATTTGGGGGCAACAGCGATCGGAAGGACAATCCATCCGCGTAGCGGTCAACAATCGGCTCCATATATCGGTCAACCACTGATTTCTGTTTTGAGCCAAATAATTAGTTGATTTTTATTTGAAAATGAAAGGGCTACATGATGAAAAGACATAATATTTTAATTATTAAAGACGATTTGATGTAATCCATATACCGCTTTTCATTCCCCCCAACGCATACTGCCAGACAAAAGAAGACTCGAATTGTTTACACAACATGCGGATTGCAGTAAGCAAGAGGAAAATACGACGGTCAAAGGCAGCAAGATGACACACTTTCCGTAGATAAGCACTACCTTTACGGATGACATTCTTCGCCTGATACCGAGGGCAAGCTTGCAGATAGTCGATGGGTTGGACATGAATAAAAAAGTTATCCCGCACATTTTCGATATTGGAAATAGATGGCTCTATTAAATCAAGAAGTGGACTGGTAAAATGAGAGTGCATCTGTGTACCTCTCTCGTTGTTGGGTGGTACTTTCAGCTATAGAGGATATATTTTTCATTTCAAGAACAGATTTTGACGTTGAACCTATAAAAACAATCAAAAATATGCTTGATAAAGATTATCATTCTTGGTAGAATATAAAAAGAAAGAAGAAACCAGTCGAGGTTTCTCCTATTCTTACAGCCATTATTTTGTTTCAAAAGTTTTACAGTCCGTTTCAGCAGAAGTGTGAGCTTCTTTTACATTGTTACTAACAATATAAATGGATGTTGCGCTGCATCTGTTTTCATTAGCCCAGTGACGGCATGAATTAACTTCGCATAGTACGTCTTTTGCCATTATATTTCACCTCCCTTTGAGGGTGTGACACAAATAATGTATCTGCTAATACAAGTTGGAGCTTGTACCCGTAGAAGGTGTCCCCTTATTTATAAGGGGTTATTTGTGTTTTGTTCAGATGAACATATCTAGCTTAACTTAATTGTTCTTTTTTTGCAATATTTGAGCTATCGTTGTCCTCATATGACTTTGACGAAGCAAATGTTGGAGAATCCAACTTAATACTATCGATTAAGTGAATTGATTGTTACTAATCGGTTACGTTTTTGTTCTCCGTCTATGAAAAGTATCTAGTATGATTATTGATATGGATAAGGTGTTCATTCTATTTTATGTATAGAGAAGGAGGCTCGAGTTTCAAGATTGATAGACAAAATACACAATTCAAGGAGTCTTAAGTAAATGTTATCATACAAAAAAATGTCGGTTCTTATTCTATTTATATGTTGTTTATTTATCTCTAACACCGCTCAGGCAACTGGAAGTCAGGAATATAAGCTAGGTATCAATGATAAAATGTCAAAAGTCACTGTGTATTTAAATAAAGGAGTATCCTATGTTTCTGTTCGTGATTTTGCAGACTCTATGAAAATAACAATGGGAGGTTCGGCAGGGAAAATTGTACTGAGCAATGAAAAAACATCTTTAACATTGTTAAAAACTAAAAATAAGGCAGTCACCACGGATGGACATGAATATTCCATACAGTTCATTGAGAGACAAGATAAGATGATGATCCCTTTGCGGTTCTTAGCAGAGCGTTTCTCATATACGATGTCGTTTCAATCAGAGAGTCACTTGTTCAGAGTAACGGACAAATCTGCTAAATTAAGTAATAAACAATTTATAGATTTGTATAAAGATACTTTGAAGCCTGCGACAGTAGTGAAGAACAAGGATGGTAAAAAGAATGATAATAAAGGGAACAAGAAGGTTATTTATCTAACCTTTGATGATGGACCTACAGCCACTTCTTCTCAATTACTTAATATTTTGTCCAAATATGATGCGAAAGCCACTTTTTTCATGGTGGGTCCTAACATAACGAAGTACCCTCAAGTTGTCAAACGTATGGTTAAGGAAGGTCAGGGCCTTGGGTTACATAGCATGACTCATGTTCAAAATAAATTTTACAAATCGCCATCCAGTGCTTTACAAGAAATGAATCAGACGAACGCGAATCTATTTAAAGTGACTAAACTTAAAACGAGTCTGATCCGAACTCCCTATGGAAGTAAGCCCTATTTTGGAAAAAGCTATAGAGACGTTGTGTTATCTCAAGGCTACCATTTGTGGGATTGGAATGTGGATTCTGAAGACTGGAAATATAAATATGACAGTCAGAAGATTTACAATAGTGTTCTGAAACAAGTGAATAAAGTTCATAAGGCAAATGTTACACCGATTATTTTGATGCATGATCAAAAAGCAACGCTCAAAGTACTTCCGCAAATATTGGAGAAGCTTAAAAAGGACGGTTATGAGTTTAAAGCGATTACGAAAGATATGACACCTGTTAATTTTTGGGAAGATAAACGGTAAAATCGTAAAGGACACTAACACTTTGTTAGTGTCTTTTTTATATTTATAAGGGATGTTCCTAGCGCACCGAGGGGGGAAAGCCCCGATGCGTGAATACGATGTGATACGCTGTTACTGCCAATTTCGAGTAAGATGAATGATTATTTCAATGCTACAAATAAATCAATTTCATTGTCTGGACTTTCTGGTTTATATCTTTCATCCCAAATTTCAAAATCATAATCCTTTGGTTCATTTCCAGTTTCTCTAAACCATTGGCCATATACGTAGTCATACGAACGGCTAAGCTCCGATTCAAGTCCCTTATGTGTGTAAGTAACATACTTACTTTCAGTGACAGCGTGACTTATCATATTTACTGGAACATCGCCTTGTTTACTTACTTCATAACAGAGAATATTTGTAAAATTATCCACCTGAGGGTTAAAATCAGATCTAATGGGATAAATCTGCATTAAAATTACATTCTCATTTTTTCTGTTTTGAATTTCGTCTTTTCTTTCAATTAATGAATGATAAATGTTCTTACCAAGACCAGACTCAAACTCTTTAATATTTGATTCAATTCTGTAACCTACAACATGAAAAAGGGGTAATGTTATTACTTTAGCTTCCATGAAATCTCCTCCATTCAAAATATTTATTGCAGGTCACTCTGATTATAATTGAGCAAAACGGGAAAATAATCACATCTTTGATCCATTTGTCTCAATTATTCATAGATTTTTAGTTCGAGTTCTTTGGTTTTTCTAATTATCAATTCTCATCTCCTTTAAGTTCACTCCAACATTAACATTATCATTTAAAACATAATTTTCCAATGTATTTAACTTGGTTAACATCTACACAGTTGATCCTCGGATTGAAGTTTTTCAGTTGTGCCTCAATAAACAATACTGTTGAAAAAGGTGTTCCCTAGTTAGTTATGAGGGAACACCTTTTTTTAACTTCAGGAACATATTGTTTTGAGAAAACGTCTAATATAGAAAGAGCGTGAGGGGAAAGAGAAATTGATTAGTGAAGATGTTATTCCTTTAACACAAGTTATTGAAAGCGAATTACTACATGTAAAGAAAATAGAAGTGAAATTTGATGATGGAATTAAAATGATAGTAACAGATTCGGACCATATTCAGGATATTGTATCAACTTTAAAATCTATTCAATTACAAAAACTAAGTGCAAGCCAAGGAACTGGATATCTATATTCATTGAATATATATGACCAAGAAAAAATGAACACTATTCTTAATACGTTTGAAATCAATGGGGACTTTTATCAACCTGTTGGAAGTGAGAACGAACAACTTGATAAAACTGTCATAAGAATTGGAAGGGAGAGTATTCCTAATTTGTTATCAGGTATCGAATTAGAATAATGATTCATATAATACCGACCTAAATGGCCACGTTACTGTAATATTAATATAATAATAAAGAAACTCTGGAGAAAATACGAAGCTAGTTAGCGATATGGCTGTAGCAGAAGTGAAGGGCTATCAAAGCGAAGGGATCATATCCAGCGCCAAGCATTTTCCGGGGCATGGTGGTACAGGGTTCGATACACATTCGGCTTTATCCAAAGTATCATACAGCGAAGAGGTATTGCGGACAGTGCATCTCCCTCCATTTCAGGCGGTGATCGATCAAGGAATTGAATCTATCATGACATCACATATCATTATTGAAGCGATTGACCCTGAACTGCCTGCAACACTATCGAAAAAAGTTCTCACAGGACTATTGCGAAATGATATGGGTTTTAAAGGGATCATAGTTACTGACGCTATGGTAATGAAAGCGATATCAAATAATTGGGGAGCGGGGGAGGCCGCTGTTATGGCTATAAATGCTGGAGCAGACATCGTTATGGCAAATGGCTCAACAGCAGACCAATTAGATACATTAGATTCCCTTTATGAAGCGCTGCAGATTGGCAAGCTAGAGAGAAGTCGTATAGATGAATCAGTGGAACGGACTCTTACCTATAAATTGAAGTTGAAAATGTTTGATCATCGTTGGGTAGACATTGATAATGCCACCCAAGTCGTAGGGAATAAAGAACATTGGGAACTATCTGAGCGAATTTCACTGGATTCCATAACATTGGTCAAGAATGAAAATATTCTAGCCTTTGATCCTGAAGTAAATAAAACAACCCTTGTCGTTAGTATGGCTTATGCGGATCAAATTGCAAAGACGGTCAGAAGGTAAGCAAGGGGGACGTCATTTCTTATCAAGCAGCTCAGGCCTCCGGTGAACCCTTGAATGCTACAAAGCCATCTATTGAAATGGCTGTTGAACAGGCTAAGAAAGTGGATCGAATTATTGTATTTACAAAGTCGGATCAGGAAATACCGCAAGGGCAAATTGATCTGGTGAACGGACTAATTGCAACTGGAAAGCCAGTTGTTACTGTCTCTCTCGGGAACCCTAGCGACCTCTTGGGATATCCGGATGTTAAGGCTTATGTGTCAGCCTATGCTTTAGATAATTGGTATTGGATAACACCCATTCCAGTATCCTGGGATGCTGCTGTTAAGGTCATATTTGGTTCAAAGCCTAAGGGGAGATTACCAGTAACAATAAATACGAATTATCCGCGAGCCTTTGGTTTGAGCTATCCTTAAACTGCAAACTCAGATTGGTACTTTTAAGGGTGTAGAATCATGGAATTAATTCGCCCTTCGCTGGCATCGATGAGGTCAGGGGTTCGATCCCCCTAGTTTTCACCAATCAAATAATCTAAGATCTAACCACGTCTCTGGGCGTGGTGTTCTGTTTTTATGGTGGATTGCCTCGGGGGCGGGCAGACTCCGTGGTCCAGTCCGCGCGGAAGGAGTGGAGGAATGGGCTTCGAAGAAAAAGCTTCGTCAGCCATATAATTAGTTAGGGAAGAATGGCGTTTATCAAGTCTGATGGTTATTCGAAAGGATACGGCTTAAACTATGTGATTTTATGCTAAAATAGTATTAAAAATTAAAAATTTCCAGTCCAATCTTTTCGCCAATGGAATGCTGTAGGGACGATTTTGACGAGAAAAGATGGTCCTCTTTAAATAGCACGGGCATGGATATTGTTGCTGCTGCTCAAAAACGTAGGGTGGGGAAATAAATTTAGGATGAAAACAGGAGGTTCCATATGATTGATAAGATCGTTATTATTACAGGAGCAAATTCGGGGATAGGTAAAGCAGCAACTCTAAAATTTGCGACCGAAGGATATCGTGTTATCATGGCTTGCCGCAATATGAAAATTAGTAAATTAGTACAAAAAGGAATCACAGAAGTTTCAAACAACACTAACGTAGATCTGATGGAGCTTGATGTTTCTTCTTTTGATTCTATTCGTATATTCTGCTCAGATGTTAAAGCCAAATACCCACGTGTAGACATCTTAATACATAATGCGGCTTACTTAAATCATGGCGAAAAAGAATATAAACTTAGCCCGGAACATATCGAATTGTCATTTGCAACGAATACATTCGGCCCCTTTTTAATGACTCATTTATTAGCAGATCATCTTGAAAAGTCGCAAGACTCGAGAGTGCTTAGCGCTTGCACGACAAATATCAAAAATTTCTTCGATCCGAAAAGGAACATCGACTTCGATAATTTGCGTGGCGAATTCCGTAATATACGGCGTTATAGCGCATATAAGATGTACGGTGACTCGAAAATGGCGTTATTGATCTTAACCTTCAAGATGGCAGAAGAACTTAAAAGCCGGGGGATTAAAGTCAATGCTCTTCAGATAAACCGTGTAAAACTATCAAAAGAAACGATTAATAAACTAAGCTCTGTTTGGAAAGTACTTGCATGGACTCAAAATCTGACTAATCCTTTACCATCCGGCATGGCAGATAACTATTTTAATATTTGCACTTCGGATGAATTCAGCAATGTTACAGGCCAGCTAATTAACCATAAGAGAGAAGTTATTAAGCCATCTACAAGCGAAAAAGGCATTGCACAATTGAGAAACATATTCGGTTCGGGAAGTTATCCCAAATACGCGAGCGATAGTCAAAATGCTGAAAAAATATGGATTTTGAGCACCGAGATAACTAAAAGATAGCTATTTATGCGAATGTGCTTGGAGCAATAAGCATTACATGGGGAGTTAGCTCAGTTGGTATAGAACATCGCTGGCAGCGGAGAGGTCAGGAGTTCGATCCCGCTAGTCTCTACCAAATATAATAAATTAACCACGTCCATCGGACGTGGTTTTCTGTTTTGTTGGTGGAATGCCCAAGGGGCAAACCCAGGGTAAACCCGAAATGGAAATTGTATAAAAGCGGTGTGTTCTTCACGACCTATGGCTATAATTATAACGTAAGGTATTTGATTCAACAATTCATAAAATTATAAAATGAAACAAAAATAGATGTTGTGATATTTTCTTCAAAGTTACAGACGAAATTAAAAAAACAAAAAATACTCAATAAGAGTTTATCGATGGTAAATTAATAAGCGTGATAATATAAAAAATATTGAAATACAAGGAGATAAAAGAGTGGAAGCAAATGTCATTCGTTATTATAATTATGGGGATCCTATTGATGTTTTAAAGATGGAAGAAAAGAATATTATTGTTCCTGGTCCAGAGGAAATACTCGTTCGTATGATAGCTCGTACAATAAATCCATCAGATATAATCCCAGTTAGGGGAGCCTACCCACATAGAACTATCCTTCCTGCCATTCCCGGTTATGAAGGAGTCGGTGTTGTGGAACATACCGGAAAAAGAGTATCGCCGATAATGATGAATAAGAGGGTATTGCCACTGATGGGAGAGGGAACATGGCAAGAAATAGTTAGAATGCCAGCCGAACGGGCAATTATGGTTCCAGATTATCTGGACAATGATACTGCAAGTCAGTTGTATATTAACCCTGTTACTGCATGGTTAATATGTGTTAATGTTTTAAACTTAAAGCCTGGTGATACACTTGTTGTAAATGCTTGTGGATCTTCAATTGGTCGAATTTTTACACAGTTGTCAACTATTTTCGGTTTTCAACTTATTGCGGTCACACGTAATGATAATCATACCAAGGATCTACTTAGAATTGGTGCTGCACATGTCATTAATACGTCTTACATCTCAGTTCGTGAAGCTGTTCTTCAATTGACTGAAGGGAGAGGTGCAACTGCTGCAATTGATTGCATAGGTGGCTGGGATGGAATACAACTCGTGGGAGGGGTTAAATCCGGTGGAACGGTCTTATGTATCGGTCTTTTATCGGGTATATCGGTGAATTGGGCTGAAGTTACCAGAAACACAGGGGTAAATGTAAGACTTTTTTGGCTACGGCAATGGGTACATAATTCTTCGCCCCAAACATGGCACGAGGTTTTTGGAAATATTATTAAACTAGTCAAAGATGGAAAACTTGAATTGATGAAAGTAGGAGCGCGATTTGATCTTAGCAATTTTAAATATGCGATACAGGCTGTTGAGTCTGGAATTCATGGAAAAGTACTTTTGACTAGTTAGAAAATTCAAGGAATTATCTGTTGTTCCTAGTAACGCAAAAATAACTATATGAAAATCACATAGTCCTCCCCCGAATGACGATGTATTCTTAATAATTCCAAAAGTAGTTAAATTGCTTCCAATAAGGATTCAACGGCACATTAAACTCACAAATTTATCCACATTATTATTCAAAGGTAGAATTGCATTAGATGACACTCCAACGATTAAAGCAGTGAGATGCTTAGCTAGTTAGCGTCCTGGATCCATTTCTATTTTGGATAACTGCTAAGATTGGGGCGAGCCATCGCCCATCCTAAGACAGTGCATATAGCATCTTAGGCTTACTTATTTTACCATCAGTCACAGTTGCGTAGCGAATATTCATTGCTCCAACGATATCTCTATGTTCTTCAAAGCTACAGTGACATGTGTAACTTTCTATCTTACGCTTTATTCTTCTCCGAACACCTTGGGCATGTTTGACTTGTATACGCAGGATTCATATATTCCACCTGTGGAGTAACACGAATTTGTGAAGAGGAATCATTGGATTAGTTGCTCTAAGCGAATGATCGAAATCTTATTCTTTAATAGGTTTCTAGCATCAACTCATTATCGTTTGGTCGAGTAGACTAAACTCTCCTTGCTTGCGATATTTTCTCATCAATACCTTCATCTGATCTTTATCCTGTATTCCAAAATGTTCAGTGATCTTCGGATAGGTCGACTTTTCCCCCACATGCAGGCGAATAGCCTCACGCTTTATATCTTCAGTATACGTTTTGTACTTTTGATCTTTTGTTGTCATAAAAATACACCCCTTAAATTTTATCGGAATAACCTTGGGGTTTTCCAATGTCCATTTTAAGGGGTGCACTTACTAGAGCAATAAAGGGTTTCTTTAGTAATTTAGATAACGGTAAGCAATAATAATAGTTTTTTTAATCAGTTACTTCATACTTCCATGAGTATGTTCCATCAAATTTCACTCTATGATGATTAAGGAGTGTTTCGTTACTAATATCGATACCGCCAACGATCATAGCAAAGTAAGCAGTTCCTGTCCATTGGTGCTCTCTTCCTCCATCATTAACTGTAGGACCATAACTATTAGTACCTTTTGATGACCACCCCAGACCATTGTCTATAGCAATATAAGAAGAACTACTAGTAACCTTATCGTAATCAAAACTCCAAGCTGTTGTATAATCCAGTTTATATAATACATAACCAAATGCGTTTTTCATTCCTTGTGATGAAGTCATTGCATTTGACGATGTTGCTTGGATAGAATTCTTCGCGGACTGATTTTCACCTTTAGTAATCTTTATTTCATTAAATAAGATCGTACCATCTGGAAGCTGAACTTCTTTATATGGTTCTTCTTCTGTAACAGTAAGTTGGTCTTTATAAGTTTTAAATTCATTTAAGTATTTGTTGATTTTATCAGTTTCAATACTTGGACTTGCCGATGCTACCGAAACAGATGCCAATACTAAAAATATAGCAACAAATGTTGTGATAATCTTTTTCATTTTTATCCTCCTATTATGGTATAATTGGTAAAATTTATTGAATGTGAGGTGGAAAAGTTATGAGATTTATGATCACCATCCTTTTAATTGTAATCTTTGTCCTCATTCTAGCCGGTATTATTCAATTCTTAAGATAAAAATATTTTGAAACTATTACCATTTTAATTATATATTACAAAATAAGTATTTTCAATGGATAATAGTTTAATAATGGTAATAAATTACCCATATCAAGGTAATCAACTTCAACGTCACGATCGTTGTCTACTAAACTATAACTGATACATGTACGATTCTAATTGGCTTCTTAGTGGGATAAGTTTTTCAATGCTTGATACCCTAAAATTTAAATATCTTACATTTTTTTGGTAGAGTAATATCCCATTGCGGGAGAGCGCTTGCATGGCATGCAAAACGTCAGGGGTTCGATCCCGCTAGTCTCCACCAAATAAAACAAATCAACCACGTCCTCAGAACGTGGTTTTTCTGTTTTATTTGGTGGTAAGCCCAAGGGGCGAGCCCTGAGGTTTATTCCGGGCGGACGGAATGGTTGATTACGCTTCGAAGGAATACTTCCTAATGGAGGAGCACTGCGTCTCAATCTACCGCTAAAAGTCCTCGACGAGTAAGCATCGTTAGTTATTTGATCAAAATCAGAGATAAACGAGTAATATCCCTTAGGCCTCTACCAAGACGGACCCTTGAGTGTGTTCCGCACATAGAACCAAATATCACTCGCTGAGATGCCTGCGTGGATTGCTATCTCCGTTTAGTTTCTTCTTCTATTATGACTAATTTCCTCTTTTATATATTGCATCAAAAGATTTTTGGATGAGGAAACATACTCGTCGTTTCGTGATTGCAGCAGGCCGACCGGGATGAAGAAATCCTTCAGTTCAACGCGAATACTCACGACGTCCGGCGGTAACGGCGTAGAATTGAGAACGGCTCCTACAGAAGGAATTCGTTGGACGAACCCGGGAATGGCCGAGATCTGGCTCGCCGTATATAGAAAAGGAGTTTCCGTGTAACGGGAGAATTGTTTGGATAAATGCAAATAATATAAGCAGGTATTTCCGCCGATGATCATTGGATAGTCAAACAGCTTCTCGAAGGGTATTTCGTCTCTTCCTGCTAAGGGATGATTGTTCGCAACGATAAAGGAGATCTTCTCGCTATATAGCGGTTCGAACCGAAAAAAAGACGAATCGGCAGGTTCTCCGCATATGGCAAAGTCCAATTGATGCTGAAGTACCCCACGAGACAGTGAGTCTGTGTTCCCGATGGTAAAGTGACACGATACATTGGGTTTATGCTCCCGAAATCGGCGCAGCGAGTTGGGCAGCGCTTGCTCCGTCAATGATTCCAATCCTCCAACACTCAGGGTGCCGATCTCCTCTTTTTGCAGAGCTTTTGCTTGTTCCGAAACATAGTTCCAATGTTGAATGAGTTTGTCAATTTCTGCGGCAAAAATTTGTCCGGAAGCCGTTAGCTCCGAATCCCATCCTCGTTTGAAAAGTTTGATGCCCAACTCCTTCTCCAGACGCTGGATTTGGTTCGTAATCGTAGACTGTGCATAATTCAGTTTTGCGGCGGCTTTTGAGAAGTTTCCTTCTTGGATAATCGTTTGAAACGCGGTTAGTTCCTTTAAGTCCATGTAAGATATCTCCATCGATAAATTTGATATAGTATATGATTTTATTCAATTATACAAATAATTAAGGGGGAAGTACAATTAGGTCATCCAACTGAAGGAGTGAAGCATGAATGCCATTTGTAAGAGTGAGCTATTTGGAAAACAAATACGATACACAGCAGCTACCCGTCATTAGCGATGTGATCATGTGTGCTCTAATTGAGTATTTCACCGTGCCGGAAGACGATTTTTTTCAAGTGTTTCATGCACACAAAGCAGGCGAGTTTTATTATAGTAAGAATTACTTGAACATAAGACGAACGGATGGATTGCTCTATATTCAAATCACGCTGAAATCCGGAAGAAGCACGGAACAGAAACAAAGCTTTTACAGAGAGTTGGCTGGACGCTTGTCGAACACGCTCACCATCAGGAAAGAAGACGTATTTGTCGTGTTGGTTGATACGGAATTCGAGGACTGGACATTCGGCAACGGGGTTGCGCAAATGATCGAACGTCCAGGTAAGGAGAGGGAGGCATTAGAATGAAGCATCGTAAAATAGTATCGAACGCCCGTGAATCGTTTGGGGATATTGCCCCCACTTTCGTGCGTTATTCGGAAGAAGTGCTCTTCGAGGACGTTTGGAGGAGAGAACAATTATCGCTTCGGGAACGCAGTCTCCTTACGGTATCCGCGCTAGTCGCAGGAGGACTTACAGAGCAGCTTCATTATCATCTCCATCTGGCCCAAGAGAACGGTCTGACCGAAGAAGAGCTGATTGAAGCGATGACCCATCTCGCATTTTATGCGGGCTGGCCGCGCGCCGCAGCTGCGATACAGGTTGCCAAGGACGTATTCCAAGGGAACACAGAAGGGTGAGATAAGGGGCAGTGGAACTAACCACTACGGGAGAGCGCTTCACCGGCAGCGATGAGGTCAGGGGGCAGGTCCCCCAAGACTCCATACTAAAAAATCCGCTAAACACAAGGGTTTCCGAGTGTTTGGTGGATTTTTTGCATGGGGAAATAACACTGAGATTGATTGGTGGTCACACGTTTAGTCACAATGAGTATTTTTTTGATAATTTTTTGATGGCAACCTAATTTCCCGAATTTCCAATCGGGGTGAATTGTATCTTTGTAAATTTTACATAAAATATATATGTGTTATATTAGTTTTATTAAATATAAAGGCTATCAAAGGAGAGCAATGTAATGGTTGAGATGAAGGAGATCGCAAAAATTGCAGGCGTTTCAGTTTCTACTGTGTCTAATGTTCTGAACGGACGTAAGAATGTAGGGCAAGCGACAAGGGAACGAGTTCTGCAAATTTGCGAAGAAAATGGATATATTCCGAATACTATGCGTAAAAAGGTTAAAACAGATAAAAATAAAACGATTTTATTTATTTTTAGTGACTTTGACCGAGACTTTTATTTGAAAATATTTGAAGGTGTTAGCGATTTTCTTGCGAAAAATGGATACGATTTGATTATCTGTACCAACAAATCCAGTGCCAAATTTATGCGGGGTAAATTTGCTGACGGTGCGATTAGTCTTGATGGAAGCCTGACGGATGATTTTCTAATTTCAGTTGCAAAGCCTGACTTTCCTATTGTTTTAATGGACAGAATCATAATGGGTGAACATGGAAATACCAAAAGCGTTGTTGTCGATAATTATCCCGTGATGTGTGAAATGATGCAGGTTCTGGTTGATAAAGGATATAAGCACTTTGGCTATATCGGTGGACATGAATATACGTTAGATAATACAGAACGTTTTGCAGGGTTTATTGATACGTTATCGAGGAATAAAATTACGTTCGACCAAAAAAAATATTTTTATGGGGATTATCGCGAAAAAAGTGGCTATCAGGCAGCGAAAATCATGATCCTGAGCAACGAATTGCCTGAGGTACTTATATGTGCAAACGACAATATGGCCATAGGGGCTATAAGAGCATTCGAAGAAAATAATATCAAAGTGCCAGAAGACATTGCTGTCACAGGGTTTGATGATTCTGTGAGAGCGGTTATAGCGGGGTTAACGACCATAACTATTCCACGGTACGAGAGTGGCTATTTGGCAGCCAAGGAGCTACTGGATTTAATGGATGGAACGGCAAATAAGGAACCGTTAAAATTAACTGCTACGATAAACTGGAGGATGACAGTGAAGTAAAACTGAATTTCATAATATAGTTAGTAAATAAAATACGTAATTATTTTAATGTAATTGTATATTTTACTAAGTAAATTAATTATTTTATCTTGATTATTGTTAGCGCTTTCAATATAATGATGTTAGGTAATTCACTATAAATATTGGGGGTCGAGAAATTTGAAGAAGGTAAAAAAGGTATTTAGTTTACTAACGATGGCGGCGTTAATCACAGTACTAGCGGCGTGTGGTAGTAACTCAGCAGGGAATAACTCAAGCTCAGACCCTACAAATAAGGGTACGGCGTCGGAAAGTCCAAAAAAGTTGGCAAAAATCTCGATCTTTCAATCCAAGGTTGAAATTGCAGAAGCGTTGGAAGGGTTGGCGGAGAAGTACTCGAAGGAAACTGGCAACGAGCTTGAAGTATGGGGTTCGGCAGGGGACGGTTATATGACGCAATTACAGGGCAAGCTTGCGGCTAATCAGGGTCCGACGATCTTCAGTGTTCAAGCTGGCGCGGAGACGGAGAAGTTTAAATCCTACTACTACGACATGAGTAATGAAGCGTATGTCAAGAACATTGCTCCTAACATGGCATTAGAAGTGGATGGCAAAGTTGTAGGCGTTCCGACAGGTGTTGAGGGCTTCGGTTTGGTCTCCAACAAGAACTTGGTTGATCCAAAGAATGTAACAGATCTTGCCTCCTTTACAAAAACGTTAGAGAGTTTGAAAGCGGCTGGTAATAACGGACTGAGTCTTTCTCAAGAGGCTTACTTCCTGATTGGTCATATCATCAATACTCCTTTTGCTTTACAAGCGGATCCGAAGGCTTTTATCGAACAATTGAACAAAGGTGAAGTCAAGATGGCGGAGACGAAAGAATTCCAAGAGTTTGCGAAATTCATGGAAGTGATTAAAGCGAATTCAATGAATCCGATGGAAGTGACATACGACACTCAGATGGGTGATCTAGCAACAGGTAAAACAGCCATTGTTCATCAAGGTAACTGGAGTTATGGCATGTTGGCGGATTATGATGCATTGGAAGTCGGCATGATGCCATTGCCGTTGGCGGGCAATACCAAACTATCAGTAGATATTCCTGGCGGCTGGGTTATTAATAACGAAGCAAGTGTGGCTGAGATTGAAGCGGCTAATTTTTTCATTAATTGGCTGTATACTAGTGAAACTGGTCAAAACACGATCATCAATGAATTCAAATTTATTCCGGCTATGACGAATATAGAGGCGACCGATTTGGATCCGTTATCTCAAGCAGTGTTCGAAGCAACGAAGAGTGGGCAAACCATTCCTTGGGCGCTTAACTATTTTCCACAAGGTATCATAGTTAATGATTTGGCTCCAGCTACAGCAAACTTTTTTCTGGAAAAGGATATGACTGGCGAACAATATTTACAAAAATTAGATAATGGGTGGGCAAAAGCAGTAAAGTAATAAAATGAAATACAACATCATTATGTTGGATAAGAAATGACTGACTAGTAATGAGAAGCTAAATGATGCCTGTGCGCAATAGGAATAAATTATCATACTAAATGAAAACAAGAAAGCTTAATCTCTTACGATGTGGTTAGGCTTTCTTGTTTATTATCTCCTGTTCCATAAAAACTAACTGTGGGTGAATAACTATGAATAAAACCAAGAACAAAGCCTGGTTCGCTTTGTTTACAATGCCTTTATTCCTTATATTTACAATTGTTGTGATCATACCGTTTATTATCGGAATTGCATACTCCTTCGTAAATTGGGATGGTATTTCCGCCAATCCGAAGGTGTTTGTTGGCCTCGATAATTATGTCCAACTATTCCAAGATGAGCGATTTTACGCGTCCGCATGGCATACGATTAAGTTTACCGTTTTGGCGCTCATCTTAGTTAATTTGTTGGGACTTTGTTTTTCATTACTTGTTACGAGTGGTCTTCGTGGAAGCAATTTGGCACGCACCTTGTTCTTCATGCCAAATCTCATCGGCGGTCTGATACTAGGATATATATGGAAGTTTATTTTTACCGATGCCTTCAAACTTATTGGAGAAAAAACGGGGATGGATGGTATTTTCTTTAATTGGATGCTTAATCCGCAATTTTCTTTATATGCCTTGGTCATTGTATTTACCTGGCAAATGGCTGGGTACACGATGATTATCTATATCGCTGGCATGCAAGGAATCCCAGACGAAATGATGGAGGCCGCCAAGGTAGATGGCGCTAATTTATGGCATAGACTCACGAGAATCACATTCCCGTTGCTAATGCCTGCGTTCACCATTTGCTTCTTTATGACGCTTTCCGGTGCCTTCAAAATTTTCGACGTTAACTTGTCTTTAACAAATGGTGGTCCAGTTAACTCAACGGAATTATTCGCGATGAATATTTTTAATGAAATATTTGGCTACGGACATTATGGACTTGGTCAGGCTAAAGGTATTGTGTTCTTCTTAATCGTTGCAATTGTTACATTGACGCAGGTAATCATTACGAAAAAGAAGGAGGTGCAAATGTAATGAAACGAACAGGCAAACTAATATCGGCAGTACTGCTTGTCGTCTTTGCGCTTATTTTCTTGTCACCTATTTACATTATGCTAGTAAATTCATTTAAAGATCGAGCAGAGTTATATGAAAATGCATTAGCATTGCCAAATTCCTTTAGTTTTCAGTACTATGCAAAGGCTATGAGTAAGATGAATTTTTTTACTGTCTTAGGCAACTCGTTATATGTAACCGTTATTACGGCTGTCATCGTTGTTATTTTGGCCTCTATGACAGCGTGGATGCTGGTAAGGACAGAAAATAAGTTAAGTAAAATCATGTTCATGATATTTGTTTCCACGATGCTGATTCCTTTTCAAACCTTGATGATGCCTCTGATGCAAGTCATGGACTGGATTCGGACTTATCTCCATATCCCAATGCTAAATACTCATGAAGGTTTGATTTTTATGAACGTAGGATTTCATGCAAGTATAGCTGTATTTCTTTATCACGGATTTATTAAGTCTATTCCGATCGCATTGGAGGAGGCAGCGACTTTGGACGGGTGCAGTAAATTCGGTGTATTTTGGAGAGTTGTGTTTCCTATGCTGAAGACGATTACAATCACCGTTGCGATATTGGACATTATCGCTACGTGGAACGACTATCTGCTTCCGTCATTGGCGCTTTCCGATAAAGGTTTGCGCACGATCCCATTATCTACATTCTACTTCTTCGGAGAGTTTACAATTGTGTGGAATCAGGCGATGGCTGGCTTGACATTGACAATTATTCCTATTGTGATTTTCTACGCTTTTGCACAGAAGTATATTATTAAGGGCATAGCAGCAGGAGCGGTTAAGTAATAGGAATGACCGGATTCATGTAAAGGTTCATGGAGGTATATTATGCGCAAAGAAATATCCATTATCACGCGAGCTGACGATTGCGGCAGCAATCATTCAGCAAATATAGGCATTCAGAAGGCGATTGAAGGTGGTGTGCTTAAGAATATTTCTATTATGGCGACATGTCCTTCCGTGGAAGAGGCTGCGAGGTTGTTTATTCAAAGAACCGACATTTGTTTTGGATTACACTTTGTACTAAATGCGGAATGGGACAACGTCAAGTGGGGGCCAGTGTCAAATCCCTCTGAGGTACCCACCTTGACAGAGCCAAACGGATTGTTCAACCAGCATCCTCGATATTTCAAAGGTCATCAGCCTCGGATGGAAGAAGTTATAACTGAACTCAAAGCTCAAATGAAACGACTAACCAACTTAGGATTCAAGATTACTTATGTGGATACTCATATGGTACCAGAATGGGGGATCTTGGGGCTCGAAGATGCACTTCGTACATGGTGCTACGAAAATGGCTTTCTTTATTGGGGAGACTACTATAATCACAACCTTACTATGAGTGTTGGAGAGGATCCTTTCGCTGAGCATATCTATTGTCTTGAATCCCTTGATGCGGGGCAATATCTGATGATCACACACCCAGCTATCGATTCGGAAGAGATGAGAGCACTGGGTAATTCTTATGAAACGGGAATCCAAATCGCGATGAACCGATCCAAGGACATTTTACTTTGGTCCCACCCTAATATGTTGGCCGAATACAATCGAAGAGGAATTCGGCCCATTCGATATGACGAAGCTGTTATTACAATTCCAAAACTATCTTTGAATAAGTTTTGGGATGAGTAACGGTGAGAAACCAACCAATGTAGCCTTGTTTAGAAGTAAGTCATGAATGACCTTATTCTGACTTCTCAAAATAAGTGATACTTACACGTAAATAGATGAAAGGGAAGTGGCGGACATGTCTTGGGTAATCCGTTCCAATCAGCTTGCGATTGGAAACTTACTAAACGAAGAAAGTCTTTTTTTTACCGGAAATGGGTATATTGGTGTACGCGGAAACTTTGAAGAACAATACGGTGATGGTGTTTCGTCTATACGGGGCACGTATATCAATGCCTTCCATGATATTACGAATATAGAATATGGCGAGAAGTTGTTTGCATTCCCTGACACGCAGCAAAAATTAGTGAATATTATCGATGCGCAAACCGTTCATATTTATTTCGGAGAAGGGCAAGAAGAAGAACAGTTTTCTGTTTTCGAAGGGGAAGTGCTTCATTATGAGAGGCAGTTTCATATGGACAAGGGTTATTCCGAACGGATCATTCATTGGCGTTCTCCGAAGGGGAAAGTGGTAAAACTCCAGTTTAAAAGACTGAGCTCGTTCGTCAATAAGGAATTGTTTTTACAAGAAATTGTGATAGAGCCCGTTACCTTCTTCGGAAAAATGAAGGTGGTTTCTTGCTTGAATGGAGATGTCTCGAACTTTGAGGATCCAAACGATCCACGGATTGGATCGGGCCATGTGAAGCTATTATCGGTGACGAATACGGCAAAAGAAGGTAATGTCGTTAGCGTAGAAGCTCGAACGAAACGATCTAACCTTCGGGTCGCTTGTGCCTCCGCTTGCAAAATCGACTTGGATTACCAGGAAGAGATCGTGAAGCGGGAGAATGCGATGGAAACGGTGCTCGTCTGTGAATTGAAAAGTAAAGCGATTGTGACTAAAACCAATGTCTATACGGATACGCTCCGACATGGAGTAAATCCGATGGAAACGGGGTTTACTATATTCCGCCAACATTCGAACTTGACCTTCCAAGAAGCTGAAGAACAGCAACGAAGCTATTTAGATCGGTTTTGGCTTTATGCAGATGTCGAAATCGCTGGAGATCAGGCGATCCAGGAAGGGATTCGCTTTAACTTATTCCAACTGTTGCAGTCAGCGGGACGCGATAACTACTCCAATATCGCCGCAAAAGGGTTGTCGGGAGAAGGATATGAAGGTCATTATTTTTGGGACACCGAAATCTATATGATTCCGGTCTTCTTGATGACGAATCCCGAACTTGCGAAGCAGCTTCTTAAATATCGATATTCGATCCTTGATCATGCGCGGAAGCGGGCAAGAGACATGGGGCATAGCAAGGGCGCTTTATTTCCGTGGAGAACCATCTCCGGCGAAGAATGCTCCTCATTTTTTCCGGCTGGTACAGCCCAGTATCATATCAGCGCGGACATTGCCTATAGCTACATCCAATATTATTTGGTCACACAAGATATGGAGTTTCTTAAAGAATGCGGCGTGGAGCTACTCGTCGAAACCGCCCGTCTGTGGATCGATACTGGACATTATCATGAAGGGAAATTTAAAATCGATACAGTCACGGGTCCTGACGAATATACTGCGATTGTGAATAATAATTATTACACAAACGTGATGGCTAAAGAAAATATGCGATGGGCCGCAAAATCGGTTGCTTTGTTGCAGGCGCATGCGCCTGATACACTAGCGGCATTACAAATGAAGCTGGATTTGGGGGAAGCAGAGATTGTTGAGTGGGTTCGGGCATCGGAAGCAATGTATTTGCCTTATGACTCGAAGCTCGGGATTAACCCACAAGATGATTCGTTTCTACAGAAGCAAGTTTGGGATTTCGAGAATACGCCGGATGAGCATTATCCATTGTTGTTGAATTATCATCCTTTGACGTTGTATCGTTACCAAGTGTGTAAGCAGGCCGATACTGTGTTGGCGCATTTTTTGCTTGAGGACGAGCAAGAGCTCTCCGTCATCCGCGACTCGTATCATTATTATGAGAAGATCACGACACACGATTCTTCGCTCTCTTCCTGCGTGTTTAGTATTATGGCCGCTAAGATCGGCGAAGTAAATAAGGCGTATGATTACTTTATCGAGACGGCTCGGTTAGATTTAGACAACACGCACGGCAACACGAAGGACGGTCTCCATTTGGCAAATATGGGGGGGACGTGGATGGCGATCGTTTACGGATTTGCTGGTCTTCGGATCAAAGAAAGCGGGTTGTCGCTAGAACCGGCGCTACCGAAGCAATGGCAGTCTTTACGGTTCTCGATAGGGTATTTAGGAAGATATCTCTCCGTTAGTATTAGCAGCAACGGAACGGAAGTTAAGCTCTTGCAAGGAGAGCCCCTCATGATCTTGCTGGCTGGGCAGGAGTATCTGGTATCAAAATCTGAAATTCCTTTGCAGCAGTGTTATTAACTACTGTGAGAGAGCGCATCGCTGGCAGCGATGAGGTCAGGGGTTAGGTCCCCCCTAGGTTCCACTAATAAAACAAATTAACCACGTCCATAGGACGTGGTTTTCTGTATATTATGGTGGAAGCCCCCGGGGTTCAGTCCACACGGACTGAACGAATTAGAAGTAAGGTGTCTGAACCTTCGTCTTAGCTACTCAATCAAAGATCCCAAGATGGACAAGCGAGCTTATCTCGCACGACCATACGAAGCGATGGGAACGAACTTAACGTCCTAGTGTTCTCGAATCCGTATCAGTCTTAGTTGTTCTTTTCTCGGTGAAGAAATAAACCAAAGCTAAGAGCGGTAAGATGGTTCCAATGAGAGATGTGAGCTTCCAGCCCCCGTGGGTATAAGACCAAGCGCCCAAGGATGATCCGATGGCTCCGCCTAAAAAGAAAATAGACATGAATAGTCCGTTTAGACGTCCTCTGGCTTCACTTCCCATCGAATAAATCGCACGTTGACTAACTACAAGATTACCTGAAACGGCCATATCGAGTGTAAATGCGGATACAAAGAGAAGAATCAGAGCAAGGGTTGAATAGCTTTGGAACAGATGGATGAGCAAAAATGACAAGGCGGCAACAATCATGGCTAGCCCCGTTAACCATTTGCTCCAACCTTTATCCGCTAATCTTCCGGCAATCGGCGCAGCAATTGCGCCACCTACACCAACTAGGGCAAACCATGCAATGCCTCTCTGGGACATTCCAAAATGATCAACCAAATGTAAAGGAACGACAGTCCAAAATAGGCTGAAGGCTCCAAATAAACAAGCTTGATATAGTGCGCGACGTCGTAATACAGGCGTTTTTCTTAATATAGCACCTAAAGAAATAATTAGTTTGCTGTAGCTAACCATAGGAGACGGCTTGCGTTTCGGAAGAACATACGAAAGTAGAACAGTTAATAGAGAGATAACAATTGCAGATAAAACAAATATGGCTCTCCAACCCCAAAGACTGGTTATAAAGCTGGCCAATGGCCGGGCAAGCATAATTCCCAGTAAAAGGCCGCTCATCACATTACCGACAACGCGGCCGCGTTGATCTTCAGACGCTAAATAGGAGGCGAAGGGCACCAGAATTTGAGCTACTACAGATCCAACTCCAATAAATAGAGATGCGATTAAAAATAACGACGCATTAGGCGCGAATGCGGCAGTTAGTAGTGCGCCAATTGCAACGATAAGCATGAAAATCGTGAGACTACGATTTTCAATGACGTCGCTTAGCGGTACGATGAACAGCAGCCCGACAACATAACCGATTTGAGTCACGGTAACAATTAATCCTGCTGCTGTAGAAGTAAGGCCAATTGCATCGCGGATAGGTCCAACTATAGTTTGAGCGTAATAAAGATTGGCGACGATAAGCCCGCACGCGGTTGCCAACAGTACCATTAACCAACTTGATATACGACTGTCTTGATTTGTTTTTTCTTTTCGCATAATAATCCTCCTCTAAATACTGAACGTTTAGTTTCGTAATTAATTTATATAATATACTGAACGTATCGTTTTGTAAATAGGCTTTTTTTAATGTTTTATTTTTTGTATACTGAACGTATAGAATATTAATTATTAGACACAGAATATATATAGAGGGGGATTCGTATGCAAGGGAAAAGAGGGCGTCCGCGCAATATTGAAACGAAAAACACGATCCTTTCTGCTTCCTATGATTTATTGTTGGAAATAGGCTTTGGAGCGGTTACAGTAGAAAAAATCGCTGATCTTGCCAAGGTCAGTAAAGCTACGATCTATAAATGGTGGCCTAACAAGGCTGCAGTGGTGATGGACGGTTTCCTATCCGCTGCGTCTGCAAGACTACCTGTGCCGGATACAGGATCGGCATTCCAGAATGTTCTGGAACATGCCACGAATATGGCCAGGTTTATGAATACCCGTGAGGGCTCCATTTTTCTTGAGATCATTGGGGAAGGGCAGGGTGATTCTGCATTGGCAGAGGCATATCGGACTCGATATATACAGCCTCGTCGGTTGGAGGTGCAGGGTATTATGGATCAGGGGATTAGTCGTGGAGAGCTGAAGAAGAACCTCGATATTGGATTGTGCACAGATCTCATTTACGGGCCGATTTTCTACCGCCTGTTAGTTACGGGGGATATGCTTGATGATAACTATGTAATGCAGTTGGTAACCCAGGTCTTTGAAGGAATCCGTTCGACTTAAAACTGTTTTGCGAACGAATTGAAAACTGTAGAATTTAGTAGTGTAATCGGAAATGGTGGGAGAGCGCATCGCTGGCAGTGATGAGGTCAGGGGTTCGATCCCCCTAGGCTCCATAAAAAAGAAACACGGTGGCTGAGTGAACCCCTGCAAGAGGGGCAGAACGCGCTGAGGGAATGGGGTAAGTAAGCATCGTAGTAAACAATCAAGATTCATACATCCCATGATGAGGAGACGAGCTGCGCTCAGTCGGAACTTCATACTGAGAGTGGGGGAAGCGAACCGCAGCGAGTCCTGATGATACATATTGCTCGGCCCAGTACAGCGTAGTGAAGGTTCCAAACGTCAATGTTGCCCCGGTGATTAGCATCTCTTTACGCAGCAGTAGGGAGAATCACGAATGAGGTCTTACTACGTGAAGGGACGCAATGTTTGACGTCATTGTCGCGGACTTTGTAATTTAAATTAGTATTAAAATGGTTCTAATTCATAATCAGTGCTTGCTGAAAATAGAATTTTATGTCGATTGTAGCGGAGAGGATGGAATTGTCTTGTAGAAGCGTAGCGTTCGCCTTTGCCCCTGAATTTTAACCGCAAACAGCGGTATATTCAAAAAAATTTGGGGGCAACAGCGATTCGGTTGGACAATCCATCCGCGTAGCGGTCAGTTATCAACACGATACATTTTTCAAGCACTGATTTTGGTGTTGAACCATTAAAATATTTGGAAATATTCGAAAAAGGGAGCTGAAGATGTCCAACTCCATTTTTGGATTGCTATATCATGCTACTACAACTGTGCGCTAACCCACTGCACGGATAAGCTTACTGCAGCGACAAAGAACCATACGATGAGTCCGAATAGGATGGGACGAACTCCGGTTTTTAGCATTGATCTAAAGTTTGCACTAAGACCGATCGCCGTTAAGGCCATGACAATCATGAACTTCGAGGCATGTCCCGTGAAGGCTAAGAACCCATCCCCGAATAGTCCAATCGTGTTTAATAGAGAAGCCACTAAAAACCAAACGATAAACCATGGAAAAACTTTAAGAGTATTATAGGTTTCTGCCCTGCCATCCATCTGTTGCTGCTGCTTTTTCTTTCTCGCAAAGAACATGGCAAAGCAGAAAGTAACTGGAATAATAAACGTCGTACGTACGAGTTTGACAATGGTAGCATAATCCCCTGCAACATTACTATACATATAACCTGCGGCGACGACCGATGAAGTGTCGTTAATCGCGGTCCCAGCCCATAACCCAAATCCCGTATCCGATAATCCGAACCAATGCCCGATCCACGGAAACAGCAGGACAGCTGCGATATTGAACATAAAAATGGTAGAGATAGAATAGGCAATCTCGGTTTCTTCCGCTTCAATAATTGGTGAAGTGGCCGCTATAGCCGATCCGCCGCATATCGCTGTACCTACACCAATGAGTATTTTCAAGCGAGTGGGGATTTTAAGTAGCTTGCCAAAAAAATAAGCAGCCAAAAAAGCCGCAAGTAAGCTAGACAATAATACCGCTAACGATTCCACGCCCGTGCTCCAAACGCTGGCTAAACTCAAATTACACCCAATGACGATAATCGACCATTGCAATACTTTCTTAGAGCTAAATTGAACACCGCTTAAGGCATTTTTAGGTTTACCTACGGTATTATTCAGTAATATACCAATCAATAGACCGAATACCGGGCCACCGATTAAGGGAAGATAGGATCCTAGTAGAGTAGAAATGATAGATATGATGGTAACGAGGACTAGCCCGGGGACTAATTTTTTTAACGTAATCATGGTGTTCGTTCCTCTCACGGATGATGTATAGTTGGATGAATTATCAATTTACATCGTAAGAGAAGAATGGTAGAAAGGCAAATACAAATAACTAATGGTTATCATTAGGAATCATTATGATAGGAACTTGGCGAGGAATCCGGAAGCAGCAGCGACGATCCATGCTCCAATGGTGGGAATAATCTGAGGTTTGGCTGAATTGTCGTTAAGATCAAGGGCGCTAAGGAGTTCCCCGTTATCGACGAGCTCGACTCCGCAATGGGAGCAAACGAAGTCGTGCAATGAGGAGGATTGCTGGCATTGCGAACAAATACGAGGCATGGAACCCATCTCCTTTAATTCCGATAATATATAGTGATCTTATCGGAATTTAATGTGGAGGTCAATACCCTTTTTGTTTCTCCAGACTTTCCGCGTTTTGCTTGGAAAATATGTGCTAGCGGTGGTAGCTACAGATAATTTCAAGACTGAAAAAATACAAAATGCATTAGACAAGTCTGAAATCCGGTTAGTGACTTTAATACTATAGAAATCAGATCTGATCGTGATAAATTTGAGAAACAATATCCTGCGAATCTTTTACATGGTATAATCTTCTATTGTATTAACAAGATTTAACACATCATAAATTGGAGAGGAGAAAAATTTCATGCAAGTCAAAAAACATTGGGGTAAGCTAAGTCGTTGGGCAGCCGCAGGTTCGCTGAGCTTGACGATCCTGTTAGGTAATGTTTTCCCTGTTCACGCCGAAGCACCTGCTGTAACTCCCGCTGTTAGCTCTTGGTCCGTAAATACCTTGAACGAAGGTGAGAAATACGGGATTTATCCGCTGAACTGGTATTTTGACGGGACTTTTCAAAAGCCTATTACTGCCGACAAATTCAATTCCTTAATGAATGCTACAGCGACGAAGCTGGATCTGCTCGGTTTCAAGAAGAAAGAGGCTTCCTTGTCATTCGCAACGAATAAAGTGATCACAAGAGAAACCGTGATTACTTCGTTACACAAGCTATTATCGAATTACGAGTTGCCGGAAGCGTTCGGGATGACTGCTGATGCACCGATTGACTATATGCAACAAAAAGGTCTCGTTCTAGGTACTAAAATTGGTCTTGAGCTGGAGAATCCTTCTACGGTTGAACAAGCAGCTGTGCTGGCGAGCAGAATAGTTGAGTTTACATACGATACGGCCGATAGCGGAGCCGAAGGCCTCATGTGGAAAGTGACAAATGGAAAAAACACACTGTATTTGCTAGGCTCAGTTCACTTGGGGATCACCGACATGTACCCGATGCATAAAAGCATTCGGGAAGCATTCCACGCGTCGGACGACCTGTGGGTCGAAGTGGATATTGTAAACGGGGATATGGGTTACTTTACTGAGAAGATGGCATACAGTGATGGCACTACGCTGAAGGATCATGTATCTGTGGGGACGTATGAGAAGTTGCAAAAAGTGCTTACAAAGTTGGAGTTGCCAGTGGATATTTTTGACACTTTTAAGCCGTTTGCCGTTTCCAACAATCTGTCGATGTTCGGTTACCTCGATAATCCAGCCGAAAGCGAGATTGCAACGGCTACGGGTATCGACGGTTACTTCCTCGCTAAGGCAATGCTTACGGGTAAGCCGATCTACGAACTAGAAGGTATTAAACTGCAGGCAGACCTGTTCGCGAATGTAAATGCAGAGCAACAGGAAAAAGAACTAAATGTCATGCTTGATGATGTACTGTCCGAGACTGGGGGCAAGGAAGCCGCAAAATCTTTAAAAGAAATGCAGCTTGCTTGGGTTGATGGTGATTTGGAAGGTATGACAAAAACACTGTCAACAGGACTCGCTGAAGGAGAAGCGAATCAGCGTCTGATCGGGGAGAGGGACAAAAATATGGCAGGGAAGCTAGCTGAATTATTGGAGCGAGAAGGAGAGAATACCTCCTTTGTTGTAGTAGGCTCGGCACATTATGCGATGAAAGGTATGGTTGTCGACCTGCTGAAAGAAAAAGGCTATAACGTTCAATTTATGCAATAATCGAAAGCAGCCAGTGCACGAGGGCAGATGCCTTTATGCCCTGGCTGTTTTGATAGAGAAACTTCGTCTGAAACTATAGCAGAATGTGCTTCACAACCGACTTATGTCATTTAGATTCTACATTCTTCTGACTGTCCAAATAATCCTGGAGATCATCTTGAACGCTAATATCGGCAAGAGCGACCTTCGAACGGTGGGCGGAACGAATAATGATATGTCCAGCGACAGGGGCGGTCAAGAAGACGAATACGATTCCGAGTAATAAGCGGATACTGGATACTCCGTGCGTAAAGAAAAAATAGAAGAACGCGCCTAATAAAATACAGAGGATACCAAGCGTTGCGCTTTTCGTTGAAGCGTGCGCACGATTATACACATCCGGAAGGCGGATAATACCTAGTGAGCTAATTAGACTCATTACGGTGCCGGTAATGATTAAGATCCCGACCACAATTTCAATCATCGCTTTTGCGTCCATTCACAACCCCTCCTTCCATGTACTTGCTTAACGCAATCGTGCTTAGAAAAGCCAATATACCAATCAATAGTATCGTTTCAAGATAGGCATGAGAATCCAGCATAATGGAGAGTACCGCAACAATCCCAATAACGATGTATCCGATTGAATCGAGTGCCAGTATGCGGTCGTGAATAGAAGGTCCCTTGATCACGCGGTACAGAGCGATCACAACTGAGATCGAGAGCAGGAACATGGCCAGGAGCATAATTTTATCGAACATTATCGCATCACCTCAATAATTGCCTTTTCAAACTTATGCTTTGTTTTGGTAATACTATTCTGGAATTCTGTTACATCCATAGCATGGATGAACATGACCCCTGCTTCAGGATCAATTTCCATGACAACGGAGCCCGGTGTCAAGGTTAATAATGTAGACAGCAGCGTAATTTCCAAGTCGGTTTTCAGTATGGTTTCGGAACGGAAAATGCCTGGCTGAATGTTTAGCTTTGGTCGCGTAACTTGCATAGTGACCACGACGCTAGATTTAAGAAGCTCAATGATGAAGAGCGAGAATAATTTAATAATGAAAATGATCTTCCTGCCGTAGAATTGTTCAGGGAAAAAACGACGCATCAAGAATATAATAAAAAATCCGATTGCGTAACCCATTCCAAAAATGACGATGTTCCACGACTCATTAAGAAGCATCCACACGAAAGCAATCAACAAGTTTAATAAGATTTGAGTTGTTATTTCTGTCACATCCTTTACTTCTTAGGTTGAATCAATAACCGATTTGTTTGAAGACAGCATCGATGTAGATTGATGGGGTGGTCATAACCTCAGCGGCCTGCTCAACATAGGAGAGCACCCACTCCGCTCCAATCCCATTGCAATAATTAATGTGACTAGAATGGAGCCTGGCAATAAAGCGCTGGTACCGGTCGCTTTTTGATCCCCTTCACTTAGTAGCGTCTCCCCCCAGAAGCTATGAATAAAGATTTTCATAACGGAGTAGAGCACCAAGAGGCTCGTTATAATCCCGATCCCCGACATGATCAAATGGCCTTCGGTAATGCCCCCCTTGAGGATGATGACTTTGCCCACGAAACCGCTAAGCGGTGGGACCCCAGCAAGAGCGAGCGCAGCTATGAAGAACAACCATCCAAGCGACGGACGGAATAGAATCAAGCCGCTAAAGTTCCGAAGCTTGCCCGATCCGAAGATGGAAATAATCGCCCCGCCCAGAATGAAAATAAGCGCCTTTGCCAGCATATCGTGAATCAAATAAAACAGGGCACCTGTCAATGAGTCGAAGGTCGCCATCCCAACTCCGAAGAGGATAAAACCAACCGCAACGATTACGTTATAGGCTAGAATTTTTTTGATTTCCCAATAAGAGATAGCGCCTAGCGCGCCTAGTATCATTGTGATGGCTGCCATACAGAGGATGACGGTGTGCGTAATTTCCGGCTGATGATAGAAAATCAGTGTAAAAGTACGTATTATCGCATAAATTCCGACTTTGGTAAGAAGGGCTGCGAACAATGCGGCGATCGCAGGAGGAGGTGCACTGTAAGAGCCAGGCAACCAGAAGAACAGGAATAACCCTGATTTAAGACCGAACGCAGTCAAGAATATGAAGCTAACTGTCGTAAGCAGACCGTCTTGACCGATTGTTGCGATGCGCTCGGAAAGATGAGCCATATTGAGGGTTCCGGTAATCGAATACAAGTAAGCAATCGCGATAACGAACAATGTCGATGAAATGACGTTAATAATGACATATTTAATGGATTCACGGAGCTGAATCTTTTTTCCACCTAGGGCAAGCAACACATAGGAGGAGATCAGCATGACTTCAAAAAAGACGAACAGGTTGAAAATATCGCCTGTCAGGAAGGAGCCGTTCACACCGCAAAGCAACAATAGAATGTAGGGATAGATGAAGTGAACCTTATGATCGTTGTTAATGGAACCGAAAGCGTACAAGGTGCACATCAGGCAAATGAACGTTGCGACCGTTACGAGCAAGGCCGAGAGCATATCCCCGACTAACGAGATGCCGTAAGGAGCCTGCCAGCCGCCGACATCGAGAGCAATAATGCCCTGACGTGAAATTCTATGAATTATAAAGACGGAAATTCCAAGGGTAAGCAGCATGCTTATGACGGACAGCCACTGCTGTAAGCGTACGCGTCGACGCAAGAAGATCATTACCATTCCAGTTAGAAGAGGAATGATGATCGGCAAAATCAAAACATTACTCATGCGAGTTACCTCTCAATTGCTTCATATTGTCGGTACCTAACTCCACATAAGTGCGATAACCAAGCACAAGAAGAAATGCGGTTAGTGCGAAACTGATGACGATCGAGGTAAGAATCAATGCCTGTGGCACGGGATCGGTATAGCTGGCGGCATTTTCTCCGAGAAGGGGCGCAGCTCCTTTCTTCAATCCATTAATGGCAATTAGCATCAGATGAGTAGCATGAGAGAATATGGTTATACCCAGAATGATCCGCAACAGGTTTTTGTTCAGGATGAGATAGGTTCCGACTGTAAATAGTATACCGGCGATAATTGTTATGAATGTCTCCATTATTTTTCGTCCTCACTTATACTCGTAATTATGGTCATTGTCGTTCCGATAACCGTCATATATACGCCTAAATCAAAGATGACGGCTGAAGCAAGCTCCGTTTTCCCAAGAAGGGGTAGATCTACATAGGTAAACGTCTGTGTCAGGAACGGAACATCGAATAAGAAGGAAGCTGTTCCCGTAAGTACAGAAACAATAACGCCTGTAGCCGCCAGTTGGTTGAAATCGACAGGAATGATATCGCGTACCGTTTGAAGATCGAATGTAATGTAGAGGAGGACGAGGGCAGAAGCTGTAATTAGCCCGCCGATAAAACCGCCTCCAGGATTGTGATGCCCGGCAAATAGAATATAAATCGAGAAGGTCATAATAATGAACACTAATATTTTTGTCGAGGTTTGTAAAAATACATCGGTGAATTTCATTGATCTTTCCTCCCTGCATGGCGAAGCTTAATTAAAGTATAAATACCTACACCTGCAGCGAAGAGAACGACAATTTCCAGCATCGTATCGAAGGCTCGAAAGTCGACCAAAATCGCATTCACCATATTTTTAGCTCCAGCAAGGGTATATGAATCTTTATAATATTCCGCAATCGAATCGAATAAATGATGTCCTTGCGTCGATAGACCGATTAAAGTCAGCGTCATTCCGACTCCAATGGCAATGATGGCATTACTAATGCGAAATTTCATAGGTGTCACATACTTGCTAACCTTCGGTAAGAAGTAGAAGCAAAGCAGGAAAAGTGCGGTTGAAATCGTTTCAACGACAAGTTGCGTTAATGCTAAATCTGGTGCACGGAAGATAACGAAAAACAATGAAACGATATACCCAATTACGCTTACGGAAATAATCGAGATCAATCTGGATTTCGTGAATACCATGTATATGGCTGCTGCGACCATGGTGAATCCTAACATATATTCATAAAGCTCAATAGGTGCATTATTCGAAAGATCAAGGATGAAAGCATCCTGAAGAATTAGCGAGCCTCCGGCCATGACAATCAAAAATACGAAGGTATAGGACAAGTAATGGGTTGTCGAGCCGGTCATGTAGAATCTTATAATCTTGCCAGAAATGCGTTCCATTGCTACAAGTCCATTATCATAGGCTTGATTCAGGCTGAACCTTAATGGAATGATGTCGTAAAAATCGAGTAATTTAGTTAAATATTTATAAAGAAGCGTTCCTAGAATGACAATTCCTAAGGTCATCAGGAGTTCTGTATTGAAGCCGTGCCATGCGGAAATATGAACATGCCACTCTTCTCCGTTCACGAAAGCTTGTGGCAAAATAGCCTTTACAGTTGGTTCTAACAGAGAAGATGCAATCAAATTCGGGAAGAAGAACAAGATGACGACAAGAACAGCTAAGATCATCGGCGAGATGAGCATGCCGAGAGGTGCCTCATGTGGCTTGCGATCCAGTTGCTTAGGCTGGTAAGGGCCTATGAATACCTTGAAAATGAGAATCATGCAGTAAACAAATGTAAATATACTTGCGACCCATGCGATGATCGGAATAAATACGAACCAGCTATCCATCGTACGCGAAGTCGTTAGCACACCACTAAAGAACATTTCCTTGCTCAAGAAGCCACTGAATGGAGGAAGACCAGCCATGGAAAATGCACCGATCATGGTTAAGGTGAATGAAACAGGCATGACATGGATCAGACCGCCCAAGCGGCGTATATCTCGTGTACCTGTCTCATGATCGAGAATTCCAATCATCATAAAGAGACAGCCTTTGAAGATCGAGTGGTTAATTAAATGAAAGATCGCGGCTAACGTAGCACCTGCAAACAGTAAAGAACTGCCGCTATACTGGTTATTGAGGGCCATTGAGCCAATACCTAGCAAACTCATAATTAAACCGATTTGGCTAATGGTCGAGAATGCGAGCAAAGCTTTGAGGTCACTCTGACGAATCGCCTTCAATGAACCGATTAACAAAGTAATGAGTCCGACGATCGTGATGGTCCAGAACCATTCTTGATGACCGCCGAATATAGGGGTTAAACGGGCGACGAGATATACGCCCGCTTTGACCATCGTAGCGGAGTGCAAGTAAGCACTGATAGGCGTAGGGGCTTCCATCGCGTCCGGAAGCCAGATATGGAACGGGAATTGCGCTGACTTCGTAAACGCACCGAGAAGTATTAAAACCATTGCCGGAATAAAAAGCGAGTGCTGCGAAACTTGGTCGGCAAGTAGGATTAACTCCCGGATGCTGAATGTCCCTGATGCGACATACAGGATGATGAAGCCGAGCAGCATCGAGAATCCGCCGCTCATCGTAATGAACATCGATTTCTGAGCTCCGTAACGAGATCTTTTGCGATGATACCAGAATGCGATAAGTAAGAAGGAGGATACACTAGTGAGTTCCCAAAATGCATATAGCACAAGGAGGTTGTCTGAAAGAACGGATCCGAGCATCGCTCCCATAAAAAGCATTAAGTAAGCATAAAAGAGGTGCAGCTTTTCCCGATCTTTAGACATATAGAAGATGGAGTAAAACACGACCAAAGCGCCTATGCCTGTAATAAGCAAAACAAATAGCAATGAGAGGCTGTCCAAATAGATCGTAAAATGGATATTCAGTGATGGAATCCATGGCACGGAATGAATGACAGGCTCTAACGGTTGCTGAACGGAATAATAGCGTGCGAAAAAGATGAGCAAAAGAACGGGAATAACCATGACGAACCAACCAGTATGCATTCGATGTGCATATTTATACAAAAGCGGGATGAGAGGGACGGAGAAAAATGGTATCAGGATAGCAATGTGCAGTAAGGTCAATGAGTCCCCCTCCTTTTTCTTAAGTATAGTTATAACTATATGTCCTTTAGGGCATTCACAGTGCTAATCGTAAATCCATAGGCGATGGGACAGTTATTAACGAATTAGGTAAATAAGTGTTTAGACCAGCATTATATTATTGTCCAAACATGGCAATAGTACTCTATGTAAAGTTGACCTACGGGCAGAGGTGGAATGGAAACAATGAAGACTGAAAGCATGGATGAATGCATACTCGTCTGTGTATATTATGGACCGAATGGTGAACGACTTATCCGCAGAGGCGGAAAAATTGCTAAAATGCTTAATTGTCCTCTGTATGTATTAACAGTCGACTCGCAACCGGAAGACGAGTGGGATATCGAAAAAAATCACTTTATTTCAGCATGGAAAAAAATAGCGGAAGAGCTCGGGGCTGAGCAGATCATTGTGAAATACAATGAGAAGCGTCCTGTTATAAAAGTCATATGTGATGTAACGAAGCAGAAAAATGTGACGCAAATCGTTTTGGGACAGACAGCTCAGAGTCGCTGGGAAGAAATAACGAAGGGCTCCATTATTAATGAGCTTCTGAATGAAATTTCATTCGTCGACTTACACATTGTTTCAGTGTCTCGTGAATTGAAAGTTCAGGAGGGCTTTTATGAAAAGGGGATCCGCGCATACTTACTGGAGGTAGCCGGAGGCTACAGGCTTTGCTTCAATCACACGCACTTAGATAAATACGAGGGAATTTTCTATAAAGAAGTGGGCACAGATTTCAACAATGGTGTCTTCAAGTTCATGAAGGACAATGAAATGATCGAAGTCCTCGTCATTGATGATCATGTTAAAGATATTAATGAACGGATCAATTAACGGATTCCGCCGTTTAGGGCTACGGCTCATGCTAACTGTCAAGGATCGAATCTTAATCATCTGGTTGAGGGTTTGATCCCCTAGGCTCCACCAAATACGAATTTGCTACCACATCCTTTGCGATGTGGTTTTTTTGTCTTATTGGTGGAACCCCTAAAGGAGACGAATATCGGGGGCAGTTCGCGCGCAAGGAAGGATAGCGGAAAAGAACGGTATTAGAAACTACCAGCTAAGCCTTCGTCGATGCTAAGCTACAGGGGATTCCGTATATTGACAATAATTGATGTATACGATATTATACATACCAACGGTCGGTATCTAAAAGGAGAGATAATATGGTGAGAAATAAATATCCAGAACAGACTTTAGAGCAAATACTATCCGTCTCAGCAAAGCTTTTTACAGACAAAGGTTATGAGAAGACAAGTGTGCAGGACATTATTGATTCATTGGGTATGTCAAAGGGCGCAATTTATCATCACTTCAAATCCAAAGAGGAAATACTGGATGCTGTGATGGATCGGCAATTCAGCTATGTTGTCCAAATTTTGAATAATTTGATTGATCATACGCAGGCAGCTAATGCCAGAGATAAACTTATAAGTATATTAGAGAAAATCATGACAAATCAAGACGCACATTCGCTAGACAGTGTTTTAAGCACGCAAATCAACAACCCACAATTTATTGTGACGGGAATTAAGGTAGGTGTGACAAAGGATGCCCCTATCATTGCTAGAATTATATTAGAGGGAAAGGAAGATGGATCCATTAGCACAGATTACCCTACGGAATGTGCGGAAGTTTTTATGCTGCTTGTGAATATATGGATCAATCCTAGTCTATTTACACGTAATCTATCCGAAACGGTCAATCGGTTGAAATTTCTACAACACATGATGAAGTTGCTAGGAGTTGATATAGTAAGTGATCAATTGATTCAGACCATTATCGAGCGATATTCTAATATAGGAAGCTATAAACAAGATGAACAATGAAATCATAGCAGTAAGAAAAACTCTGGTAAGAGTATTTGCTAGAGTGAAGTTTAACGAAAGCTGGTATATGCGTAATTTTACCCTCAGTCAGGGACCTAAGGATACGCAAATAAATCGGTAGGGGGTGTGACCATGTTCGGTCAGAATAGATTAGTTGTTCGTAAAAAGCAATGTATTCAAGAAACCATATCTGATGTTTCACTGGATTGGATCACGGGTGATATCCAGATTCTGCAAAGTGAGAATGATGAGATAGAGATTATTCAGACAGCGGATCAAAGATTTCCTGAAAGTAAACTTTTTCGTTATCAGGTGAATAACGGGGTATTATCCATTGCAGATGGAAGGAAACAGAAGCTGAACATTGGGTTCAATTTCAAACAAACAGCTTTAGAAATATATCTACCAAACAAGAAATTTAATTCTTTAACTATTGATAGTGTGGGTAGCCACTTGTCCATTAATAATCTAGATGTAACCAAATGTCGGTATAACACAACATCCGGTAAGGCTAATCTTTCAGGAAAAATGATCGAGCTAGATATCCAGACCATCGCAAGTCATATCGTAGGTGATCATTTGGAAGTCGAAAAACTGAATCTACATGCAACCTCATCTCCAATAAATCTTTCAGGTAACTTTTCAGAACTTAATGCTTATTCAACGGGTAGGAGTATTGTTATACGCTCATCAACCATGTTACAGCAGATGAAGTCAATTTCAACAGCTGCGAATGTAACGATAACTATTCCTGACAACGAGGGTTTTACATTTAAATGTAAAAAGGTTTCAGGTAGCTTTAAAAGTGACTTCTCTCTGAACCGAGATGGTGACAGAAGCACTTATAAGAACGGAATAAACCAATTCAGCGCTGAGGTTAGAGGCGGATGTTTCACACTATGTAAAGACTCATTGAGGAATTTCAATAAATCTATATAAATAAATTCGTTCGTCAAATGGTTTGAAAAGGTATAATACATAGATAATGTGTTTTGGTAGCAAAAGATAAACGGAGGTTTCTTGTTATGATAGGGGGAGAGAAAACGGCGTATCTCACGATTGATGAAGGTCCAGCCGGAGATTTTATTGAAAAAGTCGATTATTTGAATGCAAATGGCATTCAGGCGATTTGGTTTTGTCTTGGAGAGGCATTGAGGAACTTCTCTGAAGAAGCGATCGATGCGATCAGTCATGGACAAATCATCGGAAATCGTAGTTATAATCATGCCGATCTATCAGAAATTAGTTTAGATCAAATAAGAGAGCAGTTGGAGCGAACAGACCGAATAATAGACAAGCTTTATGCAAGAGCGGATGTTGCGAGGTCATTCAAGGTATTTCGTTTTCCTTATTTGAGTAATGAGATGAGTAATGAGCATTTTGTCGCTATTCAAGGGGTGTTGAAGGAGCTGGGATATCAGCATCCGTTGTTTGAAAATATTCGTTATGACGAGCAAAACCATACAGGTTTGAGGCAAGGTTTGCATGTGGGAAGCACTTGGGATACTTTCGATCTGGGGCTGAACACGCTTTATAGTGAAGAGAGAGATCGCCACCTGCTACAATCTAATGAAATTATTATGATCCATGATTGGATCTCGATAGGTCCTTTCAAAGCTCTAATGGCAAAGTTGATCGCTAGCGGGATGTCCTTTAAACTTCCGCAGGAAATGAGCTTGAACAGTATGTCTGTCTAACTTATAAGAAGAATAGCATAGTCGGGTGCAGTGCGCAGTGGAGTCATAGCTGTGTCTGCACCCGATTTTTTTTGTGGGTTACTATCATATCAATAAACAAATAAACCTACGCTATGCCCAATAGTTGAATAGGAATAGTATAGTGTCTGCAAATAGGGAGCTTTAAGATGAGCCAAAGAATAATTTTTTCCTTCTAGTTCGTTTTATCATGAGGACCTACTCCTAAAAGTTATTTTAAAAGCATAAGTTAAATACTGCGATTGTCGTATCGCAACTCGCAACGTTAAGCCTATATGATGTGGAACTGAACGTTTACCGGAAGTTGGCCTCAGATATGAGGTATCTAGGAGTAGAGGAGGGAATAATACCCATGAACCTACGGATGGAACAACTCGAGCGCCGATTATCTAACCAACATCATAGAGATTTATTTCTTCAGACGAAGCATACCCTTAAAACGATTGACGATCTTGCTGATCAGCACCGAAGGTTTCAGGCCATGCAAGCGATTAGCGGTGTCAAGATTGTAGGCTCGGAAGAAGCTTTGTTTTATGAAACGCTTACGGAGATAAAGGAACGGATCGTTACAACACTCGAGAAGACACTTAACGATCTTGAGCATAAGGGCGATAAGAACTACGATAAAAACTTCAAGGATGGTGTGGAATAATCGTCGCTTTGTCATATAAGAAGGGCCTGTCCTACAAGTCCAACTTTGGCTTTTTTATTCTCCACTCTACACGATATATCGATCTAAAAGCGAACCTCTAATCCCACGTTTCTTGTGGTTTTTGAGGTTCTTTCGTTAAAATAATAGGAACAAAATATATACCGAACTAAACGAGTGACGCCGTAATAAGTAATGAAGTAACTTAGAATGACGAAATGATGTCTATTGACAAATAACTGTATTATGAACATAATACAGTTAAAGTGTATGAACTACTTGGTACACACACTGGAGAAGAATGTGAGGTAGCAGGATGAAAATGAATGAAGGCTGGACCGAAGTCGCTTTCAATGGCCGAGATCCGGTGTATTTGCAGGTAGTCCGTCATTTCAAAGAACAACTTGCAACAGGTCGGCTGGAGGCCGGGCAGATCATTCCTTCGCGGAGGGAATTGGGGGCTATGCTGAAGATAAATCCTAACACGGCGCAGAAGGCTTATAAGGAAATGGAGGAACAGCAGTTGATTATAACAGAAGGAAATTCACCAAGTAGAATCACGCTTGATGACACCGTGCTTCGCACGATTCGTTCAGAATTAATTAGCGATGCAGTTGATGCCTTTGTGGTATCAGTCCTTAAAATTGACGTCCCCGTGGAAGAACTGTTGGATATCGTAAAACGGAAATACGTTGAAAGAAAGACAGTAGAGAAGCAAATACAGGAAGGAGAAGACCGAAATGATTGAGGTTGTAAACATTCGTAAGCGATATCGCGGTCGCGATGTGCTAAAAGGAGCCTCCTTCACGGCTGAGAAGGGGAAAATCACATGTCTCATTGGTAATAACGGAGCTGGGAAATCAACCATTCTAAAGGCAATTATGGGCTTAACACCTCTTAAAGGAGGGTTGATCCGAATTGACGGTCAGTCCATTAGCAAGAGCATGTATGAAAAGGTGGCATTCATCCCCGATCATCTAACGATGCTACCTGGAATGAAGCTGTCTGAGGCGCTTCAGTTCATGGAGGATTTCTATCAGAACTGGAATGCGAATAGAGCTCAGGAGCTCATGAAATTTTTTGATTTGGATAGGAAAGAGAAAATTGGAAATCTATCTAAGGGAACAGCTGCCAAATTTAATCTGGCGATTGGTCTTGCGCAGGATACACAATACGTGCTGATGGATGAGCCGTTCTCCGGCATTGATATGTTCAGCCGAGGTTTGATTGCAGAGGTATTTTCTAGCCATTTGATTGAAGATCGTGGTGTGCTTCTGACCACACACGAAATCGGAGAGATGGAGCATTTGATGGATAAAGCTGTGCTGATGCAGAATGGAGTCATATGTCGAGATTTCGATTGTGAACAAATGCGCAGCGAGGAAGGTAAATCCATTGTTGACGTCATGAGGGAGGTGTATCAGGCGTGAGTAGATATTTAAAGTTAGTACATATGGAGGTAAATCGCTTCAAATTCATACTGCTAGGACTAATGAGTCTAACCATACTATGTCAGTTGGGATCTATGATCTTCTGGACTATGAATGAATTATCCCTAAGAAAAACAGGGATTTGGAAGAATGGCAGTTCAGTGATGTTTGGTAGCCTTAGGTTTGCGGATATGATCTCTAGCACACAATTGCTGTTTTTCATTCCGATACTACTCAGTATTGGGGTCCTTGCTATATATGTATTTCTTATTTGGTACCGAGATTGGTTCGGTAAAAACACATTTATATATCGGTTACTGATGTTGCCAAGCGCTAGACGGCACATCTATTTAGCAAAAGGTACAGCTATTCTTATATTCGTATTCGGGCTTGTTTCTTTTCAGCTGGCACTGCTATCAGTTGAAAGTTTCATTTTCAATCTTATCGTATCCTCTGACATGAGAGATCCTTCCCATTTCTCGGAGATTATTTCTTCGAATCGAGCGCTGGCAATGCTCCTACCTGAAAACTTTGATCAGTTTTTGGTCATTTACGGATTAGGTATTATAGCCGTTCTGGCTATTTTTACGGCAATTCTGATCGAAAGAAGCTATCGCCGCGTGGGCATTCTATATGGCATCTTTTATCTAGCGATATGCTTAGTGGCAATCCTATTTCCTATGATTGGTTTGGGACTGGATCAAATGGATGGATATCTGTATCCCAATGAAATTTTTGTGATCGAGCTTGCCATGTGTGTAGGGGTTGCTTCTGTATCGGTATGGCTTGGTTTTCGACTTCTTTCCAAAAAGATAACAGTGTAAGGAGGAACATGATGAGACGTTATTGGTTTTCTATACTATTAAGTTTGTTCATTATTGTTGGAATCGGTACGTATTATGTATATGGTGCGACAGATCGTCTACCGGAATATAAGCTCTCGACAGTTGAGGGTGATGTTAATGAAGGAGCAAAAATTCAACTTGAAGGCTCTTATGTAGGCGGAAGAGGATCAAAAGTCGTAAGCGTTACTGCTGATGGTAGCGATTATCAGAGAAGGCACTCTATTTATCGTAATAGCTTCGCGGATACACGGTCATGGCTTAACGAGCAGGCTGATATCCGTCAGATGATCAAGGATCATCGGACTTTTATGAGGGGTAAAGGTTATGTTGAGAGCTTTTATAAGGATGAGGAATGGACTATTTATGCGGAAGCTGTCGTCAATAGCGATGATGTTGCCAATTCGAAGGTTGTACTAAATATAGAAATTCTTAATCAAAATTCAGGTGAAGTTAGCCATTTTGAACTGATCGTGGATGAACACATCTCCTATTCTCATGTAGAAGATGTGCAGTTGATTGATAATCAGATTCATATATTGACCTTGACCTATCCTGAAGGGGAAGTAGATGAGTCTGATTCAAAGGAACAATATCATGATTATGTTGTGGATATGAATAGTGGAGCATTAACGAACAATGAGACCCTTGCCTTGGGGGTTAAAGCTAAGGATGACGCTAGGCTTAATTATAGTAGTATTACGAGTGCAACCTTTTCTGAGCCTAGTGATTATGCACTATTACTAGTTCATGAGGAGGAAAAATCGGAAGAAACTAACCAAGGGAGAGTATTATATAATGAGTATCCTTACTCCTATGCATATAAGACGGGCAAAATAACTGCTCTGCCGGACACACTGAAGACAGCAGGAATAGCAGGAGTGGATGAGAATGGATCTTATCGTTTAAAGGGTAGCATTCTATCTATCCTGAGCTATAAGAGCGATTTTATTAAAATGTCACGTTTCAATCTGGATACAGGGAAGGTAGATAAAGACGTAATTTCGATAACAGGGCAGCAACTCGGTGCCGATAACATTATGAGGGGGATTGTGAAAGAAGACAGATTATTTATTCTATTTCACAAAAATAGTATTCCCATGGCTGCCGTAGTAGATGTGACGAATGGAGATCTACTATATAAAGGCGAGGCCGTCTTTGATGGTGCTGCATCGGAAAGTAAGGAGCATATGGAGAACTTACAATTGTTAAATATGGACATTGCTGAATAGTGGATACTTCAAAGTATTTGAAATCGTTAATTCTAAGTCATAATGTACATGGGAGGTAAGCAAAATGCAATCAACGGTTTACTTCAATAGAACAATAGAAGCATTGAGAAAACTGGAAACGTATGGTTACCAAGTGGCGTATTATATCCTACAAGATGAGGATCTTGCTATTGATGCGACGAAGACGACACTGTTAGCATTGGCTCAGGAAGATGAATTCTATAATACGTCAGTTACGGCCCAACGTGATAAGATGAGAAAAATGATTATAAGAGAATCGATAGTAATCAAGAGGAAGAGTAATGCTTCGATATATTTCTAGTCGTTTAGGTATGCTTATTCAGACTCTTTTCGTGTTCACCGAGTTTGTTTTTACGCTCATATATTCGGATCCCAGGGACCTAGCAGCGATATGGCTGCTAGGTCTTAGTGTGTTCCCGGCGGAGAACCTGATTACGACCTACCAACATAAATGGGGGGACTACATTTCTTGGTTTGAGCAAAAAGCGGTCGCCATTCTGCTGGGCTTGTTCAGACTCGACATTCAGGGCTTTCGCAGCGGCCCGAATTCATCTCGTCCGGCGTGCTGATGTGCTGGTAGA
>DASXLR010000114.1:0-28239 GCA_036496075.1 Paenibacillus sp. | reverse complement strand
TTTAGACTTACTCTTTAGTTCAATGCTAATCTCAGGTTGATTCAGGGTATTATAACGTACTTCTGCCCCATTTTCTTTGAAATCACTACCCAATAATTCAATCTTACAAAAATCCGTCGCATCTTTACATCCATCTGCACTGCGGAATGTGAGGTTAGCAGGTTCTTTCATTTTTTTTCTGACTTCTGCCTCATCGGTAACTCCGGCAATCTTAAGACGAATCCGGTTAGCACCTTCCGTGGTAACTTCTGGTTCACTTGTACCTAGAACGTTAGCACGCTTCTCTAGGCTTTTAGCTGTCTGGTTTAAAGATTCCGTGGTAATTTTCTGTCCAGATTCAATGGGCTGGGCCTCATAGAGAATCTCAAATCCTCCCTTAAGGTCTAGACCCAATCGGACCTTGTGCAGCAATTCTGGGCTTGAGACAGCCATTACACCGGATAACACCAATATGGTAACGATAAAAATAATAATTCTTTTCATACCGTTCTAAGTTCCCCTTTCGTTCTCAAGTTCTTAATTGTAGCTATCCCTATTGATTTTAGGGAAATGTACCAATCTCAAGTAGAGCTGATCCGACTCTTTAATTTCCATTATTTATATTAAATAATAAATATTCCTTATAATTAATAGTTTTCATTTTTAATACAATGATAAGGGTTGTAAAGTTTCATTTAAGATTAATTGATATAACTAATATATTGGCCACGAAAGGGTCGCATAATATAGTTTTCCACCGTGTAGCCCTTTTGCGGCGAATCTAGTCCATAGACATTTTTCTTTTGGAGATATATGTGCTGACCAAACTTATCCATAATTTTCAGGGTATAATTTCCAGTTAAAAGTATCATCAATGGATCCTGAATTTTGAATAACACAAGTTATGTTAGCTCAACTTTCGCAAGTTGAAATTGGAAAATAGGATTTGATGTAATTGTGAAAATTAGTAATCCAATGTGGGTTGATTTTGAATAGGCCTGTTGATCTTCTTTCTTGCTTTCGTAGCGATTTCATTGATTAACTTGATCAATTGTTGCAGGGCAAACATCCGATCAATCATAGCTGTAATTAATTGTAGTTTAGCCAGCAATGCCTTCTTGACGATACTTATAGCCGGATGTGCGCTTATATATTTCTTCCGTCATACCGACAATTTCGGATTTAATCAAGCTGAAAAAACTGAAATCAATCGGCAGAAATGTGTGCTCATCCGACTATCCAATCGTGATCATGAATAAACAAGTAGACTACACTTAAATCTAAAACTTTTTTTCCTGTTCGTCCGTATTTTTAATCCCACTAATCACCGTAGGCTATAATGCAGTTGCTATTAGATTGTAGTTGTTTTGGCTCTACGAAAGTTGAAATATAGGATGTTCTTTATTCTGTATATCCGCTTCTACCTTCAATTGATATCCACGTCCTCTTTGGTTAATTAAAATAAGAGGATTATGTGGATCCTTTTCTATTTTCGACCTTACATTTTGAATGTGTACATATAAAGTTGATAGTCCTGGAAGATCTAAGCTATCTAATAGTTCATGTGTACTAAATGTTACTCCGCTATTTTTAAGTAGTAAATATAATAGTTTAAATTCAGTGCTGGATAAGTGAATACATTTATTATCCTTTCTTATACAATGACCATTAACGTTAAAAAATACATCTGATGTTATTGGGATATATTCATCATTTTCTACTTTCTTGTGTTGTTCCCTTTTCTCTATATGGAGGTATTGACATAAAGCTGTAATGGGTCTTGCTAAGTGAATTACCGCTTTTTGCTGTAGCATTTCATGGTATATCTTAGAGCAATCCGAACTAAGAATGAGTATAGGCAAAGGAGATAAATCTAGTAGTTGTTTCCAAAAACTAAGATCATCATTTGAACAAACTTGTAGATCTAAGATTACTGCTATGTACTCTTTGTGCTGGTTTAAGATGATCTCCTTTAACTTACTACGATTATAAATCTGGATTAGTCTTATTTCGGATAATTTGAAGATACTCATTAAAAGGGGATCTTGGTTTGTTGTTTTATTTGAAAACAGAAGAACTTCCATATATAGCAAATCAGCACCTTTTTTTTTTTTTTTGTTAAAACAAATGGATATTGGAATTAATGGGGATAATTTCCTGATTACTATTCTGTATTATTCCACATTTATCTTTTTAATACAACAAATTATAACAAAAATTTAGAATATTCTTATGAATCGCTGAATTATCAATACTGTTATGGTGTTCAATTTTGCAATCAATAGGACTCTTATAGTCAAGTGTTCGGTGAATACGAATGTGGATCAACCAATGTATATAGTCATATAATCTCCTAGTTAGATCAGCAAGGTTTTCAAAATGGCGTCGTTTCACAAACTCTGTCTTGAAGAGCTTAAATGTTGCTTCTGCGGCATTGTCATATGGACAGCCTTTGATGCTTAAGAAGCGTTTAATCTTAAATGTATCTAAGGCATCTTTTATGAGCATGTTTTTGAACTCATTCCCACGGTCCGTATGAAAGAGCTGGATCTGATTGAGGTTTGTTTTAAAAGACGTATGGACACGGTAAACGAGTCGTTTATCCTTGTTAGGATCCGCACTATAGCCTATAATTTTACGGTTATAGAGATCAACAAATACCCATACGTAATTCCACTTTTGATTCAATCTTACGTAGGCTAAATTGCTCGCGACAGAAGACAATTCCTATAATGGAACAAACTGTATATTTAGTATATTTGGTTTAGGATCATTACAGCCCTTTGTGTACGGCTTGTATTGGGCCATAATATACGAGGAGACAAGACAGCCTTATTCATATGGGTGTATAGTATGTCGATCGTCCGATCTCCAGTACGCGAGCACCAAGGTAATGCTATGCCCCTTTACCAATATATTTGTGAGAAGTCTCTGTCTAACTGATTCACATCCTTACGATTTAATACTTTTGTATTTCCATTTGAGATCCAGTTCGTGTTGTCTGGTGATGGCTGTACTTCATCTGTAAGATTGGGTTCGTTTTTCTTAGTAGGTCTTTGAGAATGCCCCTTTCCAGAGCTTGTTCCGTGAGTCTCCTTCAGTTTTCTCATTTTCATGATCTAGCTGTTTAAAATCTTCAGCCGTGGGAATGTACTGGATTAGTCTTAGCTAGCACAAAGGTCCCCGATTTCTTTCTTTTTTCGAGCGACGTCCATCTTGAAATTCAGATCATATTGTACACGCTTCATAATGTTTCCCTCCGTCTATTATATTGTATTGGATTAAGGGGTATACTGTCCGAGTTTCCTAGGGGGCTAAATAGTAAGGTGCTGCTTGTTTTTCTCACAAGGTTTAATAAGTTCGGCGTTTTCTAATGATGAGTTATGTTATTACATTATTTAGAAGTGAAAGTGGCTATTTAATCGGCTGGTGTAGTGTTATTTCTCCGTCAGTGTGATTGATTACTATGATTTAACCTAGGTCGGTCTTAAAAAAAATTTTACTTAATCTAAAGGTTACTTGGAAGCGTACTTCTATTTAAAATGATAAAGTTTAATTGAGATGAGGTGTTCAATAAATGAACTTGATATTATTTATAAAGTTGCTAGTTACAACTATTTTTTTGAGTGCTGGCCTTTCAAAAGTTAAGGGTTTTTCATCATTTATAAAATCTGTTAGAGAGTTTAGTCAATTTAGTAACAAGGGTTTGATAAACTTAATAGCATTTCTTATTGTAATAGCAGAGATAACATTTTCTATTCTTTTATTGACTCCAAGATACTTGATAATATCTTCTGTAGCGATTATTTTGATGTTAAATCTATTCAGTTTAGGGGTGATTTACAAACTTAATAATAAGGTGAAAATCAAGTGCAATTGTGGCGGATTTTTGGGAAATCATTTAATTAGTAAGGAAATCCCCATAAGGAATTCTATATTGTCACTGGGATTGCTTTACATTGCATTTAACTCTTCTGCTAATAACGAATTTGATATTCAGCAATTCATTGTTTCAGAAATAACAGTATTATTGATATTGTTCATTTACTTTTTTATAAAAACAGCTAATTTAGCAACTAAAGCATAATTTATGTGATACTAGGGGGTCATCTTGTTGGAAAATCTAAATTTATTAACTGCAATGATTTCAATAGCTACCTTTGTAATATTCGGATACTATTTATTGCAGGTGATGAAATTGAATAAAACTATTATCGAAAAAATAAGCAACTTAGAAACTGAATTATCATCCACTAAAGATAACAATAGGTTTCCAGTGGATTATGGTTTATTAGAGGGAGAAAAATTTCCTGATATTATGGTAACAGACGTACTATTGGGAAAGAAATCCCCTTTTAAATTAAATGAAAATAAAGAAAATCTTATACTGGTTACTGGAATTGGGTGTCAACCTTGTGAAGAGGTACTCATTAGACTGTCTCATTTTAATTTTGATCAAATAGTACAAAACATTGTCTTACTAACTTTTGATCCACCACATAATGTCCCAAGTGAGGTTCGGCAGAAGCATTTAATGTTAGTCCAGAGAGTTGCTAACTATCAACCTATAATAGATGAGAATGTACTTGATACTTTGAAGGTTAATTCGTTTCCATCATTAATTCGAGTAGCTTCTAATGGGGAAGTAATTGGCACTTATTCAGGTCATTATAAATCTCTTGTAAATCATTTGGAATTCTATTCAAATGAAAAGATTTCTTAAGGAAAGAAAAGAAACTGAGAGGAGGTGAAAAATGTGAGTAATTGTGATATAAAATACTGTATAGATAGATGTACCTATAAAGCGAGCTGCTCTGGATATCAATCTTGGACTGATTGTTCGAGTGCTCCAGCTGGTTGTTCTTATTGGGTTAAACCAGCGAAGTGCGGATGCTAATGGTGTTTGAAAATTAAGTGAATGTACCAAAAGAACTCAGTATTATATTGGGTTTTTTTGGTGCGTTTTATTCATATGTGGCACTGTTATTTTAGTAGAAATGAGGCGTATTTAAGTTGAATATCAGGACTAAATTATCTATGATTATTAAAATAATAAAAATTTACAAAAAAGTTTCTATTTCAGGGTTACTATGGGTATTCATTATATCGATTTCAATACCATTTATTCAGAATCTAATGTTAGTTTATACTGAAAAGATAGGAAATTCTTTATCAAGGGAAACAGCAGGGACAGTCATCTCATTATTAATCATCCAGAGTGCAATATACTTTTTACTCCAATTATTGATGCTGGCTAATAAGATGATTGAAAATAAGTTGAATCCTAAATATGATTTTTATCTGAATAGCTCGATAAAAAGAAAACTTTCGAAAATAAAAATGTATTTGCTAGATGATTCTGAAATCCACAATAAAATAATAACTGTTCAACAGATAATACCCCAAATCGGAGTATCTTTGCTGAAGAGTATACTCACATTATTTCAAGCGCTTATTGCAATTTTAGGTATGGTCTATATACTAAGAAACTTAAATTTTTTTATTCTTATATTGCTAGTTTTATTTAGTTTGGTGAATATCTTTATTTCTCATATATTTAATAAATTTCAACTACAAATCTACAATTCTTCTAGTGAACATACAAGAAAGAGAGAGTATTTCTCTAGAATCTTCTCTAATCGGGAGTTAATGGCTGAGAATAGAATATTTCAACTTCATAATTTCTTTATTGAGAAATGGAGGGAATTATTTTGGGTAGTTGAAACACCAAATATTAATTTGAATAATAAGAGGAGTATTCTAGTTTACACTATACAGATTCTAATCAACTTTGTTCAATTGGCTATGTTAATTTTATTTATTAATACTTCCGACTCTATAATATCAATAGGTTCATTTATGTTGTTAACTCAAGCAATATTACAACTTCAGGGACAAGCTAATGAATTTGTAGCCTCAGTAAGTCATATTCATCAAACCATTACGTTTCTTCCGAAATATTTTGAAGTTCTTAACTTGCCGGAAGAGCAGGAAGATCAAGGTATTAATTTCAGTGGTCTTAAACAAGAAATTAATATAAATTGTTTATCTTTTAAATATAAAAATTCAATCGAGCCATCACTCAATAATGTGAGTTTTACTGTTAAAAGGGGAGAGAGTGTAGCTATAGTTGGACATAACGGGTCTGGAAAAACTACATTAGTTAAATGCATGCTTGGGCTATATGATGAATTTGTAGAAGGATCTATATATTATGATGGGGTATCTGCAACAGAGTATAATAAAGAATCATTCAGAAAAAAGGTTGCCGTCTTATTTCAAAACTACGGAAAATATCCTTTGACATTTAAACAAAATATTGCTCTGGGGGATTTAAATAGAACAGGTGATGAATTTCTTTATTCAAAATCTATGAATTTGAGTAATGCATGGAGCGTGGTTGATTCTCTTCCAAAGGGCTCAAATACTGTATTGAGTCCTGAATTTGATGGTGGAGTTGACATGTCAGGTGGACAGTGGCAGAAGACTGCTCTAGCAAGAATGTATTTTCGAGATGCTGATATTATTTTTTTAGATGAGCCTACATCTGCGATTGATCCTATTTCAGAAAATGAGATATATAAACAGTTTTTCGAAATTTCTAAAGAGAAAACATCTATTATTCTTACTCATAGACTAGGAATGTGTAAATGGGTAGATAAAGTTATTGTAATGGAAGATGGAAGAGTAAAAGAAATAGGTACCCATGAGGAATTACTGAAAAGTGGATTATTATATAAGAAAATGTATTTAGCACAATCAGAATGGTATACAACAGAAAAAATATTAGTTAAGCCCATATAACTTCTAGAGTACTACCATTCGCTGAGGAATACGATTCTGATTTACTGATTATTTTTGAATTTTTTAGATATTAAGTGCTCTGCTATTGAGCTTACGTTTCTGATCTCTGAAACAAATCCATTTACGACAATCTGTTATTCGAAATTTTCTATCTGTAGAAGCCTGCTTATTACGAATGTCTGTAAAAGTACTAAGAGAAAACGGTTGGGACATGAATTGCAAACGTGTGTGCCGTTTAATGCAACTGATCGATAGTTGTCAAGATAGTTGTCGTGATTCCATAGAATTTATGTAGTTATTTGGTTTGTTCTTCATTCGCATCCATAATCCGATCTATTTCGGGATTGAGCCATACCTGTTTATTCAGTTTCCAGTTTCGTGTTTTTCCAGACCAGCTACTAGGGTTTTCGATTTTGTTGCCTTATAGACCTACTTTCTCTTCTCAAATGTCTCCTCAGAAGGCCTCATCTGTTTTTGATTTGGCGTCAAGAAATCCAGCCCAGTATGGCGATTCTCTATATTATACCCATGGACAACACGTAAAGACTAATCCCTAGCCTTTTCCCTAGATCCAAATCCTTTAAGGGGGAGTTTGGTCGGTACTTACATGTTCTAAACATAAATTCAGCATACGGAATATCGTTGCTTACTCGAGGTCTACTTCTCGATGAAATAATGCGCAGACTGTACAAGGTTTCTAGTAAGGTTGCATCTTTCATCGGGCTACTGTTGTCCGAATGTAAAATAAGAGGACTCAAGGCCCAGATGTTTGCTGAAAACAGAAATCTATGCAGACGATAGCGGAGAGGACGGAATTGTCGTGGAGAAGCGAAGCATACGCTTGGCCTCTGAATTTTTACTGTAACAGCGATCGGAAGGATAATCCATCCGCTAGCGGTCATTTTATCAACACTATACAGTTTTCAAGCACTGATTTTAGTATCAAGCCAGAAATAATCATAGAAATGAGAGATATAGATGAAGCTTGATCGATTGCTTTCGATCGTTATATTGCTAGTGAATCGAGGAAGAGTTCAAGCTAAAGAATTAGCAGAATTGTTTGAAGTGTCTATTCGGACTATTTATCGCGATGTAGATGCTATTAATCAGGCAGGTATTCCAGTGATTACCTACCAAGGTGCCAATGGCGGGATCGGACTAGCAGAAGGATATCGGCTGGATCGTAATGTATTAACAAATAATGATATGGCGAATATCGTTACTGCGCTACAGAGTATTTCTACTTCTTCTTTTAGTACGAGTCATCAAATTTTATTGGACAAAATTAATAGCGTTATTCCATGTTCGCATATGGAACAGTTCGACTTTCAGACGAGTCAGTTCATTGTCGATTTCTCTACATGGGGTCAACATGGTCAATTGGAGAGGAATCTTAAGACTCTCAAACAAGCCATTGAGAAAGTACATGTCGTGTCTTTCACGTATTGTAATGCGAAGGGGGAGGAGCAGCGGCGATCTGTAGAACCCTATACGATAGTTATGAAGAATCAACATTGGTATCTATATGCTTACTGCCAGTATCGTCAAGATTTTAGGTTGTTTAAGATATTACGAATGAAGGATGTCGTAGAAGAAGAGTCTTCATATGAGAGACAACCTGTTTCGTTCGATCCTCCTCCGTGGCAACAGGAATGGACTGTACCAGAGAATGGTATTCGGCTTGTTCTTCGTTTTAACGAGAAGGGTAGGCATTTGGCAGAGGAACGGCTCGGAGTAGAGGAGCTTAGGAAAGATGCTAAGGGTTACTACACAGTAACCGTTTCTTTTCCTGAGGACCAGTGGCTATATGGATTTATTCTTAGCTTCGGACAAGACGTAGAGGTGGTAGAACCAAGTCATATCCGGGATATCATCCAAGGAATAGCTAAGAAAATATCAGATCAATATGGATCATGAGAAGAAGCATGAATATGTAATTATTTAACATTAAATACTATATTCACAATAGGTTTTTCAAGGGATTGACGGGCTTTGTACGCCATGTTAGGCTAAATTATATTGGGAACAAATGGAGCATCAAACTGTAGCCAGTGCTTACTGAAAGTAGAGGTATATGCAGATCCTAGTGGAGAGGACGGAATTGTCCTGAAGAAGGAAAGCGTTCGCCTTTGCCACAGAATTTTTATCGCAAAAAGCGATTATTCAAAAAAATTTGGGGGCAACAGCGATCGTAAGGATAATCCGTCCGCGTAGCGATCATCTATCGACAGTACGTTTCTTAAAGCACTGATTTTGGTGCTGAGCCACAAATGGAGGGATATATATATATGTTAGAAATTCGGTTATCCGTAGGTTATGACGAGTATGAGAATGGCGAGAGAATGACAACATTGATTGAGAATTTGGCAACGGGTCCAGATGCTGAGAAACTATCCATATTAACGATTGGTGATTGGGGACAGGCGTACGAGAACTCTCCAGACTCATTTCTGGATACATTAGTGAAACATCGGGATAGCTTCCCTCTTTTGCGCAAAATATTTATTGGAGATATGAGCTTTGAGGAATGTGAAGTCTCTTGGATTAATCAGACGAACTTATCTCCTCTTCTAGCAGCTTTTCCTAAACTTCAATCATTAACGATAAAAGGGAGCACCGAATTAAGCTTAGATCCATTAGAACATCAGAGTCTCCAGGAGCTCATTATTATTTGTGGCGGACTTCCACAAGAAGTGTTACACCAGATTACGAATGCTAAATTGCCTGAATTGCAAAAGCTAGAGCTCTATTTAGGTGTAGATAACTATGGATTCTCTGGTTCAGTTGAAGATGTGCTCCCATTGTTGCAAAGTGGTTTATTTCCTAAGCTGAAATATTTGGGTCTTAAAGATAGTGAGATCCAAGATGAAATCGCTATCGCAGTAGCGGATGCCCCTATTCTTGATCAATTAGAGACGCTTGATTTATCCTACGGAACGTTATCTGATGTAGGTTCGGAGGCGCTGATTGCAAGTGAACGTATTAAGAAGCTACAGCATCTTAATATAAGTTATCACTACATGTCTGGATCTATGGTCAAGCGTTGGCAGGATTCAGGGATGTCTGTAGATGTAAGTGACCAACAGGATCAGGAAGACGAGTGGCGTTATCCGTTCTTGACGGAATAATGATTAATTATGAAGATACACAGGGGCTCGCTAATGAGCAACCATTCATATTGATTGGAAATCCTGGTAACAAACGAACACTTGGCTTGCAGGCAGCAAGGAGTAGTCAAGGACTTAAGCAAGCTGTCATGGTACCTTATCTGGCACTTCTCCAGCGTTCTCTTCGGATTGGGGACGTTCTATATGATACCGTGCAGCGAAGGCGTGATGGAGGTCATTCTTCTAGCGTATCGCCTATGATACGCCTTGATGCGCCCGGAGAAGATCCCGAAGTCGAAAGAGAGCTTTTGGCTTGGGGAGCGCCTGAATTTACGGAGAATGATGCTTTTTGCGCTTTCGAATTTGTATCAAGTGGAGCATCCATTACAGCTGAGGAGGCACGACAACTTCCTATTGAGCAGGGGAGAATTATGTATCCAGCACAATGGTTCCGTGGGTACTGTAGATTCCTGTATTTTATCAAAAAAGAAGCAGAGAACGCAGGTTTCCCTATTGTCTGGGTGAATGATCCTGCTGATATTGCAGTGATGTTCGATAAGAGAAGCTGTTCACAGCTCCTTACTAAACAGGGTGTGAGCATGCCGGCACTTCCTGCTCCAGCAGGTGCAATTGTGGATTATGACACATTACAACAAGCCATAGCCTTGAGTGGTATGAATCGTCTGTTTATTAAGTTGGCTTGTGGTTCAGGAGCTGCTGGAGTAATGGCTTATCAGATTCACCCTGTAACTGGGGCAGAGCTTGCTGTCACGACGATTGGGTTCGAGGAACGTGCAGGTGAGCGCGTGTATTACAATAGTGGAATTCTAAGACGTTATTCAGATAAAGAGGTCATCCGAAGGATTGTCAATTGGTTATGTCTGGAGGGCGCTCATGTAGAACGCTGGATTGAGAAGGAGAGTCTTGAGGGTAAATCGTTTGATGTACGTCAGTTGGTTGTGAATGGTGGGGCTTGTCATGCTGTTCTTCGGCTTAGTTCTACCCCTATTACAAATTTACATTTACGTAACGAACGGCAAATGATGACAGAGGAGATTCTTTCTTCTGGATTGAAGCAGCAGGTAGAAAGGGCGGCAATATCGGCGCTATCCGCCTTCTCTAATTCTTCCGTTGCCGGAGTAGATGTGCTTGTTCGTCGTGGTAGTCATGAAACTTATGTTGTGGATATTAATCCTTTTGGTGACCTTCTATATCATGTGGATTACCTTGGGTTGAACACCTATGAATGGCAGATGCAACAGCTGCAAGGAAAGGATTAGCCTATTCTATGATAGATATGAATGAAATCGTCGGTTCTCACGATATTGTGATGATCACGCTAGATACCCTTCGTTATGATGTCGCCAAGCTAGAGGAGTCTAACTGTCCTAATCTGTGCGCACTTGGCCCATGGGAGAAAAGGCATACACCGGGAAGTTTCACGTATGCGGCGCATCATGCTTTCTTCGGTGGTTTTCTACCTACGCCTGCGAATACAGACAAGTCCTCTCATGTGAGGTTGTTTCATACTCGGAATACAGGATTGAAGACACATCCCTATACATGGCAATTTGACGCGCCGGATATCGTGTCTGGATTACAGGAAGCAGGTTATAGGACGATCTGTATTGGTGGGGTTATCTTTTTCACCAAGAAGAATAAACTAGCTAAAGTTCTGCCTAGTTATTTCCAAGAAAGTTATTGGCGTATGACCTTTGGCGTAACGAATCCTCGTTCCACAGAGCATCAGGTCAATCATGCACTTAAGCTGCTAGAGGGGGCAGACCCCGTACAGCGGCTATTCTTGTTTATGAATGTCTCTGCAATCCATGGGCCGAATCATATGTTTGTTCCTGGAGCCAAGCAGGACTCGGTGGAGACGCAAAGAGCGGCACTTCGTTATGTGGACGCGCAACTTGGGATCTTTTTCGAAGCATTACGTAAACGAGGGAAAACGTTCTGTATGGTATTTAGTGATCATGGAACCGCCTATGGTGAGGATGGATATGAGGGTCACCGATTAGCTCATGAAGTTGTATGGAACGTACCTTATCGTGAATTTGTATTGTGAAAAGGAGGGGATGCAACGTGTCTAAGTCATCTTCGTTATTAACATCTGCTGAACTACCAGAATGGGGGCAACGCTGGTTACAAGCCCCTTATCGTTCTTATCTGTATTCTTACCCTCACAAGACAGCCTATCGTTCGTTAGAGCCAGGTCTTTCTTTACAGGAGCTTTGGGAGCAGGAACAAACGGACTATTATTTCTTGTATATGCATATTCCCTTTTGCGGAGCTCGTTGTGGGTTCTGTAATTTGTTTACACTTCCAGACCGTCGTGCAGATGTGCACGAACAGTATGTGGACGCCCTACAGCGGCAAGCTGAGCAGTGGTCACCTTGGTTCACAGGAAGATCTTTCTCTAGATTTGCCATTGGAGGAGGGACGCCTACACTCCTGGTAGCTCCGCAATTGAATCGATTGTTTGACATTGCAGAAGGCATCATGGGACTTGACCCAACGCAAGCTTCAATATCCGTGGAGACTTCACCAGAGACCGTAACAGAGGATCGGCTGCGAGTACTGAAGGATCGTCAGACTGATCGGGTTAGCATCGGGGTTCAGAGCTTTGTTACAGAAGAGGCAGCAGCGATATATCGCCCTCAGAATCCTCGAATTGCGGAAGAAGCGTTGGAGAAATTGAAAAGTTATGACTTTCCACTGCTAAATATCGACCTGATTTATGGATTGCCCGGACAAACGGCGGATTCGTGGCTTTATTCATTAGAGAAGGCGCTTAGTTACGAGCCAGGAGAAATATTTATCTATCCGCTGTACACTCGGGAGAATACGATCCTGAAGCCAGATCAGATACATAAGCAGGGAAATGATATCCGGATGGATCTCTATCATATCGCTCGTCAGACACTAGAGACGGCAGGCTTTAAACAGTATTCGATGCGCCGATTTGCAAGGGAGATTGATTTTACACATAAAGAAATACTCCCTTTCAGTTGTCAAGAAGAAGGCATGGCGGGTCTTGGTTGTGGCGCCCGTTCGTACACAAGAGGGGTACATTATGCGTCACACTATGGTGTCAGTGCAGCGTCAACAAGAAGTATTATTGCGGATTATGTGGCAACAGAGAATTATGCTACAGCGGACTATGGATTTGTGTTGAATGAGGTGGAGCAGAAGCGGCGCTTCATATTGAAAGCACTTCTTCATCGCGAAGGTCTTGAGCTTGCTTCTTATCATCAGCGTTTCAGGAGTGAGGCGATGGCGGATCATGTTGAGTTGGAACAACTTCTGGAGATCGGATTTGCGGTAGTAGAGGCAGGCGTACTACGTCTTACAACGCTTGGGATGGCTCATTCGGATGCTATTGGGGATGAGATGATATCCGGTGATGTAAGAACGCTGATGGAAGGATATGAAATGCGATGAAGGCGGTGCTTTATTACCGAGGTTCCTTGTCTTCTTGCAATTACGACTGTCCTTACTGTCCTTTCAGCAAAAATAAGGATAGCAAAGAAACGCTTATGAAAGATAAACAGCAACTTGAGACTTTCATGAGCTGGGTTCGGGATCAGGAGGTGAAGGGACATGAGCTCTCTATCTTTTTCAATCCCTATGGGGAAGCTCTTGTTCATCGCTGGTATAGAGAGGCTATTACAGAATTGTCTAATCTCACTCATGTAAATAAGGTAGCGGTGCAGACGAATCTCTCCGTTAAATTGGATTGGACCACAGAACTGAACAAGAAGAATGTAGCCTTCTGGGTTACTTATCATCCGGGACAGACGAAGGAGTCCTTCTTCGTATCTCAGTGTATGAAATTATACGAGCAGGGTATTTCTTTCAGTGTAGGTACGGTAGGTTTGAGAAGTGCGTTTGAAGACATTGAGCATATACGTAAAGTACTTCCTAAAGATGTGTATGTATGGGTGAATGCCTTTAAGGATCGAAGTAACTATTATACACAGGAAGAAATCGAGAGATTAAGCCGGGTTGATCCGTATTTTGAGTGGAATGTAAGAGATTATGATAGTGCAGGCAAGAAATGCGGGGCAGGTTCTAATGTATTTTATGTTCAGGGCCCGGGGCTCGTCAAACGTTGTTATAAGGATCGAAGAGTCATTGGACATTTATACCGAGAAGGTCTAGAAGGATTATCTGCGGAACGTCTCTGTGGAATGAAGAAGTGTGGGTGTTACATTGGATATATTCATATGCCAGAGATGCCCATTCGAGAAGTATATGGTGATGGGCTGCTGGAACGGATTCCGACGGGATATGTCCATGCTCATAGGGAGGGAGAAGCACTTGTCTGAACATTCAACATACACATTATGGCTGACAGGTTATTCTGGCGCTGGGAAGACGACGTTGGCTACTGCTACAGCGACAGCTTTACGAAATCTCGGTTATAAGGTGGAGTGCCTTGATGGTGATGAGCTTCGGGCAGCGATTGGAAAAGGTCTGGGATTTAGCCGTGAGGACCGGATGGAGAACATTCGCCGGATCATCTACATTAGTAGATTATTAGCTCGGAATGGTGTTATTCCCATTGTATCTGTGATTAGTCCTTATCGTGAAATGAGGGGGCTTGCACGGCGAGAGTTAACTCCTTTTGTGGAGGTTTTCGTAGATTGTCCACTGGAAGAATGTGAGCGGAGAGATGTGAAGGGGCTATATGCACGAGCAAGACAAGGTGAAATCCCTATGTTTACAGGGATTTCAGATGTGTATGAACCTCCAGAATTTCCTGAGGTCACTTTGTATACAAAGCGGGATTCGGTCGAAGATTCAGTGCAATCACTATTGGAGTATTTGAAAGAACGGAATTTGGTTGTTTAAATACAAAAAGAACCCATGGTATTTCATAGAAACCATGGGTTCTTCCTTTAAGGACCTAAATCGTATTAGTCTATGCGGGATCGTAGCGGTCAGTTATTGTCATACCCACATAGAACTAAGGACACTTCTTGGATTCCTTCATGAAGCGGCTTTTCTAGTACAACCCAATTCACTGCAAGAGACTGTTTCAATTGGGCCACTTGATGTTCATCAAGATGAATTTCATCCATTCTGTTGTCACCAAATTTGAAGTCTATATGGGATTGGAGATTAAATTTCTCCTCAACCCAGATTTTCAGACCATTTCGGGTGTTAAAGGTCATTCGATAGCCTTCAAGCGCCTGTTCCAGCTCTTCACCATGCTCCTCAGCATAGGTGAAAAAGTCTTCGTATTCATAATGTTCTTCTTCTGCATTCTTAAGAAGGGTGGCATCCTTTAAGCGCACAGCTTCTCTGATCAGCGCCTCATCAATCAGCGTCTTTCTGGCGTGTTCTAGTAAAATCGCAGTGTGTTGCGAGATTTTGATTTCATTATTCATGTTATGACTCCGCCTTCCTATCTATATTCTCATAATTTATTTGTTGTCGTATAGATGGATTGAACTAAAGTTTACACTCTTGAATCGTCTTTAGTTCATTCCATATAAATGACACGCGGTGTAATGACCTGGTGAAATTTCAAGCCATTGAGGTTCTTCTTGGCGACACCGATCTTGAGCAAATGGACATCTTGAGGCGAATTTACAGCCTTGGAAATCCTGCATCGGGCTTGGCAAATCACCTGTAATTGGGGGTGAGGATAGTTGCTGAGCTAGCTTCGGATCGGGTTGCGGAATGGCTTCAAGTAGAGCTTGAGTGTAAGGGTGAGCTGGGTGATCATACAGCTCATCACTTGGAGCAAGCTCGACAAGTTTACCGAGATACATCACTCCGATACGATCTGAAATATGGCGCACCATAGATAGATCATGTGCAATGAACAGATAGGTTAAACCAAACTCTGCTTGAAGATCTTCAAGCATATTGACAACTTGAGCTTGAACTGACACGTCGAGTGCAGATATAGGCTCGTCACATAATATAAATTCAGGGCGAACGGACAGGGCTCTCGCAATACTGATCCGTTGGCGTTGACCTCCGCTAAATTCATGTGGATACCGTAGGGCATGCTCCGTTTTCAGACCCACCTTCTCAAGTAATTCTAATACGGTATCCCGGCGATCTTGTTTGCTTCCGATCCCGTGGATCTCCATCGGTTCACTAATGAGCTGTGCGACATTCATACCTGGATTCAGTGAGGAATAGGGATCTTGGAATATCGTCTGCATTCTTTTACGGAAAGGCTTCAATTGACGTTCATTCATCGTAGCAATATTATGTCCGTCGAAATGAATCTCACCATCTGTCACATCATATAAGCGTACGATACTTCGACCTGTCGTTGATTTACCACATCCAGATTCCCCAACTAATCCGAAGGTTTCCCCTCGATTGATGTGAAAGTTGAGATCATCTACAGCCTTCAGCATATTTCGTCCACTACTTCCAGCTCCACGTGCAGGAAAGTACTTCTTTAATCCGTGTACGTCTAGTAGGATCTCTGAATTTGCATTCATGTTGTAGCCTCCTCTTTCCATTTCGCATCATTGTCTTCAGCAGGTCCATATAGCCAGCAAAGAGCGCGGTGCTGCTCATTGAAATCGACATATTGAGGCATAGTCTTACATATGTCTCCTGCATGTGGACATCTCTCCATGAAAGGACAACCCGAAGGAGGGTTAAGAAGATCCGGTGGGGTACCTTCTATCGTAGATAACCGCTGCCGTCCACCAGAGGTAACGCGCGGAATAGATTTCAATAATCCTTGTGTATAAGGATGACGTGGTTGTTCGAAAATTTCCTCCACGGTTCCTTCTTCCATGATTAGGCCACCATACATGACGATGACTCGGGTACATACCTGAGCAACAACACCGAGATCATGTGTAATTAATAAAATGGCTGTATTGGTTTGTTCCTTAAGGTGCTTCATGAGCCCTAGAATTTGGGCTTGGATGGTAACATCCAGTGCTGTAGTTGGTTCGTCTGCAATCAGAAGTTGAGGATTACAAGAAAGAGCCATAGCAATCATCACTCGTTGTCGCATGCCGCCACTGAACTCATGCGGATACTGGTCAATTCGTTGTTCGGGTGAAGGAATTCCGACTTCACCAAGTAATTCGATAGCCCGTTGTCTTGCGGCATGTTTGTCTAATTTGCGGTGACGTCTGATAACCTCGGTTAATTGCTTTCCAACACGAATAACAGGATTAAGAGAGGTCATCGGGTCCTGAAAGATCATTGAAATTTGATTGCCACGAATTTGGCGTAATTCTTTGCCAGACATCGATGCTAGATTCTTACCGTTAAAGATGACTTGTCCGTCTATAATTTTACCTGGAGGTTGAATTAATCTAATAATTGATTTCGCAGTTACGCTTTTACCACTTCCAGATTCTCCAACAATGCCTATAACATCTCCAGCTTGTACATTAAAGCTAACTCCTCTGACAGACTGGACTTCGCCAGCGCGGGTCATAAACGAGGTCTTCAAATTTCGAACAGATAGTAAGTCGTTCATATACTCCTCACTCCAATATATCTAAATGGATATTCCATAAGGTTAATTAACGTTTATTCGCTTTCGGTTCAAAGGCTACTCTGAATACATCGCCAAGAAAATTAAAAGATAACACAGTCAGCAATATAAATATCCCAGGAATAATAGCTAGATAGGGAGCTTCACTAATGAAGCCCTGCGCATCATTTAACATACTTCCCCAAGAGGAATTAGGCTGTTTCACACCGAGTCCCAAAAAGCTAAGGGAAGATTCCATTAGGATCGCTGAAGCGATATTAATCGTGGCTGATACAATAATAGTAGGCATAATATTCGGAATAATATGCTTGAGAATGATACGGAACTTGCTTTGACCCGATACACGGGCATATAGCACATACTCGCGTTCTTTAACCGAGAGTGTCTCAGCTCTTACGATTCTGGCAATACCCATCCAGCTGAGTGCACCTATGATGACAATGATCGTTCCAATTCCCGGTTTCATATATGCATTCAATATAAGCATAAGAAAGAAAGAAGGGATGGCCATAAGTACGTCAACTGATCGCATAAGCAGTGTATCTACCCAACCTCCGAAATAACCGCTGATCGTTCCTACCGCCATTCCTAGCGAGACGGAGATAACCATAGAGAGAAAACCGACGCTAAGAGATATTCGACCTCCATATAAAGCTCTGGCAAAATAATCTCGTCCGTAATCATCTGTTCCGAACCAATGGTTAGCGTCAGGTTGCTTTAATCGATCAAGCACAACGATTTGATTGGGGTCATGTCGAGATAAGAAAGCAAATGCCGCGGCAATCACAAATAGCACCAGAATAGCTATGGCAGCTATGCCTATTTTTTGTTCGCGTAATTGTGTTGTTATATTACGCCATCTAATTGAATTCATGTTGCTTCTCACCCCGTTTTGATACGTGGATCGACCACGCCGTATAAGATGTCCGCCACCAGATTACCCACAACGAGCATGATGGAGGAGAGCATCGTAATGCCCATAATAATGGGATAATCGAGCCCGTGTACTGCTGTAATGCCTAGTGAACCCATGCCAGGCCAAGAGAATACTGATTCTGTAATGAAGGCTCCTGCAATGAGCTCTGGAAGAGACATCCCTAGAATGGTAATGACGGGTAGGAGCACATTCTTGAGTACATGCTTCCACAGTACGGTTCCCGTAGTAGAACCATAGGCATATTGAATTTGCACATAATCCTCTTCCAACTGACTGATTGTATTAGAACGAATATATCTCATATAGACAGAAACGTTCATATAGAGGAGTACTGTCACAGGGAGAATCCCATGCTTCATAATATCTAGTATGGAGTCAGAACCTATCGTTCGCATGCCCATACTAGGAAGCCAATGGAACTTTACTGAGAACAAATAGATTAGCATAATGCCGAACCAAAAGCTTGGAATGGAAATGCCGATATAAGAGAATAAGCTAAGAATCCGGTCAATGGGGCGATTCTTACGTGATCCTGCATACATGCTTAATGGAATGGCAATGAGCAGAGACAGAAATAACCCTGCACCCATAAGCCCTATTGTAGCAGGAAGACGGTCTAATATTTGCTCCATCACAGGACGATGATTAACTAATGAGTAGCCAAGATCACCCGAAAATACATTTTTGAGCCATAATAAATACTGAACGTACACTGGTTTATCAAGACCTAAATTCTGCCGAATACGCTCAACGTCTTCAGCTCCCATATTGGGAGTAACAAAAGAAAGAACAGGATCACCCGGTGCAAGCTTGATAAGTGCGAACGAAATAATTGAAATAAACAAAAGAAGGGGGACGGCTTGTCCAACCCTTCGCAAGATATATCTTTTCAAGCAATACCCCTCCGGACCAACGCCGGCCGTTGCCGGCCGGCGTGTATAGTAAGAAAGCTATATTTATTTTTTGTATATTTGGGATAAATCTTCAAGCATAACGACAGGTTTCGGTGTAGCTTCTTCTGTACCCCCATAGGTATTGTCTACAGCAACAATAGCCTTGGTATAAGCGATAGGGTAGACAGTCATTTCATTTGCTACGGTTTGTTGGATTTGTTTATACAATTCCTCACGTTTTGTAACATCAACTTCTATAGCTGCATTATCCCATAGTTTATCGAATTCAGCATTCTTATAATGTGAATAGTTGTAAGCGGCATTACTTTGGAAGAGTGTCTTATAGGAGTCAGGTTCAAATCCCATAATGTAGCCACCAAAGGATAGGTCGAAATCCTTGTTATTCAAATCTAATGTTCTGTTACCGTATGCTGTACCATCCATTGGCAATAATTCCACTTCAATGCCTACATCTTTCAGCTTTTGTTGAATGTATAGAGCCTGGCTTTCTTGTGGTTTGTTGGTGTTAGTATAAGCAAGGCGAATCTTTAAGTTACTAACGCCTGCGTCGGCAAGTAATTGTTTAGCCTTATCCAGGTTGTAGTCATACTTCTCAAGATCGTCCGTTTGATACAATGTATTTGGTGTAAGAATAGAAGCTGCTGGTTCTGCAAATTCATTTGAAGTATAGGAAGCCGTAATGATCTCGTTCTTATCTAGTGCATAAGCAATCGCTTGACGAACTTCTTTCTTCTTCATAGCATCGGTATTTAGATTGAAGGCCATATATTGAAGTCGACCTTCGGAATAAGTTAGCAAATTGAACTTATTCGTATCATTGAGCTTTTTGTAATCTTGTGTATCAACCATACGCATTTGAATTTCGCCATTCTGAAGCGCAAGGTTAGCTGCATTCGTATCTTTAGCGACACGATAAGTTACCGTATCCAAGTGAGCTTTTCCTGCAAAATAATCATCAAATCTTTCTAACGTCACATATTCACCAGCACGGTACTCTTTGAACTTGAATGGTCCTGAACCTACAGGAGCATTGTTCTTGTCGCTTTTCTCAATATCTGCAACACCGGCAAAAATATGTTCTGGAATCGGGAAGAATTGTACAAGAGCTCCGTCAAAAGCGGCGGTTAATTCTGGAAGTATAAATGCTACAGTCAAATCATCAATTTTGTTTACTTTTACCGGTTTACCGTTTAATACGAATTGGCTACGTAGAGAGCTATGTTGTTTCTCATCTAGAATGCTATTAGCTGTAAATACGATATCATCCGCATTGAGTGCTTCACCATCATGCCATTTCAATCCGTCACGTAGTTTAATGGTATATGTCAGATTATCGTCGGATACTTTCACTTCTTCGGCAAGTACATAAGTTTTCTTACCGTCATTAATGTTGAACAATGGAGCGTACAAGGATTGGTCGACAGTAAGTGTCACTCGGTCGCTCGCATAGATTGGATTCATGACCTTAGGATCATCTTGTACTGCGATGATGATCGAACCGCCATCTTTCGGTTGTCCTGAGTCTGTGGAAGCAGTATCTTGTGTCGCCCCAGAATCGGTTTGTGCTGTGTTGTTACCACCACATGCACTAAGTACCAATACAAGAGCAAGAGCAGCGGTTAACCAAAGCTTTCTGTGTTTCATGTAAATCCCCCTAAGATGTTTGTTTGTCATTTATACTCTATTATATCAAGCTTCTTCGACAAAACAAGACATTTAAACCAAGTTTTCTTATTGGGTTAAATTCTAATGGTGATTATTATGTACAAAAAAACAATAAAAACTAGTAAGAGTGTGAGTTAGTCGGCCTTTCGTCTGAGCTGGGAGATACCCAACCAGAACAGACTTGCCGTAGTCTAATGACTTGCCTTTGGCATGATTTAGGGGGATAGACAGAGACCACAGTGATTGGAGAAACGATACGTTCGCGGAACGACCGCCCAGAATATATAAACTTCTCACACATAACAAAGGGTCATCCCTAGCCATTTCAAATGACTTATGGGACAGCCCCCTATAGCAGTTATTTATTATCTTTGTCTTCTTGTGTAAGCTCGTCTAGGTATGAGAGTAGCTCAGGGTTAGCCTCTGGCTCCTGTAAATGTAACTTTCTTAAAGATTCTACTACAATACTTAAGACAGCATAATTACGATACCATCTATGGTCTGACGGTACGACGTGCCATGGAGTAACTGTACTACATTTCTCTAAAGCCTCTTCATAAAATTTACGGTATTTCTTCCAAGATTTACGTTCCGTTAAATCGTTAGGATCGAACTTCCAATTTTTAGTGGAATCTTCAATGCGGCTTTTGAGTTTTTCTAGCTGGAATTCTTTCGAAATGTGGAGGAAGATTTTCACGATCTTCACATGATTATCGCCTAATAGTGACTCGAAGTGGTTAATATGCTTGAATCTACGGTTTGCTTCTTTATTAGTGATATTATCGTGGACACGTGTAATGAGTACGTCTTCATAATACGAACGATTAAAGGTTACAATTTGACCAGGTGCAGGAATTTTACTATGGGACCTCCACAAGAAATCATGCTGGCTTTCTTCTACAGTTGGTGTTTTGAAACTGTAGGCGTAAATCCCCTGTGGATTAATTCCCGAGAAGACATGCTTGATGACACCGTCTTTTCCACTACAATCCATTCCTTGAAATACGAATAGAATGGCTTCTTTCTTACCCGCAGCGAGCTTTTCCTGTAACTCCTGAAACTCTTTCCTCAATTTTTCGATTTCCTCTGCAACGTCCTCTTTTTGCTGGAAATGGCCCGTGTCTCTAGGATCAATGGCTGTTAAATCAACTTTATTCTTTGCGGGTAGTGCGAACGGGTTAGGCATTGGCTTCACATCCTCCATTAGAAAAGTATTATAAACATATACAAACATAAATAGAATGAAATAAATGAGTATTCGAAAATCAGAGGAATCCGTTCATTCTAATTTACTTCTTATTATCTAAGGTTATACGTATTTCATATCACATCTACAAGATTTAATCTATTGCCTTATGCCTCGTTATGGGTAAGAGAATAGTTTCTCGCTTATCAATGTCAAATTCGGGTAAAATAGAAGAGTAATAACGAAGGAGGTAATTTATATGCCAACGATTGAAGTAGTAGGAAAAGGCTCATTTCAAGCCGAAGAAAAAAGAAAATTAGTACTTGTTCTCGAAGACAATGGTGTAGATATATTACACCGTTGTGGTGGAAACGCTAGATGTACAACTTGCCGTGTTGAGATTTTGGAGGGAGATGCAGGACCTGTGGAGCCGTTGGAAGCAGAACTTCTTGCGAAAAAAGAAATCACGGATCCCAATATTCGTATATCCTGTCAGGTTCGCGTACACACAGATCTAACTGTGAAGCCATTGATGACAGCCTCCGAATCTGGTTTGGAACCGGGTGGACGGCCACAAGAATAGTAGAAAAGAAGAATTACAGCGTAAGACAATTGCATAATGTATTTATAGTGCATTCCTTAGAGAAGACATTGGAATAACCGTTGGGGTTAACCGATGTAATGCTAATGGATGCATTTTTTTGAATTATAAGAAGGGTTAGGTTTTCACTATAACTATAACTATAACTTTGCTTATATTTCTACGAGAAGGGGCTTCGTCATCCTACTCCCATATTTCAAGCTTGTCATGCTAGTCTGCATATTGTGAACAAGTCCCTCATAGACATGTACTAATCAATTCAATTTATGTGCTGAAGGGGATGATGTCATGCGCCGGATATCATGGGTGCTCGCCGTGTTGTTATGCGTTACCGTCGTGTTGGCAGGATGCGGAAAGAAGGACGCCTCTGCTGTAGTTAAGGATCTGAACGACGTGTCAGATAAGTTGGAGAGTAAAACAGGATCATATCAAGGTTCAGGCACCATGACGCTGTATACAGGAGAAAGTCCACAGCAGTATCAAGTGGAAGTGTGGTATCAGAATCCGTCCTACTACCGGATTAGTCTGAAGAATGCTCAGAAGAATGTTACCCAGATTGTCCTGCGAAACGATGATGGCGTATTCGTACTTACGCCGAGCTTGAACAAAAGCTTTAGATTTCAAAGTGATTGGCCAGAGAATCAAGGGCAAGTCTATCTGTATCAGACGCTCCTTCGTGGCATTCTAGGTGATAAAACACGTCAATTCGCAGATGACAAGGACAGCTATGTGTTTGAGGTTGCAGCTAATTATCACAGTCAATCGTTAGTTCGGCAAAAGATCTGGCTTAGCAAAGATAACTATGAGCCAAAGCAAGTTCAAGTGTCCGATTCTGAAGCACGTGTGGTTGTAGAAGTGAAATTCAATGAGTTTGCTTTTGATGCGAAGTTTGATAAAGATTCATTCGATATGCAGCACAACATGACCGCATTAAATACATCATCTGTTGGTGCGATTGCAGAAGTAGATGAGAACGGTAATGTGGTCGTTACGGAAGATAAGGGGACAGAAGGCACGAAGACGGAAGTTGTAACGAAGGAGCTAGGTGGATTTGGCACCATTATCCCAGGCTATATACCGGCTGGAGTGAAGCTCAAGGACGAGAATCAGGTAGCCGATAGCACAGATCATTCGGTATTGCTTCGGTATGATGGCACGTATCAATTTACAATCATAGAAGCTCGACCTGTTGATCGTGTAACATCTCTTGCTCCAGCAACTGGTATTGATTTAGGCTTCACAATGGGTGCATTAACTGGAGATGAGCAGCAGACACTAACGTGGATGGATAACGGAATTGAATTCCGAATTACCAGTGCAAATCTCCCAGTTAGCGAAATGATGCAAATTGCTGCTTCTTTAGGCGAACAATCGGGTAAGTAATGAATGTAGGCGGATTCCATTATGGTTAGGGCTATTAATCCCTCTACATATCGGACGTTCGCCTATTCTTCATCTATTGTTGAATAGAGCAATAAAAACGATGTATGATGATACCCTGTGATTTGACAGGCACCTTCCCGAACATTAACATTAGTTGTAATAAGTGAAGAACATCATGAATCTAGATGCTCAAAAATTGGAGAAGGTGAATGGAATTGCAAGTGCATTATCGACCTACATCAGCGGAGATTAATCTAGATCATCTGCGAGCTAATTATGAAGCCTTCCGTTCAGCATTGCCAGAAGACATGATGATCCTAGCATGTGTCAAAGCGAATGCTTACGGACATGGTGCAGTGGAAGTAGCTAGAGAGATGGAAATTCTGGGTGCTAATTACCTCAGTGTTGCTTTTTTAGATGAAGCCCTAGAACTTCGGGAAGCAGGCATTACACTACCGATTCTGGTTCTAGGTTACACGTCCCCTGAGGGGATCATGACGGCATGGGAGAACAATATTACCATTACTATTTTTACTCCAGAAGTTTTAGAGGCGATTACTCAATTACCTATTCAGAATACTTCTAAGACACTGAAAGTACACATCAAGATTGATAGTGGAATGGGGCGTCTTGGGTTGTTTCCAGGTGAAGAGGCTATATCTTTCATTGAAGAAGCTTTTTCATTGCCACAAGTTCAAGTTGAAGGAATGTTTACCCATTTTGCTAAAGCAGATGAAGTAGACAAAGATTACACACTGGAACAGTTCCGACGGTTTCAAGGCATGGTGGACGCACTAAGGGAGAAGAACTATACAATCCCAATTATACATACGGGAAATAGTGCCACCGCGATTGATACTCCGCTTTTATCTTATAATATGGTGCGTATTGGTATTAGCTTATACGGGCTTTATCCTTCGGATGAAGTGAATCGTCGCCATGTGGTATTAACCCCGGTATTGACGCTAAAGACGCAAGCAGTATTTATCAAAACGCTCCCCTCTCATTCGGGCATTAGTTATGGAAGTAGGTATGTGACCGAACATGATGAAGTCATTGCTACACTTCCCATTGGCTACGCTGATGGATATTCACGAATGTTGACTGGTAAAGCGGAAGTACTGATACGCGGACGCCGCGTTCCTGTCGTCGGAACGATCTGTATGGACCAGTGTATGATATCGCTGCAATCTTTTGCTGAACAAGCGGAAGAAATTCAAGTCGGTGAAGAGGTTGTTCTCATCGGCCAACAATCTGACGCGTGTATTACGGCAGATGAGTTGGCATCCCAGCTGGGTACCATCCACTATGAAGTGGTCTGTATGTTAGCTGCTCGAATTCCACGAGTGTATACTCGAAATGGTTCCATTCAACAACTTATCAATCCTTTATTGAGATAAGGGAGGATATACCGCTTAGTCACTTATATTTAGGGAATAAAGAATATTATATATGATCATTTGGAATAGAATATCTATACTAATATGCCATTTGTAGTTTATAATGGAATATAGCATAACTGATATACGATCAGCATATATATTCTTTTGTATAAATTCCTTTAAATAAAGTTATACTTTGCACAAGGTGTTGTGGGGGTGGAAGAGAAGGTGGCTAATATGCAGAACACCAAGAGAATAATGATCAGTTTGCCAGATCATCTTTTGCAGGAAGTGGACGGGATTGCTCAGCTGGAGAATTCCAACCGTAGTGAACTTATCAGGCAAGCCATGAAACTGTATCTGACAGAACGGAAGAAGAGGTACATCCGAGAGTCTATGCAGCGTGGTTATATGGAAATGGCCAAGATTAACTTGACCATGGCGTCTGAGGCCTTTCATGCGGAAGAAGATGCAGACAGCACTCTAGGCCGCTCAGTAAGCGGGGTGTAGACATTGATTTTTAAACGCGGCGACGTATTTTTCGCAGACCTTTCTCCCGTTGTTGGTTCCGAACAGGGTGGGGTCAGGCCGGTATTGATCATTCAGAATGACATTGGTAATCGCTTTAGTCCGACGGTTATTGTAGCGGCTATTACGGCTCAAATTCAGAAGGCAAAGCTGCCCACTCATGTGGAGATTGACGCAGCATCTCATGGATTCGATCGTGATTCCGTTATTCTGCTTGAACAGGTCCGGACCATTGACAAACAAAGACTAACGGATAAGATCACCCATCTTGACGACGAAACAATGAAGAAAGTGGATGAAGCCTTACAAATCAGTTTGAGTTTAATTGATTTTTAGGATGATCATTCTCTATTGCATTTGGATAAAAAGACGTACATTAAAGTTATAAAGAGTGCATTATGACCAATAATTATAAAGCGTTGGATATAATGTTACACATTTTATCTGCGTAATAAGAATGGATAGAGTCGTCAGAAACCATCTGATACTCTATCCATTTTTTCGCATATTAATCCCCGTTCTTGAAAAACGTTTTTTTCGAGCGCATAATTGCCAACAATGTCATAGGGTGAGGCATGTTCAATACGACATATTGTTGCAGATTTCTGGCATAATTATACACTTATGTTGAACAGGTATGTAATAAGAAATCCATGAGCTTGTGAACATCCGATTCGCAGTGGAGAATTTTATAAGCGGGGTATGTTGCGGCCATAAAATATGAAAGTATGCCGGTCTATTTTATGGCGTATTTTCCTTCAAATTGGACACTCTATATTATAATTGTGCAGAAAACCAACTCATGGATGATTTAACATGGAGTGTGACGATAAAATGACTACCGCTAACATAAATGGATACTCAATGTATTATATGGATTGTGGGAAAGGAACCGCCATCCTCTTTATTCATCCTCCAGTACTTACAAGCTTAAATTTCGTATACCAAATCCAAGGGCTGTCGCCTCATTTCCGAACTATTGCTTTTGACATTAGAGGACACGGCAAGAGCCAGCCTTCCAAAGATGCGGTTACTTATCCTTTAATCGTTCAGGATATCAAATTGTTGATAGACCAGTTAAGCATCGAAAAAATATTCTTGTGCGGATATTCTACTGGTGGTTCGATTGTGCTTGAGTTTCTCTTGACTCATCCCGATCGGGCATGGGGAGGTGTCGTCATCGGTGGAATGTCGGAAGTAAACGAAAGGCGTCTAAGAAATAAAATATCTTTGGGTGTTGGTTTCTCCAAAATTGGAGCAGTCGGCACGATCGCATTGTCCAATGCCTGGACGCAAACTAAAAATCTTTCTTTATTCCGTGAGTTATTCAACGATGCGAAAAAAGGAAATGCCAGAAATGCAGAACAGTATTACCGGTACAGCTTGAATTATAATTGTACATCGCAGCTTCAGAATATAAATCTCCCCGTCTTGCTTATTTATGGGGAAAAGGACAAGAACTTCCATCCTTATGCCACAATGTTGCATCAACGATTACCGAAGAGTGAGCTGATTTTCATTAAAAACGTCGATCACCGGATTCCGACGAAAGCCCCCGGACCATTGAACGAACAGATCAAGCAGTTCGTACGCCGCTTTAGCCACTGACCACCTGCAGATGATGGAGGTATTCTCTGAAATTAGATTGTTGTTAATTGTTAAACCGCTCGAGTAGCGGTTTTTTGTTGGTTTTAAGTAAATATAAAGATTTTTTATTATTTTCATATATTCCAGAAAACATTTCTATTATTCAGGAGGATTTCACACTTGACGAATCAATGCAATATCGGAAAGCTATTCCAACGACAAGTGTATATACACCAATCGTTAAATCATCCTCGTAAAGAGAAGAAGGCTGTTTCGTGCTTTTTTTAAAATATAAGAAAGTATAAGTTTTAACTATAATGTGCTTATTTCTACGAGTAGGACGGTGAAGCCGATTCTTCTAGGAAGAATTCATCCTCACGGGGGTTTAGCTAGTATCAAGAACATTACTAGTAATTCTCCGGTTCATTTTTTATCCGTAAGATGGTTGAATACAAAAAACACTTCTGTACTCCGCTAAAAAACGGTTTACAGAAGTGTTCTATTTGTTAATTTTATCTATTCATTAAGGCTCAAAACAGAAATCAGTGGTTGACCGATATATGGAGCCGATTGTTGACCGCTACGCGGATGGATTGTCCTTCCGATCGCTGTTGCCCCCAAATTTTTTTGAATATACCGCTGTTAGCGGCTAAAATTCAGGGGCAAAG
>DASXLR010000113.1:0-43699 GCA_036496075.1 Paenibacillus sp. | reverse complement strand
CCATGGATTCGATTTTGTCACGGATGAACCATCTCGTATCCTCATCAAATGACCGTACCGTTCCTGTAATCCGGCATTGCTCCGCAATAATATTCTGTGCAGATCCACCTGCAATCGTTCCTACGGTTACTACAGCCGGCTGCAGAGGGTCAACAGAGCGACTCACAATACTCTGAAGCTGCATCACAAGAGCAGAACCTGCAACCACACTATCAATGCTCACATGTGGAATTCCACCGTGGCCTCCTTTACCCTTAATATCAATAAAAAATTCATCAGCCGCTGCCATCAGGGGACCTCCGTTACTCCCAACCATTCCTAGGGGAAGAAGTGTCCATAAGTGAATTCCGTAGATAACATCTACGCCCTCCAATACCCCACCTTCAATCATGCCCCTGGCACCTCCAGGACACACTTCCTCTGCGGGTTGAAAAATAAATACAATCTCGCCTTGAATCTCATGCTGAAACCGACTGAAATAGGAAGCAACGCCGAGCAGAATAGACGTATGACCATCATGTCCACAAGCATGCATCACGCCATCTACCTCAGAGCTGTACTCGCATTTCTTCTGATCTTGAATGGGCAATGCGTCCATATCTGCTCGTAGAGCAATTCTTTTTCCCCGTTTACCTCCCTTAAGCAGACCTACAACTCCATAACCTCCACCAAAATTCGTCTGCACTTCAATACCTAACTCACGTAGCTTAGTCGCAACAAATTCAGCTGTGTTCTGCTCACAGTAAGACAACTCTGGATGGCGGTGTAAATATCTTCTCCACTCTACCATTTTAGGTTGTAATTCACTTATAAACGTTTCCTTTGTCATACATTTCACTCCTTTTCGAGCATTACCGTACGATCTCGCCGTCCTGCATGACCTCAATTAAAGAGGATTCCAAGAATGAGATCTTTCACCACGAATTCATGATCACTAGTTTCTTCACAACTTAGCTTTCAATAGGACAAATAACTTGGGTCCTCTCGTGTTTCACCTCTTTGTAGACTTGGGTCAATATGTTCTACTATTGTATCAGAAATGCCTGCTACCGTGTATTCCTTAAGGTCTTCAAAGCTTGCACAAGTCCCTGAAACATAATATCATGAGTAAAGAACTGCAAGGCGAATGTAATTAAGGAGATGAATGAATCATGATGATCGAAAATACAGGTTTAAATGGTGTGAAAAGTGATTTAGCTTTTCTAGATGAAACAGCTGAAAAAGCTGGATTTGTTCGTTGGCAGTGGGAATACTACCGCGCAACATATGAGTATAAAATTGAGGATAATAAAACGGAATACTATGTACGTATGAATACACGAGCTGTCGAAGGCAAGCTTGAGAAACCGGATACCATTCTTGTTATAGAAGCGGTATATATGGGTAAAGCAACTTTCCCTCATGGTCTAGACTATGAAACTCCCATTCCTACCGTGGTGCAAGGCATTGCAAACAAAAAACTGCAACAATTCAAAGAAATGCTAGAAGCTTAAATGAGACTTCAATCATGAGTAAAAACAAGCCTCAACCCAAAAGAGGGACGCCGGATTTCCAGTTGCTTATCCTCACGTTACTACTTGTGGGATTTGGCCTTATCATGGTATTCAGTTCAAGCTCCAGTCTAACCATTGTCAGTAAAGACGATGCATTATTTTTTCCTAAGCGTCAATTTTTGTGGATTGTCGTGGGCGGCTTCTTCATGTTTATTGCTATGAATATTCATTACAGTAAATATAAGAAATTGTTCATGCCAATCTTTATTGTCACGATCATTATGCTTATATTAGTTCCCTATATTGGCGAAGTTAGGAATGGTGCTAGAAGCTGGTTCGGTATCGGCACACTAGGAGTTCAACCTACAGAACTTGCCAAAATTGCAACTATTCTATATCTTGCTGCCCTGATCACTAAAAAAGGGGAGCGGATGCGTGATCTCAAAAAGGGCTTTATACCCGTTATGCTTATTGTTGGTGTGGTCGCCGGTCTGATCATGATGCAGCCCGATTTGGGCTCATGTTTAATTCTAGTCGCTACTTGTGGCGTAATTATCTATGCCGGTGGAGCAAGTATGAAGCACATTATTAGTTCTATTGCGCTCCTCATCGTTGGCGCAAGCCTTGTCCTCGGAATACATGCGGTCATTAAATCTATTTCGCCGGATGACCCCTCCGCTTCCGTACAGAAGAACTACAAGATGGGTCGGATCGAAGCCTTTATAAATCCCTTTCAAGATGAAGAAGGAACGGGATTCCATCTTATTCAATCTCTAACAGCTATCGGAGAAGGTGGTTTAACTGGCGCTGGATTCGGACAGAGCGTACAGAAACTTCATTATCTACCGAATCCTTATAATGACTTTATCTTTGCTGTCATAGGTGAGGAATTCGGCTTTATCGGTACAGCCATCTTTCTATTACTATACTTATACTTTATATGGCGAGGAATTCTAATTTCTCTAAGATGTCCTGATCCATTTGGAACATTAGTAGGTATTGGAATTATGGGTCTCATCGCTATCCAAGCTTTCATTAATATTGGCGGGGTTACCCAGACTATTCCTCTGACAGGTGTTACCCTACCATTCATTAGTTACGGTGGTTCCTCTCTGCTTGTCATGATGTTCAGCATGGGCATAGTACTTAGTATTTCACGCGAAAGCAACAAACCTGCAGCCCCACAAGAATATATCAAATCCCAAAAAGACTACCGCAGATTATCCTCCGTGTAGTCTTTTTTTTGAATTCATCGTTCGTATGATATTTATTTATTACGAATAACTAAATCATCAATCTCATCATCTTTGAAGGCGACGCCTTCCACTTTGACATTGATTTCAACAATATGCAATCCCGTCATACTTTCGATAGCTTCGCGTACATTTTGTTGTAGCATACGACATACTTCATGAATCGGTGTTTCGTAAAGCACAATAATTCGTAAATCGATAGCCGCTTCTAACTGACCAACTTCTACCGTAACTCCTTTTTGTACATTCTTGCCACTAAGACGCTTAGCCCATCCTTCGGATAGCCCTCCGGACATCGCAGCAATACCTGGGGTCTCCAGTGCTGCCATGCCAGCAATTTTCGAGACGACATCATCCGAAATCCGTATAGTTCCATTATCCAGTTGAAGTTGTTCCGTCATGCCCATCCCCCTTTACCTCATTATTCGTTATTGTAAATCCTAAAGGGTCTAAAAGCAAATCTTGCTTGCACAAAATATTAAAAAAAATTTAATATCTATGAACTGATATGTTTAGGTTTAGATATACCCTCTAATAACCGCATTATACGTTTATTAATCCATGTTTACAACTATAACCATTTTGGGTATATTGTATAAGAATCTTAACCGAACCTATACTTTCAAAGAGGTGTTAACGTTGAAAAAATGGATGAGTCCTTCCTTGTTATTTATCACATTTATACTGAGCGCATTGGGTCATTTCACAGGTTGGGACCCCACCGTCCAGTTTGCTTTATCCGCAATATCGATTATTTTCGTTGCAGGATTCCTTGGGAAGGCTACCGAAAGTGTGGCGCATTATGCCGGGCAACGACTTGGTGGTTTCCTCAATGCAACCTTTGGTAATGCAGCCGAATTAATCATCGCCATATTTTTAGTTAAAGAGGGCTTGTACGACATGGTAAAGGCGAGCTTAACCGGTTCCATCATCGGTAATTTGCTCCTCGTTCTAGGTCTGAGCCTTTTTGCTGGAGGGTTAAAGTTCAAAGTACAGAAGTTCAATGTTTCATTGGCTGGACTGAATGGTTCTCTCATGATTCTTGCTGTCATTGCCCTCTTCGTTCCAGCTGTTTTCTTTAATACGCACTCCATTACGCCATCAGGTACCAAAACACTAAGCTTGGTCGTAGCTGGAATCCTCATTGTTGCCTATATCGCTTGGCTTATCTTCTCTATGATTACCCACAAAGCGTATTTGGCGGATGTTACAGACGTCACTCAGGAGGAGACACCACAAGAGCATAAACCTCAATGGTCCAAACGTAAGTCTATCCTGTACCTCGTCTTGGCTACGATCATGGTGGCTTTTGTCAGTGAGTGGCTTGTAGGTACTCTCGGAATGTTCACCACCCGTTTTGGACTCAGTGAGCTATTTGTAGGAGCCTTCGTAGTAGCTATTATCGGTAATGCTGCAGAACATAGCGCAGCCATCATGTTAGCAATGAAGAACAAGATGGGGGCTGCCGTTGAAATCGCCGTTGGTAGCAGTCTACAAATTGCCTTATTTGTTGCCCCCGTCCTAGTCTTCATTAGTTATTTCACAGGCGATACGATGGATATTATATTCACGATCATTGAACTCGTTGCCATATCTGTGTCCGTATTCATAGCTAAATCTATTATTGATGACGGTACAACCAACTGGTATGAAGGACTATTACTATTAGTTGTCTATGTAATATTAGGCGTATCCTTCTATCTGGTCTAACACACTCTAAATAAAAACGGGTACCTCTTATAATAGAGGTACCCGTTACTTATATAACTTGCTCTATGTACGCCTGTTACTCACAGGCCACTTTTGTTGTTCAAGGCTTCATAAAGAATGGCTAACTTACGCTCTAGCTCACTGACCAACTGTTTCCCTGTATATTCAGGCAAGAGTCCCGCCCGCACTGCAAAATCAACCTCTTTAGAAAATCCATACATTTGGGTGTCTAGTACTTCCTCGTATAGAGGGCAGTAACGTGTTGCTAGATTCTCCATTTGTACTTCAATTAGCTTTTGAATTTTATCTGCATCTTCTTGTAGAAGATTGATTGCTTTGATATTCAATTGTTCCTGCAAATCAAATGAAGTCATGCATCTTCCCCCTATGTCTAAAAGTCACTACTTTGCTACTATCCTTAATATTAGACGAAATCACACACCAATACAAGAACCCTCCATAAAAAAGCACCCTTACTGAGCTCAGTAAGGGTGCTTTTACAACCATTAATCGGCTACAACTACGATTTCCAAACCATGTTTGGAAAACACTTCCTGCATAGCTACTTTGGCTTCAGCTGCATCTGGACCATGAACATGTAGTTCATAGGCTTTACGACTTACTAGTGTCGTAAACAAACCCAAAATACTTTTCACATCAATGTACTTGTTATCTGCTTGTAGTACAATCGAAGAACTGAACTTACCTGCTGTTTGAGCAATTTCAACAACTGCTGCGTTGTTACTGGACATATTATCCCTCCGTAACTTTCGGAATCATTTTCACTAAATCTTACCTCTATAATGATACATTGAATCCGCTTTCTAACGCAAGTGGTTTCTCATTCATTTTAGATGGTCAGGGTTTAATCCTTCAAGCTCTGGAATTACAAATATTCCATCTTTACGAATAAGAACATCATCGAAATATATTTCTCCGCCACCGTAATCGGGACGTTGAATTAGGACTAGATCCCAATGAATCGATGACGTATTACCATTGTTGGTCACATCATAAGCTTGACCCGGTGTAAAGTGTAGGCTACCTGCGATTTTCTCATCAAACAATATATCTTTCATTGGATGAAGAATGTATGGATTGAACCCAATAGCAAACTCTCCAATATATCTTGCTCCCTCATCAGAATCTAGAATATCATTCAGGCGCTTCGTATCATTACTTGTCGCTTCCACGATCTTTCCATCTTTGAACGTAAATTTGATATTCTCGAAAGATATGCCATTGTACACTGTCTGTGTATTATAGCTTATCGTCCCATTTACAGAATCACGAACTGGGGCACTATACACCTCACCATCCGGGATGTTCTTTTGACCTGAACATTTCTCAGCACCGATTCCCTTGATCGAGAAGTTAAGATCTGTCCCTGGACCCACAATACGAACTCTATCTGTTTTTCTCATAAGCTCAGCAAGAGGGTCTTGTGCGATATCCATTTTGCCATAATCCAGATTACATACATCGAAATAGAAATCTTCAAAAGCTTCCGTACTCATATTAGCAAGCTGTGCCATACTCGGATTCGGATAACGCAATACCACCCATTTCGTATGGTTAACGCGCTGTTTGCTATGTACCTTATGATTATATATGGAATTGAATAATTTCATTTTATCTTCTGGAACATCAGCCTGATCATTAACATTCTCTCCAGCACGGATACCAATGTAACAGTTCATTTTTTTCATACGTTCTAAATCAAGTTCAGTCCACGTTTCCATTTGCTCTTGTGTAGCATTCATAAGCATTGTACGCTGTAAAGCTTTATCCGTAAGCTGGATGAACGAATGACCTCCACGCTTAGCCACTTCTTCTACTATAGCCTTAATAAGATCACGCTCGCTACCGATCATCTCAATAAGAACGTTCTCCCCAGGTTGTACGTCAACGGAATATTGTACGAGATTCTGCGCTAATTCTTGAATTCTAGGATCACGCATTTCTGTCTCCCCCTTAATGTTTTCTAATTTTTGAACACTGGTTAATTCACATTCTCTATTGTAGCACGATGTAATTTGTAAGTCAGTAGTAGATACCTATCGACATAAGCGATTTAATGTTGAAAAGTGACATCACTAACCATCGTCTCGTGCTGCTCATTTCCTTCTAAATCTTTGTATGCAATTTTGCTCTCTGAGGTCAGTCTCAGCGGAAGATTTCTTGATCGATCAATCGTTAAGTGATAGACAGTGCCTACGTCAGCTTGTTCAAGCATCGTCTTCATCTGTTCCTTTCCTGCACTCCAAATCTGATCTAGCTCTTTCTGCAGTTTAGAATCACTCACCTGGGCACTTATAGCCCCATTCCTTAAGTGGTTCATTTCATCGCTTAATTGGTTGTCTAGCCAGGTTCGAGCATCCTTAGGATCTAATTCAATTCGAAGTATCTTCGTCCCTCTTGCGGCTGTTCCTTCTTCTCTAATTCCCTTCTTCAGCTTATTAATACCTTCCAGCTGACCTAGTGGATTAAGCCTTACCAATACTTGATTCATACTTATATCTGTATTAGACGTCTGAATCCACTGCCCATCAGTCAGTCGCAGACTCGTCATTTGATTCTGGCTCTGAGCAGACTTCTGTTGATCGGTTGCTGCACGCGAACTCTGTATAGGTATAATACTCTGAATTACTAGTTCATCATGATTCTTAACCTTACCCTCATAGGCAAAGTGTTGCTGAAACTTGTCCTGTTCATTTCTGCGCAGTGCGGTTTCACCCTTAAATGTAAAAGTGTCACTGCCCGTTAATCCACTCAACGTTAGCTGGAACAATTCATCAGGAGATCTACCGTTAGATAGAAGGTTACAACTGGTGAGTAAGCAACCTATCGCTACCGTAAACATCCAGCTTAATATTCTTTTTAGCTTCATATTCATGATTACAACCTCCTAATCCATCCTTGTAGTCAATTTCCCTTATTGTGCCCCTACCTTCCACAAATAAATCTATATATACTCAGAACGGCCCGAAAGTTCGAAGCCTTTTAGCTTCAATGTGTGTTCAAGCTGGTGGAAACAAAAAAAGAGCACCCGTAAGCACTCTCATTCACTTCTATCTTCCATTTGTACTTGATTACGACCATTATTTTTAGCACGATATAGCGCCATATCCGCCCGGTAAAAGAGTGAATCTACACTAACCATTTCTTCTAACCAATTCCATTCTGATATCCCGATGGATATCGTTACACTTGGATTGGTTTCTTCTTCTACACGTCTTCGAATCCGCTCAGAAACAATTAGACCCTGTTTAATACTCATTTGTGGAAGATATATAGCTAATTCTTCTCCACCCCAACGTGCGGGTGTATCACTTTTACGAATAGAAGTTTTGATGATCTCACTAACCTTCTTCAGTATCTTGTCACCTTTTTGGTGACCATACTTATCGTTCACCTGTTTAAATTCATCAATATCTACTACGATTAAACAACCGCAGTAATCGTTTATCATTTTCTCCCGGATGACCTCATCTAAGTAATGACGAGCATAGAGATCCGTCAGCACATCTCGACTAGCCATACGTCTTACCTCAGCAAGGAGCAAGGCATTACTAACCGCTAGTCCAATGTGGTTAGCCAATGTTTGCAGCAATCTATAATTATCATATGAAAAGTAATGTGACTTCTCATGCGACAACAGAATAACACCTGTTACTTCTCCTTTAATAGTTAAGGGGCTGGCAATGAGAGATGATGACCCGGTATCTTCCATAAATTTAGATGACACATTTAAGTTAACTAGATAGTCCGATAGAATAAGGGGCTCCCCATTCGTATAGACCAAACCGGAAAAACCATAATCTTTAGCAAAAATATCCTTTTCAAGAGAAGGTACATTACAAGATTGAACCTCTAGCCCATCCATAGTTTCGTTAAACTGGAGAATGCAACAATAATCTGCCTTGAAAATATTTAACATTTCCTCATTTGCAGATTGATAAATATCGTCCAATCGAAGACTCTGATTAAGCCGCTTTGTTAATTCATTAATATGTTTTAATTCTTGTATAAGAAGATTGGACTGCTCGTACAACTTAGCGTTCTCAAAAGCACTCCCAGCGGTATCCACTAAAGTTGTAATCAACTGTAAATCTAAATCAGCAAAAAATTCTTTACCGATCTGTAGATGAAACACACCATATACGCCTTGTTTACCGCCGAATGGAATCCCAATCTCCATAATCTTAGCACCATTACTTAACGTAGATTCTTGTCTTATTAGACAACCTTCCATAAATGTCTGAATACGTACATCATCTAATCCTAAACTAAGAATAAGTGGTTTCACTCTTGGATTACTACTCTGATGATCTTGTGACATGAATAGTTGTAATGTTGCTGTAGGGTAAAGAATTTCAATGCTATCTAGCACCTCAGTCAAAACGGTGTCGACATCAATCTGATCGTGTAGTCGCTGTACAATTTGAAATAAAATAGATCGCCGACTTGCCTCTCGTCCTGCTTTAGTCTGTGCGTTCATGACGTCTGACACAAATATGTATTCAAACCGTTTGTAAAAGCAGGCTTGAAAATGGAGCGATGTGGCCATAGCCACACTCACGCCTCCCTGTTCAGCTACCTGCTCAGGAATAATGACTACCATAACTGCGTAAAGCTCCTGCTGACTTTTTGTAAATAAGGGAATCATAGATATCATGTGCTCAGAATGATCATCGCCTAGACTTCCTTGCCAATGTGCACTAATCTCCGTTTTGTCTGTCAGGCATTGAGCAAAGAAAGACTGTCCCTCTTGTGACATGTAGCTTTGAATGGAGGCATCACCTTCAATCCATGAGCCATTGCAATGAAGTAATCCCCAAACCAATTTTTCCATAATGGGCAACGAGGATACTTGCTCTTGCCAATCTAAATAGCTTTCTTGTAAAAGAGATTTAATATAAGGAAAATCATAGGATGAGATATCCATTTGGTGCATCCACAAATTAAAAGATTCAGAGCCAGACCTAAGTATTGGAACGTAACCCGCGGGCATACTTTCATGCTTTGAAACCTTAAGCTGATGCTCTAACATAAAAAAGCGCTCCTTTACATCTATATTAAACAAGATCAAGTTAAGTAAGACTTATGGCACATCTTTTTTCGATAATAATTATGCAAGTAAAGCTAACCCTCTTGTGAATAAGAAAGCCGTCAAGCTCTATATACCGCTAAAATCATGACATATTATACTAATCACATTCTACTCTCTCCTAACTAAATTTGCACGTCTATTTCATATATTTCCAGTATTTTTTTAGGTACAAAGAACTATCGACATAATATGACTTTTCTCGTTAATTGTTAGGACTTGACTTTTGTATATGATTTAATATAAAATTCATTGTTGAATAACATTGTTCTTGTTGAAGAACTTTGGGCGTAACGTTGTGTCACCCTCACGTATTTTGTTACTGACAAGACAGCGGCTGAACTTTCATGTCAGTTGTGCTTTGGGCCTATGAGCCGCAGCACACGAAACAATATACGGCACAAATGGGCCCTACTGAAATTTAACCAATAAAGGAGTCTACTATACAATGGCACGTTACACTGGTCCTAAATTTAAATTAAGTCGTCGTCTTGGAATTTCTCTCAGCGGTACAGGTAAAGATTTGAAACGCCCTTTCCCTCCGGGACAACACGGCGCTAACCAACGCAGAAAAATCAGTAACTACGGTATGCAATTGCTTGAAAAGCAAAAACTTCGTCACATGTACGGTTTGGGTGAAAAGCAATTTAAAACGCTATTCAATAGAGCTCAAAAAATGCAAGGAATCGCCGGTGAGAACTTTATGTTCCTACTAGAAAGCCGTTTGGACAACTTGGTTTACCGTCTTGGCTTTGCAAATTCCCGTGCAGGTGCTCGTCAATTGGTATCTCATGGACATATCACTGTCAACGGTAAGAAAGTAGATATCGCTTCCTACATGCTGAACACTGGTGATGTTATCAGTCTTCGTGAAAGAAGTCGTGGTCTTTCTTCTATTAAAGAAGCTTTGGAGAACCGTTCACACCTTCAAGCTTACCTTGAATTTAACGATACTTCATTCGAAGGTAAATTCATTCGTTTCCCTGAACGTTCTGAATTGTCCCAAGAGATCGATGAAAAGCAAATCGTCGAATTCTACAACCGTTAATCCGAATATACAAGGCCTGGAACTTATGTTCCAGGTTTTTTTCATGCTTTCTTCATGTTTATTGACTCAACACCACGTCAGTGCTTGAAAAATGTATCGTGTTGATAACTGACCGCTACGCGGATGGATTGTCCTTCCGATCGCTGTTGCCCCCAAATTTTTTTGAATATACCGCTGTTTGCGGTAAAAATTCAGGGGCAAAGGCGAACGCTTCGCTTCTACAAGACAATTCCATCCTCTCCGCTACAATTCAGCATAGAATTCTGTTTTCGGCAAGCACTGATTATAAATTAGAGCCAATAAATAACCGCTAATTGACGCTCCACTTCCTGCTACGCAGGAGATAATTCTTCACATTTCATAGCCATTCCTCCGATATATCAATTTTTACCTCATTAACTTTTAATAAGTCAAATTAGTTAGTTCTTAGCTCCCGGGTAGAATATGGGGATTCAAATGTCGGTTTTTGTGCTATAATAGTTCCGTTAATAAGGAGGATATAACACGGATGGTTGATACTAATAATAATACTACGCCTGAAGAACAACAGCCTCGTAAAAGGTCCTTTGGACGTACACTAGGAATGACTGTACTCTGGTTGTTTGTTCTTATGACCATGGGAGTACTGTTCGTTGGGGGCGCAGGACTCGGCTATGTTTCTGCTATTGTCAAAGATGAGCCCGTACGATCAAGAGCTGAAATCGAACAGAAGATGAGCCAGAATAGCATTACAGGATTCGCATATTTTCGTGATGGTACACCTATTGGCCAGTTACGTACAGATGAGGATAGACGCCCTGTGGAGTATGGGAAGATTCCCCCACTTGTCATTAATGCCATCCTCGCCATTGAAGATAACAATTTCTTCAGTCACAAAGGAATAGATATGAATGGTACCCTGCGTGCCATCAAGCAAAGGGTATTGAATGAATCTGTACAGACCGGTGGCAGTACGCTCACACAGCAGTTAGCAAGACGCGTATTTCTAAGCCTTGACCGAACTGATAATCGAAAAATCAAGGAATTGCTACTCTCGCTTCGATTAGAACGCTTTATTAAGAAAGATGAAATCCTAGCTGCCTATCTCAATAAGGTTCCATTTGGGAATGGCTCAAGCGGTTACAACGTGTATGGGATTAAAGCTGCCGCCAAGGGAATATTCAATATTACTGACTTAGACAAAATAAATATAGCTCAAGCGGCTTATTTAGCGGGTCTGCCTCAACTACCTTCAGCCTATTCGGCTTTTAATGGAAAAGGTGAATTTGTTCCAGATAATTTTGCGCGCGCCATGGAGCGCCAAAAACTTGTACTTCGACGCATGTTAGAAGAAGGTAAAATTACAAATGGCGAATATAACGATGCCCTAACCTTCAATATCAAAAAATCTTTAGCTTCACAACAAATCAAAGCCTATTCCACCTATCCATATCTTATGATGGAAACAGAACGGAAGGCTGCCGAAATTCTAATGACGTTGAATGCTGCCGCTACAGAAGAAATTGATCAGCCAGTGAAAGATAACAACGAATTGTTAGAAGCTGCTAAACAACAACTGACTACAGGTGGCTACCGCATTTATACAACTATTGATAAGGGCATTTATAAGTCTATGCATACCATTTCAGACAACCCTGATCATTTCTATGCGGATAGTAAAGAAAAAGGGATGGAACAGACTGCCGCAATGATGCTGGACAACAAAACAGGAGCAATTCTAGGCATGATTGAGGGCCGTGATTTCTACAAGGAACAGATGAACTACGCTACACAGATGGTTCGTCAGCCAGGCTCTGCCATGAAGCCTATAGCGGCCTATTTACCTGCCCTAGATTCAGGTGCTATTCAGCCAGCTAGCATTGTGGATGATGCACCCATCATTCTTAAAGATGGTCAGAAGGGATACCACATTCCCAAAAACTCATCTCGTGGCTACGAGGGTTTGGTCACAGCGCGTTATGCTCTGAATAAATCCAAGAATACAATTGCATTGAAATTATTTAACAACGTAATAACTATTGATAAAGCATGGGATTTTTCCAAAAAACTAGGTATAACCACTCTTCAGAAATCAGATTATAGTGCACAAACGGGTGTACTCGGCGGTCTAGCAAAGGGAGTATCGGTTGAAGAGTTGACAAACGCATATAGCTCCATTCCCAATCAAGGTAATTTTATTGATGCCTATATGATTGAGAAGATTGTTGATTCTAACGGTAAAATTGTATATCAACACGAGAAAAAGCCTGTCAGAGTATTTTCTCAGCAAACGGCTTACCTCATGACGGATATGTTGCGTACCGCCATTACAGAAGGAACAGCAAGTCTTGTTAAAGAAAAGTATAAACATTTCAACAAAGTACCTATCGTGGGTAAAACAGGATCAACGCAAAACTATGCTGATGTGTGGTTCATGGGCTACTCTCCTGACGTTACCTTAGGCGTCTGGGTAGGTTACAAGGAGTCTGTCAACGTCTTGGTAGACACGCAGAGAAAACATGCTCAATCCATATGGACACTGATTATGAATGAAACGATAGACAAGCGACCCGAACTTTTCACAACTTCTAAATTTGAGAGACCTAGCGGAATTGTCAACAAAACGGTATCCGCATACAGTGGTAAACTGCCAACATCACTTACAGACAAATTTGTAACAGATCTATTTAACGCTAAATATGTCCCTATGGATAGTGATGATGGCATCGCAAAGGCTAAATACATCACGTATAATGGTGTGAATTATATTCCACGAGATGGTACACCTGATGACATGCTAAAAGAAAAAACAGTTATCAAGCGTGAAAAATCAATTCAGGATCTAATTAAGGAACTCCAAGTCGCATTTAGTGTTATGAAAAGACATGAATCTTTAGGATATTATCTTCCAAAAGATGCTACAAGTGATATGCCTACTAAAATTGACCCACGAATAGATGATGGCGCTCCACCTACTTCACCGAAGAACGTACGATTTACTTATACTAATAACTCGGCAATCATCACCTTTAATGCTAGTGGATCACCTGACGTCGTAGGTTACAGACTTTATAGATCATTGAATAACAATGGCTTTCAATATCTTGGTAACGTCGTTCTCAGTGATGATACCAAAGCATTTAACGTTACAGCTAATGGAAATTATAATTTCTATGTCGTAGCAGTCGATGTATCCGGAAAGGAATCAGCGCCTAGTCAAATTGTTGGAAAGACAAATAGTTCAACCGACATCATTCCAGATCCCGTTGATCCGATTATTGTACCTGATCCTGTTGTTCCACCTACAGACTCAGGTGAGAATGGCGCTGGAAACGGCAATGGTTCCACGCTTCCACCCGCACCAGGAGAACCCTCTACTACACCAACGTCACCTGGACAGCTACAAATGGAGTCATCAAGCAATGGCATAACGATGCATTGGGCTCCTGGAAGCAATAATACCGCCACAAACTACAAAATCTACTACAGTGAAAATCAAGATGGTCCATATTCTTATATTGGATCGAGTAATAACACGAATTACTTGTATGTGACAAGCGTTCCTCTTAAAGGCTGGTATCGTGTAACTGCATTAAATGATGTGGGTGAATCTGAGCCCTCTAGTCCTGTCTATCACGAAAAGGAATAACCACCTTGCACGTATAATGATGTCTAGAACAAAAAAACCTTCAGCGCCACTTTCTTAGTGGTATTGAAGGTTTTTGTCATAAAAAACTCCTTTGGATTACCCGCAACATCACTCTTTTACAGGTCTCCAAAGGAATCTCGGTATGATAGTTAAATATAATTCCTAATCCTCAATCGTAGATAAATCACCTTCTGGAAGATGTAGCTCCCAAGCCTTCAATACCCGGCGCATAATTTTACCAGAACGAGTCTTTGGTAATTTATCTTTGAACTCAATTTCACGCGGTGCTGCATGTGCAGATAGCCCTACCTTCACGAACTGATATATTTCATCCTTCAGCTCCTGAGTTGGTGTATATCCTTCTCGAAGTGATATGAATGCCTTAATAATCTCTCCACGAATGACATCAGGTTTACCAATTACTCCCGCTTCAGCTACCGCTGGGTGTTCTAATAATTTACTCTCCACCTCAAAGGGGCCGATTCGTTCGCCGGATGAATTAATGACATCATCAATCCGTCCTTGGAAAAAGAAGTAACCTTCCTCATCCATATAAGCTGAATCTCCTGAAATATACCATCCCTCTACACGGAAATACTCTTGGTATTTCTGAGGATTATTCCATATCTGACTCATCATAGATGGCCAAGGTGACTTAATAGCTAAGTTCCCCATCGTATAGGGAGGTACTGTATTCCCATTGTCATCCTTGATCGTTGCTTCAATCCCAGGGAGCGGACGTCCCATTGATCCAAGCTTAATGGTCATACTTGGATAGTTGCAGATCATCTGTCCACCTGTTTCTGTCATCCACCAAGTATCATGAATTCGGTGACCATATGCACTATTCCCCCAACGGATTACCTCAGGATTAAGTGGTTCCCCTACGGATAGTACATGTCTAAGACTGCTCAGATCGTACTTAGATATGAGATCATTACCTGCACCCATCAACATACGAAAAGCTGTTGGAGCACTATACCATACCGTGACTTTATATTTCTCAATGGTTGCATACCAATCCTGCGGGCTGAAACGTCCTCCACGGACAACATTTGTTACTCCATGTAACCATGGTGCAAATATACCATAGGACGTCCCTGTAACCCATCCAGGATCGGCAGTACACCAGTAAATATCATCCTCTTGTAAATCAAGCACAACCTTCGCTGAATAGTAATGCTGGATCATCGCATTCTGAACATGATAGACCCCTTTGGGCTTACCTGTAGAGCCTGAAGTATAGTGCATAATCAAACCATCATTTCGATCTAGAAATTCTATTTCAAGATCCTGAGATGCATTCTTCATCTCTTCTTGATAGCTAATCGTAACTCCATCCTGTTCTGAGCTATCACCAACAATAATGACATGCTTCAGCTCAGGTAGCTCTTGTCTCTGTACCCTTCCATATAGCTCCGGAGTCGTAATTATCGCCAAAGCCCCACTATCTTCCAAGCGGTCTTTGACTGCTGTCTCCATAAATGCTTCAAATAGTGGCCCCACCACTGCACCTACTTTAAGAATTCCAAGCAGGCAAATATACAATTCTGGGCTACGAGGCATAAATATAAATACACGATCTCCCTTACCGATGCCATGATCACGTAGAATGTTACCAAACTGATTAGAACGTTCACTTAATTGAGAAAAAGTGTAGGATTCTTCCCGAAAAGCATCACTGTACAATAACGCCGTTTTGTCTCCTCTTCCTTCTTTTACATGACGATCAATCGCTTCATATGCCATGTTAACTTGTCCTGTTTCGTACCAACTGAATTGCCGTTCTACATCTTCCCAATTAAATTGCTCAAGGGCCGCATTGTAATCTCCCATATTGGACGAAGAGTTTACACTTGGCAATTGTTCGCTAAGATGAAGTTCCATTTTTCTTCCTCCTCCAATCATTCAATAACAGTAAGGTAGCGCTTTCATGTCCACTTCATGCCGTTGCACAACAACTTAGAATTTGTCTTATTTCATCTAGTTAAATTGTGACTAAATTATGTCAAAAAGATTATAGCATAGGATAGAACTCTCTGCCATCCCTTTTCATTTTTTTGTTTTTTTGCTATAAGTAAGGTAGTAATAGAAAGGAGTGTACTTATCAAACACCCCAAATACTACCATGTTCATCCCTTAACCTGGCGTGATTCTTGCTTGATTATTGAGGGACCTATTGCGCCTGAACGATTAGCCGAGTTATCAATGCATCCTGATCTAGACGCCTTTCGTCCACCTTCAGAACAACATAAAGCCTTAATTGAAATAGCTAATCTCCCTGAAGGAAGAATTATAATTACAAGAGATGAACAGACGATTGTTGGCTACGTGACATTCCATTATGCGGACGAGCAAGAGCGCTGGTCCCAAGAGCACATGATCGATCTCATTGAACTTGGTGCTATAGAAGTTGCAGATGATTACCGTTCCTTGGGAATTGGACAAAAGATGATTACAACGGCCTTTGAGGATAATCAAATGGAACAATATATCGTATTTACGACAGAATATTATTGGCATTGGGATTTAAAGGGAAGTGGATTAAGCGTGTGGGATTACCGTAAGATGATGGAGAAATTGATGAAAATCGTCGATATGGAATGGTATGCGACCGATGATCCTGAAATATGTTCCCACCCCGCCAATTGCCTAATGGTTAGAATGGGCAGAGATGTTCCCTTATCTTCTAAGGAGCAATTCGATCATATTCGGTTCCAGCAGCGTTTTATGTATTAAACACGTATCGCTCTACATTCTTATTACAGAGTGCAGAGCGATATCATTATCATCATGGTTAGTACTTCAATTGATATTACATTTTACTTAACATATTCTCTAAGATGTCATGAGATCGCTGAGCCGATGCGACAGTAAACTCAGCAAAATTAACATGAGCCGATCCATCCGCCTTGTCAGACATAGAACGAATGATAACAAATGGCACGCCATTCATATGGCATACTTGCGCAACTGCAGCACCTTCCATCTCTACGCAGGCACCGTCCATGTGCTCACTGAGCCAAGCAACCGCATCTCTACTAGCAATAAATTGATCACCTGAGAGTACTTTACCTACCCGATAGTTCCCGTCACACACTTCAAGACAAGCTTGCTCTGCTAAAGATATCAACTGCTCATCTGCTGGAAACGCGGATGTTTCTTGGTAGGGTATTTCCCCCCGTGAGAATCCTAAAGCCGTTACATCTATATCATGTTGAATACAAACCGAAGAGATGACGATATCACCGATATTTAGGTCTGGATGAACTGCGCCTGCTACACCGGTAAATAGGACCTTGGAAGCAGAGAACTGATCAATTAGAATCTGTGTCGTAACAGCAGCATTCACTTTACCTACGCCAGACTTACACACAACGATCGACTTACCATGCAGTGTGCCTGTAACGTAATGAACTCCAGCCTTCGTGACCTCTTCACTTCTCTCCATCCCAGATAAAAGCAATTCTACCTCTTCATTCATAGCCCCTATAAGACCGATAGTTTCTCTATAATTAGACACTTCTATTTCCTCCTCTTATTCACTAAAATTCATTAACGCCACCAAAAAAAGCTCCAAATCGGAGCTTCCTTGTATTTAGGTATCATGATCCTTAAGTGAACTATTCGTTCACATGACTAACGGAAAGGCGAAGGATCGTCTCATGCGGCAAAATAACCCTTGGATTCTCCACATTCTCTTTCTTCATCAGCTTAGTTAACAAACGCATAGCAACCGCTCCTAAATCATACATAGGCTGAGCCACTGTAGTTAGTTGTGGGCGTACCATAGAGGCCATGTGAATATTGTCCACACTAATGATAGAGAAATCGTCTGGTACTTTAAGTCCCTCGTCCTGAATGCTATGAATAGCTCCAATTGCCATCTCATCCGTTGCAGCAAATATGGCAGTCGGCTTCTTCTTAAGACCTAAGAAATATTTCATAGCTTCAACACCAGACTCATAGCGGTAGTTACCGATCCGAACCCAGTCCTCTTGATATTCAATACCAGCTGTTTCAAGCGCCTTCTTATAACCTTGAAATCTTGAATAACCGTTTGCCGGATCTTGAAGTGTGCCACTAATCATGCCAATTTCACGGTGTCCATGACGAATCAATGTGTTTACAGCATCAAATGCAGCTGTCTCATGATCAATGTCAACTGATGGGTAGTTACCATTATCATCTCTCGTTGCACATAGAACAATGGGTACAGCAGAAGATTGGAAAGCATGAATGTGTTCTTCTGTTACGGTTCCGCCCATGAACAGCAATCCATCTACCTGTTTCTCTAATAATGTATTAATAACACGAATTTCCTTCTCTTTCTTCTTATCCGCATTACAAAGAATGATATTGTAATGGTACATGTTGGCAATATCTTCAATGCCGCGAGCAATTTCTGCAAATATAGAGTTTGAGATGTCCGGTATTACGACACCCACAGTCGTCGTTTTCTTACTTGCAAGACCTCTAGCCACTGCATTGGGTCGATATCCTAAACGTTCAATAGCTTCAAATACTTTCTTCCGGGTCTGAGGCTTCACGTTGGGGTTATTATTTACAACCCTCGAAACCGTGGCCATGGATACGCCTGCTTCACGTGCCACATCGTAAATGGTTACCGTCAATTTCTTTCTCTCCAATTGTCAATAAATTTTTTCGGTTCGATCAATCATATTAAAATTAATGATACGATATAATAATACTTTACGCAATGATAACGCTTCATTTCTAATGCAATCGCTCTTTCAGTGCATCAGAGGTAATATGAGAATGTGAAGTATGCCAAGTTGGATTACCAACATTGACTAGAATCACTTGAGGAGATTCATGCTTAATACCGATTAAAGAAGCTGCTTCATTCGACACTGTACGATCTTCTACTACATAAATAATGGCATACTCAACGGACTCATTAGGTTCATCCTGTAGGTAAGTCATAACCTCTTCATATGCCCTACTGCTTATAGGACAACGAGTACTATGTTTAAATACAAGTAACGGTCTGTCCCCTGACGCCTCCAATGCGGATTGTAATTGCTCATTTGTAGTTAGTCTAGTCATTGTAGCCATTCGATATACTTACCTCCTCAATCCATGAAATCTTTTCACTTCTTTTCACTATCGTAACAAAAACCGCAAAAAAAAGCTATTATACCTCATAAAATCCACTTTTTTTCATGAAATGTAATCAATTTTTTCCTATTTTCGACAAAATACCTGAAAGTTGAGTCAATCGTTGTCGAAGATTTTCCATCCATTTATAATCTTTCACACTTTCTGCATATCTGTACAAATCCAGCAATAGATTCGTTCGATCATGAATAGCTTCTTTCACTGCATTCTCCATTTCTATACAACAATCAGATTCCTCTTGTGAGAATACCTCATGGATGACATGTGATAACTCATTAAATTCCGTAAAAGAAACTTTTCTTTTACTCGGTTGTTTACCCAATTCATTCATGTACTCCGCAAGTACATTCTTAATGGGCGGTAGTAGAAAATAGGCAGAACAATCCTCGCATGTACGAACCGGAACATGAAGAATTTCAACTGCACGGGCATATACAACAGTTCGAAGCTCTAGCTTCATTTGTTGGCCACATATACATTGTTGATTCATTTGAATACACCCCATTAATTAGGTCGTTTCCTCCATATTCGACTTTGGATGCACTAATTCCTCCATCCTTTATATACGATGGTTTAATTACCATAGAATCCGTTTTATTCATAAGGATCCCAATGCTTATAATTACATCTTTTGATAGAATGAATAGAACAGGTTAAACTATAGCAATGATAGAAATAGATGGGAGATGCTACAGATGAGATTAAGTGGTAAGAAAGTCATTGCCCTTGTAGATGAAGATTTCGAGGATTTGGAACTATGGTATCCGATCTATCGAGCACGCGAAGAGGGTGCTATTGTTCACCTCGTTGGATCTGAGAAAGGGAAGACTTATATGGGTAAATACGGCGTACCTGCCACTAGTGATTATGCCTATGAGGAAGTAGAAAGTGCAGATTATGATGCCATTCTCGTACCCGGAGGCTGGGCACCGGATAAGCTACGTAGGTATGACAAGGTTATTTCTCTTGTACAGGAAATGAATGAGGCTAAGAAACCTATTGGGCAAATCTGTCATGCCGGTTGGGTGCTTATCTCGGCTAAGATTCTAAGTGGAGTGACTGTCACCTCAACGCCTGGAATTCGGGATGATATGGAGAATGCTGGAGCGATATGGAAGGATGAGTCTGTCGTTGTTGACGGACATATTATTTCAGCACAAAGACCCCCAGATCTACCTCCATACGGTAAGGCATTCTGTGATGCTTTAGCTGGGAAATAAACTACTATTTAGCTCAATGTCGGTATCGAAGTTACGATCTGCATGATCCATCGTTCTCAAAAATAAGCCTCCGTATACATTCCAACAGAAATGTATACGGAGGCTTAACTTTATGCTTCCTTAATCTTTAGCCATGGAACGACTACTGCCATGGGATTCATGATAATGATTTAGAATTCCCTCTATTTCAGAATTCGTACGCATCTTGAAACAGTCTTTGGCAACTTGCCGATCATCGGCAGCGTTAGTATTTAGTAAACGATGTTTCATTCTAAGTAATGATTGCGGAGACATACTTAAATCATTTACTCCCAGCTCAAGCCATAATGGAATCGCACGCTCATCTCCTGCCATCTCACCACAGACGCTCACTGGGATATCCGCGGCATGTGCTGCTTCCACAGTCATTCTAAGCATCCTTAATATCGCTGGATGGAAGGGATGGTACATATGAGCAATTTGCTCATTCATTCGATCCACAGCCAATACGTATTGCACTAGATCGTTGGTACCTATACTGAAGAAATCACTTTCTTCTGCAAGTAAATCCGCTATCGTTACGGCAGCAGGCACTTCAATCATGATACCAATCTGAATATTAGCGTCATAAGCCAATCCTCGTTCATCAAGCTCAGCCATCGCTTCGCGTACTATGTCTTTGGCTTGTCTCACTTCATCAACAGATGAAATCATTGGAAACATAATCTTGACATTGCCGTAAGCACTGGCCCGTAATATCGCACATAATTGAGTTTTGAACAATGGCTTACGATCAAGACTAATTCGGATTGCTCTGTATCCTAGGAAGGGATTATCTTCTTCCGGTAAAGAGAAATAATCAAGCTGCTTATCTCCCCCAATATCAAGCGTTCGAATCACGACAGACCCCATCACGATTTGCTCGGCTACACGGCGATAAACTTCGAATTGCTCATTCTCACTTGGAAAGGAAGTCCGATCCATATAGAGAAACTCTGTTCGGAACAAACCAACCCCAGTCGCACCAAACTTTAACGCTAGATCCATTTCTTTAACCGAACTAATATTTGCAGCAAGGTGTATCTTTGTACCGTCTTTCGTGACCGCGTCCACGGCAGATAGCAACTGGAGCTGATCCTTTTTCTGCTGTTGTCTTTTCCGTATACCTGTATATTGCGCTACCGTAGCATCATTTGGATGAATGTATACATGACCCTGATCTCCATCAATGACGAGTAAATCCCCTGTCTGAATAGGAGACTCAAGTTTATTCTCAAGGCCCGATACCAGTGGGATTCCCATCGCGCGTGCCATAATAGCCGAGTGTGATGTTTTGCCACCCACTAAGGTTACAATGCCTAGCACGTGTGAAGGATTAAGATGCACGAATTGAGACGGTGAAAGTTCTTTGGCCACTAGAATATAAGGTTGCGTATCCACTGGGAGTGTAATTTCAGGTGCACCCAGCAAATGTTTTAATAATCGGTTCCCTACATCTTTAATATCTAATGCCCGTTCCTTCATGTACTCATCATCTAGCAAATCGAACATCGTGACAAAGTGATCAATGGCTTCTTTCACTGCAACTTCTGCCGCTTTATACTGGCGTTCAATGATACCTTGAATTTCATTCATAAAAACGGGATCTTCTAGAATAGCGAGGTGGGCATCAAAAATACTGGATTCTTCCCCTCCAACCACCTCTTTGAATTCATTCCTGATGAACTCAATCTCATCTCTAGAAGTACGGATACCTTCATAGAGCCGTTCAAACTCCTTGGCTAAATCTACAGCATCCATTCTAGACTCTGGGAGATCCCATTCCCAACTCGGAAGAACAAATGCTTTACCTATTGCTACGCCTGCCGCAGCGCTGATGCCCTGTATCATGATCCAAACCCTCCAACATTCCTGTCGTGTAGTACAACAGACATTACGGATGCCTGCCCTTTTTTAACACTTTTAAAAGGAGCAAAGCTCCAAGATCTCACTCGTTCTGGATTAGTAATTACCATAGGTGTTACTAATGAAGCAGCATGGCTGCGAAGATACGGTAAATCAAATTTGACAAGCAATTGCCCTGGAACTACACTATCCCCTTCTTTAACCATAGCTGTGAAATGTCCACCCTTCAATTGAGAAGTATCTATTCCGATATGAAGCAGTACCTCAAGCCCCTCTGGTGTAGAAATACCAAGGGCATGCATCGTTGGATATACATGAATAACTGTTCCATACACGGGAGATACCAATTCATCTCGTTCCGGCAGAAAGGCTACACCATTGCCAACCAATTTGGCCGCAAAAATATGATCTGGCACTTCTTCGATGGGTAGCATAACTCCCTTAACAGGTGCATTGAACAACACTTGCTGCAGATCTCTCTGCATCAGCTTGTTCACTTCCTCGCGAATAAGTTCAGAATACGTACCAAACACAACTTGAACATTACCGCCACCCAACTTGATCAAGCCTGCCGACCCCAACGACTTCAGTCCATTACTATCGATCAATCTGTCATTTTTGACCGTTAGGCGAAGACGGGTGATACATGATTCCACTTGTACAATATTGGATTTTCCACCAAGTGCCTCTAGTATAAGTGGCGCTTGATAAGGAATACTCCCTCCCCAATCTTCCAATACAGATCCTTCTTCTCGTCCAGGTGTTGGAATCCGAAACCTTTGGATTGCCCATCTGAATAAAAAGTAATAGATCAGTCCATACCCTATACCAATCGGAAGAAGCATCCAGGCATTGTGGGATAGATGGAAATTGAGTATGTAATCAATAACCCCTGCTGAATATGAGAAGCCATGATGGATGTCCAGCGCATATGTAAGAGACATCGCTAAACCCGACAAGACAACATGCACTATAAATAAATAAGGAGCAACAAATAAAAATGCAAATTCAATTTGCTCAGACACTCCTGTCAAAAAACAGACTAAAGCAGCTGTTAGGAATGTCTTTTTGATTTTAGGTTTAAGATCCTCACGAGCCTCATGAGTAATCGCAAAGGCAATCCCTGGTAATGCAAACATCATGATCGGAAATAATCCCGCCATGAAAATTCCAGCTGTAGGATCACCCGCAAAATAACGGGGTAAATCACCCTGGATGACAGTTCCATCAGCTGTGGTAAAGGTCCCCACTTGAAACCAAAATACATTATTGAGCAAATGATGTAATCCAAACGCGGTTAGAATTCGGTATAACATGCCATATACGAACAATCCGAATCCACCCAGCTGTGTCATAATAAAGGTCAATTCATTAAGACCTCTCTGTAAAAGAGGTGCTATTCCAACCATTGCCCAAGAAAATCCAGCTGAAAAAAGTCCAACGATCAGTAGAACAAATCGTGATCCACCGAAAAATTGGACGACTTCCGGTAGTTTAATATTTCGAAATCGGTTATATGATACACCTGCTATAATCCCAAATATTATCCCAATTAATGTAGATGGTTGGATACCGCCATTTCCTAGATGTCCAGTCACTTGATCGTAGACAAACATTCCAGCCAATGCCGCAAGACCCGCTGGTCCAGCTTGATTGGCAAGTCCCCATGCTACTCCAACAGCGAATAGGTAAGGCAAAAAGTAAAAAATAGCTTGTCCTGCCCACGTACTTACTTCAGCTACGGATGAGAGACCCCATGCTTCCCAAGGCAGACTGCCGATACTTAACAAAATAGCAGCAGAAGGTAGCACCATTGTAGGGAGCATGACTGCTCTACCGAGCTGTTGTAAAGATCCCAACCAATTCAAGGTACATCCCCCTTTCTCCATAGTGCTTACCAAAGATGTAAGTCTACACGTATGTATATTGAATGGTAAGCGTTACTAGTCATTTTGTCAAAATAAAAAGGCACTGCTCAATCATCAAGAAATCAGAAACCTAAAGAACAAATGAATACAATCTAACAACGAGTGAAAGACACCAAACAAGCCATGACGAGCTCTTGCTTGGTGTCTCTCAATTGATGATCCCTTATTTTTTATTCTTTCTTATCACGATTACCTAGAGCTAATGAATCCTCTACCTTAATACATCGGTCCATTATAACGGTCAGGCCATTCTCTTCAGCGATCTTAGCTGCTTCATCACTTATGATGCCTTGTTGTAGCCAAAGTACCTTCGCCCCGATGTCTGCCGCTTCTTGGGCTACTTCGGCGCAATATTCACTACGCCGAAATACATTAACAATATCAATAGGCTCAGGAATATCCTTAAGCGATGGATAACAGACCTCACCGAGTATTTGCTTATCCTTAGCCACTGGATTGACAGGAATAATGCGATATCCTTTCAATTGCATCGCATAGGCAACCATGTAAGAAGTGCGGTCTGATTGATCGGATAATCCTACTACAGCGATATTGCCAGTCTTCTCTAGAATCTCTCCGATTTGTTCGCGAGTCGGATTCGTAAATGACATTCTTCATCCCTCCTTTTTTCTATTGTACCCATTCCACCTTTGCGCCAAGCGCCTTTATATGGTCGAAATACTGAGGGTAGGATTTAGCCACATGATGAGCATCCTTAATTATAATTGGGTTCTTAGAACGCAGTCCTACAATACTAAGAGCCATAATCACACGATGGTCGTAATGAGCGTTAATCTCTACGCCACCTTCAACACCTTCTGGACGACCATGTACAATAATTTCTGCTTGCCGCTCCTCTACATTAGCGCCTGCTTTACGAAGCTCATTTAAATAATCAGTAATCCGATCACACTCTTTGTACCGTAAATTCTCCACATTATAGAAACGCGAGGTTCCTTCTGCGAACACCGCTGCGGCTACCATAGCCAGTACGGCATCCGTAGCAGCATCTCCATCGAACTCCACAGCCTTTAAGCAACCATTCCCTTGGACACGTACGATATCGTTCTCATGGGTAAGCGGGACCTCCATCATCTTAAGCACATCAATAATGGCACGTTCTCCTTGTTTACTATATACAGGTAACCGTTCGATCACGACATCAGATTTAGTGACGGCTGCCGCAGCAAGAACTGCCGCAGATCCAGGATAATCCCCTTGTACTGTATAAGTTTTCGCTTGATAGGACTGTCCTCCAGGAACTCGAAAATGCATGTAATCCTCTGATGCATGAATCACGATTCCCGCTTGTTCAAGTACTTCAAGGGTCTGACCAATAACGACTTTAGATTTCAAATCATCCAACACTTCAATTTCGCTATCTTCAGCCAATAGCGGTGTTAGAAAGAGGAGTGCACTTAAATATTGAGAGCTCACAGCTCCTGATACGGTTATCTTACCACCCTTAGGTTGGCCACCCCGAATCGTTATTGGTAATCGTCCGTTGTTGTGATCTACTACAACACCTATTAATCCCAGTGCTTCGATTAAATCATCATGAGGTCTCTTCCCTAATGAATCAGGATATGTATTAACAAAAGTAACCTCCGGGCACAGTGTGGCGATACCCATAAGGAAGCGTAATACAGCCCCTGCGTTACCTACATTGAGCTCCTTAGTATCCTTCGGATGTCTGCCAAACCCTGTGATTACAACCTTCTCCTCGTCCTCTTCTAGAACGGCACCTAAATCCTGAATACAGCGTCTCATAGCATCACTATCTTCACTATGTGCAGGATAATAGATCGTACTCGTTCCTTCGGCTAATGCAGCTACAAGCAAGTAGCGTGTAGTATAATTTTTGGAAGATAAAGCTCCAATGGTTCCCTTCAACTCCGGTGTGGGTCTAACGATAACGTCCATAGTGATATAGCTCCTCTTCAACAGTTATATAATATAATTTCCAATCACGTGTAGGATTACGACTTCGGCAACAAGCTTAGACGCGGTAATGTGCTAAAATCAAAGATGCTACTTCTTCAACAGAATATTGCGATGTATCGACTGTGTAATCAGCAAATAAATACGCACTCTTCCGTTCTTTGAGTATGGCACGAATCTTGCTCTCCGGATTATCCGCAAGCAATGGTCTTACTCCATCTCCCTGTACACGTGCAACAATGTCATTCACTTCCGCGGTTAATGCTACGACCCATCCTCGGCTCTTCATAAGCTCACAATTCAAAGGATCAAGTACAGCTCCTCCGCCTGTTGCAATCACCTGCTGTGTGCCTGTCAACACCTTCTGAAGCATAGATGTCTCTGCTTGTCGAAAGTAAGCTTCACCATGATTAGCAAACATGCTAGCGATATTACATCCAACTTCTTGCTCTACAGCAGCATCTAGATCTACCAACTTATATCCAAGTTGCTCCCCTAACAAGCAACCAACCGTAGATTTACCCGTCCCCATCATTCCGATCAGGATGATATTATCTTGGGATTGATTCAAAGTTTCACCCCTTAATCTAACGATCCTTTAGCTTTCATCATTATCTCATTGTCATATCATAACACAGCCCCAAAAGCTTCGACAATCATCCAAAAAAGTGATTCTATTATAGCTATCAATTCATATACTAAAGTAACTCAATATTTTAATAGAGAGTTATTTCAATAGTATAGAAAGGAGTGAACCATCTGAGATGTCACATACAGAATTCACACCCCTAGCTGGATTAAAGCGTATTGAACAGATCTATGACCCCAGTCACGTGCTTTGCCGTGATGATATGATTTGGGTGTTTCATTACATACAACAAAAAGTGGCTCAGGAAGACCCAGCACTGCTGGATCTCTCTAAGCCACGATTGTTACACAAATTCCAATGTTTTGGTGAGGTGACCCTACTGCTACTGAGCAGGTCTTGGCCAAATGATCTTGACCAAGAAAGAATGCGGTCATGCCTAATGGAAGTCATGCATGGCCTTGTCCCCTCTTATGGTTCACAACCTGAACCACCCACTTAATATAGGACTATTCTTGCATCCAATTGTAGTGGAAAGATCCTTCTTTATCTACACGTTGGAAAGTATGAGCACCGAAGTAATCGCGTTGTGCTTGAAGCAAGTTGGCAGGTAATCTTTCAGTACGATAGCTGTCAAAGTATGCAAGAGCACTTGCGAACCCAGGTACTGGGATACCTCTTGTGACAGCAGTAGCTATCGTTTGACGCCAAGCCCCTTGATATTTACTTACAACATCATTGAAGAATGGATCTAGCAACAAGTTTTTAAGCGCTGGATTATTCTCATAAGCATCGGTAATGTTTTGTAGGAAACGGGAGCGAATAATACATCCGCCACGCCAAATTTTGGCAAGTTCACCGTATTTCAGATCCCAACCATATTCGTCAGAAGCGACACGAAGCTGCGCAAATCCTTGAGCATATGATACGATTTTACTTGCAAACAGAGCCTTGCGAATGCTCTCAATGAACTCTGCCTTGTCACCTTGGAAAGGTTCTACAGCAGGACCGTTCAATATTTTGCTCGCTTCTACACGTTCTGTCTTCATAGCTGAAAGGAAACGTGAGAAGACGGATTCAGTAATCATAGACAGAGGCACACCTAGATCAAGTGAGCTTTGGCTTGTCCATTTACCTGTTCCTTTTTGACCAGCAGCATCCAAGATAACATCCACCATTGGTTTACTAGTCTCTGCATCGTATTTAGAGAAAATATCAGCTGTGATCTCGATGAGATAGCTATCCAATTCCCCTTTGTTCCATTCCGTGAAGATTTCATGCAGTTCTTCTGCATTTAGGTGCAATACATCCTTCAACAGATGATAAGCTTCACCTATTAACTGCATATCTCCATACTCAATGCCGTTATGCACCATTTTGACATAGTGTCCTGCACCATCTGGTCCAATATATGTACTACAAGGTTCACCGTCTATTTTAGCAGAAATGGCTGTAAGAATGGGTTGAACCAACTCATAAGCACTTTTTTGACCCCCAGGCATGATCGAAGGACCTTTCAATGCTCCTTCTTCCCCACCGGAAACGCCCGCCCCAATGAAACGGAATCCTTTGTCTTCAAGTTCTTTACTGCGACGTTGTGTATCTGGGAAGTACGCGTTACCTCCATCGATGATGATGTCACCTTGATCAAGATAGGGTAACAATTGTTCAATCGTTGCATCGGTTGCTTTACCTGCTTGGACCATGATTAGAATTTTGCGTGGCACTTCAAGTGATTCCACAAATTCCTCAACAGAAAAAGCCCCAGTCAAGTTCTTGCCTTCTGCTTCTTTGAGAAGATCATTCGTTTTCTCCGGAGAGCGGTTGTATACTGAAACTGTAAAGCCTTTGCTTTCAATATTCAAAGCCAAATTTTTGCCCATTACAGCAAGTCCAATGACACCTATCTGTTGTTTAGCCATCTGGTTTCTTCATCCTTTGCTCCATTTATTTTTAATTATATATATAGAATACTACTATATTAACGTGTTTACGAGTAGAAGTGAACCCCTCTTGCTAATTCCTCTCATGAATAAACACCCCGCTCCAATCCGAGGTGTTTAACTCAAGAGATTCTTCTATTGTAAACCAAAGTCTTTCTCACCATTCAAGCATCAACAATTCACGGCTGATTAGGCTAAGCTGATCTTTACACTGCTGGATCATTTCTGTGTCCTTACTTTCCATCGCTTGGTACAACTTTTCTAGCTCATCGTCCATTTCAAGCTGCCGTAACTTAAGACGTAAATCCCCTTCATTTGAATGATACATTCCATCCATCTCTTGCTCTGTTAAAAGAGGGGCCTTCTGAAATAAAACTCTTTGCTGATAACCAGAAATCTCTACTAACTGGATCACTTCACCAAACAATATATTTTCAATGAGAATTTGTCGATCTTTAAATCGTTTTACCACTGCATGCCCACGCGTATTTTCAATCAGTTTCTCCATCCAATCCGCAAGCCGAGCATCACGAATAATATAATCTCCAACCATCTTGTAACCACTGCGGGTTCTCACAAAGCGTAACTTAACCAATTTACGTCCTGTTCTTACCGATACAATGAATAAAGCTTCATTCTCACTCCAATAAAGGGAGTAGCCCTCTTGAATCAATTCCTTGATTAAGTCTTGAATATGCCGTCTTTTAAATCTAAGTTCCAGATTGCTGTATTCCACTTCATAGCTCTTATTCACGGCACTCCCCCCTAAGACTTGGTTGTTATCGTATGAATAACGACTAATTTAGAGATATGACACGTCCAACTGAGATCTAATTAGCTTACTATTTATTTTATACTCTATCCTATGTAAGTGTAACTTGGTTTATTGACTATTTTTACCCTTTTCTACGCTTTTCCAAACCTGTCCTATCAAAATTAGGTGCAATTCATCCAAGATGAGCGCTTGGACAAGTCTGTGATACAATGGAGGAAAGACAAAAAAGCGTTACAATTTGCAACGCATGAATAGGAGATATAGATATGTCATTCACTGGATTTAACCAACAAGACTTTGATGTCTTTCAAGTACCAGGGCTAGAACACCGAATGGAAGCGTTGATAGCCAATGTACGACCTAAACTTGAGATACTTGGAGGGGAGATTTCTCCTTTTCTATCTGCACTCTGTGGCGAAGAAATGTATCCTCATGTCGCCAAACATGCGCGGCGCACAGTAAATCCACCTAACGATACATGGGTAGCTTGGGCAGCTAACAAAAGGGGATATAAGGCACTCCCACATTTCCAAGTTGGGATGTTCTCATCTCATCTGTTTATTATTTTTGCAGTCATTTATGAAAGTTCTAATAAAGCCGTATTCGGCAAAAATCTAGAAGCGGCTACGAACAAATTCAAAAAAATAATTCCCAACCATTACTATTGGTCCATGGATCACATGAAACCACAGGGCAAACTAAACGGAGACACATCAACGGAAGAGTTACAGACAATGGCAATTAAATTATCAACCGTTAAAAAATCCGAGATTTTATGTGGTTTGCGTATCTCGAACGACGATGCTATTCTGAGAGATGGCGACCAGCTTCTATCTCTCATTCAGTCTACGTTCGAGAACCTGCTTCCACTTTATAAACAGTCCTTCTCTTAATGGGCTGCATTTGTTGGTTTCTTAGTCAACACCCAATGCGTGATGAAGAGTAAGCCCATGACTACGCTACTTGCGATGAATGGGGCAGCATGCCCCATTACATCCCACATTCTCCCCGACACAATCGGACCTACAACCATCCCAGATCCTTGCAAGGTCAAGAAGAATCCCCACACCGCACCTCTCTCACCTTTAGGCACCAAATGCGATATGAACGTGTTCCATGCAGGTAGAATAAACGCATAACTAATACCGATCAAGGCGACAAATACAAATACAAGAGGCACTGATCGAACCATGGAAAAAATTGCAATAGATATCGTAGCCAGAATAAAACCAGCATGTAGAAAAGGAGTTGTCCCAAATCGATCTACAAGCTTACCACACGGTATAAGAGCAACAACCGTAATCCCCCCACCCGCAATTAACAGAATACTGTACATATTAGGGCTAAAGTGTAGATCGTTCTGTACGTACAACGTAATGACAGGTGTCAACAATCCAAGGACAAATGATTGCATAAACAATGCTGGGTAAACAAGCCAGCTGACTTTCAAGGTGTGTTTCACTTCATGCAAAGTTTTCTTAACACTGTTCACAAGCTTTACTATCTTGAACGCTACAAAAGCCAGTACATTACGATGTACGATTTCCTCCTCCTGAATATCTGTTACAACACTGTGAACACGGCCAGGAAGCAACAATGCAACGAAAACTAACAAGACACCGCAACCAATTAAGGACAAGAAAGCCGTGTGATAGTTAGAACCTGTATGTTGCATCAGAAAATTCATCACAACAGGTCCCGCACCAATACCTGCAAGTGAAGCCATTTCAAGTGCCCCAATCGCTGTACCGTTACTGTTATTCGGACCCGATATTTCTGTTGCACCTGTCATTGCGCAGGGCCAAAGAGGGGATGTTCCGATCCCTAAGATTAAACAAGCTATGGCAAGCCAGATGGGCGCAGATGAGAATGCTATAATTGCAACAGCAATCACCGTAAGTAACAGCGCTCCTGACAACGTCTTACGGAAGCCCAAACGTTCGGAAATCCAGCCTGAAGGGCTGCGAAACAGGTTGTCCCCCACATATTGCAATGAGAAAGCTATCCCTATACTCCAAGCGGTTAATCCAAGTGAATTCTTCATATACACGGGTAGTAATGTCACGAGTAAGGAACCTTTTAGAAATTCTACCAAGAAGATGATAATCATCAATTGGATGAAAAAAGGAGATCTCAATCGTCGTCTGACGACCGTTGCGTCTTCATTATGCTGCGTTTCTTGCGTCATATTTATCCCATCCCTTTTCTAATCAGAAGATCTATATATAAATTACCCATGTTACGAATAAATTTTACATCCAAAGTAGATTAAACTAAAACTTGCATTCCCCCCCTAATTTGCTATACTCATGTTTGTATTTCAACTAAAGAAAGGTTGTGACATCACACATGGACCATAGTTCCACGCCGCTTTTTACTGCACTCAAAAAACATGCGGCCAGCAATCCCGTACAATTTCATATCCCTGGACATAAAAAAGGTAGAGGTGCAGATAAGGAATTCCGGGATTTCATAGGCGACAATGCCCTTTCTATAGATCTAATCAATATTTCGCCACTTGATGATTTACATCAACCTACAGGTGTTATTGAAGAAGCACAGACCCTAGCAGCGGATGCATACGGAGCAGACTATACCTATTTTAGTGTACAAGGTACAAGCGGTGCAATCATGACCATGATTCTATCCATGTGTTCTCCTGGTGATAAGATCATTGTTCCACGTAATGCACATAAATCGATCATGTCAGGCATCATATTTGCGGGAGCTAAACCTGTATTTGTCTCTCCAGCACATGATTTGAACCTAGGGATCGACCATGGCATTACCACTAGTTCTGTCAGAAGAGCGCTTGATCGTCATCCAGATGCTAAAGCTGTCCTTGTGATCAATCCAACATACTATGGCGTATGTGCAGACCTTAAGGAAATTGTGGAGCTAGCTCATAGCCGTAACGTTCCTGTACTTGTTGATGAGGCGCACGGCGTACTTATTCACTTCCATGAAGATCTTCCGATGTCCGCGATGGAAGCTGGCGCCGATATGGCTGCTACTAGTGTGCACAAATTAGGAGGATCGTTGACACAAAGCTCTGTCCTTAATCTGAATGTGAAGAATGGATTCGTGAAACCCCAGCGTGTTCAGACCATCATTAGCATGCTAACAACGACGTCAACTTCTTACATCCTTCTAGCCTCACTTGATACTTCAAGACGTAATTTGGCGTTGCATGGACATGATATTGCGCAAAAGGCTATTGACCTGGCACAGTATGCTCGGACAGAAATCAACCAAATTGACGGTCTCTACTGTTTCGGGGCTGAAATCTTGGGTGGAGAAGCGACTCATAACTATGATCCCACAAAACTATCTATTCATGTTCGTCATTTAGGAATTACAGGGTACGAGACTGAGAATTGGCTACGTGAGCATTACAACTTGGAAGTTGAACTGAGTGACATGTACAATATCCTTTGTCTAGTTACACCCGGTGATGAGCAAGATACCATAGATATCTTATTGAGTGCCTTGCGTAAAATGTCCTCAACTTATTATCAAGTGAACCCAGCTCATGAACTCGTCATCAAAATCCCAGAAACACCACAGCTTTCTCTCATACCTAGAGATGCCTTTTATGCAGATACTGAAGTCATTCCATTCAAGGAGTCGGCAGGCCGAATAATCGCAGAATTTATATATGTATATCCACCAGGAATCCCTATTCTACTGCCAGGTGAAGTCATTTCTCAAGATAACATTGATTACATCATTGATCATGTTGAAGTCGGTCTGCCCGTTAAGGGACCTGAAGACCGTTATATCCACAATGTTAAAGTCATTGTAGAGACAGACGCTATATTCTAACATCATTTAAGGATATACGAGTACTTCGTTCCAAAAGGACGACATTCGGTTACCGATGAAATATTTATCTAATATTTGTCCACAAAAAGAAGCACTGTATTTACAGTGCTTCCTTTCATATAAGATCTTGAGTTAGAATGTCATCTATTCCTGCTGTGCTGCTACAAGCACATTATATACTTCTTCAACAGACTTCCATTCTTCTTCGTCTTCAATATTATAAAGCGCCATTTCCTCATTCTCTTCTTCCATTCGCAGGATGATGCCATCCGCTTCAGGGTTCTCACGTTCTAGCAGAAGAGCATAGACCTTCTCGCCTACATCAAAAGTCTCTACAAGAACCATTTCCACGTCATTGCCTTGCTCATCTGTCAACGTTATGACAAACTCTTCATGCTCATGGCCTTGCTCATGATCATGTCCGCAACCGCATCCATCGCCGTGTTCATGTGTGTGATCACTCATTTGAAAACCTCACTTCTGGTTGGATTATCATACGTTTGTTATCGTAACATGGAAGACTGTGGAGGTCAATTTAGAACTGTCACTCTAGTTCTATTGGCCATTCAGCTCTCCACTACACATTCTCTATCATCAATTCAAAGCTGTAATAATCTTCTGAGTGACCAGTTGGTATTCAGCATTCTTGGATACCTTTATGTAGAAGCCTATAGTATACTTTCCAGTCGTTTTGAAATCATAAGTAAAATCATACGTTCTGAACCAAAAGTTATCCTTCTGGTCACTACTTAAATCCTGAGATTGAATATCTAACATGTTACCCGCGGGGTCCGTAATCGTCACCTTCACGCTAGCTATATTCGTTGTTAATCCGTCTACTTGAGAGAACACGCTGAACTTCAGCTTCCCCTTGTTAACATTCCCAAATACAGTATCCCCTTTGAAAAGGAAAATATGTACGTTAGGTTTCAGGAATTTCACTTCATTATTCTCTGAACTCCAATTCACAACCCCGTTAAATTCACGAACTGGAACATAAGTCTTGCCATTAATCATATATCCGCCATCTTGAATCTCTTGGTCATTAATCCACAAGCCAACCTTCTGTGAAACAGAATCAGCAAACAAAAGTGATCCGCCCATCAAAGAAAGTACAAGTGTACTTATCATAATTTTCTTCCATCTCATTATTGATTCCCCCTTCCACTCATGTTGTCATTATTTATACTACAAGTTAAATCGCAAGTTGCGGTGTTAATGGTATTCATTAGAAAAAAACCTGCATAAATGTCCAGCAGGCTTTATAATCTCATCTTTTGTGAACTTATTTTGTGAGAATACAAGGTATTCCTTTACCAACTGTACCTGGAATTCTCATTCGCGCGGCATATTCCATGCCTGCAGGGCAAGGTGTTTTACATATTTCGCACACATCCGAAGTCACAATCTTCATCCCTCTTCTAGCCTTTTCTCCTTTAGGTACAACAGGCTTCTTCCCCTTAGCTTTAGCCATACATGATTCCTCATTTCCTCATCTGATGCCTCTCTCCATTGTATGAAAAATGGATCAGTTGGGAACTCTGATGTCATGCTATTCTGGAATAATGTACCTGTTATGACCCCCTTATCTAATGGTATATTAAATATAATGTTAAGGAGGTTACACCTTTGACCATACAACTACAGATGTTAGGAACAGGCAGTGCTTTTGCCAGACGTTATTTCAACAACAACGCTCTAATTTACGATGAAGAGTTCACATTGTTGATTGATTGTGGTGTAACTGCACCGAATGCTCTTCACCAATTAAACGTTTCCTTTGACGATATAGATGCTGTATTAATCACCCATATCCACGCAGATCATGTCGGTGGACTTGAAGAACTAGCCTTCACAATGAGATTTAAACATAAGCGCAAAATGATTCTATATATTGCTGACACACTCATCGACATTCTATGGGAACACACCTTGAAGGGTGGGTTATACCAAGAAGGTGAAATTATGACTTTGGAGGATATCTTCATTATCAGACCCCTCTCCCCCGGTCAATCACAGTTCATATCTAATCAGATCAATATTGAAATTTTACCTACAGAACATATCCCTGGGAAAATGAGTTACTCACTCTATCTGAATCAACATATCTTCTATAGTGCTGACATGAAATTTAATCCTTCATTACTTGCCTATTTAGTACACGAGAGATCCTGTGATGTCATCCTTCATGACTGCCAATTAACAGGACCGGGTCAAGTACATGCAACACTACAAGAGTTATTAACACTACCTGAGGACATCCAAAGGATTATCTATCTAATGCATTATGGAGACAATAAAGACGAATTTCTAGATGAAACAGGCTTGATGACTTTTCTAGAGCAGCAACATATTTATAAATATGAATGATACAAGCAACACGAATAACTAACTTCGCCGTCCCAAAAGAATGTCTTTCGGTTACCGATGAAATATAGATGCAAATTTATACTTTTTGATATTAAAAAAGCAGCTTCAAAGTACCCATAAGATACTTTGAAGCTGCTTATTCATGCAAACTTATTCAAAACGAGGAAGTTGGTCCAAATTATTGGTAGGATCTCCATCCGCGTCTCCACGAATATATAACTCGCCATCCCTACCTTTAAATAAATTAACACCCGCGATATTCCCCGCATTTACTTCCTCTTTAGCCTGTGTATAATCCAGCACACGACCAGATGAAGTGCGAAAAGCCGTCAGATCACCATCGCCATTTTTCTGTACAGCAACGAATTGTTCACGTTCTACATTTCCCATAGATATCACTCCTCATTAGTCCATGTAATACCTTTTTTTCAAAGGTTATATCTATGGTTCCCTATAGAAGTAATTCGATGCAGTAGAAAACTATAAAGATTTCTTCATCCGTACATGGAGAATACCAGCGTCATCAAAGGGTTCATCTGAGATCACTTCATAGCCTTGTTTACGATAGAACGTTTCCGCCTGACACTGAGCATCCAGCAGCGCATAATGCATACCCAATTCCCGTGCCAAATTCTCCATGGACATCAGCAACACTCTTCCAAAACCCTTTGCCCGATAATCACGATCAACAGCGATCCTTTGCATTTTTGCCGTATCATCATCATAATATATCAACCGTCCTGTAGCGACATATTCACCATCATCTTGGATAAGAATGTGATGTACATCTGGACTAATCTTGTCATATTCATCAACCTCTAATTCCAACGGTACTTGCTGCTCAACGACGAATACCTTCTTCCGAATATCTAGACCATATTGGAGCTGGTCTTCCGTCTTTACATGGATAATCTCTGCGGCCATTATCTATTCTCTCCTTCACGTCTCTTCCTATATGTTGAGACTCAATTGTCGTCCGGTAATTATACAAAAAAAATAATTTCCTGTATAGTTGAGTAAAAATCGATAAACTCATTCATAAGAAGGAGCTAACATCATTATGGGTATGGGTGTGACTATTTTTCTCATTGTCGTGATGACCATAGTACTCATCTTCTCTTTCTTTTACGTCACCAAAAAGGGCTATTCACGTAAATGGGATGAAGAATAATAATACATCAAGGGCCACCATAAACATACTGGCGGCCCTTGATGTATTATTTATGGAAGAGAAATCTCATCTGTAGAGTAGACCTCTTCTATTACCGAATCTGAGTACACTTCTTCCATTACAGGCGTATTATGTATCACAGGTGTATCATGCGAATCTAACCTTTGTAACTCAACCGTTGTTGAGTGTTCCTGCTCCAAAGAGCATCCGCTAAACATAATAACGATAACGACACTTACCACCAGACACCAGCTCTTATTCCTCGGCATCCCATCACCACTTCCTTTACGAATGGATATACCCAGCATTGTAGACTCTTTTAGCCATGTTTAAACCTAGATTGCCTAGGATCACGCTTATTAACCCCAAAAGTATTGACACCTGCTATAAGGGCTGATATGATGGAAAAAGTCTTTGGAAAATAAGATAATTACATATTATGATCTGTTAGCTCAGCGGGAGAGCACTATCTTGACAGGGTAGGGGTCACTGGTTCGAATCCAGTACAGATCATCCTTATCACACTCATTAAGGGATTGAGTATACTCAGTCTCTTTTTATTTTATTGTGGTCACATACGAACACGTTTCTTATTGCCTTAACCACTATCTATTGTTTGAAAATAACATTAGAATGGTGGTTTTTTCTATGCTTTTAAAGTTTAGTTTGAATGAGTTCAAAGCAGATCGGGAATACAGAAATATCTCTCCTCGTACAATGGAATCGTACCTTAATACGTTAAATGAATTTCATGGATATTGTGTCGAACAGAGTATCGTCAATCTTGAGGATTGTACTGCATCCCTAGTAAAAGGATATCTTATTTATTGTAGTAAGGAACGTAAAAACAATCCAACCACTGTAAACAGTAAATTACATGTGTTGAAGATCTTCTTCAATTACTTTGAAAGTGAAATGGAAATATTCACTATAAAGACGAATCCGACAAAACGTATTCCTTTTGCTAAAGAGGAAATTAAAATTGAAGTGTTTTCAGATGATCAAATTAAGCAAATGCTTAACTACTATCAAAGATTGAAGTTTCGTGACAAAACACTCTATAGTTATCGTGATTATTTCTTAATCATTTTTCTTATTGGTTCGGCTTGTCGATTAGGGGAAACAGTCAATTTACGTTGGTCAGACGTGGATTTACACAATCAGATTATTACTGTTACAGGTAAGAAACGAATGGCAAGTAGTATTCCTATGACAGATAAACTTAAGCGAGAATTCATGGAATACAAATTATTTGTTGAACAGAACTTCAATCAACTACCTGAATTTGTTTTTACAGATCGCAAAGGACAAGCATTATCAGACAACGCATTAAAATGTATCTTCAAACATCTTAAAGCACACATGAATTTTAAAAACGTACGGTTATCATGTCATACTTTCCGTCATACGGCTGCGCATAGGATGCTTATGGCAGGAGCAGACGTTGGTACTATTCAAAAAATACTACGTCATACTAATATTAATATGACACTTCGTTATTTTTCGATTTGGGGTACAGCCTTAAAGGAGCAGAATGACAAGTACAATGCTTTAAATAGTTTGGACATATAAGAAATAGTAAAGTGCAGGGTTATTCCTGCTCTTTCCCCTTCACTTGAGTTGTCTACTATCATCGTAATAAATTCCGAGTTGGTAGGCTTAGACTTGTTTATATTGATCGTGTAGCCTTAGGCGTATCAAAGGTTTGTGTACTATGATAATATATGTAATCCAAATACTTTATCGGTTTGTTCTAAAAATCTTGGTTGGCAAAATTGCTTTCCAAGTTTCATCTTACATACGCTGTCAAAACTGCTCAACTTCTATTTACATAAAACAGCCTTAAAGTTATCATCCCGCTTCATTAAATACAGTAAATGATAACCCAAAACAAAAAAGAGCCTTATAGGATACATTCCTAATATGACTCTTAATAATAGTTTTCAACCCAACAGTTTCAATATATTTTGAGGAAATATATTCGCCTGAGCTAACATAGCTTGTCCCGCTTCTACTAATATCTTAGCTTTCGTTAGTGCCATCATTTCTTTAGCCATGTCCGCATCCCTGATTCTCGACTCAGCCGCGGTCAAATTTTCACCATGATTTAAAACGTTATTCCCCATATGTTCAAGCCTATTTTGATATGCCCCAAACTTCCCACGTTCTGATGACACTATCGCTAGTGCTTTATCAATCTTTGATAGTGCTAATTCTGCCCCTTGTCTAGTTGAAAGGTCGATATCATCAATATCAAGTGCTGTTGTTCTGGCGTCTGTAAGTGTGATTGGGAAAGATTCACCTGAATTTGCCCCTATCTGCAAATTTACGATGCTATAATTTGATGATATTATAATATCAGGGGTAGATAGGGTAGGATCTATACCCCCAGTTAAGTTTTTTGGTCCTTCATTTACCCCAGTAGTAGGACCAGTACCGTCTGCCCATCCACTAACAATCCAATCTGATACATCTACACCATTAATTGTTCCGAATCCTTGAATTACAGTTTCAATGCCCCTCACATTATTCTTAGATTGAGTTAAATTTGCTAATCTTATTGATAAAGTATCACTGAATTTGGAAACAAAAAACATATCACTATTAAAAGTTTGTATATCAATTTTAATATTGTTTGAATCAGAACTTGGTGATGGGTCAGTTATTGTAAGAGTTTCACCATTTATATTAAAGGTAACACTCGCACTTACACCAGAATTATAAGGAGACCCAGGTATTATTGTAGCTTCGTTACTGTTTGATATATTTAAAAGACTTATCCCATTAAATTCAGTATTATTAGCAATCTCATTTATACCATCTTTTATTTGGTCAATTTCTTTTTGAATCTGTTGTCTATCATCATTTGTTAAGGTATCATTCGATGCTTGAATTGCCAACTCTCTCAATCTTTGTAGTGGTGATTGGATATTGGCAAGTCCTCCTTCAGCTATTTGGACAAGAGAAATACCATCCTGTATATTTCTAGATGCTTGTTGTAACCCTCGAATTTGTCCTCTCATCTTTTCTGAGATCGCCAAACCAGCTGCATCATCTGCTGCTCCATTAATCCTCAATCCTGATGATAATTTTTCCATAGACCTTTCTTTCTTATCGTTATTCAATCTCAAGTTATTATTGGCATTAATAGCCAAAATATTTGTTCTGATGTTCATATGTATATACCTCTCTAGGAAAATTGTCCCATCTCTATAGTATTATCGACATATATTCAAAATAAATCAATAGATATCTGAAATCATCTTATTCCATTTCCATTGTTCAAAGGACTAGTTCAACTGAGGTAAATAAACGTTTTTCTTTCTTTAGCTATCCTCCGATTTCTTACTCCCACAATCTCATTCATAATCTTGTTTTCATAACTATGCATGAAATGCAGTTTTCATATGCTTTTTTTGTTTAGGAAAATAAAGAAGGATACCCATTACCCAAGCAAATACACCAAGGGGATAGGATACGTTCTAAATCTATTGTTTATTTAATAAATTTGATGCTTGGATTTGAAACTAGGTAGTAGATTCAATTGACTCCAATTAAAACAAACGTTATCATGTGTGTAAGGGAATGCAAGAACCCATCTTGGCGTTCTTACATTGGTATAGCTTTACCGCTTGCGGTGTGTATCCTTTCGTCGAGGATAGACACCTTCTTCTTATTGTTCTAAAAGTTTAAACAACATGTATCTGTTTCCACGTGTCTCTACATCATCGCTAGAGGGCAACAAACGTATCTTACGATCCAGTTGATCAATCCAATTCTGCAAGGACTCTGCAAAATCTGAAACAGTCATATCATCAGTTTACGTGTTTCCTTGAGTTTCCAATACCTCCAATCTCTTCTAGACATGATAGCCGTTTAATATTGTTAGATACAGGATTGTAATCCTCAGTTGGTGAGAGGGATGATTCTTGTAGGAAGACTCCCTTCAATATGTACAGGGCAAAGAAAAACCGCCTATATAGCGTGGCGGTATAATTCACAAAGATCATCGTTGAATTGCTGTAACAATCCCATTCTCTAAATAAATATATCGATCTATAGAATAAACCCATTGTTCGAATACAATCGATTCTAATGTAGTCTTATTATTTTCTTTGGGTGATCCCCACTTTGATATTCTCACTTCCGCTGCTGTCATTCCGATTGCTGGTTCTTTCTTTGTAGCTTCCTCTGCAAATCTTTTATCAACTTCTCGTTTAATTTCTTGATTATAATCATATTCCTCACGCCATTTTTTTTCAGATATAAAACTTAATACGAATTTCTTTATCTCATTAGCAAATGTACCGTTGTAATCAGGATTTATTTCTTCAAATTTACCATAAAAATCATTTCCAAATTGATCGGAATTAAATTTGTCTCTCTTTATATTTACAAACCAATAAATGTCCAAATTACTCTTTTTGTATTTATCCATTAACAAGTTATAACTATCATGATTCTTATTATTTAGTAATTCCTTGATTTCATTCTCTTCTTGTTTAATCTTAATATTCTGAATTCTTTTTAACCCCTGCATTGCAACTGGATTGTTATCCAATTTTAAAATAAACTCATATATATTTTGTGCTTTGTCTAGTGATTCAACGTTTTCTTCTTTTTGTGCAATTCGAATACTTGACTTAATCTCTTCTATAATAGCATTCTCAATTTCATTATCCGTAATCATTTTAGTGTTTAATTTCACTATAAATTCTTTCATATTGATTATCAAACTTGAGTCTTTAATTTTAAATCCTTTATGTAATTCCTTCATTAATGAATCGACTAGTTTCTCTTCTTGCTCAGAAATAACCCTCTTTGTATCAACATCGGATAATTCTACCCAAGATTCATTCTTATTTAATTCTAGGAATTTATCTACAGCTACATCAAACTGTTCTGTATTAATCATTTCATTAATATCACTTACTAAATAATTGAATTGATTTTCCAAAATGTATTTTTTATTGATATCCTCTAATTCATCTAACTTATTCATATACTCTACTTCATCACTAATCAATAAAACCTGTTTATACATATTGATTGCTTCATCATATCTCTTTTCTCCAATCATTTTCTCAGCAGAAGTAATCATGTAATTAGTATTATTTTCAGAATTCGAACACCCTGATAACGAAAAAATAATACACACAAGAAAGAAATGTATTCTCAATTTCATTTCCATATCCCCCAAAACTATATTTTTCATAATAGTATCATTATCGACAAAATAGGTCTTGAGTATTAGATTAAACTATTCCATGCTACACAATATTAATGCAGATTATATTATAGGTTTGTGTGGAAATGGATGTGCTAGGGGCGTATATCAAACAATAAGTGTCATTTTGGATTTAAAATACCCCCCATCGGTTTATGTATAGGTAATATTCAGGTTAACGTTGACATAATTCACTCATTTCAGCTTTGACATTACACAAAATAAAAAGCCCTTACAGGGCTCAGAGTTTGTTCATTTTATCAATCATGTTCTTCATGTTTGGGTTCGTGTATAGTAGCGTTGTTTGTATATTGCTGTGTCCTGCCATGTGCGCAACTTCATGAACTGAGAATTCATTCTCTAGTGCGTTTGAACAGAAGAAGTGTCTTAGATCGTGTGGTGTTATCTCTTTGCCTATCACCTTTGAATAGTTATTGAATAGCTTGTTAATGACCGTTCTATCTAGTTTGTTTCCTCTATTACTTATGAATAGGTATTCGCTTGTAATACCAGTATCATTACGTTCCTTTATCCAACCTTGCAATGATGTCCTTACCTTATCATTGATGATTACCGTTCTAGTCTTCTTTCCTTTTCCCTCAGATACAACCAATTGTTGAGATGTAATATTAAAGCTATCCATCTTCACGTTTAAGGCTTCACTAATACGTAAGCCACAGTAAGCAAGAACGGATACAATAGCATGGTTACGCTTTGAATTACTCTCTAACACCAGTTGTCTAAACTTCTCTACGTCTGCTAGTTCTACTGTAGACAGTGAAGCATATTGACGTTGTACCTTAATCATATCTCTCTTAGTTATGGCTTGTTCTGTCTGTAATCCAGTGCTGATAAGGAAATCATTATACTTAATGAGAGCGCTAATCTTGGCATTGATGGAGGATGGACTCAGCTTCTTAATAACCTTCAGGAAACTTATGTAATCCATTATGTTCTCTCTATGTAGCTTCTTAAACTCTGTACCTTTACTTTCATCAAACCACTTCATATAACCGCTAATGTTAAGCGTGTAACTCTTAATTGTATTGATACTCTTTTCTTCTTCGGTCAAGTATGATTCAAAGGTTATCATTCCACTCACCTCATTATAATTATGTTGCATTGTATTCGGTGTGTTTAACTATAAGTTATGTTGCATTTCCTACTACTATTATATTGTTTCTCACCTAGTTTTACAACATAAATTATATTATGTTGCATTATTGTTTTGCTTTCATATTACCCTAATAGGAACATACACCGTGAATGATGCACCTTCATTAGAAATGTATAAACTTGAACAGTCTGCTAACTTCAATTCGAAGTTCACAAAGGATCGAATCATACACCCAACTTCATTACAAGATGTTCACATTGATTACACTTATGGTATCAGGCCTTATGGAGTATGTATCAGCTTCCGATCAACACGACCAATGGTCGCC
>DASXLR010000112.1:0-22676 GCA_036496075.1 Paenibacillus sp. | reverse complement strand
TTGTCCGCTTCTCCTTCAGCTAATTTCCCCTTCCAAGAAGCAGGTAGATGATCTTCCCAAAGTGTCACTTCCATGATCATTACAGGCATCCGTGTTAATGGATCACTTAATTGATTACCTGTATCCAACAGTCCCGTGCAGTTCACACTTTTACCCCCAATATGAACTGTCACTTCTCCTAAATAAGTATGCCTATTCACTAATTTATTCCTTGACGACTGAACGATTTTGAACCATATCATAACGATAAAAAAAACAATAAATATGAACCAAAACCCAATTTTCAATTCAAAAGAAAGACCTCCTGATGTCGTAAACCAAATCCCACTCCATAACTCACTAGAACTTTGCAACAAATAATGTATCCCAATAATTCCACCAGCTGCTGCAAAATTGATAATATAGAAAGTTCCTATATTACGGATATAGTTTTGAAGACTTCTAAAACCAAAAGCCACCCACAGCATAATCAATGAAAGCCCAAACTTTATTAGAAAGGTAAACATAAAAGAAAGCTGTGGTACAAACATCATCATGACATATAACGCCCCTACCACTGCCGATAGAAGTAAGCGCCACCACTGCATAGTGATCTTACGCATCCACCCAGTAAGCCATAGAAGAGAACCATCGATAAGTAGGTTAGTCATAAAAATAAGATCGATATAGACAATCATTGTCTTCACCTATCAACGCTTGGAATCTTCAAAGAAGCCTCAGAATCGCTGGATCCAATTCGTTTTCTTTTGAATTTTGGGAGATGTGTTTAGTATAAGAAGATTATGTTTCAAAGTCTGTCAAAACCTAGGAGGGATCACGGAACTTTTTTTGTCGATTGATGTTACTTGATACAAGATATTTCGTGATAAACAAAAAGGACAAACTTTCATCAATACAATACACAATCAAGAAGAAACGGTTACCGTCAAATTATAGGGACGGTAACCGTTTCTCGTATAAATATAAGCATAGTAAATTGAAACTTATACTTTCTTATATTTAAAAAAAGCCCGTTATTTCTTCAGAAAGAAATAACGGGCTTTTTTTTGAACTATATAGGAAAATTAATCATTGTTCTGACGGGAACGATTTCGCAAGAAGGTCGGAATATCCAACTGTTCATTGCTTGGCTGATTACCAAAAGGTCGTAAATTGTTACTACGATTGTCTGTTGGTTCAGTCTCAGGCGTTCCTGCTCCTGGTTTACGAATTGGCATATGTTGCGTGGATGGCTTATGCTCAAATCCAGTAGCAATCACCGTCACCTTAATCTCTTCCTTCATATCTTCTTCAATGATAGCACCAAAGATCATATTCACATCCGGATCAGAAGCTGAAGTGACAATCTCTGCAGCCTCATTCACTTCATACAGAGATAAATTAGAACCCCCTGTAATATTCATGATAACACCCCGAGCTCCTTCGATAGAAGTCTCAAGTAGTGGACTCATAATTGCCTTACGTGCTGCTTCTGCTGCACGGTTCTCACCTGAAGCTAATCCGATACCCATTAAAGCAGATCCGCGCTCAGTCATGATCGTCTTAACGTCTGCAAAGTCAAGGTTAATAAGGCCTGGAACTTTAATAAGGTCAGATATACCTTGCACAGCTTGACGAAGAACATTATCCGCTTCGCGGAATGCTTCAAGCATAGGTGTCTTCTTATCCACAATTTCCAACAAGCGATCATTTGGAATGACTATCAAAGTGTCAACTTTTTCTTTCAGAGCTTCAATGCCTAGCTCTGCTTGAGAGAAGCGCTTACGACCTTCAAATGTAAATGGACGTGTTACCACTCCAACTGTTAGCGCTCCAATCTCTCTAGCAATCTCAGCAATAACAGGTGCTGCACCCGTACCCGTACCGCCACCCATTCCTGCAGTAACGAATACCATATCGGCACCCTTCAATGTGTTCGAAATCAAGTCACGAGACTCTTCCGCTGCCTTCTTTCCTACTTCAGGATTGGCACCCGCTCCGAGACCTCTTGTAAGCTTGTCCCCAATTTGTAATTTGTGTTCTGATTTAGCCATATGCAAGGCTTGAGCATCGGTATTTACAGTAATGAATTCTACACCCTGTACACCATTCTCGATCATTCGGTTTACAGCATTACTGCCTCCACCCCCTACACCAATCACTTTTATTTGAGCTAAACTCTCCATTTCAAAGTCAAATTCCAACATACTATTCCATCTCCCCCTCTTTGTACATGGATGGTCCGTTCACTCTTATATGAACACCTTATATAAATTCACTGAACATGTTTTTGACGCGTTCTACCAAACCTGGTTTTTGGGGCTTCCCTTGATTGGACGCAGGATTTGCTTTATTGTTGCGGTTTGGTGGTTTTTTATTGCTCACAGTAGTATTACTGCGCACACGGATATTCCGTATCACATTGTAGAGTATACCAACACCACTAGTGAATCCTGGATCTCTGACCCCGATATAATCCGGTACAGCAATACGGACAGAAGCAGCAAGTTCAACTTGTGCTATCTGCAGAACGCCAGGCATACATACCGTACCTCCCGTTAGTATATAACCTCCAGGAAGCTCATTGTAACCTAGACGTTTCACTTCTTGATGAAGGAGATGGAATATTTCTTGGATTCGAGGCTCAACAATGGCAGCCAAATCCTGCTGTGTGAATTCCTTTTCTACGTTGCTACCAATGCGAGTTACTTTAAATATAACATCTGGAGCAGCATCCTCAATGACAGCACATCCATATTTCAACTTCACTTTCTCAGCTTGATCAGTCAATGTCCGTAATCCATAGGCAATATCGTTGGTTACGTACTCACCTCCAATTGGAAGTGTAGAGTTTGCTACCATCGTTCCGCCTTCAAATATAGCAATACTCGTCGTTCCTGCGCCGATATCTACAAGAACAGAACCCATCGTTTTCTCATCCTTGGATAAAGCCATTTGTCCAGCACCCAATGACATCAAGACCAAATCCTTGATCTTCAGACCGGATTTCTCTACACAACGTAAAAGATTATGTATGGCTGTCTTAGCGCCGGTAATGATGATGGCTTCTACTTCTAGACGTACACCAATCATACCCCGTGGATCTTGAATGCCTTCGAGACCGTCTACTACGTACTGTTTAGCAAACACATCGATAATTTCCCGATCTGGAGGGAGTGCGACAACTTCTGCGGCTTTAAGCACACGTTCAATATCTTCTTCCCCGATTTCCCGATCCTCGTTCGACACAGCCACAACTCCGTGGCTAGATTGAAGTCCAATATGATTCCCAGAAATGCCGACATATACTTCAGATATTTGAATACCGACCATACGTTCCGCATGTTCAACTGCACTGCGGATGGATTGTACGGTATGATCAATATCTACAATTGCGCCTTTGCGTATTCCCTCTGAGTCGGCAGATCCAACCCCAATAATATTAAAGGTTCCATTATTCACTTCCCCAATAATAGCACGAACTTTGGATGTACCGATGTCCAAACTAACAATGATGTCATTGTTGCTCAACTGTGGCACCTCCTGTTTTATCGTAATGACTTACAAATTTAAGAATAAACAACTACGGCATCAGACCGCTTGTTTACCGTTAGAAAAATGGATAGGAATAACTTCAAAATCATACTTTCAAGTTTGTTTGAAAATACACTTTGTACCTATTCAACAACCTTCTAAACTTTCCCTCTTTTTTCAACATTTTTTTTAATATTAGCATTGGTTTCTACTAGTATAAAATTCATATAAATTAAAAAAGGAGAACGAACTTACTCGTAATTTTCATTGTAGCATTATTTGTTATTCATTAGTAGTACCTTCCTCATCTAGCACTTCACTTTTTACAGAAGGAAACGATTCATAAGTATCTGCTTCAAGCATCGTGATCAGGCCGGCCTCTTGCGTTTCAATCACTTGATTGAGATATTCCACTTTGTCACTAAGTAATGATATTGCGGTAATCACTTCAAATCCAGACCTAGTATAGATCTTGATTCTATCTGAAAAAGATGTAGTAGGTGAAGGAATGATTTCGGAAATATCAGATGTTAATTGATTAGGAATTTGTCCAAGTACTTGACTTAGCCTTATTTTGTTAGGATCATCAGGGCTCCATTGGGTCAATATAGGCTTCTCTACTGCAATACCACTACTCCCCACCGAAACTAATGCTCCATTGGATAGAATAGCTTCTAGAACACCATCTGTTCCTAATTCATAGGCCACTGTTGGATATTCCTCAATTTGCACATGAATTGTCCCCGGAAACTGCTTGTCCACTTTAACTAATTTAATTGAATTAATTCCCTCCAAACGTTCTGTCAATATAGATGTAGACACTCCAAAGAACTGATCTCCCACCGCAACCTTACCTTGTTGAAGTAATTGATCACGAGTGGTGAATGTATTTCCCTGAAAATTAATTTCAGAGATTTGGCTTATAGGAGAACGAAAAAAAAGTACAGCAAGCAACGCGATAAAAAGAAACATCAAAATGATAATAATTTTGCGGCTTGTCTTCATTTTTTTTGGTTTTTTTTCTTTCAAAACTGGAATATGCGATCGTATCATAGCAACTCTCCATAAAATGCCCCTTATCCCCTCCTCATATGGAAGGGGATATTAGGACTTTAATTGGCCAAATCTAACTGTTTGAGTACCGGAGTGTGCCTTTGAATATCGGCCCCTAATTTCTGGAACAACTTTTCAATATGATCGTATCCTCGGTCAATGTGGTGCACCTGCTCTACAACGGTTTTGCCTTGTGCAGCTAAACCTGCAATAACCAGAGCCGCACCGGCTCTTAAATCGGTAGCTTCTACGGTTGCACCATACAGCCTTTTAACACCTCTTATAAAAGCACAATTGAGGTCTATGGAAATATCAGCTCCCATTACTGCGAGCTCATTGACATGTTTAAAGCGTCCTTCAAACACCGTTTCTTTCATAACGCTGAATCCATCAGCCAAAGATAGTAGGACCATGACTTGGGATTGCAGATCTGTAGGAAAAGATGGATAAGGTGAAGTAATAATCCGCTCTACCGCTTTAGGGCGACTCATGCAGCTAATGTTCATTATATCATTGCAGACACCAATTTGAACACCAGCCCGTTTGAGAACATGAATAAGAGATGTGAGGTGAGCTGGATTACAATGCGTTAGTGTTACACAACCACGTGTCACCGCTGCAGCGATCATAACAGTACCCGCAACAATCCGATCCGGAATCACTTCATAACTACAGGGAAATAATTGAGTAACTCCTTGAATAGTTATCGTATCTGTTCCTGCACCGATAATGTTAGCTCCCATCTGGTTCAGGAAATTCTGAAGGTCCTGTATCTCGGGTTCTCTCGCCGCATTGGTAATGGTCGTAGTTCCTTGAGCCCTTGCTGCGGCCATCATAATATTCTCGGTTGCACCTACACTCGGAAAGTCCATATGGACATCCGCTCCTATAAGCCTGCTAGCTTTGCAATGGATTTGACCATCTACTTCTTGAATCTCAGCCCCTAGCGCTTTTAATCCTTGCAAATGAAGATCAATTTTCCGTTCTCCGATCGCACAACCACCCGGTTGATAAATGTTTACTTCCCCGAAACGGGCAAGTAAAGGCCCCATTAGAAAAATGGATGATCTCATCTGCTTCATTAAATCATCCGGTACATGAAACGAATTGGCGGACGACGTATCCACAATGACTTCCTCTTGCTCATGCCGTGTTTGACAACCAAGCCGATTCAGAATATTCAACATAACTTCAATGTCCAATAAATGTGGAACATTCGTCAAATGAACTTCACCATCAGCTAGCAAACTTGCCGCTAATATAGGCAGTGCGGCATTCTTTGCTCCATGGATACGTACGGTTCCTGATAGAGATTTGCCTCCCTCAATCACCAATTTGTCCAATGTATCACCTCCGAGTTTACCGCTCACCCACTACGAATACTTCAGGTATCAACGAGATACCCTGCTCAGAATAAATTTTTTGCTGAATTTCGTGCATGAGGGCGAGCACGTCCTCTGCTGTAGCTTGACCAGTGTTTACAATGAAATTGGCATGCTGCACGGATACTTCTGCTCCACCAACACCATAACCCTTAAGATTAGTAGCCTCGATGAGTCTGGCTGCGTGATCGCCTGGAGGATTACGGAACACACTGCCAGCACAAGGCAATTGCAGTGGTTGTGTACGACGACGTCGATCTTTGTAAGATGCCATAGTCTCCGCTATCTCCGTACGTACTCCGTGGTTAAGCTCAAATGTAGCCTCCACTACAATCCCCTTGCGCTCATGTAGAATAGAATGACGATATTCAAAAGTCATATCCTCAGCAGCATAAGACACCATTTCACCTGTATTTAGTACAATCTCAGCGGACTTAAATATGCGTGACACATCAGACCCATGGGCTCCGGCATTCATGTATACGGCTCCACCGACAGAACCGGGAATGCCCGCTGCGAACTCCAAACCAGTTAATCCTCGCTTACCTGCCATAATGCTCAATTTCACAAAAGAGCACCCACCACCTGCAGTTACAACATCCTCCTGGAAATTAGCATATTCCAGATCTGAGCCCAGCTTGATGACTGCACCACGAATTCCTTTATCAGACACAAGCATATTGGAGCCGCGTCCAATCTGCATCCAGGGAATCTCATGTTGATGAAGTAGCGCAATAAGTTCCTGTAGCTGTTCTCTAGTTTTAGGAATGATCAGAGCATCAGCAGGTCCACCGATTCTCCATGTTGTATGTCTAGCGAGTGGTTCATTCAGGTAAATATCCCCGACGTTTAACTCCGATAATAGCGATATCCATTGCTGCAACGTAAAGACCTCCTTAACTTCAAACCGAATAATGCCATCTCTCAGTGAATTAGGAGAAGATTTGCGTTCCTAGTGCGATAATGCCGTGTCCTTGGGCGATTGTCACGATTATAGGATATCTTATGTCATCCTACATAGGTGTGTGACAATCGGCACTGTCTTTTAAACTCTTCTAGACAAACGCCGCATTTCTTCAACGATTAAATTAGCGGAATCCGGTTTGCCTAGCATGCGTGATGACTCAGACATCGCTCTATGAACGTCCAAATTCCCCATAATACCTGCGATGGACTGGAAAAGCCGATCTCCTGTTAATTCTTTTTCTACAATCACTTGGGCCGCTCCCACCTTTTCCAACTGCCTAGCGTTAGCCTCTTGATGATTATTGGTTACGTTCGGAGATGGAATAAGGATTGAAGGTATTCCCAGTGAATTAATTTCTGCCAAGAATGAAGCTCCCGCACGATTAACGATTAGCGAAGTAGCCGCAAGTACTTCAGGCATATTATGCACATAAGGAAGTACGTGAAGATGATTCGGCATACTTCCAAGCTTACAGCGGATTTCTTCACGTGTTACATCAAAATAAGAATCTCCCGTGACATATACGAAATGGATATGCTTTAATGTATCCAAAAGAGGGGCCATTTGAATCATAGCTTCATTAATTGCTTTAGCTCCACGACTGCCCCCTACAATAAGTACTACTGAGCTATCCATTGGAATACCTAACGTTGCGAATCCCCTATCTCTATTAGCTGAATGCACAATTGTAGCTCTAGGATTACCTGTATAAATAACACGCTTCGCCTTAGGAAAAAATAATTTCGAATTGGGAAAACTTACCGCGACCGTACTAACATATCGGCTTAGAAAAGCGTTCGTCAGTCCTGGAATCGCATTCTGCTCATGAATGATTGTCGGAATACCCAATCTAGTAGCAGCATATACAACAGGACCACATACATAACCTCCTGTGCCCACCACGATGTCCGGCTTGAATTTAGTTAAAAAACGTTTAGATATTTTAACACCCTTTACAAAGCGGATCACAGTCTTAACATTATCCAATGACAATTTCCGTCGAAAGCCCGTAATATCGATAGATTCGAAAGGAATATTCTCCTGAGGGATCAATTTACTCTCTAATCCACGCTGTCCACCAATGTATAAGAATTGTGATTTAGATTCCTCTTGTTCACATTGTCTTGCTATAGCAAGGGCTGGATAAATATGTCCCCCAGTTCCGCCACCAGTTAGAACGATGCGCATGCTGTTCACCTCGCATAACGGGATAAATTTATTAGAATACCAAGAGCTGTCAACATCAGGGTCAGTGAAGATCCCCCATAACTTATTAAAGGCAACGTGATGCCCGTCACTGGCATTAAACCAATAACAACTCCAATATTAATGATGACTTGAACAGCAACCATTCCAGCAATGCCAACGGCAAGCAAGCTACCAAAACCACTCTGTATTGTCATGGCGATACGCATACCACGCCACACTAGGATTAGAAACAATAAGAGCACAATCAATCCACCGACGAAACCGAGTTCCTCAGCTAATATGGAGAAAATAAAGTCTGTTTGCGGTTCCGGCACGTAGCTATATTTTTGCCGACTCATACCAAGCCCGAGCCCTCCGAGACCTCCAGGACCAACAGCATATAGAGATTGAATAATCTGATACCCTGCCCCTAGAGGGTCAGACCACGGATCAAGGAAAGCAGTAATTCTAAGCAAGCGATAAGGCGCTGCAATAATTAATCCTGCAAACCCTACAACACCAGCTAAACCAAACAATGCCAAATGTTTAAGCTTCGCACCTGCTGTAAATACAATCATAAGTGAAGCACCTAACATAACCGTGCCTGTACCCAAATCTGGCTGTAACATAATGAGCCCAAAAGCCGTTCCAATCAGACCTAAGGGAGGTAACAGCCCTTTTGTAAAAGAAGTAATATCAAATTGCTCATGACTAAGCCATTTCGCTAGAAATAGAATCATCCCTAGCTTCATGAATTCAGAAGGCTGAATACCAAAGGAACTGATTCCAAGCCAGCTTCGAGCTCCACCCCGAACATTACCAATACCTGGAATAAGAACAATGATGAGGAGGACAAAGCACACCAACAGTCCAATTTTCGCATACTTATGCCAAAAATGATAATCTACATTAGCTGTTATAAACATGGAAATGAGTCCCAATCCTGCAAATAACAATTGACGCTTAACGAAATAGTATGAATCTCCATAGTCATGAAAGCCAAGTACAGAGCCAGCGCTATAGACCATAACAATTCCAATCGTGAGCAAACCCAAAATACATATAAGGAGCCATAAATCTGGCGCCGGGCGTGTCTTATTCATGATGAGGCCACCTCTTGCATTAAAGTAGGGGCTTATCCACACACCCCCCTACTTAAAGATTATGCACCGCCTCTTTAAAAATGCGTCCACGCTCTTCATACGAAGCAAACATATCCCAACTAGCACAAGCGGGAGACAGAAGAACAGTATCCCCATCATCCGCAAAGGCTGCTGCTTCTTTCACAGCTTGTATAAGTGTGGCGGCGGCGTCCTCATCAGTATCGACGAGAGAAATTTTCTTTAATCCCGCAAGTTCCGCTACTTTAGCTATTTTTTCCTTGGTCTCCCCAAGTAACACTACAGCCTTAACACGTTCACTAAGAACGTCCAAAAGCTCCATATAATCCGAACCGCGGTCTAATCCCCCTGCAATAAGCACAATCGGACTATTGAAAGAAGTTAGAGCCATGGTTGTTGCTTTTGAATTCGTTGCTTTGGAGTTGTTGTAATAGTCCACTTTCTTCACATTCTTCACATATTCTAATCGGTGTTCGACACCACGAAAAGAAGAAAGAGGAGCCGCCAATTGTTGTATTTCGACACCTGCTGCTATAGCGATAGCACAAGCTGCCAATGCATTCTCCACATTGAATCGCCCTGGGATTCCCATTTCCTCTACATGGATGATCTGATGAACCGTACCCGCCCCATCACGATACACAATATGACGTGATAACGCGTCTTCAGTATTCATGATAAAAGGTGGACTAACATACACACCTTCTAATAATTCTTCACACATGGAAATGGGTAGAATGGTTGCTTTGACATAAGGCACGAGACTGCGACAGTATGGATCATCCCAGTTAAGGATAGCGATATCTTCTTCTGTCTGATTAGCAAACATATTTGCTTTAGAAGATACATAGTCTTCCATGCCTCCATGATAATCTAGATGTGTCTCTGCTACATTCAACAAGCACCCTATACGAGGGCGAAATTGCTGCGTTCCTTTTAATTGAAAGCTACTTAGTTCAACTACCATCCAATTGTTCTCTGTGGCTTCTAGAGCCGCTTCACAAAGGGGAGTCCCAATGTTTCCAGCCACAATAGGTGCTAATCCGGCAGCTTCAAGAATATTACCAACCCAAGTCGTAGTTGTTGTTTTACCATTAGAACCCGTTATCCCAATAATAGGAGCTTTGCAAAGATAATAGGCAATCTCAACTTCTGTCACAACTTCAATGCCTAGTTCCATTGCTTGTTGCACAGGAGAAGCTGAATAAGGGATTCCTGGATTTTTGACGACGAGCGAAACCCCTTCATGAATAAGGTCATCGGGATGACCTCCGTAAATAACACAAATTCCCAAAGCCTCTAATTCAGATGCTTCAGGACATTCTTCCTTTTCCTTACGATCATTCACGGTCACCAAAGCGCCTAGCTCGTGTAACACTTTAGCGACTTGTACTCCACTTCTGGCGAGACCAAGAACGATGACTTTTTTTCCTCTGTATGACTCTAGTTGATCCATAATTACAACCCCTTGTTAATATAAAGTCCAAGACCTGCAAGCACCAGACCTACAGCCCAGAACGTAATGACTACACGCCATTCCGACCATCCACTAAGTTCAAAGTGATGATGGATCGGACTCATTTTGAAAATACGTTTGCCTCGAGTTTTAAATGAAGCTACCTGTAATACAACGGAAAGCATCTCAATAACGAATACCCCACCAATAATAAGGAACAATAATTCACTCTTCGTAACAATCGCAATCCCTGCAATAGCACCACCAATACCAAGTGATCCTGTATCTCCCATAAAGACTTTCGCAGGATGTGCATTAAATACAAGAAACCCTAGTACAGCCCCGATCATCGCTGCTGCACAAAAGGCTGCTGGAAGTGATGTGGCTTGCATAGCAATCACAGCGAACGCACCTAATGCAATTGCACTTACCCCAGATAATAACCCATCCAATCCATCCGTGAAATTAACAGCGTTACTAATAGCCAGCAACATAATCACAATAAAAGGATAATAGAAAAAACCGCCCCAATCCCACGAAAATGATGTGCCTGGAATACTGATCGAGGTATCATGACCATTTTGAAATAACAAATAACAGATCACAGCGGAACAAATTAATTGTCCCAATAATTTCTGACGTGCCGTTAATCCTAATGAACGCTTGAATACCACTTTAATATAGTCATCTAGAAAACCAATCAATCCAAATCCAAGTGTTGCAACCAATAAAACATAGAAATCCGTATTAATAACAGAAAATTTCAAATAAGACAACGTAAATGCTAATAATATGACTACTCCGCCCATTGTTGGAGTGCCTGATTTTTTCAAATGACTTTGTGGACCATCATCTCGAACCTGTTGTCCAAACTTCATACGCCGTAGCAAAGGTATGAGTAATGGTGCGGCTATAACCGCAAGAATAAAAGATACACCGATTGTAAGTAATAATAATTGAATATCCATGGATTCACCCCTTCATAACGTCACATCTGTTAATATTTCTCTTTTAGTGCATCCACTACTTCTTCCAGCTTCATTCCACGTGAGGCTTTAAAAAGTACTATATCTCTAGACTGAAGATTCTCCTCAAGATGACTAATGAGTTCCCTCTTATCTTCAAATGCATATACGCTGGATTCCGGTAAATGGACTTTCGCTGCTTCTGCTGTATAAGCGGACAAAGGACCATATGTATACAGTAAATTCACTTTGTCTGCGGTCAGATAGCGCCCTATTTCGGCATGAAATTCATTCTCTTGCATCCCAAGCTCAAGCATGTCCCCAAGTACTGCAATTTTTGTGCGATACCCCTTCATACTTTGAAGTACATCGATAGCCGCTTTCATCGAAGATGGGCTAGCATTATAAGCATCATTCAGAATCGTTAATCCCGTAGGCAATACAACCTGCTCTATTCTCATGGCTGTTAAGCGTAAATGAGATAACCCTTTATGAATGTTCTCCTCCGTTACATTGAAATGACGAGCGACTGCAAGCGCTGCTAAGCAGTTCACGACATTGTGTCGTCCAAGTAATGGCAAATCAATCCCTTGCTCCTTATGCACATTCGTTGTGAATATAACACCCTTATTGTGATTCAACATTCCCGTAGGATATTCATCATTATCTGGATTAATACCAAAAGTGCACGTCTTCATGTTGATTGGTTTAATTGTGGTCGATTCTGCGAGCACTTCCGAAATCAAAGGCTCATCACCATTATATATAAGCAGACCTCCAGACTTAAGTCCGCTAGAAATTTCCGCTTTAGCCCGAGCAATTTCCTCCCGTGATCCTAACTGTAGCAAGTGCGCTTCACCAATATTCGTTATAACAGCTACATCTGGAGCTGCAATAGCAGCAAGAAATTCGATTTCATGGCGTGCACTCATTCCCATTTCGAGAACGATAATATCTACATCCATATCCATTGCAAGAATAGTGAGCGGTAGGCCAATATGGTTATTGTAGTTCCCCACCGTTTTATGCACCTTATATGTTGTTTCAAGTAGAGCCGCTATCATATCTTTTGTCGTCGTCTTACCGTTACTACCTGTAATACCAATAACCTTACTATCCACTTCAAGTAAATAGGCTTGGGATAGCTTTTGTAGAGCTTCTAAAGTATCATCCACTTCGATAATGGCCCCTTCGGGAGGCGTACCCCGATCACGCTGCCATAAGGCTCCACCAGCTCCTGTGCGCAAGCCTTCTGCCACAAAAGCATGCCCATCATAGTTTTCTCCGACTATCGGAATGAATAAACATCCCTCTGACATATGACGTGAATCTCGGATCACTCCGTGAATCACGGTGTCTTTATTCTGTTTATTTACGAGATTCCCCCCGCACATCACAGCTACTTCTCCCAACGTTTTTCTAATCACAGTATTAGGCCCCTTATCGCTTCTTTGGCGACGATACGGTCATCAAATTCATGAATCGTCTGTCCAATCAATTGGTAGGTCTCATGACCTTTCCCCGCAATCAATACTACATCGTCAGGGCTTGCCATTTCAATAGCCTTTTGGATGGCTATTCTCCGGTCTACAATCATTTGATATTTATCCTGAGATATCTGATCTTCCAGAAGTCCCGCTTCGATATCCTTCAATATCAATTCTGGATTTTCTGTCCGGGGATTATCTGAAGTTACGAATACAATGTCACTATACTTGGCAGCAATCTTGCCCATAATAGGTCGCTTGGTTTTATCACGATCTCCACCACAACCAAATACAGTCAATACACGACCTTTTGCAAATTCATTAACCGTCTTTAATACATTCTCAAGTCCATCTGGACTGTGCGCATAGTCAACGATAACAGCAAAGGATTGCCCCGCATCAACGGATTCAACACGTCCATCGACACCCGAGATAGACTCAAGACTGCGTTTTATTTCCTCTAGACCTACCCCTTCTAATAGAGCAGCTGTAATCGCGCCTAGTGCATTGTACACGTTAAATTTACCAACCATTTTTAGTTGTATCTCTGTACTTCCCTTGAATGAATCAACATGGAAATATGTACCCTGCGCAGTAATAGATATTTGAGTGGCACGTACATCTGCCCCTTCTTCCAAACCGTAGGTAATGACTTCAGCTGCCGTGATTTGAGCAAAGTAATTCGAAGCAGGATCATCCGCATTAAGTACAACATACTTTCGCTTATCAGGATTACTAATGAAGGTGTTGCCCATACGAGAGAACAACAAGCCTTTTACTGAACGGTATTCTTCCATCGTCTTATGATAATCCAAATGATCTTGGGTCAGGTTTGTAAAAATAGCTGTTCGAAAATCTGTCCCTTTCACTCTTCCCTGCTCTAAAGCATGTGAGGATACCTCCATCACACAGCAACGGGTGCCACTAGCTGCCATATCATGCAACGACCGCTGTAAATCTAACGCTTCTGGTGTTGTTCCTGACATTGGGAATGTACGTCCACCATAGCGCATTTGAATGGTTCCGATGAGTCCGGTCCTTACTCCATGATCATTCATAATTTTCTCTATAAGATAGGTCGTTGTCGTCTTCCCGTTCGTTCCTGTTACTCCGATCACCTTCAATTGGCTACTTGGAGATCCGAGAAAGGCATTAGCAAAGACAGCCATAGCATATCTACAATCGTTAACGATGACCTGAGGCAATTCTACATCTAGCCGTCTCTCCACAACAAGTGCAGAAGCACCTCGCTCCACCGCTTGTGATGCATAATCATGTCCATCAACAGTATGACCGGGCAAACAGATGAATAAATCACCCGGAGTTACCCTCCGAGAATCAATCTGGATGCCAGATACCGTAATATCCCCACTACCTACAATCTGTTTAATTGCTATCGATGAAGCCAATTCGTTAAGTCTCATTAGTAATCCCTCGCTCTATTTCAATTATCGTCAATTATAACGAATATTAGGCACGCTAAGGTGCCTTATTTACGTCTTCATCTGTCTCAGAACTACCCATATAAATCCGAATCGTTGACCCTCGTTCAACCCTACTCCCTGCCTTAGGAGCTTGACTTACTACGTTCTTTCCGCTCCCTGACTTAGTCAGCATGAAATTCATATTCAAATCCTCATATAGATCCTGTACCGTAGCACCTACTAAATCAGGTACTGTAACAATGGGTGTTTCACCATATTTGTATTCTTTCGTCAGCTGATCCTTGCGCACTGGAACATTCATATAATGCAATGAATCCTCTAGTATATTTTGTACTATGGGGGCAGCAACTACACCTCCAAATTGAATGCCTTTGGGATTATCTACAGCAGTATACACAACGATCTGAGGATTATCAGCTGGTGCAAATCCAATAAAAGATACGATATGCTCGGTAGAAGAGTAACGCCCGTTAACTACAATCTGTGCAGTACCTGTCTTACCGCCTACTCGATATCCATCGATAAAAGCAGGGCGCCCCGTACCCTTAGCTACAACACTTTCTAGAGCTTCTCTAACCTTCTTAGATGTCTCTTCTGAAATGACTTGTCTCACAAGCTCAGGCTTCATTTCTTCAACCGTAGCACCCGTCTCAGAGTTAATCCAAGCCTTAGAGACATATGGCTTATACAATTTACCACCATTAATAGCAGCGGACACAGCGGCTACCTGCTGAATCGGTGTAACAGATACACCTTGCCCGAATGAAGTCGTAGCTAACTCTACAGGTCCTACTCGTGATAACTTAAATAATATACCATTCTCTTCTCCATTAAGGTCAATTCCTGTCTTCGTGCCGAAGCCGAAATCACGAATATATTTAAAGAGTGATTCTTTCCCAAGCTTCTGTCCTAGCACTACAAATCCAGGATTACAAGAGTTCTCTACCACTTCAAGGAATGTTTCACTACCATGCCCACCTCTTTTCCAGCATTTCAGGGTAGCACCCCCTACTTTGATATAACCTGGATCAAAAAAGGCATCCCTCTGCAAATCCACTTTCCCTTCCTGAAGAGCAGCAGCTAATGTAATGATCTTGAAGGTTGAACCTGGTTCATATGTCATCCATATCGGTAAATTCCGGTTATAGACCTCAGAAGCATATTCTTGATATTTTCCAGGCTCATATCCAGGGCGACTTGCCATGGCTAGTATCTCACCTGTCTGAGGATTCATTGCAATGGACCAACTACCGCGCGCTTGGAACTGTACCATAGCTTGATCCAACTCACGTTCCATAATTGACTGAATAGATTTGTCGATTGTAAGCTGTAGATTCAATCCATCTTTGGGTTCAACATACCTCTCAGATGAACCAGGCATTAGCCTGCCCGCAGCATCAGAAAGGTAGGAAATACTACCGTTCATACCTAATAGTTTATCGTTATACTTTTTCTCGACTCCTGTTATCCCTTGATTGTCAATTCCCGTGAACCCTAAAATGTGTGCAGCCAGATCCCCATAGGGATAATATCTTTTGTTATCTTCTGCAACAACAATGCCGGGTAGATCTAGATCTCGAATTTTCTGAGCGAGATCCATTGTAATTTTGCGACCACCTGGCTTCAATTTTTCAATCATAGAACCTTTTTTAGTAATGACCTTTAATATTTTTTCTTGCGTCATCCCAAGCAGAGGGGACAACGCCTGCGCTGCGGCCTCTGGTTCTTTAACCTGAACTGGAATAGCCATGATGGTTGGAGCGCTGATATTAAAAGCTAGAGGGGTTCCGTTCCTATCAAGAATTTCTCCTCTTTTGGCTGAATAAGGAATGTTTCTTCTCCATGAATCTTCTGCTTTAGCGGAGAGTTCACTACCTAATCCCAGCTGTACATAAGCTAGCCTTATGATCAAAGCACCGAATAGCACACAAAAGAACAGCAAGCTCCACAGTAGCCTCCGTCTAAGTGTCAAATTTGAAACTTTCATTGTATACCCTCCCAACTTGTCCTGAGCTCATGACATTGTTGTTATCATGAGTATTCAGGACAGCTAGGGGTTAGAACAAGCTATTCATTAAAACACATCATGCTATTGATCTACTTCCTCTTTCTTATGCGAAGCCATCTCATCAGCAGGTGCGAGTGTCAATAGAACTTTACGTTTATTACCTTCTTTTATCTCCTTTTGTTCTGTAACGAACCCTTCACCTTCTACGCTAGCTGTCAATTTCATTAAAGTCAACACTTGAAGTGCATCCCTCAAAGATTCTCCCTTCAAATCAGGGACTTCCATACGATCATTCTCTTCGGTTAGAAGATAAATCCGCTGACCTGAGCTCATGACCGAGCCTTTGGCTGGGTATTGATTTATAACTGTTTTGCCTTTACCCAGCGTTTCAAAAGCGATCCCGGTATTTAGAAGCTCTTTTTGGGCTTTGCCGATAGCTTTACCGACCATGCTTGGTGTCTTATAACTTACCGTTCCCGACGTACCTTTATCACTCGTTTGCTTTTCCTTAGTTTGCTCACTTGTTACTAACTTCGGAACATTCAGGTACTGTAAAGATTGAGATACAATTTTCTTGAAGACGGGTGCTGCAGCTTTACCCCCACCCACTGTACCATCCATAGGTTCATCCATGATCACAATGACTGCAATTTTAGGATCATTTACTGGAGCAAATCCAGAGAAAGAAATAATTTGCTTCGTTTTGCTATATTCATTATTCACCCATTTAAGAGCAGTTCCTGTCTTCCCTGCAACACGATAACCTTCAATGTAAGCATTTCTTCCAGTACCCATAACCTGATCTGATACTACCTGTTCAAGATAGCCACTTGATTCTTTAGCTGATTCAGCAGAAATAACTTGCCGAACCACTTCAGGGGTAATTTCGTCGGATTTCCCAGTATTGGGATCATTAATTTCCTTTATAATATGTGGTTTCATCAGTTTCCCACCATTAGCAACTGCGGCAATGGCAGTGATCTGTTGAATAGGAGTGACTTGAACACCGTAACCGTATGAAGCTGTAGCAACTTCAACGGGCCCTGGCAGATTAATTGCGCGTGCAGTCTCTCCTGGTAGTTCTATTCCCGTCTTCTGGCCAAATCCAAAATCTGTAATATATTTCAATAATCTTTCCTTCCCTAGCATTTCCGAACCTAGCTTAATAAAAGCTACGTTACTCGAATGCTTCACCCCATCAAGATAAGAAATAGTCCCCCATCCTGAACGCACAACATCATAAAGTTTCTGTTTCGTTCCTTGAACTGTTATTTGACCTGAAACGTATGTGGCATTAGGATTGAATAATTTCTCCTGAACAGCACCCGCAAGAGTAACAATTTTGAATGTAGAACCTGGTTCATACAGTGATTTAACAGCATGGTTAGTGAAATTCTCAGCTTCTGGCGTTTCCCAGTACGTATTCGGATCATAGGTTGGTAAATTGGCCATACCCAATATTTCCATCGTATTCGGATCGGCTGCAATGACCGTCATACTGACAGGCTTGTATTTCTCATAGGCCTCTTTCATGGCTTCCTCAATATAATACTGGATCGTAGAGTCAATTGTCAGTTGAACATTTTTACCATTGACAGCGGGAACATAGACCTCATCCGAATTAGGAAGTTTGTCTAATTGCCCATCACTCTTGTAATTGCTAGAACCTGGCGTTCCTTTGAGTATCTCGTCATGGAAAGCTTCAAAGCCAGCAACAGCCTTGCCATCACGATCTGTGTATCCAAGAATATGGGCTGCTAAGCTGTTCTTAGGATAGATTCGCTTCTTCTGACTAAGCGTACCGATCCCTGCATCTGCAACTTTTCCTTTATCCTTCAGTTTTTTCTTCATTACTTTCACTAATCCATCAATTTGGTCCTTCTTATCCTGATTAACCATCAAACCTTCGGGCCGAACTTCACGACTTGTTAAATACTCTTCCCCTTTATCATCCTTAGCGGTAACGAGTGCGCGTAGTTCATCTTCTGGCTTTCCTAGTATTTTATTTAGTTCTGTAACCACTTCATCCTCGATCCCATTCTCTTGAATGACTTTCGGATTAACAGTTACCGTATACGCTGGTGCATCAATAGCTAAGGCATCACCTTTCCGGTCGGTAATGGTTCCACGAGTAGCAGCAATGACCTTTTGCCTGGACCAGCTTTCCACAGCCTTTTCATGCCAAAAATCGCCCTTCACAACTTGAATCCAAAATATTTTAGTAATTAAAACAACAAAGAGGAGGGTTATGCATCCTCCTATAAACAGTGTACGAAGTTTTATTTTTTTTACCATATATCAACCCTCACAGACACTATTTTTGTGCTGAATCTACATCCGATATTTCTTTCTCAGGGATGATCGTAGCACGAGGCACATAAACCGTTTCATGCTCAGATGGCTCCACGTATCCGTCTTTGATTGCAGTAGCTAGAATTGAATTCTTCAACGTTTCCCTCTTCACTTCCATTTGTGTCGATAACAGTTGATTTTTCTTAATTTCAACACTAAGCTTCTCACTTTGTTTATTTAGATCATAGATATTCGCATAGCGTGAAATGACAAGACCTGCCACAGCAACACATATAACAACAGTTAACAAATACAGCATCTTCTCTTTCATAGGAAGCGATGCACGTCGTGTGATTACTTTTGTCTGCTCGCGATATCCTGGAGATACGCGTTCTATCGGTTTAGGTTTAACTGCTAAATTCCCCCGCGTATAAGCCATTGTACTTCACTCACTCCTTATCATGTTCTACAGTTTCTCCGCGATTCTCAATTTGGCTGAGCGTGCACGTGAGTTCTGTTCCAATTCCAATTCACTAGGAACCAATGGCTTACGGTTCACAAGTTTCATTTGCCCAGTACCTCCGCATACACACATAGGGAAATCAGTTGGACAGGTACATTTCTCTAAATAACTTGCCAATATTTGTTTACAAATTCTATCTTCCAATGAGTGGAAGGTAATCACTGATACTCTTCCGCCTGGTGCCAAGCACCGTACAGCCTGATGAAGCCCTTCTTCAAATGCGCCAAGCTCATCATTCACCGCAATTCGCAAAGCTTGAAAACTCCGTTTCGCAGGATGTCCACCTGTTCTACGGGCAGCTGCTGGAATTCCCTCTTTAATGATTTCGACCAATTCACCTGTTGTTTTAATAGGTGAACTGGTTCGGCGCTCCACAATGATCTTAGCGATTCGCCGAGAGAATTTCTCCTCACCGTACATAAACAATATTTTGGCAATCTCCTGTGCTGACCATTCATTAATAATCTCAGCAGCCGTTAGCTTAGCAGATTGATCCATTCGCATATCTAACGGAGCATCGTGATTGTAGCTAAATCCTCGGTCGCCTTCATCAAACTGTGGGGATGATACCCCAAGATCGAACAATATTCCGTCTACCTGAGGAACCCCATCCTTCTGCGGGACAGCGAGATCCTTCAAAGCCTCTTCCAAGTATCGAAAATTTGTCTTAACCAATGAAATTCGATCACTATAAGGAGATAACAGTTCCTTTGCATGGTCTAATGCCCAATCGTCTTGATCGAGTCCAATTAATCTTCCATATTCTCCAAGCTTAGATGCGATCAATGAGCTATGACCTGCGCCACCCAAAGTACAGTCGACATAAATACCGTCTCTTTTGATGCGCAGCCCCTCTGTCGCTTCTTCTTTAAGCACCGTGATGTGATGAAACAAGCTGCAACCCTCCAGACTATTATAAATCAAAGTTTAAATCGACTAATTTCTCAGCAATATCATTAAATGTTTGTTCGGATTGTTGAAAATACTCATTCCACATATTTTTGCTCCAAATTTCCATTCGGTTCGATACGCCTAACACAATACAATCCTTCTCAAGCTTAGCATATTCCCGCAAATTCCCCGGTAGATTTACCCTACCCTGTTTGTCCCATTCACATTCAGTCGCACCCGAGAAAAAAAACCGGGTAAACGCACGTGCATCAGATTTCATCAAAGATAGAGATTTGAGCTTCTGTTCCAGAATGGACCATTCATCCTTAGGGTAAGCAAATAGGCATTGGTCCAAGCCGCGGGTAACAACGAATGAGGTTCCCAAAAGGTCGCGGAATTTTACCGGGATAATAACCCGGCCCTTATCATCAATGCTATGTTGATATTCCCCCATAAACATTGGCCCACTCACCCCTTTAACCTAATTCCCCCACTTCACACCACTTTCCACCACTAATAATAATAAATTCGCCATTTATGTTCAATATCCTTTTTAAATAACCATTCTTTTTTTGTTAATAAATGACAAGAGCCCCTCGAATGGAATCGAGGAGCTCTTTATCGTAACTGTTCATTGTCGCAATAATTAGTTTGTATCCCAACTCTTCACATATAATGCCTGTTCTTCACTTAGAGTGTCTATGCTTATTCCTAGACTCTCAAGCTTAAACTGTGCTACTTGTTCATCCAATCCATAAGGTACGTTAATGACATGAGACCCAAGTTCGCGATAATTATCATTTACATATTTCAGTGACATAGCCTGTAGTGCAAAGGTCATATCCATAATTTCTGCTGGATGACCATCTCCCGCACCTAGGTTTACAAGACGCCCTTCAGCAATTAGATACATCTTACGGCCATCGTTGAAATGATATTCTTCAATATTGCGGCGTACAGTTCGAACAGATTGCGAACGACTTAAAAGTTCAGGCTTGTTCACTTCAACATCAAAATGACCTGCATTCGCAAGAATAGCCCCGTCCTTCATTACATCGTAATGCACACCTGTTATAACATCGCGGTTACCTGTAACCGTAACAAAGAAGTCTCCCAGCTTAGCGGCCTCGACCATAGACATCACTTGAAAACCATCCATGTGCGCTTCTACAGCCTTAATGGCATTAACTTCAGTCACAATAACTTTAGCTCCTAAGCCCTTTGCTCTCATAGCAACACCCTTACCACACCAACCATATCCTACAACGACAACCGTTTTACCCGCAACGACCAAGTTTGTTGTACGATTAATAGCATCAAATACCGATTGTCCGGTACCATAACGATTATCAAATAAATATTTACAATAGGCATCATTCACAGCAACCATTGGTAATTTAAGCATGTTATCGTTATCCATTGCTTTCAAACGCAATATACCTGTTGTTGTCTCTTCAGCTCCGCCTCTGAGATTCTCAAGAAGGTCTGGACGTTCTGAATGCAGGATGGTTACTAAATCTCCGCCATCATCAATGATAAGATCAGGCTTAATTTCAAGTAATTTAATCAGCATCTCTTTAAACTCTTTAGGATCAGGATTATATCTTGCCAACACAGTGATGCCATCTTCTACTAACGCCGCGCACACATCATCTTGCGTAGACAAAGGATTACTGCCTGCAATAGTAACTTCTGCTCCACCCGCCTGTACAACTTTTGCTAAATAAGCCGTTTTGGCTTCCAAATGAAGTGAAATAGCCACCTTCAACCCTTTAAAAGGTTGCTCAGCTTCGAATTGTTCACGAATACGATTCAATACAGGCATATGAGCCTCTACCCAATCAATCTTCAAATGTCCTTCAGGTGCCAACCCCATATCTTTTACGATACTGTCCTTTAATGACCTAGCGTTCATATTATTCCTCCTATAAACTGCTCCTATAAATATATTATCCGATGTTCCCCTGAATAATCAACAGATATTTCCATGATTTTACTAATAAAGGATACACCGTAACGATTTGCATAATGGAATAGATTGTAGACTCTTTCCTGTGGTTGGCCTAAGGGGAACAATAGCGTTTCTATTCTATCCCATTGACGTAATGTCGCTTCATGCCTCTGTTCTAATGCTTCTTTCGCTTTTCTTTCCATATAAGTGATCTGATCTAGGATCTTGGACTTATTGTTCTCACCAAGCGTTAGAAGACCAGCTTGTAAATCTCCTAACTGCTGAATCAAGGGTTCATAAAGTTGTTCAAAAGCTTTCCTAGTTGCCTCAAATTGCGTATCTATATGCACCGTGTCCTGCTCAGAGAGCCATTGGCTCCGGCGCTCTTGAAGGTGATGTTGTACATCTTGAAACGATAATCCATACTTATCCAT
>DASXLR010000111.1:0-40430 GCA_036496075.1 Paenibacillus sp. | reverse complement strand
CAACGTCTTCTGGCAGAAAAGTTAGTTAGTCGAAATCATAAATCATTAATAATGGCCTCAATGCGTAATCCTTATGATTATAAATATATAATGGATGTACCCGCGTATATATGTTGCTATGAGAATACGCCCTTAATATTGCAATCATTAGCTTCTGTTCTAACAGGATCCATTACTCCTAAGGGAAAACTTCCTGTAACATTAAGTGAACAATATCCTATAGGTTGGGGAATAGAATAAGTTGTAAATGAGGGATTATAACAAGGTTCTCTTTAGATAGAGAAACCTTGTTTTTTTGTTCTATTCATTTTTTAGAAACTTTTCACGCTTAGTTGCGTCTATTAGTATGTGAAAAGAGAGAGTTAGATATAAATTGGGTAGAGGAGATTACGAATGAATTTCAAGAAGATTACATTAATTGCTTTATTTGTAGTAACTCAGACAGTTATGTTAGCGATTCCAGTTAGCGCGGATGGTGCCGTATCCACTCAGCCAAAAACGGCTACTGAATCAGTAAAAGAGGGCAATGCCAATGATTCAGATATGATTGAACCCGAAATTGGTGGGTCAAATAATGACGATATTGAGTCCGTTGACGATACTAAGTCTATTGACGATACTAAGTCCGTTGACGATACTAAGTCGGTTGATTCTGAGGTGAAAGAACCCACAACTAAAGATGTGGTAGAAACACAAAACGTATCTACAGGTGCTGGTGAACTGATTCTTATGATGAACAGTGACAAGATGTATCAGAATAATCAGTTGTATTTAGCCGGACGACCGATGACAGTGAAGAACGGAATATCTTATGTTGCTGTTCGGGCTTTGGTAGATCGTGTAGGTCTAAAGCTTACATATGATGGTAAGACAAAGGAAACCATTATTATAAGTGGCGGCAATGAACTAAGGTTCATGACTAACAGTAAGAGTTATAAGGTTAACGGTGTAGTAAAGGCTATGAAGGGCCCGGCATATCAAGAGAAGGGTGTATTCATGGTTCCTTTAACTTCTATTACTCAAGCCATTAATATTCCTTATACAGTAGACGCTGTAGGAAAAAGAGTCATTCTAAGTCTTTCTAGCAAACCTGTAGCTTCGTTTACAGTGAAAGAGAAGGAAATTTTTGCAGGACAGACGAAAGTTACTTATCAAACCAAGAGCTCGTCTCCATCAGGATTAGAAATTGTTAATGAACGATGGGATGGCAATCAAGAAATGTTTGAAGAGTCTGGATCACATGTCGTAACGTATTCTGTTCAGGATTCGGCTGGCGAATGGAGCGAGCCTTACTCCTTAACTATTCAAGTTAAAGCTCCCAATCTTCCTCCTGTAGCTATGTTCGCTACAGATAAAGAAGAGTATAAGATGGGTGAGTATATAACAATCACAGATCAAAGCACGGATGATGAGAATCAAATTACTAAGCATGACTGGGCCAATAAGGAGCTAGCTTTCTTTAGACCGGGACCGGTAACCATTGGACTAACCGTGACGGATAATCAAGGTCAAACAGACTACTTTGAGAAGACCATTAACATCACGGGGGATTCCTTATATAGTGAATCTGACTTTAATCAATTGTTTAAACCAATAGGAGACAGCTATGCTTTTAATGGATCTTCGGTTCCTTCACTACCTCAAATTCCATTCTCCATATCTTCCGAACCATCAACTCTAATTCGTAGTAACAGCCCGGAGACTGTGTATTCTGAGGGGATCGTGTATCGTGAGTCAGCATTAGGATCTGCTCGATTCATGGTGCATCATCAGAACTCATTGAAAAAAGATGTGAAGATGTATGTTATAGCTACGAATAAGAATTCACAGGCAACTAAGATTGATATCAAGGATTCTGGATTTGCTGGACCGAGTCCTTTTGCAACAGCTGCGGGTAATTTATCTGTTGAGCGTTATTTCCAATCGATGCAGAATTTCAATGCTAAGCAAAGTGTTACTATTGCACCGGGAGAAAGTCAGATTATTCTAACAGATCTGAATAAAACGGCCATGAAGCCGGGCTCCATTATTTCATTATTTGCTGATGTATATAGTGATTTGCCGATAGAGTATAATGTTATTATGATTGACGCTGCTAAAGAGCCGATTACGACTTTACCTACCTTACGTTTCTTGGAAGAGGATATTCATAATAGAGGAACGTATCTTGATTCTACAAGATTAATTTACTCGGGTGACGTTATTGGCGAAACAGCTTCACGTCTATCTATAGGAGATAATAATGCAGATCCGAATCTTCTTGGCGCAGACGGTGTAACAGGTGCCGAGAAATCAAATGCAGGTAACTTTGGTGTTCTTTACAAAATTACATTAGAGCGCGTTGCTCCAAATACGTTAGTCACTTTTAACGGCCGTGGTGGTAAATACGCTGGTGTTATGCTCGTGAATGGAGATCTTGTTAAGGTTCCAAACACGGGATCGTTATCGAATTCCAGCCAGGCTAGTGTCTTACACCGTACAGGAGATTACGAACAGAAGTTAGAAATGTGGTTTACAGCAGCACCAGGTAGTAATCTACCTGTAAATCTATTGTTTACCCCATTACCTGTAAACAAATAACTCGAACTTATTTATTCATTCTGAAGGGGACCTCAATTGAGGTTCTCTTTTACTTTTTACAGGCGCGAGAGTGGCTAGAACGGGAGGGTTTCATTGACGATGCTGTCTTTTTGTTGCATTATTAATGTATAGAAGTAATTATGTATGTTTCAGGAGGATGAGCGTATGCTATCGACAGAACAGATCATTCAGGTGATGTCGGAACAAGGGCTTCGTATTACCGACCAACGTAAAACGCTCGCTAATTTATTTGGTGAAAGTTCGGGTTTTTTATCAGCCAAGGACGTTTATGATCATATGGGAAAAAAATATAGTGGTCTTAGCTTTGATACGGTCTATCGAAACCTACGTGTTATGCAGGAGCTAGGTGTACTAGAACAGGTTGTGTTTGAAGATGGAGTGAAGTTTAAAGCTCATTGTGCAGAGCATATGCACCATCATCATATGATTTGTCTACAGTGTCAGAAGACATATCCCATTGCATTCTGTCCTATGAATATGACGGATGCACCTGACCAGTTCCAGGTGGTTAAACATAAATTTGAAGTATTTGGATATTGTAAGATCTGTCAGGAGATTGTGGGAGAGGAAGAAGCACTTCCAACGGCTGAAAGGAACGGAGTTCGTTAATCATGGCTATTGCGCGTAAACTGGTGAAGGGACCTATTGTGGTCTATCGTAAGTTTATATCACCCTTAAAGCCACCTACTTGCCGATTCTATCCCACGTGCTCTGCCTATGCTTTAGAAGCCGTTGAGGTCCATGGAGCAGTCAAGGGAACATGGCTTGCCGCGAAAAGGATAGCCAAGTGTCAACCTTTTCATCCTGGTGGAATTGATCTAGTACCGCCACGTAAGGGTGAGCAGAAGGATACATTGAATGAACCGGGAGAGCTGACCTAAGCATGGGTCTCAACTTGACAAATAGCGACTCTCTTCAGTATATTATGGAATATATGTTGATTTCCAAGGAACGGATGAGTACGAGAATTGCTTAGTGTCAGAGAGCCGGAGAATAGCTGCAATCCGGTCTAAGCTGATTATCGGAATATGGTCCGGGAGGAACTGTTTTCAAGCGACAGAGATTGTTTTCTTTGCGTAAGGGGACGGCGTGTGCCAGCGTTAATGGACGGTTCTCGTTAATAACGAAACCGATGGAGCCTACAATCTGTGAGGATGTAGGGAAATTGGGTGGTAACACGTGAGATAACTCTCGTCCCATATGGGGATGGGAGTTTTTTTGTGTATTTATAATCTGAGAGGATGAGATGAATGATGACAGAGAAGAAAACATTTTATTTAACAACCCCCATATACTACCCTAGTGACAAGCTACATATTGGTCACGCATACACAACCGTAGCTGGAGACGCTCTAGTGCGTTACAAGAAGCTTCGTGGCTACGATGTGCGTTATTTAACAGGGACAGATGAACATGGGCAGAAGATTGAACGTAAAGCCGCTGAGGCGGGTAAAACACCACAGAAATTTGTCGACGATATTGTCGCTGGAGTTCAAGATTTGTGGCGTAAGCTAGATATCTCTAATCATGATTTTATCCGTACGACAGAAGAACGTCACACGAAAGTTGTACAAGATGTATTTGAACGTCTATTGAAGCAAGGTGATATTTATAAGGGTGAATATGAAGGATGGTATTGTACACCGGATGAATCCTTTTTCCTAGAGCGTCAGCTGGTCAATGGGAATTGTCCAGATTGTGGACGGCCCGTGGAACGAGTGAAGGAAGAAAGTTATTTCTTCAAGATGAGTAAATATGCTGATCGACTTCTCAAGTATTACGAAGATCATCCAGATTTCATTCAGCCTGTATCTCGTAAGAATGAGATGATAAATAACTTTATTAAGCCAGGACTTGAAGATTTGGCTGTATCGCGTACGACATATGATTGGGGAATTAAAATAAAGAGTGATCCGAAACATGTGATTTATGTGTGGATTGATGCTTTACTCAACTATATAACAGCACTAGGTTATGGTTCTGAGAATACTACATTATTCGACAAGTATTGGCCTGCTGACGTTCATCTAATGAGTAAGGAGATCGTGCGGTTCCATACCATTTATTGGCCAATCATATTGATGGCTCTAGATCTGCCGCTTCCGAAGAAAGTATTTGCACACGGCTGGTTATTAATGAAAGATGGCAAGATGTCTAAATCTAAAGGGAACGTTGTTGATCCTGTGACATTGATTGATCGTTATGGTCTCGATTCACTACGTTACTACCTCCTTCGTGAAGTTCCTTTTGGTTCAGATGGTACATTTACACCAGAAAGTTTTGTGGAACGTGTGAATTCAGATTTAGCGAATGACCTCGGTAATCTGTTAAATCGTACAGTGGCCATGGTGGATAAATATTGTGACGGGCGAGTACCAGCCTATCAGGCGAATGTGACAGCATTTGATAACTCTCTAGTAGAAGCGGCTCAAGTGGCATATGATAAAGTGGAATCATCCATGGAGAACATGGAGTTCTCTGTTGCTCTTACAGCCATTAGTCAGTTCGTAAGCCGAAGCAATAAATATATCGATGAGACACAACCTTGGACGCTTGCCAAAGATGAATCTAAAGTGAATGAACTGGCTTCTGTGATGACTCATCTTGTGGAAAGCTTGAGAATTGCCTCCATTCTGTTACAGCCTTTCTTGACTCAAGCTCCGACAAAAATTTGGGAGCAACTTGGATTAGAGGAAGGTAAGTTCACTTCATGGGATAGTGGTAAAACGTTTGGACTATTTCCAGAAGGTACGAAACTGGTAAAAGGAAACCCGATCTTCCCACGTCTTGATCCTGAACAGGAAATTTCTTATATAGCAGAAGCTATGGCAGGTGGAATGAAGGCGGCAGAAGCTCTAGTTAAGGCTGAAGTGAATCAGGATGATGAGCCGATTGAACACAAAGAAGAGATCGGCATTGAGGACTTCACTAAAGTTGAACTTCGTGTGGCTCAAGTGCTCGCTGCTGAACCGGTTAAAAAAGCAGATAAGCTATTGAAGCTTCAACTTGATCTAGGATTTGAGCAACGTCAAGTGGTATCGGGCATTGCGAAATTCTACACACCAGAAGAGTTGGTAGGTCGTAAAGTGATTTGTGTAGTGAACCTGAAGCCAGTGAAATTGCGTGGGGAGTTGTCTCAAGGTATGATTCTTGCTGCTTCGCATGGAGACCAGCTTACACTGGCAACTGTTCCGGAGAATATGCCTAACGGTGCTATTGTGAAATAAAGTATTGTATTAAGGATTAGTAGAATAAGATAAATAACGATATACAGTATTGATTGATCTGAAGAAAAAGTATACACTTCAGCTCAATCAATAGCCCCCATAGAGTGAACTAAAGACGAACCCTTATATTTTTGATTTTTAATAAAAAATCTATAGAAATTGGGGAGTGTAAACTTTAGTTCAATCTATACTTTCAGTAGTATATCGTTATTTATAGTTACTACGCGAAGACTTAATTGGAGGTGAAGTCATTGTCAGATATTAATGTAGGACTTGCCTTTGTAGCCGGATTTGCTTCATTTATTTCGCCTTGTTGTTTGCCGTTATATCCTTCTTATTTGTCTTACATTACGGGGATGTCGGTTCAACAAATCAAGACTGAGCAGAATAAAAAAGATGTCCGATTTCGGACACTCACACACACATTGGCATTTATTCTAGGATTTTCTGTTGTGTTCTATACATTGGGTATAGGAGCAGGTCTATTTGGACAATTTTTTACCGATAACAGAGGTCTGATTAGGCAGTTGTCGGCTATTCTAATCATATTGATGGGCTTGTTTTTACTGGGTATTTTCCAGCCGCGCTTTCTTATGAAGGAACGTAAAATGGATATGAAATTTAAACCTGCTGGATATCTTGGTTCTTTTATATTCGGTATAGGCTTCTCAGCGGGATGGTCTCCTTGCATTGGACCCATATTGACCGCTATCATTGCAATGGCTGTAAGTGAGCCAGGAACATGGTTTAAATTGATTACAGCGTATACTATAGGCTTCGCTTTGCCCTTCTTCATTCTTGCTTTTTTCATCGGGTCCACGAAATGGATATTGAAATATTCTAATCTTATGATGAAATTAGGCGGAATTCTAATGTTGCTGATGGGTATATTATTGTTTACAGACCAAATGTACAAAATAACGATCTGGCTTCAGCAAATTACACCGGATTGGTTAATTTTTTAAGAGGATGAGAAGTGATCTATTTTTAAGTGAAGTAATCAAGGTTTGCCTCAGGAAAATGTTCGAAAATCCGCTCTGTGATAAATTCTCCCAGGGCGGTTTGTTGTTCTGCGGGATATACATATTTGTAACCAGATAATAGGGGCAATGATGAATCCGAGAGGATAGCCTGCATGTGCTATTTTACTAGAGCTTCAATCCTTTCAGCGAAATGGGAAGTGGCAGGTGCGAATTGGTAAATTACATAATCAGAGTTAATGCTGAAACGAATCCGAGTATGGCCATTGTGTTCGAGATGTAGGAGAGGACCAACGTGATGGAATTTAGTGACGAAGCGGAGACGTCTCCATTCTTCTTTTGCCATAAAGGTAATAAGTTCGGCTAATGATCCTGTGATGTGTTCGAGTCCAACGGGGTCCGAGGTACAGGCCGCTTCAAAGCGAGTGATCTCAGGTGCTCTTTCATCAATATATTGTTTAGCGGCTTCTAGAATGCTACCTGTATTGACGTATATACGAATATAAGGCTTAGCACCCAATGTAGTCTGTAAGTAGCAATAATGGCAGTGTCCCATGCAACCTGTAGAGATAGGAATGGCATATTCTGCTTGGTCGCTTTGAGTTGTTTCGGTGGTCGTATCCGTGTTTCAGTAGTCATGACAGCGCGCCTCCCTTATCCGACTAAAAGGCTATTTTACGTAAAAATTTAAGAGTACATTCGTGGCAAAAATGGTCAGTTTTAAAAGCCTATGTCTTACAGGACTTGCAAAGAGTCTTCACAAGCATGTATCATTAACAGAAGGTTGTAAATGGTATAGATCCGTGTTATCAAGAGAAATGAGGGAAGAAGATGCCAACGCCTAGTATGGAGGATTATTTAGAGCGCATCTACAAATTGATCGATGAAAAAGGTTATGCACGTGTCTCTGATATTGCCGAAGGCTTAGAGGTTCATCCATCATCAGTTACGAAGATGATCCAGAAATTGGACAAGGATGAATATCTTATTTATGAGAAATACCGTGGATTGATTCTAACTGCTAAAGGAAAAAAAATCGGTAAACGACTTGTAGATCGCCATCAGCTACTGGAGCAATTTTTGGCTATGATCGGTGTTCAGGAAGAAAATATTTATGCAGATGTTGAAGGCATTGAGCATCATCTGAGCTGGGATTCCATTACACAAATTGAAATGCTATTAGAATATTTCAAGAGGGATGCGCAGCGTGTTCAAGAATTACGAGATATACACAATGAACTCGTTCGTGATTCGTAAGTAAGGCATCTGTCCCCCTTCAAGAGACAGGTGCCTTTTTCAATTGTAACTATATGAAATCTAAAATCTCGGAGGTAACAAAATGAAGTTTAGTAGATGGGTCATTCTAGCTCTAGTATTCCTAGTAGTGTTCCCAATAACGAATCGTTCGTCGCAGGCACAGTCAGCCAAGCCCATTAGTATCATTCTAGACGGAGTTCAGCTAGCAAGCGATGCCCCACCTTATATTGTCCCCAAGGCTAATGTAACGATGGTACCGCTACGTGTCATCAGCGAAGGGCTGGGAGCATCTGTAGGTTGGTCGCAAATCACGAAGACAGTAACTGTAGAGAATATGGATGCTTCTATTAAGTTAACAAGCGGGAAGACGACAGGGCTTGTGAATGGAGCGTCAGTGCCATTAGATGCTTCTGTACAGATCAAACAAGGGCGTATCATGGTCCCTCTTCGCTTCATTGGTGAATCTCTTGGATTACAGGTAGTGTGGAATCAGACGGCGCAAAGTGTAACGTTGATCAGTGGCGTATTACCTGATGATGGTGGAACGGATAATAACAATGGCGGTAACGTAGATACTAGTTCTCTTCGGGGAGTGTGGATCTCGAGTGTGTTCAACCTTGACTGGCCTTCTTCTACTTCTTATGGAAAAATAGATCAACAAAAGCAAGATTTCAATAATTTGTTGGATAGTTTACAAGCTATTGGATTAAATGCAGTCTTCGTACAGGTTCGTCCATCAGGAGATGCGTTATATCCATCTTCGTTGGTACCTTGGTCCAAGACGTTAACAGGGATACAGGGAAAAGATCCTGGTTACGACCCTCTGCAATATATGATTGATGAGGCGCATAGTAGAGGCATGCAATTCCATGCATGGTTTAATCCATTCCGGGCTAACACAGATACCTCTACAGCTAAGCTCGCTAGCAATCATGTGGCGATAACAAACCCAGAATGGATTGTGAATACAAAGAGTCAACTCATTATTAATCCAGGTATACCTGAAGCTCGCCGCCATGTTATCGATGTCATTATGGAAGTCGTGAATAATTACGATATTGATGGCGTACATTTGGACGATTATTTCTATCCAACAGGCGTGACGTTTAATGATGCTAGCACTTATATAAAATATAATTCTAAATTTATTGCTAATAAGGAAGACTGGCGCCGGGATAATGTGAATCAATTTATTCAGCAGCTAGATCAATCCATTCATGCTGTGAAGCCTTCGGTATCTTTCGGGGTTAGCCCATTCGGTGTATGGCGTAATAAAGCGTCTGACATTACGGGATCAGATAGTAAAGCAGGAATCACGGCTTATGACGATTATTATGCCGATGTTAGAGCTTGGATTCAGAACGGTTGGGTTGATTATGTATCCCCACAAATTTATTGGAGTCTTACGAACAAAAATGTACAGTATGATATTTTAGTTAAATGGTGGTCTAGTGAGGTTAAGGGCACCGATGTTAAGTTATATATTGGTCATGCACCCTATAAATTAGGGACACCTGAAATAGGCTGGCAAAGTGCCGATGAGATCATTAATCAATTAAAGTACAATGAGAATGATGCCAATGTGGAAGGTAGTATCTTTTTTAGTGCCAAAAATATTTTGAAAAACCCACTAGGACTGATTCCAGCACTGTCGGATTACTATAAGTAAGTAGGTTAAGCCTATAAATCATTATAGTCATAAATGTCCCCCCGATTTCATACATACATAACACGATGTGTGAATGGACGGGGGGTTGTCTTATTTATGCTTATAAATGGCGTATTTGAAGGTGGAGGCGTGAAAGGTATTTCTCTTGCAGGTGCCGTCAGATCAGCAGAGCAGGCCGGGATGTCATTCCATCGCGTAGCTGGAACGTCCTCAGGCTCGATTGTAGCCTCTTTATTGGCTGCAGGGTATTCCGCAACGGAGATGAGTGATATCGTCCAGCAGATGCCGTTAGCATCTTTTCTCAAAAGGTCACCTATATTTAATGCGAAGCTGGTAGGACCGGCCGTGCGCGTTTTAATTAAAAAAGGGTTATATTCAGGAGATGCGCTGGAACAATGGATTCGTGATATCTTATTGGCTAAGGGAGTTAAAACATTCTCTGATCTACCTAAAGAGAAGTTGCTTATTATTGCTTCGGACATTACGAATGGAAAAATATTAATTCTGCCCGATGGTCTTTCCCAGTTAGGAATTGATCCTGCTAAATTTGAGGTCGCTAAAGCAGTTAGGATGAGCACGAGTATCCCCTATTTTTTTGATCCTGTTATGCTAAGGTTAAGTGGAGATGCCTCGAGGGGGAAATCTTTCACAGAGCAGTTCGTATATATCGTGGATGGTGCCTTATTGAGTAACTTCCCAATTTGGTTGTTCGATGAGCCGGTCTTAAACAGCTTTGGAATACCTATTCCGACCATTGGTTTTCGAATGGTAGGAAAGCAAGAGGGGAAGCCACATCAAATCAAGGGGCCCTTCAGTATGTTCCAGGCCATGTTTGAGACGATGTTGTCTGCTCATGATGAAAGATACATCGAGCAAGATAAAATCTATCGTACGGTTAAGATTCCTACACTTGGGGTCAGTAATACAAAGTTTCATATAACGAAGGAAGAAAGTATGCAGTTATATGAATCTGGACTTGAAGCAGGAAACAAGTTTTTTGGTACATGGAAACCCTAAAGGAACACTATATGCAACAAAGCATATAAGAAGGCCTCTGCTATCATCACAATCGCGATGATAGCAGAGGCCTTTGTCGACTTTTTAATGATATTTAGGTGTTTGATCGTCATTTTTGCCTTTTTGGCCTTCGATCACTTGGAAAGGGTAATTTTTATGTTTCTTACCTACTGATCCTGAAGTGCTTTTCCGAGCTGTTGAAGCCACTTTGTCCATTGTTTTTCTAGAGGGTTTAACTTTGGGCCTGCTCTGTCTTGATTGTTGTTTCGGTAGATACTTATTCAGCAGAAATAGTACGCCGATAACAAGTACAGGGATCAACAGTTTACTGGAACTAATAAACGCTCCAATCAAGGCTAAAGAAATAGCTGTCCAAAAAATGATAAAGTGTCTTGTCATCTTATCCTCATCCTTTCACGGTGTCTAAAACTCCGTTTCTGAGGGGCTCATTAACTTCTGCGTTGCCTAGCTTCTCATCCAATTCAAGCATCCGATTAAAAGAAGCAATGGAAACTTCTACTTGGGCATCCAAGGGTTCCTTCGTTGTAAGAAGCTGAAGCCAAAGACCTGGATAGCCAAGATAACGAAGGACAGGCACTTCTCTAAGTGAATTCGTAAGTTTCAAGAATTCAAATGATACGGCAATGACAACGGGAAGAAGGATGACCCGCTGCAGTACTCTCTCCAGCATATTATCCCAAGGAACGACCGAATATATGACAACCCCTAGAATAATCGTTAGCATCATGAAGCTACTTCCGCAGCGATAATGAAGACGAGTATGTTTCTGCACGTTGGCAACCGTTAATTCCTCGCCTGCTTCGTACGTACTAATAACCTTATGCTCTGCTCCGTGATATTGGAACAAGCGTTTAACTACAGGAGTCAATGTGATAGCCCATAGATAGACCAGCAATAGAATAAGCTTGATAACACCTTCAATTAAATTATGAACAATATAATTTTCGAACATTTTCCCGAACAGAAAACTCTCTACAAATACGGGGACTAAAGTAAATATGAGTTTACCAATGATAAAAGAAAGAATACCAACGGCAGCAACACCTAGCATCATGGTCAAGCTCATGCCAGATTCTTCTTTTTCCTTTTGCTTAGCACGCTCTTCGGGTTCGATCTCGTCATCGGCGTAAGCGTCAGCTGAATAGTTAAGATGCTTAGAGCCTTTGGCACTGGAATCTATAATACCTACAATACCGCGAATGAATGGGATTTTACGGATTTTTTGAAGCCATGATTTATCTTGACGCGGTACCTCCAGAAATGTAATCTCTTGATTTTTACGCCGTACGGCAGTTACGTTAATATGCTTCCCGCCAAACATAACGCCTTCAATGACGGCTTGGCCTCCGTAACTGACAGGTTTAGATTCTTGAGGCAACGTTATTCACCATCCCTAAGTTTATTTTATTCTATTGTAGCGAATTTTCACTACAATATCTAGTTTCCGTGGCGTGTAGGCTAAATAACGATATTCCTTATATATGGGACTGACTCTTCCAATAATTGAACATACTACGAAAGACGAAAAAGTGGAAATCTATCCATGAATAAGGGGTGTCTTAAATTCATGAAGCAACAACAACAACATCACTATCGTACGAATGCTTTTACATTTGCGCTTGAGTTAGGTTTTTTTGCAGGTATCATATGGGGGGCTGTTCATTGGTTGTGTTATTCCCTTAAATTCACGATGATTATACCGGCATTTCTAGCGGAACCATTCTTCAAGCATGTTTTCTTGAAAACAGGACCGGGACATTTAATTGGTTGGTTATCCTTCATACTCCTGTCCATCATTGCGTCTCTAATTTATGTACTCATTTTTCGGAAGATGAAAGGACCTTGGCCAGGGATAGTTTATGGGGTATTTTGGTGGATCATTCTTTTTGTCGCAGTAGGTCCATTTATTGATATGGTGAAGCCTATTACTATTCAGACAATAGATACCATTATTACTGAATTTTGTTTATTTATGTTATGGGGACTGTTCATTGGATATACCATAGCTATGGAATTCACCGATGAAAGAATGCGTGAACCTAAGAAAATAGGCAATTGACTGAGGGCGGGACTTCTCAAGAATACATCCCCTATGGTAAAATAGCAGATGGTTATTTGATAATAAGGGTGGGAATACGATAGTGAGAACCATATGGGTGATCAACGGACCGAATCTTAATCTATTGGGCATGCGAGAACCGGGAATCTACGGGTCGGAAAGTCTACAAACCATTGAGACGAACCTTCAGGAGCAAGCTGAGAATTTGGAAGTGAAGATGACATTTCTTCAATCCAATCATGAAGGTGCAATCATTGACTGGATCCACGATGCGATAGGCAAAGCAGATGGAATTATACTGAATCCAGGTGCGTTGACTCATTACAGTTATGCTGTACGTGATGCAATAAGTTCTGTACGTATTCCTACTGTAGAGGTACACTTATCCAATATTCATTCTAGGGAGTCTTTTAGACATACGTCTGTGATCGCTCCAGTAGCCATCGGGCAAATTGCGGGATTTGGTGCAGTGAGCTATGAGCTTGGTCTGATCGCGCTGATACGCCATTTGGAAACTCAGATGCAGTAGTAAAGAAATTCCTTTAAATGCGTGTTCAAAAAGTTGGATTTTCAGCATCGAGAAAATTGGATGAAGCAAGGGAGTGAGGAGCGGAGCGTAGGCAAAACTACGTGAGCATCGGAAGGACTGGCTGAATTCAAGATTCGATGTCGAATTTGCCTCTTGGTATACTTCGTGATCAAAAGATGACTTTTTGAACAACCTTTTTAAGATGTTGTAGACAAGGAGATTACATGATGGAAAACCTACGAGTACAGAAGTTACGTCAAGCGATGCAGGACAACAATGTGGAAGCTATGTTTATTAAAAGTCCAATTAATCGTCGTTATCTAACGGGATTTACTGGATCAGCAGGGTATGTGCTTATTACACATCATGAAGCATACCTGCTTACCGATTTTCGTTATATGACTCAAGCTCCACAACAAGCTGAAGGTTATACCGTTGTTGAACACGGACCTAAGGTGATGGAATCCATTAAGGAACTTCTGTCCGCCAATAAAATTGATCAGCTTGGATTTGAGCAGGATGATGTATCTTATAGTGAATATACTTCATTCTCAGCACAACTTCAGCCCGAAGTTACATTGGTACCTGTAAGTGGTCTAGTAGAACAACTTCGGATGTTCAAAGATGCTGAGGAGTTACAAATTATGCAGCGTGCTGCCGATCTAGCGGATGCTACATTCAGCCATATCCTAAATGTGGTGAAGCCGGGTATGACAGAACGTCAAGTGGATCTGGAAATGGAATTTTATATGCTTAGCCATGGAGCTACGGCATCTTCTTTTGATACCATTGTAGCTTCAGGTGAACGTTCTTCCCTGCCACATGGCGTCGCAAGTGAACGTGTTATTGAAGGCAACGAATTCATTACGTTTGATTTTGGAGCTCTTCTGGACGGTTATTGTTCAGATCTTACACGTACGATTGCCTTAGGAAGTCCTAATCCACAATTGAAAGAAATTTATGATATTGTATTGGAAGCTCAGCTCCATACTTTGGCGCATATTAAGTCAGGTATGACGGGACGTGAAGCAGATGCTTTGGCACGCGATATTATTACAAAGTATGGATATGGCGAGCAATTTGGACACAGCACAGGGCATGGTCTGGGAATGGAAGTGCATGAATCACCTAGATTGTCCAAATTGAGCGATGATATTTTGCAGCCGGGTATGGTAGTGACAGTTGAGCCTGGAATCTATTTGCCAGGAATCGGCGGAGTTCGAATTGAGGATGATATCGTAATCACAGAGACGGGTATCGTCATCTTAACCAAATCCAGCAAAGATTACATGGTTTTAAAGGGTTAAAAATGCATTACATATTTTATTAGGAGGTTTTTTTATATGATATCAGTAAACGATTTTAAAACAGGTCTAACAGTAGAAGTAGAGGGTGATATTTTCACTGTTATTGACTTTCAACACGTTAAACCAGGTAAAGGCGCAGCATTTGTTCGCTCCAAGTTGAAGAACTTGCGTAACGGAAATACTGTTGAACGTACATTCCGTGCAGGTGAATCTATCGGGCGGGCTCAAATTGAGAACCGTGCTGTTCAGTATCTATACGGTAGTGGTCAAGAACATTCCTTTATGGATAATGAAACATATGACCAATTTAATTTGACGAGTGAGCAGCTGAAATGGGAATTGAATTTCCTTAAAGAGAACATGAACGTAAACATCATTAGCTACCAAGGTGAAATCCTAGGTATCAATTTACCGCATACGGTAGAATTGAAAGTGGTTGAGACTGAACCAAGTGTTAAAGGTAATACAGCTCAAGGTGCTACGAAGAGTGCTAAATTGGAAACGGGATTAAGTGTTCAAGTTCCTCTTTTCATAAATGAAGGCGATGACCTCATTATTGATACTCGTGAAGGTAAATATAGCTCCCGTGCTTAATTTATACCAAAATACTGGGAATTAGTTCTAACAAAATCCTCCACCGCGCAATGCGGAGGGGGATTTTTTTGCTTCAGTTGACTAAAAAACATTGACTAACTCAATCCCTTTCGTATTATACTGATTTAAAGCACAATAAAAAGATGAATGTTTAAACTGAGTGGGGAGTGAACGAAGTTGTCACTGTACGTTATGAAATTCGGGGGTAGTTCCGTTGGAAATACGGAACGGATGCAGCGTGTCGCTAAGCGTGTTATCGAGAAGCAAGACGAAGGTCACCAGTGTGTTGTGGTTGTATCTGCCATGGGAGATACAACAGATGATTTAATTGAACAGGCCATGGCTCTGAATCCTGAGCCAACAGCTCGTGAGATGGATATGTTAATGACAACAGGGGAACAAATATCGATGGCATTACTGTCGATGGCTGTTCAAAGCCACGGTCGTGAAGCTGTATCTTTCACAGGATGGCAAGCAGGATTCCGTACGGAAGCTGTACACGGGAAAGCCCGTATTATTGATATTTTTCCAAACCGAGTTCAAGAAGCGTTAGCTCGTGGTCAAATTGTTGTCGTGGCTGGATTCCAAGGGATGACTGAGGATGGAGAAATTACGACATTTGGTCGGGGCGGTTCAGATACTACGGCAGTGGCTTTAGCGGCTGCAATTAACGCGGATGTATGTGAAATATATACAGATGTAGACGGTATATATTCTACAGATCCTCGCATTGTTAAATGTGCTCGTAAGCTTAAGGAAATTTCATATGACGAAATGCTGGAACTTGCCAGCTTAGGAGCTGCCGTACTTCATCCGCGTGCGGTTGAGTATGCAAAGCACAATAATGTTCGACTGGTTGTCAGATCGAGTTTCAACAATAATGAAGGCACGGTTGTGAAGGAGGAGGCTAGCATGGAACAAGGCGTTGTAGTGAGTGGTATTGCCTACGATAAGAATGTGGCGCGGATCAGTATTCTGGGTGTAGCAGATTATCCAGGGGTTCTTGCAGAGGTTTTTGGAGCTTTGGCTCAAGAAGGCATCAATGTAGATATTATCGTCCAAAGTGGCGTTAAGAACGGTGAAGCGGATTTTTCCTTTACAGTTTCTAAATCAGAGAGCGATAGTGCGCTGTCTGTGATCCAAGGTCTTAGAGGGAATCTTCCTTATCGTGAAGTAACTTCTGAAGAGAATCTTGTTAAGGTATCCATTGTGGGCGCAGGAATGATTAGTCACCCGGGTGTGGCCGCTCAGATGTTTGACGTTATTTCTAAACAAGGTGTAAGCATCAAGATGGTTAGTACTTCTGAGATTAAAACCTCTTGTGTGATCGATGGTGGCAATTTAGAAGAAGTCATTAAGGCGCTTCATTCCGCCTATAATCTTGACACGGATGTACAGGTTTTTGTAGGCGGTCCTCAGGATCGTCGTTAAGAAGCATTAGGTATAGATTGTACAAAACAGCGGGTATTGTCCTTAAGGGCAATACCCGCTTTTTCTTGGTTCGAACGCTGATTGTAAAAATGACATCGACCTCGAAGAATAAAAATGGTCCTATTGTGAATCATAGTGGAATAGTGATTAAGAGACGCCAAATAGGGTTACTTAACTACAGTGACAAAAACAGAGAGGTTGTGTTATGTATGAGTTGGTTATGGTCGCTAATTATAGGTGGTATTATTGGTTGGCTCGCAGGAATAATCATGCGGCGTGATGTTCCAGGGGGTGTTATCGGTAACATCATAGCTGGATTTATCGGTGGATGGTTAGGATCTCTTATCTTTGGTAAAATGGGTCCTGTCTTCGGAGGTTTCTACTTCGTTCCTGCTTTAATCGGTTCGATTATTCTTATCGCCATTGTTAGTCTTCTGATGGGCAGAAGAAAAGCTTAACGATTCTTGATGTAAATAATATGAACTAGAGCCTCGAACTTGAATTCAAGTTTGAGGCTTTTTTGAAATAAAAGGAAGTATAAGCTTCAACTATACTTTGCTTCTATTTTTACGAGAAGAGGCTCTCCTAAAGCCATTTGAAATAGCTAGGGATAGCCTCTTTGTTATGGGCGAGAAGTTTAGATGTTCTGGGTGATCGCTCGGCGAACGGATCGTTTCTTCCAAAATACAACATCTAAAACGAGAGATTACTGCATATCTATGAATAAGGATTGAAAATAAAGGAGGCTTGACCGTGGACAAGTTCGTTGTCAGCATGGCAACTCTACGACTTATATCGGGAAGTATTGAAATAGCAGCAGCATTATTCATGCTCAAGGTAGGACAGGTTGATAAAGCACTAGCTATTAATACGATGCTAGCTTTTGTGGGGCCCACAGTCCTCATACTCACGACAGCGATTGGATTGGTAGGGATGGCGGATAAACTATCATGGGCCAAAACCATATGGATTTTAATGGGGGTTACATGTCTCTTAATTGGTATTTTGAAAAAATGATAGATTCTATGGCATAAAAATGGAGTACAAGCATAGATATGAAGTAAGAAAACAACCACTGAACTTTTTGTGAGAAGAGCTGGGATGAAATAATGAATTCATAAGAAATGAGTAGCTCGGGGGTAGTCTGGATGAATATGAGTTGGTTGGAATTGTTTCCCGAACAGATTAAAATGCTTCTTCAACAACTTCCAGCCTCTATTCTAAACAAAATGGAGGAGGTGCGAATTCGTGAAGGAAGGCCGTTGGAGATTAATACAGCAGGTGCGCATCACTTTCTCACATTAGACGGTAAACTGACGTTTAATGTCGAAGAGGCGTATAAGCCAGCTAGAGAAGATAGCCATCGTCTCCTAGATCGAATTAGCAATCATTCCTTGTACACGATGGAAGAGGAACTTCGTAAAGGCTTCATTACCATACCGGGTGGACATCGTATTGGCTTAGCAGGCAGAACGGTTCTCAGTAGTGGAAAAGTGGAACACTTGCGAGATATCAGTGGATTTAATGTTCGCATAGCTAGAGAAATTCGCGGGGCTGCTAACACCATTCTTCCCTATCTACTGGACATTAAAGATAAAAGGGTCAAACATACCCTTATTCTATCCCCACCGCAACATGGGAAAACAACACTCATAAGAGATATGGCAAGGCAGATTAGTAGTGGCAATTATGAAGGCTCAGCCGTGAAATGGCGAGGAATGAAGGTGGGTATTATTGATGAACGATCCGAGATAGCAGGTAGCTTGCGAGGAGTGCCTAGTTTTGATGTAGGACCTCGTACCGATGTGATGGATGGGTGTCCCAAAGCAGAGGGAATGATGATGATGATTCGTTCTATGTCACCAGAAGTGTTATTAGTGGATGAGATCGGACGCGCTGAAGATGCAGAAGCGATTAGGGAAGCACTCCATGCGGGTATATCTATCATTGCTACAGCTCACGGCTCGAGTGCTGAGGAACTTTCTCAACGTCCCGCTTTGGCTGCTTTAATAGAGAATCGAATGTTTGAGATGTATGTCATCCTTAACCGAACTGCTGGGGATCTGGGCTTTCGAATTCTGGATCGACAGCAACGTTCTATACAACTTTCTCATTATTCAGCGAAGGGGTGATGAGCTAGTGCTTAAGCTATTAGGCGCAATATTGATCTTATTGTCTGGAACCTTGGCAGGATTCTATAAAGCTAGGCAGTTTGAACGAAGGCCAAGGCAGATCCGAGAACTGATTCTCGCTATGCAACGCTTAGAGACAGAGATTACTTACGGCTTCACACCTTTACCTGAGGCGATGAGTAAAATGGGGGCTCAGATGAAGGAGCCATTAAGCACATTATTTACTAGCGCAGCTCGGTCCATGAACTCGTCGCAAGGTCTGACAGCGCAGGAGAGTATAGGGCATGCCTTAGCCGTACATTGGAAGAACACTTCGATGAAGGCGGCCGAGAAGGATGTGCTCCATCAATTGAGCTTCACTTTAGGTACAAGCGATCGTCAGGATCAGATTAAACATATCGCATTAGCTGCACAGCAGTTGAAGCATGAAGAAGCAGCATCAAGAGAGGATCAGGCGAAATATGAAAAAATGAGTAAAAGCCTGGGACTTCTTGTCGGAGCACTAATCATCATTTTGATCTTTTAGCGAGGTGCAGGGAATGAACATTGACGTGAACGCAATTTTTCAAATTGCGGGAATCGGCATCATCATAGCTATGATTCACACGGTTCTCAAACAAATGGGGAAAGAGGATATGGCTCACTGGGTGACGCTCATTGGTTTTGTGGTGGTGCTGTTCATGGTCGTTCGGATGCTCGATACCTTGCTACAGGAGATAAAATCTATTTTCTTGTTCCAGTAGGGGATACATTATGGAAATTATACAAGTGGTAGGGCTAGGACTTATATCCACCATTCTCATTCTGACAATTAAAGAACAGAAACCGATGTTTTCTTTTTTACTAGCGGCTTCCACAGGGATTCTCATATTCCTTTTCCTTATCGGAAAAATTGCTACTGTTGTTGGAGAGTTAGAGCGGATGGCTGAAGCTGCAGGGGTTCAAATGATTTATTTAAAAACGATACTCAAAATTATTGGCATCGCCTATATTGCTGAATTTGGATCTCAAATCGTTAGAGATGCAGGTCAAGAGAGCATTGCTTCCAAAATAGAACTCGCCGGCAAGGTGCTGATCATGGTGCTTGCTATACCAATTATCGGCATCATCATTGAGACCGTTATGAAGCTGCTGCCGACCTAAGAAAGTGGGATAGAGCCATGTTAGGACGACGTACTTCAGGGGGGTTAGTAGTAAAAGGAATACTCATGACCTTCTTGGTATTGTTGTTATGCGGTGGAGGTACAATCTACGCTGATGAGCCCACGAATGATTTAGTGAAGGAGCAAACGAAGCAATTACCTAAAGATCAAGTAGAGACGTACTGGGATGGACTAATGAAAGATTACGGAGGGTTTTTCCCGGATCAGAAGGTGCCCTCCTTTATGGATATGCTTCTTCCTGGAGGGGAGGGGCTTAGCTTCAAAAACATCCTGTCAGGATTAATTTCATTTTTCTGGCATGAAGTTTTACTCAACGGAAAGTTGTTAGTATCGATCGTTATGTTGAGTATTATGAGTATGATTCTGGAGACGCTCCAGACGGCATTTGAGCGAAATACCGTAAGTAAGGTAGCCTACTCTCTCTGTTATATGGTCATTATGGTGATTGCTATCAATAGTTTCTCGGTAGCGATTGGATACGCCAAAGGGGCAATAAGTCACATGATTGACTTCATGATGGCGATGCTACCTCTCTTATTCTCTTTACTGGCTTCTATGGGGAATGTCGTAACGGTATCCGTTACACACCCATTAATCATTTTTATGATTCATACCGTAGGCACCCTCGTGTACACCGTCATATTTCCGCTTTTGTTCTTCTCGGCCGTACTGCATATCGTAAGCTCGCTTTCGGATAAATATAAACTCACACAAATGGCAAATCTTCTTCAACGAATTAGTGTGGGATTGCTAGGTGCACTACTTACTATTTTTCTAGGTGTAATTTCGGTACAAGGGATGACAAGCTCTGTCACAGATGGAGTCACGATTCGTACTGCAAAATATATATCAGGTAGTTTTATCCCCGTCGTTGGTAAAATGTTCGCAGATGCTACGGATACCGTCATATCAGCATCCGTGCTTGTTAAGAATTCAATTGGTTTAGCGGGAGTCATTATCATCATTTTTATTTGTGCCTTTCCTGCGATCAAGATATTAACACTAGCTCTGATCTATCAAGTAGCCGCTGCCATCATGCAACCCCTTGGCGATACTCCTATCGTGACTTGTCTGCAAACGATTGGTAAGAGCATGATTTACGTATTTTCGGCCATGGCAGTTGTAGGATTAATGTTCTTTCTAGCGATAACCATTCTGTTAATGGCTGGAAACGTAACGGTCATGATGAGGTGAGGAGGAGAGCTTGATATGACTTGGCTTGGCGGTTGGATGAGAGAAGTGATTATGATTGTCCTCCTAGCAATATTCGTAGATCTGATCCTGCCAAGTCGCTCAATGGAGCGATATGTCAAGCTGGTACTAAGTCTACTCATCCTGTTTACATTACTGAGGCCTATGATCAGCTTACTCACAGACTCGCCTGCCGATAAATTGAATCTGGCCTTACTCAAGCAAGAAAGTGATACTGGACAACTTGGGGCAAAGAACGAGAAGAGTCTGGAGCAAATTCTGGTTCAAGGTGAGCAGATAAAGCATAATCAGCAGAGCCAAAGTCTGCAATGGGCTGGAGAAGAGGTTGCGCGGCAGATGAAGGAGCAGATTCGGAATAAAACAGGGAATCAGGTCAAGGAGGTGACGGTGATGCTTGCGTTACTCCCTTCTGAGAAAGACGCCAATGAGCAGGTGCCTGCTATCACCTCAGTAGACGTTACGTTACAACCTTCTAGCCAACTAGAGCAAAGAGAAGTAAGCGAAGAAGCAATCGAGAATATTTCAGTAGCTCCAATAGACGAAATTAAAGTTGAGGTGAATACCTCGTTACCTGAAGATGTGGAATCCAATAAGGAAGACAATCAAGAGCTTGAAGCTACGGAGGTATCCGGTCAGCTAGCAGAAAGTTCTGATCATATAAGAAAAATTCTGATGACTGAATGGAATCTTGAAGCGAATCAAATTGTGGTCCAAGGTGAGCAGGGAGATGACAAAATATGAAGGGGGTGAGTGAATTTGGGGAATTGGTTAAAAAAAGCAGAGCAATGGATTGGTGGGGGACCGGGTGGGGCCAAACGAATTTCAGCTTTTCGATGGCTCATTATTTTAGGTTTGGTAGGCGTAGCTATTGTGTTATTTAGCTCATTCGTCAATGTGAAGAAGATTGATAATGAGAATACAGGGAGAGAACCACCAACATCAACAGCGGCTCAGGAAACGTTCCAAAATACCAATACGCAAACCGATTCCTTTAGTGGGATAGAAGAGGCCTTTGAAAATAAGATCAAGGAAATATTAGAGAAAATAGTAGGTGTAGGGACAGTAGATGTGTTAGTCACTGTGGATTCAACAGAGGAGATTGTCATTCAGCGGAATGTGAAGGATTCTCAACAGAAGACGGAGGAAGTTGACGCTAATGGTGGCAACCGGCATACCACCCAATATACACGAGATGGGGAAATCGTAACGTACGAATCTTCAGGTAGTGAGACTCCTATTATCACGAAAAAAGTGAAGCCGCAAATTCGTGGTGTGTTGATTGTAGCTAAAGGGGCTGAGAATGAAGTTGTTCGAAATTTGATAGTAAACGCCGTCGAAAAAGGTCTAAATGTGGCGGGGTTTCGTATTTCAGTCGTGCCTCGTAAACAGGAATAATCATTCATCCATTTATGTACAAAACGAAGGAGGAAGTTCGTAATGAATAATAAAAGACAAACAATTTGGTTGGTGTCCATGTTGAGTTTAATGGTGGTTCTCTCAGCGTACTATCTGTTTACAGAAGATTCAGGATCTTCGACCATGCCTGTAGCGGACAGTCAGCAGGTTGTAGATCAAAAGGATGGTGGAAACGAAGTCGTTGTTACAGAGGTAGTAACAGACGGTACAGTGAATAGCACAGTAACTCCTGAGGAGCCTGAAGCAACAGCCTCCACAACGGATACTAAAACGAAGGAAACAACCGATGTGGGCGCTAAGGAAGACAAGTCAGCAAAAGATAAAGCAGTTACAGATAAACCAGTAACGGATAAGACGGCTTCGGTAGGTATTCCTGATAAGAAGGACAAAAATGATGAGGAAATTCTAAAAGAGGTTACCACTCAAGCGGCCTCTAGCAGTAGTCTACTTGATTCTTACAGACTGGATCGTGTCCAGTCTAGCCAGAAAGAACAGACTGATCTTTATGCTACAATCAACGATATGAATAACAATGATCCAGAGACAAGTGCGAAAGCAAATGATCAACTCAGAAGTCTCGAAGAGAAAGAAACGAAAATAACGGGTATCGAAGAAGAGCTTCATCAGCAATACGGTGGTGCGGTTGTGAAAGAGGAAGAAGATCATTACAAAGTTCTCGTATTAAGTGATAAACTAGACGTGAAACAAGCTGTAAATATTGTCGATTTAGTGATGAAAGAACTGAATGTTTCACAAGATAAGGTCAGTGTACAGTATGTCACTCCTTAATATAGAATGAAGGGTAAAGAGTTCGGGAGTATCTTGGACTCTTTCCATTTCTTCGGTTTGTGATATAATACATAACGTTATGTGTATAAATTGCACTAAGTATGGTTTTTTGAAAGCTGAAGGAGTGAATCTAGAATGTTTAAGTTGAGTGAGATTAAGGAATTGATAAAGTTAGTAGATGAGACCTCCGTCCATGAGTTGGAGATCGAATCCGAAGGCACACGTCTATCTATTCGTAAACCAGGGAAAACTGAAATTGTAAACTTTCAATCGTCCATCCCACAGTCATATCAGGCAGCCCCTTTACATGTTCAGCAATCATCGAATCCTGCGATTAGTGATTTGAATTCAGGCAACTTGCCTGAAGTAACAGACTTATCATCTTCACTACATAAAATTGTATCTCCTATGGTGGGAACTTTCTACAGATCTGCTTCTCCTGACGATGCTCCATTTGTTAGTGTTAGTGACAAGGTCAAAGGGAAGACTACAGTTTGTATTATTGAAGCTATGAAGCTAATGAACGAATTGGAAGCGGAAGTGAACGGCGAAATTGTTGAAGTTCTAGTCGAGAACGGTCAACTGGTAGAGTTCGGCCAACCTCTTTTCTTGGTGAGAGCAGAGTAAAGATGAAATGCTTAAGTAAAAGTGTTTGTACGAAGTAAGTTTTCCGTTGGAAGACTTTTGAGGAGGATACCAGCAATGAAATTTCATAAAGTGCTCATTGCGAACCGAGGGGAGATTGCGGTTCGTATTATCCGGGCTTGTCGTGAACTTGATATATCAACGGTTGCGGTCTATTCAGAACCTGATAAAGACTCTTTACATGTCCGCTTAGCGGATGAAGCCTATTGTATTGGTCCAACATTATCTAAAGACAGCTACTTAAATATCACGAACATTATGAGTGTTGCGACACTAACAGAGTGCGATGCTATTCATCCAGGGTATGGTTTCTTGGCTGAAAATGCTGATTTCGCTGAAATCTGTGAATCATGCAACATTACTTTTATCGGCCCTTCCGCAGATGCGATTACCAAAATGGGTGACAAATCAGTGGCTAAGATGACGATGAAAGAAGCGGGAGTACCCATTATACCCGGTTCAGATGGTATCGTAGATAGTCTAGAAGAAGCAGTTATGATCGGCCGTGATATTGGTTATCCCTTAATTATTAAGGCAACGGCTGGCGGCGGAGGAAAAGGGATTCGTATTGCTGATGATGAGGATGCACTCGTTAAGCAGATCACCGCAGCACAGCAAGAAGCTCAGAAAGCCTTCGGTAACGCAGGTGTGTATCTAGAGAAATATTTGACAGGTATGAAGCATGTAGAAATTCAGATCATAGCTGATAAATACGGACACGTTGTTCATTTAGGTGAGCGGGATTGCTCCATTCAGCGTCGTAGACAGAAGTTGCTTGAGGAAGCACCGTGCCCAGTCCTATCACCTGAAATTCGTGAGCGTATGGGGGAAGCTGCTGTACGGGCTGCGAAGTCAGTACATTATTCTGGTGCAGGAACGCTTGAGTTTTTGCTTGGAGCCGATGATCAGTTCTATTTCATGGAAATGAACACCCGTATTCAGGTTGAGCATCCAGTAACTGAAATGGTAACCAGTGTGGATTTGATTAAGGAAATGATCTCTGTGGCAGAAGGGAATTCTCTTTCATTCACACAAGAAGAGATTGAGATTCGTGGAGTCGCTATTGAATGTCGTATTAATGCTGAGGACCCAGATAAGAACTTTATGCCAGCACCGGGTAAAATTCAATTCTATTTACCACCGGGAGGACCGGGTGTACGTGTAGATAGTGCAGCTTATCAAGGGTATACGATACCACCCTACTATGATTCTATGATAGCGAAGCTTATTGTATGGGCTCCTACACGGTCGGAAGCTATTGCGAAGATGAAACGTGCGCTATCTGAATTTGCTGTTGAAGGGATTCATACTACGATTCCATTTCATCAGAAATTGTTGAATCACCCAACGTTTATTGAAGGGGATTTCGACATCAAATTTCTTGAAGAGAACGAGATCTGAACCCCTGATCGACGTTTGTTTTAGTGCTATCTAAATGATATAGTAGATTTAATAAAAAAGGAATTCTTGTTCAAATGTTGCGTAATCATATTTCGTAATTAAGAAATTCACTTGAAAGGTGTTGAGTTCATTATGAGTTTATTACCGACTGAGTCTGAAAGAACGGAAATCGGTGAGATTCAAATTGCACCTGAGGTCATTGAAGTCATCGCTGGATTAGCGACTGTGGAAGTCAAGGGCGTGGCTGGAATGAGCGGAGGATTTGCAGGTGGTATTGCGGAGCTTTTGGGTCGAAAGAATCTATCCAAAGGCGTAAAGGTAGAAGTGGGGCAAAGAGAAGCAGCAATCGACGTATCTGTTATCGTTGAGTATGGAAACCGCTTGCCAGAAGTAGCGACGGAAATTCAGCGCAACGTTAAGCGCTCGATTGAGACGATGACCGGACTTACAGTGATTGAAGTGAATGTGCATATTCATGATGTACATTTCAAGAGTGTAGAGAAGATGGATGAAGTTGAGTTCAGCCAGCGTGTTAAATAACGGAAACTAGATAGAATGAACGAAAGACGAACACTTATATTCTTGATTCCCTTAGAATCTATAGAACATGGGGCACAAACTTTAGTTCAATCTATCTAGATACAAACCCCCGACATAACCTGTCGAGGGTTTACTATAATTTAAGGAGCTGGATTGTTTGTGGCTAAATTATTGGACAGACTCTTGCTATTTTTATATAGTTTGATTGTCGCAGTACTATCTGTATTAGCCATTCTCCTACTAAGTGGTGTTGCGCCATTTAATGAGATTGATGCTGATAATCAGACCGTTTTTACTACCTCGATTATCGTGTTGGCTGTTCTATTCCTACTTAGTGTTCGATTCTTCTATATTTCTATTCGTCGTGATCGTAACGCTGTTCCTTCTATCGATCAACGTACAGAATACGGTGAGATTCAAATCTCAGTTGAGACCATTGAAAATTTATGCTTGAAGGCAGCCTCCAAAGTACGAGGAGTCCGCGATCTGAAAGCGCGAGTTAGAGTAACGCAATCAGGAATTGATATTACCATCCGTGCGATTGTGGAGGGAGATCTTTCAATTCCGGTCATGACCTCTGATGTTCAGAAGCAGGTTCATGATTATCTACAAGAAACTACAGGTATTCCCGTAGCGAACGTCTCTGTATATATTGCGAATGTTGCGCAGGCAGCACCAAGTTTTAAGAGTAGAGTAGAATAGAGGTGAGTTTCCCGATGTTTTGGAAAGAAATGTGGGAGAGTCACAGGGGACGAATCGTTGGCGTCGCCAGTGGTATTTTATTCGGTTTTATATATTTGATAGCTGGCTTTTGGAATATGTTGTTCTTTGCATTGCTTGTGTTCATTGGATATACCTTCGGGAAGAGGAAAGACCTGAGTCAAGGAGCTCTCGTACATTGGAGAGAAATTGGACAATGGTTGTCTTCAGGTTGGCGTCCATTTAAGTGAACCCTATGATATGCTTTCTCCGGAAAAAGAGCTGCAATTCTTGACGCCCATTTTTTGGAAGAAAGTAATCTAGGGTTTTTTTGTACAAATGTAAGTGAATAGGGTTATCCTTGATTCATAATAGAAACAATAAATGCAATTTAAGAAGTCTCAGGAGGAACGAGAATAATAATGAAAAGACGTATAGCAAGAGAGATCGTGGTGCAAAGCTTGTACCAAATGGAAATGAACCTGGTGGATAGTGAAATTGCAGTGTCAACGTTGCTTGAAGAAGCTTCGGAAGAGAATGAGACGGATCGTGTCATTAAAGATGAGATTAAGTTGAAGGAATATGTATTGGGGCTTGTGAATGGAACATGGACCCACAAAGTCGCAATAGATGAATTATTGGGTCATTATCTGGTCGGATGGCAAATCAGTCGGTTGTCGCGTGTTGATCGCCAAGTGCTTCGGTTAGCTACTTTTGAGATGGTATACGAAGATGATGTACCGGCTAAAGTGGTTGTCAATGAGGCTATTGATCTTGCTAAGCATTTCGGTACCGAAGATTCTGGTAAATTCGTTAATGGTGTGCTAGGAAACATGATTAAAGACTTGGAGCAACTTAAAGAGCAACGTCATTAATCCAACCTACAATAAATTAGGAATTCAAGGGAGAGAATATCATGACAGCAACAATCATTAGCGGAAAACAGGTATCTGATGAAATTCGTGGTGGTATCGCTACGGTGGTGAAAGAACTTGCTGGACAAGGCGTTGTTCCTGGGCTAGCGGTTGTATTGGTGGGCGAAGACCCTGCTTCTCAAGTCTATGTACGGAATAAAGAGAAGGCATGTCATGATTTAGGATATTACTCTGAGGTTCATCGTTTAGATGCGCAGACATCCCAAAAAGAGCTGATAGCGCTTGTAGACAAGCTAAATGCTCAAGCTAATATTAACGGTATTCTGGTTCAACTTCCCCTTCCAAGTCACATTGAAGAGAAAGCCATTATTAATGCCATAGCTGTAGAAAAAGATGTGGATGGTTTTCATCCGATCAATGTGGGTAATCTTGTTATTGGGGGCGATAGTCTTCTACCTTGTACACCCGCAGGTGTCATTGAATTAATCAAGCGTGCTGGCGTTGAAATGTCAGGTAAGCATGCTGTTGTCATTGGACGTAGTAACATTGTGGGTAAGCCGGTATCGCTATTACTACAGCGTGAGAATGCAACGGTTACAATGTGTCATTCTCGTACAGCTAATATGGCTGAAATTGCTCGCCAAGCGGATATTCTGGTTGTTGCGATCGGACGAGCTAACTTTATTGATGCCAGCTTCGTGAAGCCAGGTGCTGTTGTCATTGATGTAGGTATGAATCGTCTTCCGAATGGTAAGCTTGCTGGGGATGTTGATTTCGAGAGTGTAAAAGAAGTAGCAGGTCCGATTACACCTGTACCTGGAGGCGTGGGTCCCATGACGATAACGATGTTAATGCAAAATACGCTGATAGCCGCCAAACGGCACCACGGATTGGCATAAAGGGAGATTCCATGGAACAGCAAAAAGTATTATCTATTAAAGATTTGAATCGCTATATCCGAATGAAGTTAGATTCGGATGTGGTGTTATCTGATGTATGGATTCGGGGTGAAATATCCAATTTCACTCACCACGCAAGCGGACATATGTATTTCACACTTAAAGATGAGAGCAGCCGAATTCGTGCTATCATGTTTGGTTCACACAACCAAAAGCTTCCCTTTATCCCTAAAGAAGGTGCAATGGTTATTGCAAGAGGAAATGTTACCGTCTATGAGCGTGATGGGCAGTATCAATTCTATGCGAACCATATGCAACCTGACGGTATAGGAAGTCTCTATCTCGCTTATGAGCAACTTAAGAAAAAGCTAGAGGAGGAAGGTTTGTTTGCATCTGAACATAAGCAGACTCTCCCAGCCTATCCTAAGACTATAGGTGTCATTACATCACCAACGGGTGCTGCAGTGCGCGATATTATGATCACTTTGCAGCGTCGATATCCGCAGGTGAACATCATTCTTTATCCTGTGCTAGTGCAAGGAAAAGGTGCTGCGCCCTCTATTGTGAAGGCAATCACGGCCATGAATAAATTAGCGGAAGCTGATGTGTTAATCGTGGGTAGAGGTGGCGGCTCCTTAGAAGAATTATGGGCTTTTAATGAGGAAATTGTGGCAAAAGCGATGTATAGATCAAGAATTCCGATTATATCAGCTGTGGGTCATGAGACGGACTTTACGATTGCGGACTTCGTAAGCGATCTTCGGGCGGCGACGCCAACGGCTGCTGCTGAGCTGGCTGTACCCGTTGCATCTGAGATTCATAATCAGATACAGCAACGTCAACGCCAATTAAGACAAGCCCTCAGACAGCGCGTTCAACGTGATCGTGAGCGTCTTAGTTCATTGCAGCGCTCTTCTGTTCTTGTGTATCCGAAGAGATCCGTGCTACAGCATGCTGAGCGCTTGGATAGATTACATCAGCAACTTACTCGTTCGATGCAGTCGCGGGTGAAGCTTAATCGTGAACAGCAATCGCGAGTTCATCATAGCCTCTTACGATTCAACCCGAAGGACCAAATTGCTGCGGCAAAAAAGACTGGTGAGTCAAGCCATCGTCAGCTTCAATTGGCTATGCAATCTATTATCAAGAATAATAAGTCGCAATTAGGTTCAGCTATGAGACAGCTTGATGCTTTGAGTCCTCTGAAGGTTATGTCTAGGGGATACAGTCTTATCTATGATGAACAGGAACAACATTTAATTAAATCCGTCAAGGATGTACAACTTGGAGATTTGATGAAGATAAAAGTAAACGATGGACAACTTGACTGTCAGGTGTGGGCGATAAAGGAGGAAGAGCAAGGTCATGGCGAAGGCAAAGGAAATTGAGCTTAATTTCGAGGACGCAATGAGTCAGCTAGAAGAAATTGTGGGCGAACTTGAGCACGGAGATGTCCCTCTAGAGAAGGCTATAGAATTATTTCAAAAAGGGATGGGGCTATCCCAGCTATGTAGCAAAAAGTTGGAGCAGGTTGAGCACAAAATTGAAATGATCGTGGAAGAAGATGGCGAGCTTCGGAAGAAGCCTTTCGGTGCTCCAGTTGACGGGGGTGAAGCCCTTGAGTAATCAGCCTTCTTTTGAACAATATATTGCTGAAATTGGTGATAGGGTTACTACCGCATTGTCGGATATCCTTCCATCCCAGTGGGATGTTCCAACGACGTTAAAGGAATCTATGACTTACTCGCTTCTTGCCGGTGGGAAGAAACTGCGGCCCATCCTTGTGATTGCGGCTTGTGAAGCTCTTGGAGGAAATAAGGAAGCTGCCCTTGAGGCGGCTTGTTCCGTTGAAATGGTACATACGTATTCATTGATTCATGATGACTTACCCGCAATGGATAATGATGATTATCGCCGCGGTAAGCTGACGAATCATAAAATATATGGTGAAGCTATGGCAATTCTGGCAGGGGATGGCCTTTTAACTCATGCATTCTATATGTTAGTGAAGATCTCTCGCAAGCATGGTATACCTGCGGATCGAGTGTTATCTATTGTAGAAGATTTATCCGAAATGTCGGGTCCACGAGGCATGGTGGGTGGACAAGTTGCCGACATGGAAGGAGAACAAGGACTCACTGATCTATCTCAACTGGAGTACATTCATCTTCACAAAACAAGTGATCTGATTATATTCTCATTACTTGCTGGGGGTCGTATTGCTGGAGCGGATGGAGCTAAGCTTGAGGCACTGCGTCTATTTGGGCATAATATTGGACTGGCTTTCCAGATTCAAGATGATATATTAGACCTGATCGGAGACGAGACCAAGCTTGGTAAGAAAGTTCAGAGTGATGTTAAACAGGAGAAGGTGACCTATCCCTATTTCATCGGATTGGACGCTTCCAAAAAACAAGTGGAACAATTGACGAATCAAGCGAAAAAAACAATTTGTGATGCTGGATTTGATAATCCCCAACGGTTACTTGAAATTGCTGATTACTTGATGAATAGAGACCACTAAAGACCTAAAGTTTATGAATTGGGATCATATGTGATATAATTATATAGATTGAATTAAGGGTTTGGACTACGAACAAATGAAATGATGATGAATGAGATCTTGAATATTATCACAATCCTAGAAGAAAAGTGGGGAGATCCTAGTGCTACTTCCACAAATTAAACAGCCAGGACAATTGAAATCACTATCGGTTGATGAGCTGTCATCTCTGGCGGCCGAAATCCGTCAGTTCCTGATTGAGAAGCTGTCTGTCACAGGAGGGCATCTCGCATCAAATTTGGGAGTGGTGGAACTCACTCTTGCCTTGCATTATTGTTATAACAGCCCAAAGGATAAGTTTTTATTTGATGTAGGACATCAAGCGTATGTTCACAAAATACTGACAGGTCGTATGGATCGTTTCGATACATTGCGTAAATATAAAGGATTATGTGGATTCGTGAAAATATCCGAGAGTGAGCATGATGTCTGGGAAGCGGGTCACAGTAGTACCTCATTATCAGCTGCCATGGGTATGGCTCTAGCGAGAGATCTTAAGGGTGAAGACAATAAAGTTGTTGCTTTAATCGGAGATGGCGCTTTAACGGGCGGTATGGCTTTTGAAGCTCTTAATCATATTGGTCATGAACAGAAGAAGCTGATGGTCGTTCTTAACGACAATGAAATGTCTATAGCACCGAATGTGGGTGCAATGCATAATTACCTGAGTAAACTACGGTCAGATCGTTTTTATTTGCGAGCTAAGGATGAAGTTGAGTTGTTACTCAAGAAAATCCCTGCTATCGGTGGTAAGTTAGCTAAGACAGTAGAGAAGATGAAGGATAGCCTGAAATATATGGTTGTACCTGGTGTTCTGTTTGAAGAACTGGGGTTCACTTATCTGGGACCTGTGGATGGTCATGATCTTCAGAAATTGATTGAAACGTTCCAACAAGCGGATAATGTAGACGGCCCTGTATTTGTTCATGTACTAACAACAAAGGGCAAAGGCTACAAGCCAGCTGAAGCGGATTCGTATAAATGGCACGGCATTACTCCTTATAAGATGGAATCTGGTCAAGTGCTGAAATCAGTGGGTAACCCCATGTATACTGACGTGTTTTCTCAAACGTTAATTGAACTTGCAGACAAGGATCCAAGAATTGTTGCGGTAACACCTGCCATGCCTGGAGGATCAGGGTTAGTTCCCTTTAGTCTGAAATTCCCTGAGCGCATGATTGATGTTGGGATCGCAGAACAACATGCAGCAACAATGTGTGCTGCATTGGCAATGGAGGGTATGAAGCCTGTATTTGCAGTGTATTCTACATTTATGCAGCGTGCTTATGATCAGATAGTCCATGATATATGTCGCCATAATGCCAATGTCATGTTTGCGATTGACCGTGCTGGCTTTGTCGGGGCAGATGGAGAGACACATCAGGGTGTTTATGATATAGCTTTTATGCGCCATATCCCAAATATGGTACTCATGATGCCTAAAGATGAGAATGAGCTTCGCCATATGATGCTTACGGCTCTAGAATACAACGATGGACCGATTGCATATCGCTATCCTCGTATCAATGGTCTTGGAGTACCCATGGATGAGACGTTGATACCCATTCCAATTGGGACATGGGAAACGGTACGAGAAGGTGAAGGATATGCAGTGCTTGCTTCGGGTCCAATGGTTCAGGTAGCTTTAGAAGCAGCGGAGCTGTTGAAGCGTGAAGGCATATCGCTACACGTGGTTAATGCTCGTTTCATGAAGCCTGTTGATGAGAATATGCTACATGCACTCGCCAAATCCAAAACAAACATGATTGTTCTTGAAGAGGCAAGTGAAGCAGGTAGTTTAGGTAGTGCGGTATTAGAGTTCTATAGTAAACAGCATATATTTGATGTTTCGGTATCTTTAATGGGTATTCCTGACTTATTTATAGAGCACGGAAGTATCAAGGAACAACGTGAGGAGACGGGGCTGACTGCTGTTGCAGTATGCTCTGAGATTCGTAGCCTCATGGCGCTCCATCCATACGAATATGGCAAAAGTAGCTTTCCGTCATAAGGCGTAAATACAGAATTAGGTGAATGAAATGGAAAAAGAACGAATTGATGTCCTGCTTGTGGAACAGGGGCTCTATGATAGCCGGGAGAAAGCCAAAGCAGCGATTATGGCAGGGCTTGTATTTGCTGCTGAAGAGCGGATTGAGAAGCCGGGGATGAAGGTTCCAAGAGATGTTGAGATTAGAGTCAAAGGCGCAGTTCATCCTTACGTAGGTCGTGGAGGCTTGAAGCTAAAAAAAGCGCTCACTTCTTTTGGAATTGAGATGGATGATGTTGTTATGCTTGATATAGGCTCATCTACTGGCGGATTCACAGATTGTGCACTTCAACATGGTGCTAAGCATGTTTATGCTATTGATGTAGGATACAATCAATTAGATTGGTCTCTACGTAATGACGAGCGTGTGACGGTCATGGAAAGAACGAACTTTCGTTATGTGACTCCGCAAGATCTGCAAGGACCTGTACCGAATTTTGCGAGCATTGATGTTTCATTCATATCCCTTAGAATTATTTTACCACCTCTTATCGCGCTCTTGGATAAACCAGCTCATGTCGTAGCTCTGATTAAGCCACAATTTGAAGCTGGAAGAGATAAAGTCGGTAAATCGGGTGTGGTTCGTGATTCAGCAGTACATCGTGATGTATTGATGACGGTACTGACTTTTGCACAAGAGTTAGGTTTCCATCTTCAAGGGCTAACGTTCTCTCCAATTACTGGTGGAGAAGGAAACATTGAGTTTCTTGCCCACTGGGGACTGGATACGAATGATGAAGCATCTCTCCCCAAGGATAGTCAGAATTTCAAGGACCTTGTTGACGGTGTCGTTAAAGATGCAACATACACGTTTAAAGGAAACTCATCTAAGTAGATGGGTTTCTTTTACTGAAAAAAAGGAGTTTATTTCAAGATTCACGAATACAATCACGAGGTGATATGGATGGAGGGGCGGGCTGACGTTATTGTTATGGCTCTGATAGGCATTCTTCTCATTGTGGGTGTAGTCTACCTCATCAAGAATTGGCTCTTAAATTCATCATTCACACGAGGATTAGAAATACCAATGAATGATTACATACCTGATCATCCTGCCGTAGAGCTATTGCACAATGCCGGTTATGAAGTGTTAGGGGGCCGAGTCAAAATTCCACTGTATTTCGAAGTGGACGATGATAGTTATCAAAGCCGACTATTTATTGATTATGTTGTGTCAGGAGAAAATGGTGACATTTACCTAGTTAAGATGGCACGTCTTCGTAAGCCGCTTGAGTGGACGGGAAGCGGAATAAGGAATTATTTGTTACCTTATTTTTTGTTCTATCCGGATTGTAGGGGTGTATTGTACTTAGATGTTACGAATCGAGATATTCGTCAGATTCAGTTCGATTGGGATGAGGAAGAATGGAAAGGCAAGGATGAATAAATACGAGCATATTTCAGGAGGCAACTATGAAGGGTCAAAGACATATTAAAATACGTGAAATTATTACACATCAGGATATTGAAACACAGGATGAGCTCGTGGAGAATTTAAGACAAGCGGGATTTCAGGTTACACAAGCAACGGTATCTCGGGATATTAAGGAGCTACTGTTAATTAAAGTGCCGATGGATGATGGGAAATATAAATATTCGCTACCTACAGACCAACGTTATAATCCTATTCAGAAGTTGAAACGAGCCCTTGTGGATAATTTCGTCCATATTGACTATACGAATAATTTGGTTGTGATCAAATGCTTACCAGGTACAGCTAATTCCGTAGCGGTTCTGCTTGATAATATGGAATGGAATCAGACGATGGGTACGATTTGTGGGGATGATACGATATTAATGATTTGTCGTGAAGAAGAGGATAGTGTATTTATAGTGAAACAAATTATGGGGTTCATTTCATAAGACATTAAAGCGGCCGGAGGCGAATCATTCATGCTCGTAACATTAGCTATTCGAAATTTAGCGGTCGTAGAAGCTGTCGATGTACATTTTCATCCCGGTTTTCATGTTCTTACGGGAGAAACGGGTGCAGGTAAGTCGATTATAATCGATGCACTGGGACTGTTGGCTGGTGGCAGGGGTTCCGCCGATTTAATCCGCTATGACTGTGACAAAGCTGAAATTGAGGCTCTGTTTGAACTGGGGCAGGGTCATCCAGTGTGGGATGCGTTAGTTAGAATTGGTATTGAAGGTAATCACGATGAACATTTAGTGATCAGACGCGAAATTACAGCTACAGGTAAGAGTACATCTCGTATTAATGGACAACTTGTTAATTTAAGCATGCTACGTGAGGTCGGGGAATTGTTGGTCAACATTCATGGTCAGCATGAACATCAAAGCTTGCTCAAACCGGATCGGCATCTTCATTTGCTCGATACATATGGAGAGCACATTATAGGATCGATTAAACAGCAATACAAAGAAAAGTATTCCGCTTTTGCTAAAGTGGAAAAAGAACTAAGAGATCTGCAAAGCACAAGTCAAAAAGCATATCAAATGTTAGATCTTTATCGTTTTCAACTTGAAGAAATTTCATCTGCACAATTAAAATTAGAAGAAGATGAATGGTTAGCCGAAGAAAGGGTGAAGCTATCATCTAGTGAGAAAATGATGGACTCCGTTTCAGGCTCATATGATATTTTATATGGTAAAAGTGGAATCAGTTCGATAAGTACAGCTATTTCTGTTCTGAAGGATGTTGCTGGGTTTGATGAAAAAGGGCTTAAGCCTATTCTAGATCAGTTACAGAATGCTTATTTTCAGTTAGAGGATGCAACGTTTCAATTAAGGGATTATCGAGAAAACATTGAATTTAACCCTGAACGTTTAGAAGAGATTGAGCAAAGACTAGATATGATTATTACCCTAAAGCGGAAATATGGGGATAGTATTGAACAAATTCTATCTTATTATGAGAACATTAAGCAGGAAAGTGATCTGCTTGAACATAAAGATGAGCGTTTGGAAGAGCTACAGCGACAACGTGATGGGATGCTGGTAAGTTTACTTCAATCTGCACATGAACTGAGTGAAGCACGTAAACAGTGTTCGGCTGATCTAGCTACACAAGTCGAAGGGGAGTTAAAGGACCTTCAAATGGAACGTACTTCATTACAAGTTAAGCTCGAATTACTCGAAGATTCAAGGGGATATGATGTAGCTGGGCATAAGGTGAGATTGACGAAACAAGGTATTGATAATGTAGAATTCATGATTTCACCGAACCCTGGCGAACCTTTAAGACCGCTCGGTAAAATTGCATCAGGTGGGGAGTTATCAAGAATTATGCTGGCTATGAAGAGTATATTTGCGCGTCACGATCGCATACCTGTCCTTATATTTGATGAAGTGGATACAGGGGTAAGTGGCAGAGCCGCACAATCGATTGCTGAGAAGCTGTTCAAATTATCTGATTCCTGCCAAGTTTTCTCAATAACTCACTTACCACAAGTGGCTTGTATGGCGGATCATCAATATTTAATTGAGAAGAATATCACGAATGGTCGTACAATGACCCGTGTGGAATCTTTATCTGAGCAGGGAAGAATTGAAGAACTCGCACGGATGCTTGGCGGGGTAGAAATTACTGAAAAGACACTCCATCATGCTCAAGAAATGTTGAAGCTGGCAGAGGCGAGAAAAGCTGTCAGATGAGGATTCGGAGTAATGATTGACAGTAATAAAAGCCTGAGGGCGGGGTTATCTTAAAGGTACGCAATTGGCGACCACCTTTCGTCAAGCGAAAGAAGCATAAGGGAGTGTGACAGCCACTTGAACTCCAACCTCAGGAAGAAATTGTTTGGTCTTTTAACTGCCTTTCTTTTATGTTTTCTTGGCACAAGTGAACCCGTGAAAAGTTATGCGGCTATGCCGAATGATCTGAGAATGTTTACCGATCATACTTCTCAGTTTCAGCTCGCGGTTCCAGTATACTCCCAAGCATCTGTGGATAGGCCTGATGTGCTTCAGCTCAATGGCTCAGCTAATGCAACAATGCAAGTATCTCCGAGTCACCCTTTGAAGCTAAGCCCTCAGAACAGTGGCAAAGCAAAACTGACGCTGAAATTATTCGGTACCATTCCATTCAAGACGGTACGAATTCAAGTTGTACCTGGTTTGAAGGTGATTCCAGGTGGACAAACGATTGGTGTCAAAGTGAAGTCGGCAGGAATTTTAGTGGTAGGGCATCATTTAGTCAAGGCGCAGCAAGATACCCGTGTATCTCCAGGCGAACTTGCAGGTATTCAGTTAGGGGATTTGATGACTCATATGGATGGAGTTCCACTTACTGATATCAGCAAGATAGCTAAGATGGTGGAGGAGGCGGGAAAGAGGAAACAAGATCTCAAAATTTCCTTCAAAAGAGGAGATAAAAGTCTGACTACAAAGTTAACACCTGCTTATGATAGTGAAGAAAAATCTTGGCGGCTAGGGCTCTATATCCGTGATTCTGCTGCAGGTGTAGGGACGCTTACTTTCTATGCCCCTGATCAAGGCGTATATGGCGCATTAGGACATGTTATAACGGATATGAATACCCAGACGCCCATCGTTGTTGGAAGTGGTCAAATTGTTCAATCGAACGTTACGTCTATTTCCAAAAGCCAAGAAGGCGAGCCCGGTGAAAAGAGAGCGCATTTCCTAAAAGAAAGTAATATTCTAGGTAACATCGAGAATAATACCCACTTCGGTATATTCGGTAAAATGTCACAGAATCCTGAGCATGGTCTTTACAATAAGCCAATACCTATTGCTTTTGCAGAAGATGTAAAAGAAGGACCCGCAGAAATATTAACGGTTGTAGATGGTCAACACGTGGAACGCTTCAATGTCAGTATTGTTCATGTGGCACGTCAGGACAGCCCAGCAACTAAGGGACTTGTACTTAAGATTACAGATCCAAAATTGTTGAGCAAGACAGGTGGAATCGTACAAGGTATGAGCGGTAGTCCGATTATCCAAGATGGCAAATTAATAGGTGCTGTAACGCATGTATTCGTGAATGATCCGAAGTCAGGGTATGGATGTTTCATTGAATGGATGTTACAGGACTCAGGAATAATGGCCAAAAATGCAGAACCAAAAAATCTTAAGGCGAGTTAGCCTTAGGATTTTTTTATTTGTTTTTTGTCATTATTACAAGAAAAAGGTCTAACAATGAAAAAAAATATTTATTATAAATTAAAACTGTAAAAAAATAAACAAAAATAATATTCGACAGAAGGGATTTCATTTTCTATGTCGAAAACTATGTCATGCAGATGAAATGAGGATATGGGTATGAACACCAAATAACAAGAGAAATCTAAGGAGGAACCAAACAGTGCAAAAAATTGAGGTATTGTTAGCCGATGATAACCGAGAGTTTACGAACTTGCTTGCAGAATATATTTCGGGGCAAGAGGATATGGTTGTTACAGGAATCGCTTACAATGGCGAGGAAGTGCTCAACATGATTAATGAATCCAGAAAGGCACCGGATGTACTTATTTTGGATATAATTATGCCTCATTTGGATGGCCTCGGTGTGCTTGAGCGTTTGCGTGAAATGAATGTATCCCCACAACCTAAGATTGTCATGCTGACGGCTTTTGGACAAGAGAACATTACTCAACGGGCTGTACAATTAGGTGCCTCATATTACATCTTGAAACCATTTGATATGGAAGTGCTAGCCAATCGTATTCGCCAGCTTGTAGGTCAGCAGAACGTGACATCACCAAGCATGTCCATGTCCAATCACAGATCCAATGTAGTCCCTTTAGGAAAAGGAAAAAATTTAGATGCCAACATCACGTCCATCATACATGAAATCGGTGTTCCAGCGCATATTAAAGGGTATCAGTACCTGCGTGAAGCCATCACTATCGTATATAACAATATAGAAATTCTAGGTGCTATCACCAAAACGCTCTACCCAGCCATTGCCGAGAAATTCAAAACAACACCTTCTCGTGTTGAGCGTGCCATCCGTCATGCCATTGAAGTGGCCTGGACACGCGGCAACATCGACTCCATCAGCCACCTGTTCGGCTACACAATCAATATAAGCAAGTCTAAGCCAACGAACTCAGAGTTCATCGCGATGGTTGCTGACAAGCTTAGAATTGAGCATAAGGTTTCGTAAACCCTTGATGGGCTTGACTTAGCGCCTTCTAATCTTTAGCTGAAACGGTGAATTTACGCAAGTTGATACGTTGGGGTTTCGATAAACTTTGATGCCTCCATAACGATAAACTGTGAAGTATTTTCTTCGATACATAAGCGAGTTTGTCGGACGTTTAGTTGAGGGTTATAGTAGCGTAATTTAATAGTAGAAACAAGTGGGCGCTCTTCGGTTGTATAGCGGAGGAGCGTCTTTAATTCGTTTAATTCATAAAAATATTACTCATCTACTGTTACAAAAAGTGCCAATCAGCATAATATTATTTGTGGCATTAAATAAGAATAGAATCACCAATAAAGTAGCTGATTCATTGCTTTGGGATCAGTTTTTTATGTGGTTCTAGTAAAGGAACAAAAAATTTCATACCTTCGTACTATCTTATGCAATAAAATAACCATATATTATAAAATAATAAATATGTAAAATATTTTATTATTATATTTATACTATCGATCTTAAGTTGCTGGAGCGTTGTCTGAAAATCCAGATCGTGGACTTCATCGGCAAAGAGAAAGAATACCCTTTCGACGGTTCGGTTATCATTGGTTAACGATTGAATACACTCGTTGTGTGGCTAATCAGTTGGTCAAACGAACGGCGACGATAACGGAACCTTTAATGTCTGAATTTTTATGGTTTGGAAGGCTTTGAAAGATTTTACGTAAGCTTGAGTGAACCAGCTATCTATCAGCGCGTAATCGTCGGTGAAACCAGCCGTTAAAGCTCAATTTATTAGAGCGACTACGGCATCAGGCTTACGAGAAAAGGCCCACATCCGACGCATGTTGTATCCTTTGGTGAACCGACTGGCCGTATGGTCAAATACCCAAGCAAGTAATTCGGCTTTTTTGCTCCGAGTGCGGCTGAGTACAGAATCGTCGATGATGAATACTCGAACACGAGTAGATGAAATGAGCGACTAAAAATATTCACATGCACTACTGCCGCCACCTCTACAAAAGACACGAGAGGATTTCTGATAACAGCATTGCATTACCTCGCCTTAATACCCATTATAGTTAATAATGCAACAAATACAGGGGCGTATACGTCAAACACTAATAGTTCAAGAAATTTTCCGTCAGATTTTGATCGTGGCAAACGTTATATAAGTATACAGCACGATTAGAAATGCAAGAGAGTAATCCTCTTTTGTTCCCTTCGTTAACTGTCTTGTTTATGTACAAGGACACGGGTGACATGAGGGAATAGGGCGGTTGTGAAAAC
>DASXLR010000110.1:0-9895 GCA_036496075.1 Paenibacillus sp. | reverse complement strand
GGGCAGCTTGGAAAAAAACTAGGGAGTTAGTTGGCGCCTACATGAAAAAAATTGATACTAAAGCATCCTTAACGGGTGCTTTTTCTATATTACATAAAGGAGCTGAGTGTGATGGTATTGACAGCCAAACAGAAAGGCTGAGATGATTTCGCTTGATTATGACCTTATGGTGTAGATAGGTTCAAATCCTGTCGAGGTCTTAAATTAACAGCAACTAGCCGTTCCTTAGGGAGCGGCATTTTTATTAAAATAATAAACTTGAGTCAAAATCATGGGTATGGGCATATGGTGATGTATGTTGTAAATTTGAAAGGAGATGTTCACTTTGAATCACTATTATCAACCACAGCCTGCCAATGTATACTCATACTCACACCCTTACCCTCATCCAAAAATGTTAAAGAATGAAACATTACAAATAGTGGAACCGTGGGTTCAGAATGGATTGAGAGAGGCACAAACAATATCGGTTGAGCATGCCCTAAGAGAAGCCGCAGCAGTATCTTATTTGATAGGGAGAGGTTACAACCCTACTACCGCGCATCAGATTGTGGAATCTTGGTGGCATAGCTAATGTTTACTTCTAGCACCCTAACCGGTGCTTTTTTTATTGCAAAACAACACAACGTCGGGGATGGTTAATGTAGTGGCTGATAATCACGTTTTAGCCGAGAAAGATTACATGGCGGGTCTGAAATATAAAGAGATTGCTGAAAAATACGGTGTCTCTCTCAACACAGTTAAGAGTTGGAAGCAACGACATAGTTGAAGTCGTGATATGGGTGCATCCTTCGAAAAAGGTATGCACACAAACAGAGGGGGCACACCTCATGGTAATAAGAACGCTATTGGGAATGATGGTGGAGCTCCAGAAAAGAATTCTAATTCTGTTACACATGGCTTCTTCCGCAAGTTCCTACCTGATGACACTATAGCAATCATGGAAGAGATCGAAACGCGTTCCCCATTAGATATGATGTGGGATCAAATCACGATTCAATACGCTGCTATCCTTCGTGCTCAGCAGATCATGTATGTTAAGGATAAAGACGAGATGATCAAGGAAGGTTCTAAGTCGAAACAGAGCTTATACAAGTATGAAATCAAAGATGTCAGCATATCCCCTAGCACGGTAAGTTTTGACTCCATACCGGAAATACAAGCTTCTTCAGTACAAGTGATCGAGAATAATTCGAGCGTACCACAATCTCAAACATTTGCTTTTAATGAAAAGACAACGGATACCTTTACAACCTCTGTGACACATGGTTTGAAAACATCATTAGGCATCAAATCGACAACAAAATTTAGTGCATCTGTATTTTTAATATCCATTGAACAAACAATTGAAGTTGCAGGGAAGATTGATGTACCCGTCGATTTACAAGCTACCATTGTTGGAGATCCTAAGGCTGCTATTGCCGGTGCACTCTATAGGCCTGGGGCTTTATATCTTTATATCATTCATTGTTTAAAAAACCACCCGTTACTAACGTTTGGAGTGAGGATGTTATTTATCTTTGGGATCTTTCTTCTATATCCTCTGCATACAAGACGTTAACAAAAGAAGAAGCAATTTGGAAAGGTAAAGCAGTCACTCGTTCCGCTCTTGGTCTTTATTCAGTAGTAAAAATTGATGAAATACCTCTACCAGGTAATAAATGTTGACATTATTAATCGAGTTCTAGTTACTAATGATGCAAATAATTTAGAATAGGCAGCAGGGTTTCTACTGTTATCACGTGAGGTTTAGAAACGTAAGAAAAAGCCAAGGCCTTCTTTAAAAAAGGGGAGCGCCAAGGGTGCAATCAGCAAATGTGGATTTACAACGTTAAGAAGATAAGAACACAAAACAGCCGGTTCTCACCACGTTAAGGGTGTAGCCGGCTTGTTGTTATCCTTGATTCAACAATCTTAATGATTAACTTCTAGATTGCTATAAAGTGTATAAGGCACTTGAATTATAATCATTACTTGAGTTGCTTGAATATGTAGAAGACAATGAAGTGACCACAGAGGCATAACGCCAATGTGGTCTCTATTTTTTTGTTTAGGTAAGGAAACTTCTCCTTAGCAGAAAAATAACGCGGCATGAAACCTGAATCTTTGCTAGCGCCTGTTTATTCTGTCCGGTGTGTGTCGTTGTCGTTATCTTCAGTAGCTTTACCCACTTTATTGCCTAACGATGCGCCTACGATGCCACCTACAACGGTTCCAACAGGACCCAAAGCGGAACCCACGACGGCGCCCACAGCACCACCACCAACGGTTCCTACAGCTTTTCCAGTGTCAACGCCATCCTTATTTGTGATGGTGCGATCAGAACCACCGTTTCTATTATGGTCATTGTTTTTAGTCATATAATCTCACTCCCTCTTTTTTATGAACGCCGCTACTTATGGCGCAGTCCCAAAATATATCTTGCCCTAACCAGTCTGAAAGAATTCTTAATTACAAATCCAATTTAATTAGAGGACTTTATCATAATTAGTAAACGGATGTTTGCTCAACAAACGAACGTCAATGAGTTCTTATTTTTATTTAGGTAAGGAAACTTTTCCTGAGCAACAGACAAAACCAAGGAGCATGATTCAAAGCTAGATTTTCCTTACCATTAAACCTAATCTCTAATAAATATTTGTACATATACTAAGGTGTAGCAATTGAAAAGGAGGGTTAATTATGGGTGAAGTTGTAGGAGGATACGGTGGCGGTTTTACATCTACTGCTGGAATTTTGGTTCTGTTTATCCTGCTAGTAATCATTACTAAGTTTATCTGGGTTTAATCCTTTTTCATTCCCCTTTCATTAATATCCATCAGGTGACGGATATTTTTCATCTTTATTATAGAATATATGTTTGATTTAGATAAGAACAAATATTCTTATATGGAGTGAGTAGCATGCCAGCGAAGTAAATAAGAAAAATCGTAGAGATCATGTATATGAATGAATCAGAAAAGATCACGGAGCGGCTTATTGAAGTGAATAGTATCCGTAACGGATTGACTAAATCTAGCATCTATACGGTCTGCTTATCCCTAAAATTGTGAACCATTTGGGCATGAACTAATTACCGAATAGCCCCCCCTATATCCTAAATAATACATAAGCTATGATGTAGTCTAAAGCAAAGGAGGAATGACTCATGGGTGCTATTGGTGGTGTAGGTGGAACCACAGGTACGATTCTGGTATTGTTTATTCTGTTAGTAATTATATCGAAAACAATTCTGCTTAAGGACATATAGAGGAGTCGCGCTTGTGTCTCCTCTTTTATGTTGTAATTACATATTTCAGTTGGCTGAGTAACAATGATGGGGTTGAATTGAGCTTTGGAGGGAGCCGAATGAGGAGTTGGAGTAATGCCTCTATCGTGGACTGAACGTCAATGATTAGGGGAGTACGACTCAAGAGTGTTATAGTCCCTGAATATTAAGCAGGATGACCGGAATGATTAACCTCATGTGAAAATCATGTAGTAATGGTTGTTGAAACGACCAAGTTGTGTGTAGAGGTGGAGGTAGAAGTAGAGACGAAATTAACAACTTCAACAACGACACTTACACCTATGGTAAGTGCTGTATTAATAACCAGGTTGATTACAGTAAGTGTACTTTGTCCTCCTAATTGCAACACACCGTTTACGTAAAGATTATAGTATCCATTTAAGGAAGGTATGGTAAGACCACCAGCGGTTAAAAGAGTATCCGTATCATCTCTAAACGAGGTGGCAGGTATTGTAGTGGTTCCTGCTGATATATTGCCTAGGACTACGGTCGAAGCGAATCTTTTTGCAGTGGGAACAACGGATGTAGTTGTATTGGTGGTAATCGTTCCCGTAATGATACTCGATGCAGGTAAATATAACACAATAAGTTCTGCAGCCATAAGACATGCTCCTTTCTACTTTAAATGGATAGAATAGAATATGCTAGATGACAGCGCTCAGTGTGGACAAAATCTATCAAAAAGAAACGGATACACCCATAAAATGGAATGTATCCGTTTCTTAATTAAATAGAGCGATAGAAATCAATGGATATCGCGGAAAAGTCCAATGACTTTACCTAGAATTGTAACATGATTCAAACGCAAAGGTTCGTATGTTGGGTTCTCTGGTTGAAGTCTAATGTGGTCTTTCTCTTTATAAAAGGTCTTGACCGTAGCTTCATCTTCTTCCGTCATAGCAACAACAATATCTCCATTGTCAGCGGTCTGTTGCTGGCGGACGATAACAAAGTCTCCGTTATGTATACCAGCTTCTATCATACTGTCTCCCATGACAGATAACATGAATACTTTGTCTTCGCCTACGAAATGCTGAGGTAGAGGGAAGTAATCTTCTATATTCTCTGTTGCTGTAATTGGAACACCGGCAGTAACTTTGCCGACCATGGGAACACGGGATACTGTATGAGTGAAAAGATGACTACTATCTGATTCTTCTTGTCCTAATATTTCAATAGCTCGTGGCTTGGTAGGATCTCTTCTAATCAAGCCTTTCTTCTCTAATCGATCAAGATGACCATGAACCGTTGAACTAGAAGCTAGTCCAACTGCTTCACCGATCTCCCGCACAGATGGCGGATATCCCTTAGAGCGTACTTCATTACGTATAAACTCTAATATGGCCAATTGTCGGCTAGATACCTTCGACATAACACTCTCACCCCATTTAGTGACTTTGACAGAATTATAACATAGAACTTCCGTTCGTACAAACGTAGGTTCTAATAAATGGGGAACAATTGTTCTAAAATAGATTGAATAAAACAAGTGTTCGTGTTATATTGAATTTATTAAGAGAACAAGTGTTTGGGAGATGATCAAGTAGATGAAATATAGTACCTACCGCAGTATTTATGATACCAACAAAGATTTACAAACATATGTATGGAGAGATAGATGGAGAGATATGATAACTCGTCCCTTGCTTCTAAAGTTATTGCTAGTTATGTTACTTCTAATAATAGGGTGTACAGGAGCAGTTAGTGCTTTCTCAGGGAAATCTGATCAGTCTAGTGAGATGATGAAGAACATTATTATACAACCAGGGGATACACTTTGGAAGATTGCAGTATCTGAGAAGCCTGATTATTTAGATACTCGAGTGTATATTAAGGAAATGAAAGAGATAAATGGATTGTCTCAAAGCGGAATACGAGCGGGTGATGTATTATCTCTGCCCCAATACTAATGATAGGCGAAAGAGCTTGGAAAGGAGGAATCCTTGACAAGCTCTTTTGATCATGGCAAAGTTAGAAAGTAATTCATTAATGGAGGAGATTTCATGGATATTGATAGCTTGATACAACGAATTAATGAGCTTGCCAAGAAGCATACATCTACAGGATTAACAGAAGAAGAAACTCAGGAACGTGCGAGTCTCCGTGAACTCTATCTTCAGAATGTTCGCAACAATTTCCGCAATCAATTAGATTCGATTGAATTTACTGATGATTCGCCTGAGTCAGGTAGGAAATAGTTTATAAAAGTGTATAAATTAAGGGGGATAAAGAATGGCTCGTTCTTGGGAAAGAATGGTACAGAAGAATTCGAAGCAATTGAATAAGAAACGTAAAGAGCAAGGTCTTACGAGTATCTCAAGTTCAAAATCAGTAATGAGTGGTGAGATCTTTAAGGGACGTAAAATTTTGTTGCCATTTACGCTTGTTGTATTGGCCGTATTTTATGGATTACTTGGGACAATAGCTGAACAAGTTACTGAGATCGAACAGAAAAGCGTGATCCCTCAATGGCTAATAATAGGGCTATACGTTTTACTGGGAGTCATTATTTTTATGCGCCGTCCTTACTTACGTGTCGATAAAGATTCCCTGTATACAACAAGGATGAATCGTGAAGCCCGTGTAGGTGCTATAAATATTAAGAAAATTAGTGTGAAATCAGGTTCTGTAGTGATCGAACAATTGAAGGGACGTAACTGGGTATTTAGCCGTCTTATAAATCGATACAATACAGAAGCAATGGGAGAAAGTTTAGAAAAATTTGCTGCAACTCACAAGATTCCATTCGAAAAGTAAATGACTGAGAAGAGGGGAAAAGAGTATGCCGATAAAAGCCGTATTTTTTGATTTGGATGACACACTGCTATGGGACGAACGGAGTGTAGAAGAAGCTTTTGCAGCCGCTTGTCAGACCGCAGCTACTGCTACAGGGGTTGATCCTAAGCAGCTGGAGGAGGCTGTCCGAAGCGAAGCCAGATCATTATATGAATCATATGAAACATTCTCCTTCACTTCTATGATCGGTATTAACCCTTTTGAAGGCTTGTGGGGGAACTTCACAGCTGGTGAACAACCAGAGTTTCGTCAATTAGAGAAGATTGTGCCTACATATCGTAAGGAATCGTGGAGGCTAGGTCTTTTAAAGTTAGGCATTGATGATGAGAACTTAGCTGGTGAAATATCAGAGCAATTTGGATCGGAGAGACGATCTCGACCCTATATGTATGACGAAACGTTGCATGTGTTAGAGGAACTTCAAGGTAAAGTGAAATTACTTCTACTTACGAATGGTTGTCCAGCATTGCAACAAGAAAAGTTAGATGGAGTTCCAGCGTTGACTCCGTTCTTTGACCAGATTGTCATATCAGGTAACTTCGGTAAAGGCAAACCAGATGTTTCTATTTTTGAACATGCTTTGTCAGCCGTAGATATGTCATCTGATGAAGTACTAATGGTAGGGGATAAGTTAGCTACGGATATTCGTGGAGGACTGAGTGCTGGGATAAAGACGGTATGGATTAACCGGACAAACAAACAGCCGGACCCCGAAATTGCGCCAGATTATGAGATCACACATCTTTCTCAAGTACACGATATTATTTCGGGCTTTAATTCATAATCAGCGTTTACTGAAAATAGAATTATATGCTGATTGTAGCGGAGAGGATGGAATTGTCGTGGAGAAGCGTAGCGTTCGCCTAAAAGCTTTCCACTGGAAAGCTACTTCGAAAGCATACGCTTTGCCCCTGAATTTTAACCGCAAATAGCGGTATATTCAAAAAAAAATTGGGGGCAACAGCGATCGGAAGGACAATCCATCCGCGTAGCGGTCATTTATCAACTCGTTATATTTTTCAAACACTGATTTTGGTGTTGAGCCCTATTTCGTAAACAATAAGTAACTAACCTGTTCTCTATTAAGCTTTAGAGGATGGGTTTTTTATTTGGATATGATAAATGTCACAATATTGTGAATAAACCCTCTCAATTTAGGATTGAAAACTAGGTATAATATAGACATTGTGCAAGGATGGATGACTTCATCCTCCCCACAAGGTAGCATTCGTTTACCGATGAAATAGAAATATAGAGAGGTGGCTCAACATGAGAAATAAATTTAAGTTTGGTATTGTAATGTACATATTGCTTCTGATCATCGTTGTTGGATGTGGAAAAAATGACCGCACGAATATGGATATGGGTTTCAATGATGCTATGAAGCCTATTGAAGCGGACCTGAGTATTTTACCTGAGCAGGCTAAGGTGAATGAGAAGATTTCAATTGAAGTGGTCGTAACACAGCAGAAGATGAGAGTAACGAATGCAGATAAAGTCATTATTGAAATTGCTCCACCGGATAAAAATAGTAAGCACATCGAAACACCTGCAACTCACATGGGTGAGGGGAAATATGCGATCGAGACATCTTTTGAGCAAGCGGGAACGTATAGGATCACTTCACATGTTACGGTTGGAGCTATGCATACAATGCCATCGAAGGAGATTATCGTAGCTGAATAGCAGGTTATAGTGTAGAAAGAACAATTACCCCGTTATCCTAAATGAGAGGATGAGCGGGGTAATTGTTAGATTTATAGAAGTTAATGATGGGTTTAACCTAGGCCTTTTGGAAGTCAGGATCATTTACAGGTTGTGAAATCCAGCCATTCTCTTCAACAAAGAGACGAACTGCAATAATTTGACGATTCTCCATTAAAGTGAAGAAGTGATTTGTATTCTCTGGAACAGAAATAACATCACCAGCGGTTAATTCAACATCGAAATATCCTACATCGCCAGCACCTTTGATGACAAAAATACCTTTACCCGCGACAATGGCCCGGATTTCATCTTCAGTATGCGTGTGGACCTCTTCAAATTTGTTCAACAAGTCACTTAAATTCGGAGTGGAATCCGAGAGCGTGATGACATCCCAGATTTTATATCCTCGGCGTGCAGCCAAGTCTTTAATTTCACCATCATAGATATCTAAGATTTCTTGCTTCTGATCATCATTTAATACAAAATTAGATTGGTATTCCTCAGGCAGTTTCGTGGTCTCCCAGCTTTCATAAATAACCCCTTGTTGCTCTAAAAAAGCACGAACATTTTCTTCTCCTACTATCCGTTCGTTCGTATTACGAATTACAATTTCAGCCATATAAAACCCTTCTTTCCCACTTGGATTAATTAGTATTATAATATAGGTTGTTTTCTTTGTCGATGGTTGTTTTATGATAAACTCCCAGTGCATATGGGATAAAGGTTGAAAAGTCGACTTTTCTAATGATAGGTATTCTGTTAAACTAAGGTCTAACGTTTTCAGGGGGGATACATGTTGAAGAGACCAAGCATAGAAGAAGCATTGAAAGAACGGATATTCATTATGGATGGGGCTATGGGTACTATGATCCAGCAGGAAGACCTCACAGCCGAGGATTTCGGTGGTGAAGAGTTGGATGGTTGTAACGAAATGTTGGTGCTTACTCGTCCAGATATTATTGAACGCATTCATGAGATGTATCTAGAGGCTGGCGCTGATATGATTGAGACCAACACATTTGGAGCAACTGCTGTTGTGCTCTCTGAATATGACATACCTGAAAAATCTCGTGAAATCAATCTTAGAGCTACTGAAATTGCTCGTAGAGCAGCTGATAAATATAGCACGGAAAGTAAACCTCGTTATGTCGTTGGGGCAATGGGACCTACAACGAAGACTCTATCTGTAACGGGTGGAGTAACTTTTAAACAATTAATTGATAGTTATGAAGAACAAGCGATTGCCCTAATCGAGGGTGGCGCTGATCTATTGCTGTTAGAGACGAGCCAGGACACACTTAATGTTAAGGCCGGAAGTATTGGGATTGAGAATGCTTTTAAACAATGTGGTGTGAAGCTACCGATTATGATATCTGGAACGATAGAACCTATGGGGACAACTCTAGCAGGACAAGGTATCGATTCCTTCTATGTATCACTAGAGCATTTGAAACCTATTTCAGTAGGTCTCAACTGTGCAACTGGACCAGAATTTATGAGAGATCATATTCGTACACTTGCGGAGATATCTAATTCGGCTGTCAGCTGTTACCCAAATGCTGGACTACCAGATGAGAATGGTAATTACCATGAGTCACCTGAATCGCTTGCGCGCAAGATGGCTGCTTTTGCAGAACAGGGTTGGCTGAACATAGCAGGTGGATGTTGTGGTACAACGCCTGAACATATTCGGGCTATGGCAGATTTACTTTCGAAGTACGAACCTCGACTTATGAATGGGGAGCATTTACCTGCTGTATCAGGCGTAGATGCGTTGTTCATAGAACCAGATAATCGACCGATTATGATCGGTGAACGTACGAATATATCAGGATCAAGAAAGTTTAAGCGATTAATTAAAGAAGAGAAGTTTGATGAAGCTTCTGAAATTGCTCGTTCCCAAGTTAAGGGTGGAGCACAAATTATTGATATCAATTTACAGGATACTGATATTGATGAGGCTTTTGCTGTGAATCACTTCCTTCCCTTAGTCGCTAAGAAGGTTAAAGTTCCGCTCATGATTGACTCTACTTACGATCATATAATTGAACTTGGATTACAATACTCTCAAGGTAAAGCGATAATTAACTCTATTAACCTTGA
>DASXLR010000109.1:0-168062 GCA_036496075.1 Paenibacillus sp. | reverse complement strand
GTACTTCAGTGATGAATTAAGCACCATGCGCAAGAAATATGTATGGATCAGTAGTATTATGTATTCTATTTTGCTCCTCTTCAGCCTCATCAGCATTTCTATAATAACGGATGCCGCTCAGCAAGGTACTTTTATCCTTGTCTATGTCGTATGTCTAGTTATCTGTTCTACTATCATCAATATTATATTTCATCTCAAAATGAAGAAATATAAATCTTCTTCCCCATCCGTTCCGCTACAAAAAACAATTCTCGCTATAGACACAGGGTTTCGACGTCAAAAGTTAATTTTCTCCAACAAATGGTTCCTGATTCATTTTGCTATTATTATAGCTAACATCACACTTGTCCTGCTTAACTACAACCGATTCCCAGAAATACTTCCTATGCAATTTGACTTCAACGGCCAGGTGACTAGGAGTGTCTATAAATCCTACAGAACGCTTCTAGGTCTAAATTGTATGCAAATCGTAATGACGCTGTTGTTCATGTTCATTAACTGGTCGATTCTAAAAAGCAAACAGCAAATCAATGCTAATGATCCACAAAAATCAATTCAACAAAATACTACTTTTCGTCTTAGGTGGTCCCTTTTCATTATTTTAACTGGATTACTTATCATTCTATTATTCTCTTTCATTCAGCTCAATATGATGTTTACGCTTAATATAGAAATTCTATCCATCGTAAGTATTTCAATTGTATCTATGATTCTAATAGGTGCTTTACTTCTCTCATTCACTACTGGGCAAGGTGGCAGTCGTGTTGGTGGAAGAATCGTCCCCTCCAATGTGGAGACTAATAATAATGATGCCTATTGGAAGTTGGGTGGGATCTATTTCAATCCCCATGATCCTTCGCTGTTTGTAGAGAAGCGCATGGGCGTAGGTTGGACTCTCAATTTTGCCAGACCTATGAGTTGGTTCTTATTACTGGGTATTCTAGCTGTCGTTATAGGGACTTCACTCCTCGTTAGCTAATCTTCAATATATTTATTAGGAGGAATTAATTATGAAGAAGAAATCAATAACTATGCAGACTGCTGCAACGGTTACCCTTGCCCTAAGCCTAGCCATCCCGATGAATGGAGCTACAGCAGCATCCCCGAACCAAGATAACGAACTTACCTCTGTACGTCTTGCAGCGAATAACCTTGGAGCTAAAGTATTCTGGGAACAAGCATCACGTACCGTAACGCTCACCAAAGGATCAACCACGGTGGTATTCACCGTTGGGGAGACGCAAGCCTTAGTCAACGGACAGACCACTCCGATTGGAGATAAGGTGACTATTGTTGGTAATCAAGCTCTTGTTCCGGTTAAATTCATTACACAAATCTTTACTGATGAAGAAGGTACTCCTTCAAACTCTACGAATACCTCTGACTTATTTCTCACGCAATTAAAAACGGGTCAGGGTAGTAAAGCGACGGAATATATGAGTCCAGCACTCAAAGCAGCTCTCCCAGCTCAGGTGCTTAATACACTCTGGAGTAATTATGAGCAACTCTATGGTAAGTTCGTATCCCAATCAGCTAAAACGGAGAACGGCAATGCGGTGCATCATAATGTCACCTACGCCATTCAGACAGACAAGATTCCATTCTCTATTACACTACGTTTGAACACCCAAGGCCAGATTGACGATTTATATATAACACCCACCTATCCATCTACTTATAAGAAGCCCGATTATGATCTTCCTGCGAATTATACAGAAGAGGAAATGACTGTAGGTGAAGGTAAGTTCGCATTACCTGGAACACTAACAAAGCCGGTAGGTAGCGGTCCCTTCCCAGTAGTGATACTGGTTCATGGCTCAGGACCAAATAACCGTGACTCATCCATCGGAGGCGCTAAGCCATTTCGTGATCTCGCAGTCGGCCTAGCCGCTAAGGGCATCGCTGTACTACGCTATGACAAGGTGACCTACGAACATCCTTTCAAAATATCAAGTGATCCCAAATTAACGTTAAGTCGTGAATCTGTCGATGATGCTCTCAACGCTGTCACCATGCTCAAAAAATTGAAAGATATTGACTCTACTCGTATATATGTAGCTGGTCATAGCCAAGGCGGATTTGCCATGCCTCTAATCGTAGAAGCAGACAAAGACAAGACGATCGCTGGAACAATCCTATTGGCTGGCCCTAGCTCGAAGTTTGTAGATGTGTTCTTAGAACAGCTAGAAGAGCTTGTAAGTCGGCTTAAAGAACTCGGACAGGATACGTCTCTGTATGATGTGCAAGCAGCTCAGGTGCTATCCCTAGCGAAACTTATGAATGATCCTCAGTACTCAGTCGACCATCTACCAGACAACTTTCCGATGCCTCCAGCTTATTGGTGGTTCGAGCAAAGAGATTACAAGCCAAGTGATCTAGCGAGAACACAAAGTGGACCCATGCTTGTGTTGCAAGGTGAAAGTGACTATCAGGTACCTATAAGTCAATATAATGACTGGAAAAAGGAATTGAAGAATCGCTCAGATGTGGAGTATAAATCCTACCCTCATGTGAATCACCTGCTTAGTGAATATGCAGGCATATCTACAGGAGCCGAATATATGCAACCTTCGAATGTCGCTCCAGCCATCATCGATGATATTGCTACTTGGATTAAGAATCTGAAATAACAAAGCAAACCCAAAAAATAACGCAAATCTGGATGATGGTTGCCCTCCACACGTTAACCACTCAAAAAGCCGTGTTCCCTAAGAAATTGGGGAATACGGCTTTTTCATATAATGAGTCAAGAGACATTCCAATTCGTTACACATAACCCAATCATGATAATTATTCTCAATAACAAATAAATAAAAAATGATTTATGGAATCATAAGACCCATCTCGCGTGCTGTCTCTATCAATACAGGCGCATATTGCTCTAACGTCTCGCTAGAGAGTCTACTTACAGGTCCTGACAATGACAACGCAGCAGTCATTACACCTTGACTGTTAACAATAGGTACTGCAATGGCAGCTGCACCTGGTTCTCTCTCCTCAAAGCTTGTCGCATATCCCTTCTCCTGTATCTTCTTTAACATTTCCATATATTGACCACCATCGTTAATTGCTGACCATTCGGGATCATTGAGGATCTCCTCCTGTTGTGCCAATGATGCAAAGGCGACCAGCACCTTACTAGAAGCACCGACAAACAACGGAAGTCTTGCTCCCACTTGTGCTACTCTTCTAATGGCTTGATTACTCTGTACAGCTTGAATTCTTAGTCGTTCCTTACCTTCTAGCAAATACAGACTCACAGTCTCTCCCAGACGGTCACGCAACCTTTCCATCGCAGGTAGAAGCAGGATCGCAGGATCATCACTACGCGACATATGCACAGAAAGCTCCCATACTCTCATACCTAAACGATACTTTTCAGTTGCTACATCACGAGTAACAAAGCCCTTCTCCTCAAGAGTCGCTAGTAAACGATGAACCGTACTTTTATGAAGACCAATTTGTCCTGCTATTTCTGTTAATCCTAAATCAACATTCTTTGTAAAACACAACAATATATCTAGTGCACGTTCTACCGCACGTACCGTTAATTTGCCCTCTTCCAATTGGAATCACCCCTCTATTCGTTTCACCAAGTGAAACGTGGTTACATAAATTATATGAAAAATAATAGATAAAGTCTAATATTACAATTAGCTTACAAATATCCACATTACATTGACTTTAATAGAAGCGCAGGATACCATAAATAGTATGATTTAAGGGGGGCTAAAGGCCTATGAATATCACAATCCAAAATAATGCTACATCTGCTCCCACCATCCATACACCTGTATCATCAAGGTTTATCCGTTTGAAACATGTTTTGATCGCGCTATTCCTATCTATCATATTTTTTCTGTTATTTTGTTTCATTGCTCTACATGCCTATATTGCTTGGGTGTTATCCAATCCTACGGTTGCACCTATTTATTCTAATCCTCAAATAGCCAAATCTATGGCCTATGAGAATATCACGTTCCCAGCTCTCGACGAGAGCCGAATGATGCACGGATGGTATATCCCTGCCAATAGTTCCAAAAAAACGATTGTGTTCAGTCATGGTTATGGTGCAAATCGTGAGGAAACTTGGGTTCCTATGTATGATTTAGCTCATTACGCACACCGCTTGAATTACAATGTCATCATGTTTGACTATGGATTCGCAGCAGAGCACAACAAAGATGTTGCCACCGGCGGCAAGATTGAATCGCAGCAGTTACTCGGGGCCATCAAATTAGCCAAGGACAAGGGTGCAGAGTCCATTATCGTATGGGGATTTTCTATGGGAGCTGGTACTGCCTTACAAGCAGGACTACAAACTCAAGATGTCGATGCTATGATTCTTGATAGCACATTCCTACTTGAGCCAGATACGTTGTACCACAACATTAAGAACCAAATTGATCTGCCGCGTCATCCTTCTTTAGAAATATTAGAACTTTTGTTCCCTGCACTCAATGGTACAGGTCTTAGTCAGATCCCTTACAGAGAAGTGAAAAGTGAAGATTATCCATTCCCCATCTTCTTCATCCATGGTACAGAAGATGAAAAGGCGCCATATCCCATTGCAGAAAAACTCGCCTCAAACCAGACGAATCCATTATCCGATGTATGGATTGTGAAGGACAGCCATCATGAGCTGATATTTCGGGAGCATTCACGTGAATATTTACGCCGAGTCTCTTCTTTTCTTGCTAACGTCAAGACAAGTCTTGCTGGACAACATGAGCAACAAAATTAATACGAGCTCATCCCTCATAAGCCTGGAGCTATTTAAGCTTCAGGCTTATTGTTAATTCTTGATAATTCCACATAGTCCAACCTTCTCCTGAATAGAGTGTCTTAATGACATTTCACAGGAGGTCGCCTTTTATGCTTTACGTGTATGGTTCTATGCTACCTATTCGCATTCTGGAAGAAATCCGTTTTTGGAAACAACAAGAGATGGAGCACACCGAAGTAATCCAAGCCATTGTACCCGATTTAGAGAAGCAATATGTGACCTTATTAAATGAATGGGCTGTCGTATTCCAACAAACCGAACTAGCAGCACAGAAGCTACTGGAGCAAGCTCTTGATCCTAGTAATTCCTCCTCTCACCAAGTTATAACAGCTACTGAACAGCTACTGCTCACCTCCGTACATCAATCACGAGAATTCATCAGGCAACTATACATGATGATGGAACAGAGTGCTGCAGTACGCCAGATCCCTCTCGCTCATACCGTTCTGCTCCACATTATACGGGAGTCAGAATACTTCATAGCGGTTCTGGAGACATTAAACCACCCTGGAGCACTCCAGAAACATATGCAATCACCAGAAGGGCTAATTCAACCTCACTCCGCGACTCTCATCCCTCTAGAGGAAGAGAAACTAGCTCATATCCATGCAGCTCCAGAGACAACGTTGTCTACTGTTAAATACCAACCCGTTCCTATAGGTGGTCATACCCTTCCTCCTTTAACCTATGCTTATAATGCTCTTGAACCCTATATTGATGAAGCTACAATGAAAATCCACCATGACAAGCACCATCAATCTTACGTAGACGGCTTAAATAAAGCCGAGGACAAACTAGCAGAAGCTCGGAGAACGGGTAACTTCGACCTTGTAAAGCATTGGGCACGAGAGCTAGCCTTCAATGGTGCAGGGCATGCACTTCACACTATCTTCTGGGAGATTATGAATCCTAAAGGTGGCGGATTACCACAGGGAGAGTTGGCTGAACAAATCAAGAAGGACTTCGGAAGCTTCGATAAATTCAAGAAGCAATTCTCCGAAGCAGCTGATAAGGTAGAGGGCGGAGGTTGGAGCATTCTCGTCTGGAATCCTCGCAGCCAACGTTTGGAAATTTTACAAGCAGAGAAACATCAGAATTTAACTCAGTGGGATGCTATCCCCTTGTTAACACTAGATGTATGGGAACATGCTTATTATCTTAAGCATCAGAATCAGCGTAACAAATATATCGAGGACTGGTGGAATGTCGTTTACTGGCCTGCTGTAGATAATCGTTATTTACACGCTCGGCAGCTTCGCTGGAAGCCCTTTTAAGTATTATAATGACATGGAGATCATAAATTTCATCTTCTAATGAACAGATTCATTAACCCCATAGTTAGCAGCAAGAAGAAACAGTTACCGTCCTTAAAGGGATGGTAACTGTTTCTAGTATAAATATAATCAAAGGTTAGTAAAGACTTATACTTTCATATATTTCACAAAAAGAGAGTCTACCAAATGATGGGTAGACTCTCTTTAAATTAAGCTCTAATGAGAGATAGAAATTCTGCTCTAGATGCAGGATCTTCACGAAATAGACCTCTTACGGCCGAAGTCACCGTCATACTTCCAGACTTCTTCACACCACGAGAACACATACATAAGTGTTCCCCTTCAACAACAACCATCACACCATGAGGTTGTAATACCTCAACCATGATATCTGCAATCTGTGAGGTAATGCGTTCCTGAACCTGTAGACGACGCGTAATAGCATCAACTAAACGCGCAAACTTGCTTAATCCAGCTATTTTACCACTAGGAATATATCCAATATGAACCTTACCGAAGAAAGGAGCCATATGATGTTCGCATTGACTATAGTAGACAATGTCCTTCACAATGACTAGTTCCTCATGGTTCTCATCAAATGTTACGCCAAGCACTTCACGAGGATCCACTTCATATCCTGCAAAAATCTCTTCATACATGCGTGTGACACGTGCTGGTGTCTCTAGTAGACCCTCACGCTCCGTATCCTCACCAATCAAATTCAAGATTTGCTGAATATGATATTCAATGGCGTCACGGTTATCACTAACCTTAGTGTTCACATAATCTTTAACTCCAGCCACATTGCATCCTCCTTTCACAGAACCTCATCCCAAAGATTAATGTTTATTTACCTTTGCGATTATGCCCTTTATTAGGAACAGGCGGCTGATTCTTCATCATTTGTTGCGCGCGCTGCATTTGTTTACCGTTTAAATTATAGCCCATCTGTTTAGCCATTTTTTGAAGCATTTGAGGATCGTTCTGCATTTTCTCCATTTGCTTACGCAAATAAAATACTCCTATAAAAAATCCCCCAACCAGTCCAACAATTAGCGTAATAATCGGAATTATAACTTGCATATTTCCCCCACCTCAACATTCACAATAGTTATACGAACATATCATAGCATTTCCATAAGCGGCTAGCAAATCAAAAACTAAGCTAACACAGACTCAATAAATACGGTCGTTTCTTGTGCTAAGTCCAATTCCTTAACGTTAAGATCATCACCACTACCCCGAACAATACGCACTACTGGACGACCAGGTAAACCTCTGTGTTGACGAACAACAACACCTGTCTCTTTCGTCGATAAACGTACAGCTATTCCATTAGGATAAATAGACACCATTCTATTAAACTGAATAAGGACATCTCGGTCAAGTTGTAATTCGGACATAGCCATCATTTTCTCACAAGCATCGTGTGGAAGAAGTTTCGGTCCTCCTTCTAGTTGGCTGATCAAATGATCATACATGTTCGCTACAGCCACAATACGTGCGTATAGATGGATTTCCTCTCCCACAAGGCCACGAGGGATGCCTGTTCCATCAGCTCTTTCATGATGCTGCAAGGCGATATGTGCGATACGTAGATTGAATTCTCGCTTATTCTTGAGTTTCTCATATCCGAGCCATGTATGGTGCACTTTGACGCCTGAAGCCATTTCATCCTCTACACGAATTCCACTTTTACCTATATCATGCAGAAGTGCGCCCACGGCGAGTTCCTTCGCCTGAATATAGTTGAGGCCTAAATTAATACCCATAACGGTAGACAGTAGACAGACATTCATTGCGTGTAAATATTTTTCATTATCACTGGTACGAATATCTGTTAATTGCACGAGTAATTCTTTATTACTGGTAACATCATTCATGAGCTTGTCTATACTAGCTCCAATCAGATGTGTATTCCATTCTTTGCCTGACCGGACAGCATCGAATGTATCACTAATCCCATGAATTAAGCTTTGTTTCGTTGCATCATCTAGTAGATCATCCGTCTCTATATCATCAAATAGCGGGTCCTGAATATATATCATCGATACACCAATTCGATTAAGTGTATTAACCATATATACCGTTAGTTGAACCCCCGCTGACAACAGCACGGTGCCATTCCCTGAATACACGGACTTACCTAGAAATTGTCCTGCCTCAACATTCTCAATGTTTACATACTTCAATGAATGGTCCCCCTCAGCCTACTTCATACTCCATCTCTAGCAGATCTCTCAGGCAGCGATCCTTCCAATGACAATAATTGGCGCTTGATTTCTAAGCCTCCACCGTAACCGACGAGTGAACCGTTGTCCCCATTAACGCGGTGGCAAGGTACTACAATCGGTACTGGATTCTTGTTATTTGCTCCTCCGACAGCTCTTATCGCCTTCGGACGTTCAATCAATATCGCCAATTGCTCGTAGGATAGAGTCTCCCCATAAGGAATATCGGCAAGTGAGCCCCATACTTGTAGCTGAAAAGAGGTTCCTCTCATATCTAAGGGTAAAGTAAATGTCTTGCGTTCCCCAGCAAAATACTGTTTCAACTGCTCTTTCGCAAGTGCTAACTTCTCTTCGTTGTGTACAAACGGAATGCCATCTGCCCAAGTACGAGACCATTGTTGTATAACAGCCTCTTTCACAGCAAAAGCTCCAAATTCAATGAGACATAACCCTTTCTCTGACATACATACTGTCAATGTACCTATCGGGGTCAATACCTCATCATAATAAATCGTCTCCGAGATACTCGGTTCCTCGATCACTTGCGGTTGCAGCTTATCTTTAGCTTGCAACAGTTTCTCTTGTACTTGGTTGTCCTGTTCGGTGGCTATGCTTTTATCTAAGATGTTCAATGCTTCTTCGCCTCCTATACGTCCCAGAGCCCAAGCTGCAGTTCCCCGCATCTCAGGCCGCGGGTCTTGTAACAATATCTCTCCCAGCCTAGGTACGGCTGTTTTGTCTTTGAAATTGCCAAGCGCAATAATTGCATTACGCTGCATCGGTTTCTTACCTCTCCAGGCAGCTGCAGTCTGACCGAACTTCTCCCTGAATTCTCTGTTGGTAAGATCTAGTATCGGTAAAAGAAGAGGCTTCGCAAGCTCGGGATCAGGAGCTAGTACCGTGTGATGGTCCCAATTCTTACCCCTATTCTTAGGGCAGACAATCTGGCATGTATCACAGCCATATAACCGATTCCCGATCTTAACCATCGCCTCGTCTTCAAGGAGACCTTTCGTTTGTGTAAGGAATGATACACAGCGCTGAGCATTTAATTGCCCTGGTCCAACTAATGCTCCTGTGGGGCAAGCATCTATACATTTCGTACACTCACCACAATCTTCTGTAACAGGTGTATCTGGTGGAAAGGGAATATTCGTCACCATATCACCGAGATATATCCATGAACCCCACTTCGGCGAAATGATCATACAATTCTTCGCGCTGAAACCTATGCCTGCTCGTTCTGCTACAGCCCTATCGACCAATGCGCCAGTGTCCACCATGCTGTCTAGGACTGCCTCCGGCACTCTTTCCCGAATGAAGACTTCTAACTTTGCCATCGCTTCGCGTAGCACATAGTGATAGTCTCGTCCCCATGCAGAACGGGCTAGAATTCCACGATTGGCCCCCGGTTCCGATTTAGGAGGATTAATCAACTTCGATGGGTAAGCTACCGCAATGGCAATAAGTGACGCTGGCTTAGATGAAGGAAGTGCGGGGGTTACCCTTTTATCCAGATCCGGCTCTTCGAATCCTGATTCATATCCTTTCGCACGATGCTCCTCCAGAATAGATTTCAATGATACAAAGGGATCTGCGGTTGCAAAACCGATTTCATCGATCCCAAGACTAGGTGCTGCCAATTGGATGTCCCGTTTCAATTGCTCCCACACGGACGGCGAGGGGGAATATAGCGGCTGTGTCTGTTCTGTAGTCATCCCTTCTGCCTCCTTTGTAGTCGTAGCATCCACCATCAACAATCACCAACTTTAAAGCCCTCTGATCTTATTCAGTGGCCATAGAATAAATTCTACTCTGCCAACAATACCGCTTTCCTTAACTGTACCGAATGCTCGGCTATCCTTACTTGCACCTAAATGTCTATTATCACCCATGACAAAATAATGACCTTCATCAAGTTCTATTGTATCAAAATCCGCATCTTGAATTTCGATATCCGTATAGTTTTCCTGCTGTAATTGACTGTTAACATATAGCTTGTGGGCTTTCACTTCAATTTTATCTCCCGGAACGCCAATAATTCGTTTCACGAGGAATTCCTTCTTACCCTCACCTTCACTAGGATCACGTAACACAATAACATCACCATGTTTTGGCGTTGTAAAATCAAATACGATCTTATTGACAAACAATCGTTCATTCTCGACTAACGTAGGCTGCATAGACTGTCCCTTAACCATAGACAGATTAAAGACAAAAACGTTTAAAAGCATCATAATGACAAAGACGATCACGATGGTCTTAATCCAATCCCAAAGTTCAGCTTTCCAACTAGGCTTTACACGATCTACATTCATAACACACCTCTTTTACACAAATTTCTAAATTTAGTTCAATCTACTATTAAGTGTATGTTCAAAAAGTCGACTATTCAACACCCAGAAGGTAAGTTCAGGACCGTAGAAAGAGTAGCGGAGTTACACGTTTTCTAAGAAAACAACTTCGTAAGCATACGCTCGCAAACCTAAATGAGCAACGGACTTCGAGGGTTGAACTCAGATTCGATACCGAATATTTCCTAGCGTTACTTCGTGATTAGTAGATGACTTTTTGAACATCCTCTATAAATAGAAAAGCATATCCGCTCCGTTTTTGCAACGGTTGACAGATATGCTCCATAATAGTAGTAAATTAATCCTAATCTCTATAAGTATCCTTCCATCACTCTAACGCTGTGCAATAATGCTAAGCTTCTGGAAGGCTTCCATTATTTTGTTAGCTCCGTATCCCATAGCTTCAAAGAAAGGCATTACAGCTTGATTCTGCTCATCACCAGCAATCATAATATGGCTTACCTTACGTTGTTGGAAACGTTGCTCCATAGCGGATACGAGAGTTTTCCCAATACCCTGGCGCCGATAATCAGGATGAATAGCGATACGGAAGTAATAGGCACGGTTATTCTCAATTGTACCGATTAGAGCCCCTACGATTTCACCATCTTCTTCTGCTACCATAATTAGATCGGAATCCCACGAGAGCTGCCTTGAGAATGGTTGTATCGTATTCTCGAAGCAATCTTCAGATAGCGCAACCTGAAGAAGTTCTGTCACTAGATTACAATCACTTAACTGAAAGGAACGAACATGCATGGATTAAATCTCCCTTTTCGTTTAGCTTTATCCGGTCTTTACACAAAAAGAACATTTTTTATATAAACCCGAACATAATAAAGACAAAAAAACGTGAAATTCGTGCTTGCTAGTCCATTAAACCACATATTACAGCAAAAAACACTTGTTTTCTACTGTAAGCGCTTTATATCAAGCGTTTACATTTTATTACTTGATATATTTTCATTTTTTGTTAAATTATTAATCTTTTTATTATGAGCTTATTGGGTATATTATTGTTTGCTGAGGGTAAACATCATTCCGGATTAAACAAGGAGCCGGCAACAATCCGATAACAAACCGACTTTACAAACATAAATGTTGATTTAATCGGTTAAATACGGTTTAATAATAGAAGTAGTCACTTTTCTACATATTTTAGAATAATCAAAACCAATTTGCAGGAGGTAATTTACCATGGCATTCCAACTACCATCACTACCTTATTCAAACGACGCTCTTGAACCACACATCGATGCACAAACGATGGAAATTCACCACGATCGTCACCACAATACGTATGTAACAAACCTGAATGCGGCTCTGGAAAAAGCCCCTGAACTACAAAACAAAAGCATTGAAGAACTTCTAACAGGTCTAGGAAGTGTACCTGAAGAAATTCGTACTGCCGTTCGCAATAATGGTGGCGGTCACGCTAACCACAGCTTATTCTGGGAAATTATTGGACCTAATGGCGGAGGTAACCCAACGGGTGAACTGTCACAAGCTATTGATAGTGAGCTTGGTGGTCTTGATAAATTCAAGGAAGATTTCGCTAAAGCGGCTACTACTCGCTTCGGAAGCGGCTGGGCATGGCTTGTTGTCGGCAAAGACGGCAAACTCGCTGTAACAAGCACACCGAACCAAGATAACCCACTAAGTGAAGGCTTGACTCCGATCCTAGGTCTTGATGTATGGGAGCATGCTTACTACTTGAAATATCAAAACAAACGTCCAGATTATATTTCCTCCTTCTGGAACGTAGTTAACTGGGATGAAGTTGCTAAACGTTATAGCGCTGCTAAGTAAGACAGCATCCTAAATAATGTCTTAGCTAGTCAAAAACCGCATTTCATAGTGGGAGTGATTCCACTTGAAATGCGGTTTTTTGGCGAAATATGAGAAAGTATGCACTTTCACCCCTATGTCACTGGTAAACGCATGCCTTCCTCTGGGGACGACGAAGTCGTTTTATCCTTGTTAACAGAGTTAGAAGGTCCCCTTACCGTGGGATGTACATACTGTTCCATCAAACCACAGCTTACACGACACGATTTCGTTGTTCTTCATAATACGCATGAATAATTTTTAGAAATACATTTGGAAATGCATACAATTCCATATCCTGTTCGCTAATCCATCGATATTCTGCGTAGACCTCTTCTGTACTCTCTGCTTCTTCCCCATAACTCACAGCTTGTTCTGCCACATATGACATATCATCTTCTAGACAACGGTATACCTGAAGACTCCAACGGATGTGGCTAAAGATATGTTCTGCATCCATGAAATGCTGTACAGGCTTTGCAGATATTCCCTCATCCTTCAAAGTTCCCTTCAATAGATCTTGGGCAGTATCGTCTAACATCCTTCCGCCTCGAGTCACAGGCGATAAGAAATGTGGAAGTTCCCACATCTTAGCAAGCAGTCCACTGTCTGCCCGCTGACGAATGAGTATTCGGCCTGCATGAATACCTTCGCCTTCAATGAGTCCAACAATTCTTTGTTCAGGACGCGGTGGCTTACTCTTCGTCTTAATAGGAAGCTCCGCCTCTTTGCCCTCTATTCGTCCCTCGCAGTGCACCATGACAGGACATGTTAAGCAGTGAGGAGACTTAGGCGTACAGACCAAAGCCCCAAGTTCCATGAGTGCCTGGTTGAAGTAAGTAGCTTGTCCCTCAGGAATCAATTCCACGACTAGCTTCTCCATAGCGACACGCGTACTGCTCTTCATGATGTCTTCTTCAATTAGGAAGTACCTAGAGAGAACTCTCATTACATTCCCGTCTACGGCTGGCTCAGGTCTGTTAAAAGCGATGCTAAGAATTGCTCCTGCCGTATAGGGTCCCACACCTTTAAGCGCAAAGACTGCTTCCTTGTCATCAGGTACTTGTCCACCATGTAAATCCTTCACTTGCTTAGCAGCATACTGCAAATTACGAGCACGAGAGTAGTAACCTAGCCCCTCCCAACTCTTTAGCACATCTTGCTCAGGAGCATCTGCCAAATCCTCAATCGTCGGAAATTTCTCTATAAATCGATTAAAGTACGGAATGACCGTATCCACACGTGTCTGCTGCAACATAATCTCTGATACCCAAATATAATAAGGATTACGATGGCGTCTCCAAGGCAAATCCCGTTGATTCTTAAAATACCACTCCAGCAAATGCTCACTGAAATAGCGTTGTTGCTCATTCGACATATTACCTCTCCTTCTCTTACGTTAGTTTCTCTACGATGGCATATGTAGACGCCATCTCCCGCTGATGGGAAATACTCAGATGAATAGCATAATCAACAATTTGACCTGGTAGATCTAGCCGTTCCCAAGCCTCTTCACTTAATTGCACCCAAGGTTTCCCCCAAGCATCTGGTAATATTTCGATATCATGAAATCCTATGATTGCACCTATGCCACAACCAAAGGCTTTGGTAATCGCTTCCTTAGCTGCAAATCGTCCGGCAACAAATTCAGCCCTATTCGCGCCTCTATTTCTGGCTAGCTCGCATTCTTTAGTCGTCAGTACTTTTATCATAAAAGCTTCGGACAATTTGCCACTCAGCAATCGTTCCACTCTCTTAATCTCCAGAATGTCATGTCCAATGCCGTAAATCATTCTTTCTCACGCCTTCCATTGTTCGCATCCATCCCTATATTGTATCAGTTTTATCGTCCCAAAAGAACGGTATTACTTTACTAATGAAATATTAGAATGTTTATAGGCTCAACACCAGAATCAGTGCTTGACCAATGTATCGTGTTGATAGATGACCGCTACGCGGATGGATTGTCCTTCCGATCGCTGTTGCCCCAAAATTTTTTTGAATCTACCGCTCTTTGCGGTAAAAATTCATGGGCAAAGGCGAACACTTCGCTTCTCCACGACAATTCCATCCTCTCCGCTACCACCATCATAGATTTCTTTTTTCTGCAAGCATTAATTATGAATTAGAGCTTGTTATACTTCTAATATTTTCAAAAAAAAAAAAAAAAAAAACTCCAGCCCTACTCTTTATGGGCTTGGAGGTTCTTTTGGGCAGATTAAGAAACTAATTCATTCGTGTAACCCTTTAAATTCCAGGAATCGCGTTGCGTTTATGCGCAGTTTTGCTATAGTAGCTCTCAAGACGCTCTTTAGTTGCTGGAGCGACCTCTTTACCTTCAAGGTAATCGCTATTCTCATCATAAGTAATCCCTAACTCTTCTTCATCTGTCTGACCTTCCCAAAGACCTGCGGAAGGTGCCTTGTCTAGAATAGACTGTGGTACGCCTATGTAAGCAGCGATCTGACGCACTTGTCTTTTGTTCAAAGAGCTCATAGGCGTCACGTCTACTGCTCCGTCGCCCCATTTGGTATAGAAGCCTGTAATGGCTTCAGAAGCATGATCCGTACCCACCACAATCAGATTCAATTCAAAAGATAGCGCATACTGCATAACCATCCGTGTTCTTGCCATCACATTCCCTTTGCCCTTATGACTCATATGGCGGTGTATACCTAGAACTTTGAAGCCCTGCTCCACTTCCAATGCCACTTCATTCACAGCATCTTCAATATTGGTCTCCACCACATGCTTAAGCTCGAAGGCTTTGGCGACAGCATAACTATGCTCAATATCCGATTGTGATCCATAAGGTTGGAATACACCTAGCGTCATATAGTCCTTGCCTGTTTCTTGTGACAATTCATCTGTTGCCCGCTTACATAATCCAGCTACAACGGCACTGTCAATACCCCCACTAATAGCTATTAGTAGACCCGTTGCACCCGCATTTTTTACATATTCCTTCAGAAAGGCCACTCTGTTGTTTACTTCAGATTCCACATGAATAGAAGGTTTAACACCTAAATCTGCAATAATTTCTTCTTGTAAACTCATTTCCTTAGGTACCCCTTTTCTTTGAAATAATATAAAAGAACAAAAGCCCCAGAGTTGACGGCATGCCGCAACCTCAGAGCTTTTGTGCAGTGGACTAGATTACTTGCACAAACGATTAAATGCCTCCGAGAGCTCATCGGCAATATCTTGTGCCGAACGATCCTCTACTTGATGGCGTTCAATAAAGTGGACGAGCTGTCCATCTTTCATCAAAGCAATGGAAGGTGAAGATGGAGGATAAGGTGCGAAATACTCACGTGCTTTAGCAGTCGCTTCTTTGTCCTGTCCAGCAAATACAGTGTACAAATGATCAGGTACTACCGCATTATCAAGCGCCATAGCGACTCCAGGACGACACTGTCCTGCAGCACAACCGCATACGGAGTTAATAACAACCAACGCTGTACCTTTGGAATTTGGTAAGTTATTCTCTACCTCTTCCGCTGTTGTCAACTCTTGAATTCCTAAAGTTGTCAGTTCATCCCGCATCGGTTGAACCATATCTTTCATATATCGATCAAAAGACATAGACATGATCTATCACTCCTTTATAATAACCGTTATAATAACGATGCTAATAATTCATATTATACCTTCCTACAGTTTGAAAGCAAGCAATGTAAAACTGGTATATAGAATGAACTAAAAAGGACCTATACAGTTTAGGGAAAGTAAACTTTAGTTCAACCTATATAGGTAACAATTAAACTCATCTATGTAGGCATCTTAATTGACCTTAAATCACATGTTCATTTTCTCTAGGTAAATAGGAAGCAGGAAAATTAACAATGATTGAGGTTCCAATCCCTTCATCTGAATCTACAATAATTTTCCCTTTATGACGTTCCACGATTGTAAGGCATAGAGATAATCCGAGTCCCGTGCCCTTCTCTTTGGTTGAGAAGAAAGGGGTGAATAATTTATCCTGCTTACTCTTAGGAATTCCAGAACCATTATCTTGTACAATCAATTCCACACCCGTTGCTGTTGCCTTGGTCCATAATATAAGTTGTCCCTTCTCCCCCATGGCTTCCATACCATTACGCGCTAAATTAAGAATTAATTGCTTAATTTCCTTAGCATTCAACATAAGCTTTGGCGCCGTATCATCTAGCCTGAGCTCAATCGTCTGACCTCGTAAATTAGCATCTGCCCATAATAAAGGACTCAGATCATTAATGATCTTATCGATATAACATTCTTCTTTCTCTGACACCCTATTCTGCGCGAGCGATAAGAAATCGTTAATAATACTGTTAGCCCTATCGAGTTCTTCCATTACAATACGGTAATAATGATCTAGTGAGCTAGGACTCTTCTCTTTCATTAATTGCAGGAAACCACGTACCACAGACATCGGATTACGAATTTCATGGGTAATGCTCGCAGCCATTTGTCCTACTAGACTAAGTCTTTCTACATTCCCAAGCTCACTACGCAATCTTTCTAGCTCTGTAATATCCTGAGTGATTATAACCACACCTAATATTTCCCTTGTATAGGAGTTCGTCAGTGGCGATGTGCTCATATAGTTAATACGAGAATCACTTTTAACAAGTTCTTGATCCACCTTTACGCCTTGCAGAGCTTGAGAAATCCGATAACTAACATGCTCCACTTCTAATGGATCTATAAATAAACGTATAGGATGCCCAAGCACATCTGATTTCTTAAGCTCCGGATTCCGCAATTGATATAATGTCATCATCCGGTCGTTGATACTCGTTACAAGTCCATCGCGATCCACAGAAACCATGCATATCGGAGAAATATCCATGACTTGTTGGATCCTTTCTTCTCCAAGTAGATATTTCTCCGATATCCCATCAAGTTGCTCCCTAAGAAGCCATTTTTCAAACGTAAACTCAATGACATATAGCACCATAATGCCACACAAAGTGGCAATAACAACATAAGATAAACCAATTGCAAATTGTTCTATCTCAAGCATACTAATATCATATCCATCGATTAAAGGGGATAATATAATGAGCGTCATCGCTATGAGTAAGCTTACTCCTAGTTTTTTGGTTTTACCTAAAAGAGGTTCTTTCAAAAAATAAGGAGAAAGGTGAAAAAGAAAGGGATATACTAAGATTCCTGTATGAAGTAAAAAATTGGTGCTCGTAATGTGATCATCAAAAACAAAATAACAAATCACATTGAGGGCCGCTAAAAAAATCCCCCACTTGTAACCTCCATAAAGAATAGCAATGAAGAGCGGAATAAGACCAAGATTCAGTGGGACAAGATCAAATAATCTCGATGCAAATATTGAACATACAACTAAAGAGATTGCGCCGCACCACACAATAATTAGAATAAACCCTTTAGAGTTCAATCGCTGCTGACTCAGTCGAGATCTAAGAAACCGATACACGAGTGGAAATAGAAGCGCAAATGAGATAGAAATTAACACCTGCAGCAAGATGTTCTTATATTCATAATAAATATAAAATCCCTCCTTCACACAACTTCCTTATTTAACCAAGTTAATTCTGATTAAATCACATGTTACATAATATTACAATGTCTTCTATTATCTGCGTCCGCTGTTGTTTTTTCATATGTTTGCATATAATAACATTATGTAATTAAGTTAATAGAAAAGGAAGATCATCATTGGCATATAACGTAATCATTATTGGCGGGGGTTCTGCTGGTCTCATGGCAGCAGTATCGGCAAGTCAACACGGAGCTAAAGTACTTCTAGTGGAAAAGGGAAATAAGCTGGGGCGTAAATTGGGGATTTCTGGCGGTGGTCGTTGCAACGTTACCAACGCAAAGGAACTGGATGAATTAATTAAACATATACCGGGCAATGGTCGCTTTCTGCACAGTGCATTAGCTACTTTTAGTAACCGAGATATTATGGCTTTTTTCGAGGACTTGGGGATTAGACTAAAAGAAGAAGATAACGGGAGAATGTTTCCTATCACAGATAAAGCTAAGACCGTTGTCGATGCACTCATTACCAAAGTTCGCTCACAAGGGGTTGAGATACGACTTCAATGTCCTGTGGATAAAGTGCTATATAAGGACGGGCTTGTACAAGGGATTAAATTACGTTCTGGGGAAGTCATCAAAAGTCATAACGTCATTATCGCTGTAGGGGGTAAATCGGTTCCACAAACAGGATCAGAAGGGGATGGATATGTGTGGGCTGAACAAGCTGGGCATACCATTACTGATCTATACCCTACTGAAGTAGCCCTAACTTCGAACGAGCCCTTCATTCAGAATAAAGAACTACAAGGTTTATCACTTAGAAATATCAGTCTATCGGTCTGGAATCCTAAGAATAAAAAAGTAATCGAACATCAAGGAGATATGATTTTTACCCATTTCGGCATATCTGGACCTACGGCGCTAAGATGTAGCCAATTTGTTGTAAAGTCTATCAAACAATATAAAACCAAAACCGTGGGCCTTACCCTGGATCTCTTTCCAGATAAAACGGCAGATCAGGTGTCTCAAGAAACATTGAACCTTCTTAAAGATGAAGCCAAAAAAGCAGTTAAGAATGCGTTGAAGGGTTATATTCCTGACCGCCTTATCCCACAGTTTCTACTTAGAGCTGGAATCGAGGAAGATTTGACCTTTGATCATATCCCTAAACTGCAACTCGTGGAACTCACCAAGTTGATCAAATCTTTTCCTATTTCAATAGATGGAACCCTCTCCATCAAAGAAGCATTCGTCACCGGTGGTGGCGTCAACTTGAAGGAGATTAACCCTAAAACGATGGAATCTAAGCTTATGCCGGGACTATTTTTTTGCGGTGAGGTGATGGATATCCATGGCTACACAGGAGGCTACAATATTACTGCTGCCTTCACGACCGGATATACTGCCGGTAAGAATGCCTCAACGGTATCTGAGACATCCTACTAGCCTTTTAAATAATTCATGAAACTAAATAAATAGACGGAGAGTCGATTCATGACTAACGTCAATGGAAGTATGAGCAGCCAGCCCCACCCTATACCCAGTAAGGTTAAGGAAAAGGCGGTTGAGATCACAAGGATGTACGGAAGATGCATGGTGCGAACCGCGAGCATTCCAGCCTTCAAACCAACTTCAGGTGACCATGGTAATAACGACACCCACTCATCGTACAGAAAATGAATCCAATAACGAAAAAGCCAATAAACGAGCATCATTGAAACCGCCAGGAGCACAAACCATTTAATTATTCCAGGCGGTATAATGATCGCTAGTAAACTCACACCCGTAAATTGTAAATAAAGTAGTACATGCTTCGGATTACGAAACCATGCCTTAACCGCAGCCGCTGCTAATCTATGTTCTGCTGAACGTGAGCGATATAGGTAAGGTGAACGCCGAAAAATCCATGGTTTAGTTCGTGTTGGCATGGGCTTGTCTACAACTTGCTTAAGCAGAAATCCCGTTAACTTCATCCGTTGTTTACTATCTTCTTGCACATCATTCATGAATGTCCCTTGAAGATGCACCCTCTTCTTCATAAACAATAGAGTCGCTATAATTAACAATACAGCAGTGCTGATCATAAAGAAGGGTTGATGTATCCACAAAATTGCTACTCTAGCATAAAGCGTACAAGGAACCCCTATTCCAAAAATGAGTAACAGACGTTTACTCCATCCGCTAAATATAATACTCACAAAATGACGAATCCAAGATACGATCCAGCTAGTAGCCATAGATAATATCAGAAAACTTCCCAATTCAAATGTATTCATACCCAGAATCCGCACTAGAAATGGAGATACGATTGCAAATAGGATAGCAACCTTCATGGATATAACAGTCATACTATATAAAGATCCTCTAAGGATAATACCTGACATCCAACGGCGGTGCATTCGTATAAATAAGGCATCGCCTTCCTGTACCAAGAGCAGAATACCTCCACTATATATCCCCAACAACATAAATGATGAGAATAGTATGCTGGGAGCCTGAAGGCTCCACTGTGGAAGATCCTCCATCCATAATCCATAGTACAATCTAGCTCCAAGAAGAATTCCTGGGATCAATATATATAACATCACAGTCCAATCAGCAACGAAACGTAATATAGTGACTTGTTCCTTCATATATTCCTTCAATCGCCGCCAAAAGAGATTGCCCGGTGTTTTAATTTGATAAGATGTCCTTGAATCTGTCATGAAGAACCCCTTTCAGCTAGTCATAACATCAAAACAGTCAAACAAGGATGCTCCTGGCTGCTCTGCAGCCAGACGAATATCTTCTAATGTGCCATGAGCTACCATTTCACCACCAGAAATCATAATGAAGGTATCACATATCTTCTCAGCAGTATCCAGTACGTGAGTTGACATTAGAACACCCGCCCCACGCTTTCTTTCCTCCTCTAACAAGCTAAGGAAATCTTTCGTCGCACGAGGATCAAGACCAATAAAAGGCTCATCGACAATATATACGTCTGGATGCCCTAGGAAACCGATCATTAACATCATTTTTTGCTTCATGCCTTTGGAGAATCCGCCTGGTAGAAGATCACGTACTGCACTCATTCCAAAACGTGTAAGTAGCTCATCAGCATATCTAGTAAAAGATTCATACTCTAAACCATACGCAGCTGCTGCGAGATCTAAATGCTCCCACAACGTTAGATCTTCATAAAATACAGGCTGCTCCGGTACGTAAGCATATTTCCCTGAATCACCTGCGATACTTACAGTAGTCTTGGCATGCTTGAGAAGTCCCATGACTGCCTTAATGGTGGTACTTTTCCCCGCACCGTTAGGCCCAATAATACCAAGAAGCTCCCCTCTTTTCACCCGAAAAGAAATATTCGAAATAGAGGGTGCCCCTTGTTCATAACCTGCATGTTCTATACACACATCCAGTACGTTCTCTTGTTCCAGTTCATTTATATGTAGATTCATATCTTATACACCTGCACCTTTCCCTGCGTTAACACCAACACGAGGTTAAGTTATCTAGCCGAATCCGTGGCAGGATTGGCTTGTTGGTCCTTCCTCTGAATCCATTTCCTTAATAAAAAAACGATTAAGCCCATCATCACCATCAGTGAACCCGACACAATAAAGGCTGGAACAGGTCCATAGGCTGTCACTAAGGCTCCTCCGAGCACAGGTCCCATAATGACAGCAGCGCTCGTCAAACTGTTAACCGTTCCGAATACTCTACCCGTCAATGTGGATGGCGTCCGTAGCTGTAGTAGTGTCTGAAAAGGAATGAACGCAAAACCGGCCCCGAATCCCGCTAGGAAGAATGAAGTGAATAGTGTCGTAAATATAAAGACCTCTCCTGCTTCACTCCACAACGTTACGATAGCAGCAACAGCAAACACGAATCCCATCAACGCAGCTCCTACACCCATTTTGATCAGTGGCTGCCATTTCACCCGGCCCACGAGCAATGCTGCCAGCAAGGTACCTAGTCCACTTGCCCCCATACACCACCCCAGAAGATTCTCTGAAACACCGGGAATATTCCGGAATAAGGTTACGGTCTGTGAATCTGCAATTTGAAGCACAAGCAACACTGCGATCAGCACAACGAGTCCACAAAGCAGCAGTGGCATTCCTACAATATGGGTAACACCAGCACTTAATTCTTGCCAGAATGATGGCTTCTTTTGTCCTAAATGTGGTCCTTGGTCCTCCAATTGTTCGTTAGACACCATACGATGTCTCGGAACACCGAGCAAGATCACAGCAGACAACAAGAAGGAGCCAGCATCAATTACAAAACAGTATTTCAGACCCACTAAAGCGACTAATACCCCTCCAAGCGCAGGCCCTACAATTTTCGTAATCTGTTCTATGCTTGAACTGAAAGCAACGGCTCTCCCCATATCCTCGGTTGCAATAATTTCTTTCATTTTACCATTTTTTGCTGGAGAGAACAAAACATCCATCAGTCCCTTAAAGATCAATATCACATACACCTGCCATAACGATTCAACAAAGATCAATCCAGTGACAACGACAGCCCGAACTATATCCGAGCTGATCATCAAATGTTTACGATTAAATCTGTCACTCATGTAACCTGCAATAGGTCCTCCAAGCAGCATTGGCAATGCCATACATAGGGAGACTGCAGTAATTTGCCATGGAGTAGCATTCCATTTGAACCCTACTAGAGTCAGTAATGCAAGAAAATGTAGCCAATCTCCTAAATTAGAAACGAGCTGCGCGGCCATCAATAACACATAGGGACGGTTGCGAGAAAGCGGAATGCTTGGGCTTGGGCTTGGGCTTGGGCTTGGGCTTAAACTCATACTAGAATGATCCATATCATCTACTCCTCATGATCCAATGTTTAACACGATATCATTATAGTAACTGAGGTCTCCCCCTTCATCATCGGTCCCAGGGCGGATTAAGGCATTGCCCTGTGGAATGAGATTTACAAGGAAAATAATGGATCATACAGAGGTTTTCCTATCTATAACCTAAAGCTTTACTTTTTAAATATTAAAAAACGGTATGATTGTGATAAATCACATGTTAAGTTCGAAAGTATTCACTTAATATTAAAGAACAAACACAAAATTCCAATCCAGTTTATGAAAATAAAGGCGGTGAGAAGTATGATTCAGATCCAAGAAATGGATACCCAATTGTCGCTGCATTTGTACCGTGTATTTGCTAAGTCATTCAAGAGTGTAAACGAACACACCGTAACGGGTAGTAAAATTGAAGGCTTTAACCCCACCGCCTTTGCCGTGATGGAGGTTCTTTATTATAAAGGACCACAACCGATTCAACAGATCGGTGCCAAACTATTGCTACAAAGCGGAAATGTCACGTATGTTATCGATAAGCTAGAAGAACGTGGTTTCCTATTTCGCAAGCCTTGCCCTACCGATCGCCGCGTTATATTCGCAGAGCTTACGCATGAAGGTGAACAACTTATGAATGAGTTGTATCCTAAATTTGCCGAAAGAATCCACCGAGCGTTGAGTGGGCTAAATACTGAAGAGAAAGATCAGATGATTTCACTTCTGAAAAAAATGGGACTTCAAGCAGAACGCTTATCGCCCTCCATGCGAAAGTAATTTTTTATTACGATTTATGATAACGATTACTTACACACTTAATCATCCACATACCAAGAAGAAACGGCTTCGCCTTCCTTTAAAGGGACGATAACCGTTTCTCGTAGAAATATAAGCAACGTATAGTGAAAACTTAACCTTTCTTATATTTTCACAAAGAATAGAGGGTACCCTTCTTCGGAAGGGTACCCTCTATTCTTGTCGTATTCATGAATCCTTTATGAAGTTTACACTCTAACCTGTTGCTCGTCTTTCTCTGGAGAAGGCGGAACATTACGAAGTCCCATCACAATAATGAAGCTAATCACCGCAATGACTGCCATCACGATAAAGAGAGAATGTAGACTACCTTCCATCACATGACGCATCGCACTCCATATCGATGCAGGGACCTGTCCACTACCTTCAGGAGAAAGCAGTTTATTAATATCGTCCTGCGTTACACTGCCTGTCGTCTCTGGATTGTCTTTTAGGAGTGCTACAATCTTCAAATTGATCCAAGAACCGAATACTGCCACCCCAATCGTCTGACCAAGTGAGCGAACAAACGTGTTGAGTGCGGTCGAAGATCCTCGAAGATTATACCCCACAGAAGACTGCGCAATAATCGTAAACACCGTTGAAGAATATCCAAACCCTATACCATAAATAAATGTGAAAATAAGCAACATATAGCTGGGCGTATTCCCCGTCATCATGGCAAGTCCCAGCGCTCCAAGCACAATACATCCAATACCGATCATTGTCGTTTTGCGAGAACCTGCTGAGAGTAATAGTTTAGCGCCTGCTACAGATCCCAACATCCAACCGATAGACATCGGAGCCAAAGCTAATCCCGAGAAAGTTGCATTCTTCCCCATCACACCTTGTATCCAAAGGGGTGTATACGTTGTTAGACCAATAAGAAGCGAGCTAATAAGTAGATTAGCTCCTGCAGAGACCGCAATGTCACGAATTCGAAACAATTTCAGCGGAATCATGGGTTCCTCAGCTCGCTTCTCCACGATGAAGAAAAGGATAAGGAAAATAACAGCGATCAAGATACATCCTATTAATAAAGGCGAATCCCACTTAAAATATTGACCTCCTGTTGCCAATGAGAATAGCAACGCGGTCATACCGATGGTAAAGGTAATAGCTCCAGCATAATCAATCTTTGTCTCTCTTTTGACATTATGCTTAGGTAAGTAACGGACAATGAGCAATATGGATATAATTCCGAATGGCACATTAAATCCAAAGATCCAGCGCCAACTCCAATAGTCAACGAAATAACCTCCAAGTAATGGTCCTACTAAGGAAGATATCCCCCATACTGAACTAAGAAGCGCTTGTACTTTACCTCGTTCTTCTATAGGATATATGTCTCCAATGATCGTAAAGGTAACTGGAATTACAGCCCCTGCACCGATCCCTTGAATCGCTCGAAATACAATCAATTGTTCCATACTCCCTGCGAAGCCGCACAGAAGTGATCCTATAACGAACAATAAAGAACCTATTAAAAATACCGGTTTACGACCATAAATATCACTTATTTTCCCAAAAATAGGCGTGGTGACAGCCATCGTTAGAAGATATGCCGTAAAAATCCAACTCATGAGCTGCATACCACCAAAATTGCTTACTATAGCTGGGCCAGCGGGTCCTGTAACGGTGCCCTCAATGGCAGCCATGAAGGTAGACAGTAGTATTCCAACCATAATGAGACTTCGTTTCCCTTTTGCCAGTGTATTCACGTTTTTAGTTCCTTTCTTGCATTCAATTTATCGTAATGTATTGTACCGCATATCTAACATGAATGCATGGTAAACAAGAAAAAAACTCCATATCACGATGGAAGTGACATTGGAGTTTATATTTTTGCCTACACTAATCGTCCTTGATGAAGCTTCAAGCTAAAAGTAGCCTCTCTTTGCACAAGATCAGGATCATGGGTAATCATCAATAATGCATTCCCTTTCAGAACCTGCTGACGGCATAACTTCAGTATCCGCTGAGCCGCAATATAGTCGATTCCTGATGTGGGTTCGTCCAAAATGTACATACGTTTGGGCATCATAAATTGACTAACAACACTTAAAAGCCGCTTCTCTCCCTGACTAAGCAAATACGGGGAGTCTTCTCGCCTGTGAAGCAGGCCTGCTTCCAATAGCATCTGTTCGGCTGTATCTCGCTGCTGTGGAGTAAGTTGTCTACGTTTCCTGCGCCCCATAGATACACAACCGTAAGTGATCTCTTCCCAAACCGTATGAGCAACGAACTGATGCTCTGGCTGCTGGAATACATACCCGATCTCTTCCGCAAGCGTATAGATGGGTATATTCGCTATATCTTGTCCTCTCCAATATACCATTTGTCCGGGCGCTCTTAAGAGTCCCATCAACAAACGACTCAACGTCGTCTTTCCTGATCCATTCTCTCCCATGAGTGTAACCCAATCCCCAGGTTGCAAAGTAAAACTAACCTTATGCAAGGCCTCAGTCCCTCTCGGATAAGCATAGCTCAGTGATTTTACTGCAAGTAGCGATATTTTCTCATCGCTACCTGTAGTAAAGCGACTAGAAAAAGGGCGCTGTTCCACCACTGGGAGCACAGGAACGAGTAATGGAGCAGTAGGTATGCCTTCAAGTTCAGCCCCCTTAGGCTCGTCCCCAAGCGCTGGGATAGATGAAGATGAAGCAGCCACGCCTTCAAGATCAACCCCTTTGGGGACCACCCCAGCGGATAGGGCTGGGGTCGGTGATGGCGTGGAGGGATGCTCTGCCCACTCCGTGGTGGGCAGCAAACCGAGCTGCACCAGCTGCTCCGTACAGCTGGTGAGCAGCTCCTGCGGCGTGCCGTCGAGCACGACGGCTCCGCCCTCCAAGACGATGACGCGCTCTGCTGCGCGCGCTACATCGTCGAAACGACCGGACGCACATAAGAGCGTCCGGCCCTGTTCGTGTAGCGCTTCGCATAGCTGCACGAACTGCACTTGCGCCGCGCCGTCAAGGCTCGCGGTCGCATCGTCGAAGACGAGCAGCCGCGGCGCAAGCGCAAGCACCGCGGCTATGGCGGCCCGCTGACGTTGGCCGCCGGAGAGCTCCCGCACCGCCGCATCGCGGTGCGGGGTTAGGCCCACCGCCGCCAGCGCAGCTGTAACACGGTGGGCGATATCTGCGGGGGGAACCCGCAGATTCTCGGGCCCGAAGGCAACGTCGGCTTCAACGTTGCCTTGCACCAGCTGGGCATCGGCATCTTGAAAGACGATGCCGATGACATGCGCAATATCAGCGAGCGAAGCCACCGCTGGATCCATTCCCTCTACCCTCACAGCACCACTTCGGTGTCCGCCGCCGCTTCGTGGTAAATACCCATTCAACAGTTGACATAAGGTGGACTTGCCACTCCCTCCACGTCCAAGAACTGCGACCCACTGCCCCTTAGGAATAGACAACGTAATATGGTTCAACACGGGATCTGATTGTTCATCAAATGTATAAGTCAGTCCTTGCAGTTCTATGGCCGTTGTCGACAAAGCCAGCCCCCCTCGATCAGATCTTATAACGTCGTAGCAATCCTGTCCGCTGGATAGCATCACCAAGTAGCTTGGTTAACAGACCGCATAATATTATCCCGCTCAACAGCCGCATTCCCAGCGCAAGTGTAAGCACTTGCCAGCCCCATGCTGTATATCCAAACATATATACAGCGCAGAGAAACCAGAGTGGAACGAGAGCACCACCCGCTAACATAAGGGCACTTATTCCCCACTGCTTGTACCGAAACATAGCAAATATTAATTCAGCTACAATCATATAGCATAGTGCAGCGACGATACAGGAAGCAATCCCATAAGTCGTTCCTACGAAACATTGAATAGCTCCACCGATACCATAGGTGATCACCGCTGTTCCAGGTTTACGAATAATATAGTACGCCAAAAGTCCATATACCATATATAGTCCTACAATAGTCGATGTAGCGATAGGCCCGCCCATACTATTTAACATTTTGTTAATATACGATAAATAAAAGGTCATCACAGCGTTAGCCGTGGCTAGCATGGCCATAAGTACGATATCTAACGTGGTGAACGCTTCACGTTTTTTTGTAAACGGCAATAATAGGTTCAAATCAAGTCAACTCCTCTAAAAGATCATTACAAGGTGGCGTGCACTCCACTTGTCTTTTGCCATTCTGACATGATGAACCCTTAATCGTCAACCTATATTTTATAAAAGGTTAACGTTTCAAACGAACCACCACAAATAACCTGTTATCCCGATACTTAACAAAGCTACAATACGTCCTCGTTCCCATGACATAAGCGGACGTAAGTAGGTACGGTCAGGATATGCCCCGAAACCCTTCGCCTCCATCGCTGCCGCTGTCTGCTGTACACGCCTAAGCGCATTGTATAGAACTGTGGACATATACATGCGCCACCACTGCCATTTGTCACCCCATCCCCGGGGTCTTCGTCCTCTCACTTGGTGCGCCGCAGAGATCATCCGGCCTTCTTCCTCTAGTAAAGGCAGAAACGTAAGCGCCATAGAAATTCCAAATGAAAAGCGATAAGGGATCTTCAACCGCTGTGTTAATGCTGCAACCAAATCCTGAGGGTCCGTAGTTATAATATATACGTATGAGGACAGAAACAAAGTAAACATACGCAGTGTGACCGAACCCGCTCCATCCAGTCCCTCCACCGTTAGTTGAAAGTAACCCCAACGTAGTAATTCATGACTCCCCATAGCTGTAAATAAAGTAATAACAAATAAGGGGAGCGTAAATAGAAATAGAAATCGTACAATCTTCCACTGCCTACCCCACACCAACCCGGCGGCATAACGAGCCGCGACAGAAGTGAATAATAACAAGCAAGCCTGTGCACCTGAATGTTGAAAAGTCATTGCTAGAATAGCAATACATAGAATGAACACTAGCTTACTAAGTGGATCCAACTTATGTAGATATGAACTCCCTTTTTGATAAGGTATGATCATGGTTATCCTCCCGTCTGGTTTCCTTCCCAGTCCTTACGCAGTATAGAATACACGAAGACATCTCTAAATCCTTCCGGTGTGTGACGATATTCTCGCAACTTCCCCTCTGACATGAATTCGAGCGAAGTGAATAACCTACTAGCGCGAGTATTACTAGGATCTACTAAAGCTTCAATTCGATTAAGCCCCATCATTTGAAATCCATATTGCACGATCAGGTTGATTGCTTCTCTCATATAGCCCTGACCCCAGAACAAACTGGACAGCTCACACCCAATCTCGCCGCGATAAGCTCCTTCTAACTGCCACATATTGAATCCACAACTGCCCATCCACACACCACTCTGCTTGTCTATAATTCCCCACCGGATTCCATCCTCAGTGGCAGATAGACTATTAAGAAATGTAATCATTTCCTTAGCCAGTTCGATGGATTCAAGCTCTGGAATACCTGAATATTCACGCACTTCTACCTCTGACCAACAACGTAGTAAAGCCGGTGCATCATCAAGTTCTAATCGGCGAAGCAACAGGCGCGCATCCTCTAGCTGCGGAACGATTCCACCACATATGTACATAGATGACCCACCTTCCATTGTTCAGAATGTATTCTACAACTTTACACATACACTTTAACATGTATTTTAACCCATTTCCTACTTAGGGAGAGTATGACTTTATTTATGGTTCAACACCAAAATCAGTGCTTGACAAATGTATCGAGTTGATAGATGACCGCTACGCGGATGGATTGTCCTTCCGATCGCTGTTGCCCCCAAATTTTTTTGAATCTACCGCTCTTTGCGGTAAAAATTCAGGGGCAAAGGCGAACGCTACGCTTCTCCACGACAATTCCAGTATCGAAGCTACGATCAGCATAGATTTCTATTTTCTGCAAGCACTGATTATGAATTAGAGCCTTATTTATCACTTTATTTATTATCGTCAGAATCAAAACAGCCACCGTCGAATTCACCGACGATAGCTGTTTAAATCATTCATGCAGAATCTATTCTTCTTCCCGTTTCTGTCTACCCACCCATAGTAAAGCAATCATCATCACAAATGCAATTAGTGCTAACAATGGAATCGTAATAAATCCGAACCAGTTCAAGTAGTCCACATTACAAGGCACGCCTACAGTACAGGGTGCAATCTTAGCGAATGCAGGAATCTGCTGCTCCAAGTAATGATAGATAGAAATGCTTCCACCAATAATACTTAAAGGAAGCAAGTACGGAATAATACTTCGATCATTCTTATAGCTAGCAATAGCTAGAAGGATCACTTGGGGATACATAAAAATCCGCTGGAACCAGCAGAGTCTGCATGGCTCATAATGTAACACTTCACTTAGATATAAACTCCCGCATGTCGCGATCACACAGACAAGCCAAGCCAGATATAGGGAATAGGTTCTGAAGAATCCTTTGCCTTCCATCGTTATTTCTCCTCTTTGACCACATTTTTCGATGCTATTGCAGCATCAATTTCCTTGGTCAGAGATGCATAAGAACTGCCATCCGCTAACTTCTGTCCATTAATATAAACCGTCGGTGTACTTCTTATATCTAAAGAATTAGCGAACTTCATCTGCTCGTCCACTTCTTTTTGGTACGTTTTGTCTGCAATATCCTTCGCAAGCTTGTCATAATCAATATCAAGTTTTGCTTCACGAGCAAGCTCTACTAAATATTCAGGTGTTGCCCACTCTTTCTGCTCATCTTGTTGATTGTCATACAATACATGATAATACTTCCAGAACTCCTCGTTGCTCTGATGATACACAGCCTGAGCTGCTAAAGCTGCTGTATTAGAGTCTGTATCCGGACTAATGATAAGATAATTCATGTAATAAAAAGAGACAAGACCTTTGTCAACGTAATCCTTTACAATTTGAGGTTTATATGACTGACTGAAACCCTGACAAGCCGGGCATTTATAATCACCAAACTCTACGATTTTGACAGGTGCGTTTGTGTCACCTATAACGGGCAATTGATCGTAAGCAAAATCCGCCGTTGTCTCATTAGAACTTGGTTTAATAACAAGAAGTAAGATAACTAATACTACGATACAAGATCCGGTAATCCACATGATCTTCTGCATACGCTTTTTCTGTAATTCCTGCTGTAATCTACGCTGTGCAGCAGTGTTTATATTTGTCTTTTTTTTCGGTTGCATAAACCTTTCTTCAGCCCCTTTTCTCCCAGAATTAAAGGGAAGCCAATGTGACAGCTTCCCTATATGGATTATTATGATATAACTATAATAATTAACTAGAATCAAGTCAAACACTAGAATAGATGGTCAGACCGTTGCAACTACGATCACAATACCATTTCCAGAAGGATCTTTGACGAATACTCCACCATGGACTCGTTCAGTAGAAATTCCAGCGGATTTCAGTTCGTTCTCCATCCCCTTTAATTCTTCTTCATTAGGAACAACAATGGTAAAGAATTTCAATCCCACAGATCCTTCCGGTGGCGTTGGTGCCCCTGCACCTGCCCATGTATTCAGTCCAATGTGATGATGATATCCCCCTGCTGACACAAACAATGCTTGATCGCCATAATAAATGGTTGCATCAAAGCCTAGTATATCCACGTAAAATTCCTTCGATTTCTGAATATTAGCAACATGAAGATGAACATGCCCTATAACGGTACCTAAAGGTAGTCCATTCCACACATGCTCTCCAGCTTCATCAATTACACCTTGAACATCCATTGGATCGCTCATTGAAGCGAATTGTCCTGAGCTATCACGTGCCCATTGTTCACGTGGACGATCCGCATAAATCTCGATTCCATTCCCATCAGGATCAGACAAGTATACCGCTTCACTAAACTGATGATCCGAAGCTCCACCCAGTGGATATTTGGATTCGATCATATGAAGCAGAGATTGTCCAAGACTTCTACGATCTGGAACAAGAATAGCGAAATGATATAACCCTGTTGAATGCCTTGGTTTAGCTTCTGCATCTGGATGCTGCTCTAGAACGAGCAATGGATGAATGCCATCTACTGTCAGTGATGCAGTTCCAGCCTCTTGTGTTAATATTCTCAAACCAATAACCTCCTCATAGAAAGTTATGGATCGTTTCAAATCTTTTACTTTTAATTGGACATAGCCGATAGTCGTCGCTTGATTTAATGGATAGCTCATAAAATCTCCTTTCGTGAATCAATTCTTCTATTTTTAATTACTTTATGTAAGTTAGTATATATTAATAATTAAAAGTATTCAAGTTATTTCATGTTAAAAAGTAATTAATGGTTCCGCCTACTATCAACCAGCTTTTTATTTTATAATATACATATGTTTTTATAACCTGTAACGAATGAGAGGGGACAGCTACGATGGCAATGATCCAATGCCACTTTTACTCTGAGGTACTCGCTTTAGACACATCTATGACGGTCATCCTACCCCAACGTACCACTACGCAGATCGGTATGGAAAATTCGCAATTTGGAGATAAACACCCTACCTTATATTTACTTCATGGTTTAACCGATGATGATTCTGTCTGGCTGCGTCGCACTTCCATTGAGCGTTATGTCGCTCCACTTGGCCTAGCGGTCGTTATGCCTCAGGTTCATCTAAGCTTCTATACAGATATGGCACAAGGGAATAAGTATTTCACTTTTCTAAGTGAAGAACTACCTGAGATTGCTCGCTCCTTCTTTCATCTATCTGCTGCTAGGGAAGACAACTTTGTAGCTGGATTGTCTATGGGTGGATACGGTGCCATGAAGCTAGCCCTTCGTAAGCCGAATCATTATGCAGCTGCTGCAAGCTTATCTGGTGCTCTTAATATGTCCAACCCCATGTTCAAAGAAGAGTGGAAAGATTCTCCACTGAAATATAATCAAGTATTCGGTGATCAACCCATAGCAGGAACAGATAATGATATTCTGTGGCTGCTACAGCAACGAGATCAAGCAGGAGGGACCAACCCTCTTCTCTATCAATGCTGTGGAACAGAAGACTTCCTTTACGAAGATAATCAAATATTCAAGAAAGCTTGTGAGCAAACCAATCTAAACCTAACCTATGAGGAAGAGCGAGGAAATCATGAGTGGGGATACTGGGATACTAAGATTCAAGACGTATTGAACTGGCTTCCTTTACGGAATAAGTAAACTTTCCATTCATCTAAGCAGAAATATACTTTCTTAATATTTTCAAGAAAACAAGCTGACGACAAAATTGTCGTCAGCTTGTTGGGTTATATATGAATACCTATACGGTAATCGTTCTTATTCAACGACGTTAATCGTCACGTCGATATTACCACGTGTTGCTTTAGAATACGGACATACTTGATGTGCTGCGTCTGCAAGCTCTTGAGCTGTCGCTCTGTCCACACCAGATACTTTTACATCCAACGTAGCACCGATCTTGAAACCGTCGCCCTCTTTCATAATGGAGACATGCGCTGTTACTTCGGTCCCTGTTACTTCCTTCATTCTTTTTGAACGAATGACCAAGTTCAGAGCACTGTCGAAACAAGCCGAGTATCCAGCAGCAAATAATTGCTCGGGGTTCGTTCCTTCTCCGCCTCTACCACCTAAACTTTTTGGCATCTCAATATTTAAATCGATCTGACCATCTGTAGAAACCACTTTACCTTCTCTTCCACCTGTTGCTGTTACTGTTGCCGTATATAGTGCACTCATATTATTTCCCTCTTTTCTTTGCATACAATTGAATTGTTTACAATCAAATTGTATGCAATATTCATAGAGATGTCAATTTGTACTCTTTTCTAGAAGGCTTACTTTTGAAATATATCTTTACGAACTTGTCCCATTTTTTGTTCTATAACTTCTAATAGTGTTAATGCAGCCAACGGATCAAACATTTCTAGTTCTTCAACTTTGCTTATATGATCATCGATCTGATCTAGTTGTCCCTGAATAACTACGGGTGTTAAATCCCTATTCCCAGAGGATGACTTTATGTCCGCATTTAAGCTACTCAATTGTTTCTTAACGGCATCCTTTTTCTGTTTCAATGTCCGATCCGCCTTGATCACAACATCTACTTGAGTCTCCTCTGCTGTCACAAAAGCCTTCATTCTATTTCGTTCAGTCAGAAAGTGCTCATATGACGCTTTAAGGGCAGATAGGTGAGTTATGGATATTTGCACATTAGACAACTCAGATTGAATCCGTGATAGTTCAATCATGACATTAGACAGCCTTTCAATGATCCCTTCAACCATCTCACCGGTAACTCCTTGGGATATACCATTAAAAGATTGAATAGAATCCAACGTACGATTGACTTGTACCATAAGTTCAGCGAGGTCTATACCCACTTGTCTTATTTGTTTGCGTCTCCCATTACCCAATCCAAGGATAACACCTATTGTTCCTATTAGAACAACAACAATCAGACTTCCCAGACCGATGAGAACAGCCCCAGAGGAAGGAATTCTGTTGGGAGAATTATCTTCATTAGGTTTCGGCTGCATATGAGATGCAGAAATATTTGATACTAAAAAATTCGAAGACGAAGACAATGACGACGCTTGACTCGTTGTAATCGAATCCTTAGCCGCTTCTACACCATTAGTCATAAACAAACTCATTAACATGATCAACAAAAAATATTTCTTCAATTTATTCAATTTCTTCACACTCCAATCTATACTCATACTTCCAATACAAGTATATAACATATCAGCACTGGAACTCTTGTTTATCTCTGAATAGATGAAATCAGCCGGACAGATTGGAGAATACCCGCCCGAATTCAATTTCTCCATATGTTCAGCATCCTTACATATCTTTTACTTGACGACAGGGGCTACGCTGTACTACTCTTTTATAATTAACCAGTGGTTTATAAGGAAGGTGGAGTGTCTAATGTTCCAAGCGATTCCCTACGAGGGCGACCGTGGATATCAATTCTCAGCCGTATTAGATCAATTAAAATCCCTTATTCATGACGAACCTAGCTCCATCGCTAATTTAGCTAATGCCTCGTCTTTACTTAACCTATTTATGAAGGATACCAACTGGGTCGGATTCTACTTGTTTGATGGTAAGGAGCTCGTACTTGGACCCTTTCAAGGGCTTCCAGCCTGCATACGCATTCCCTTAGGTCGAGGTGTCTGTGGAACAGCTGCTACCGAGCGTCGTACACTCCTTATCGATGATGTTCATGCCTTTCCCGGCCATATCGCTTGCGATGAGGCTTCCAACAGTGAGATTGTGGTGCCGATCATTAAAGATGGTGAACTGTATGGGGTACTAGATGTTGATAGCCCACTTAAGAACCGATTTGATGATGAAGAACGCCAATTTCTAGAGCAATTCGTAGAGATTCTAACGGCTCATTTGTAAGTTTTGGTTATTACAAATATCATCCCCGTGTAAGCAGACAGTATAAGAACTTACTGTTTGCTTACACGGGGATTTTTTTACCCTTCTCACGATAAATGAACCTTAAAATTGAGATAAGAAAAACGATTAATGTTCAGGCTCCCGAATAATGCTAAGTCCATCTACATGTTTCCCTTCCATTGTCCTCAACTTCTTTCGATTTTCTTTGGTTTCAAGTATAATATTCAAGTCATAATCCTCAGGGTACAACTCTTTTTTCTCAATAAATAACTTCAACCGCTTCTTATTGACCTTTACCTTGTATTTCTGGATCATTACACCGACTATCCCCATAGAGTCCTCTGACTGATAGACGATTCCATTCTTCCCATAAGTGCTGACATATACACTATCCCCTACTTCGAACCTTCTGAAGTGACCAGCACTCTGCTCCTGCTCCTGCTCCTGCTCCTTAAGATTGTGATGATACTTAGAGTTGCCTTTAGGTTTACTTTTGCCTGAACTTGATAGCGAATTAAAACCCGAATCAACCTTTGCATCTACATGCGGCTGTTCTTCTCCGCTAAGGTGTTCCTTCTGTCCAGTCACAATATTTTGCGAACGCTCCACAATACCCTGACTCATCCCTAGTTTCTTCGCTATTTCAATAGCATAACTACGCCCGGCTTCACCAATGGTAAGACGATATAAAGGCTCTAACGTCTCCACATCGAACTCCATACGCGCATTCTGAAACCCTTCGGTGTGTGAAGCGAAAGTTTTCAGCTCATTGAAATGAGTCGTTACCATCATAGATGCCCCTCTACGGCTCAACTCTTCTAGGACAGCAATCGACAATGCCATTCCCTCACCAGGATCTGTCCCAGCGGCAAGTTCATCAATGAGGAGAAGAGTAGATGGATTAGCTGTTTCTACCATATGAATTAACCGCTGAATTTGAGCAGAAAAAGTACTAAGAGACTGTTCGATACTTTGTCCGTCTCCAATGACAGTCATCACTTTAGAGAACACAGCGAATGTACTACCAGGATCTACAGGAACCAGCAATCCTGATTGCACCATAAGCGTAAGTATCCCTAGTGTTTTCAACGCAACCGTCTTCCCACCCGTATTAGGTCCGGTAATAATTAGTGAACGATAACCCGCTCCAATAGCCATATCAAGCGGAATCATCGTCCTGAGTAGTAATGGATGTTTAGCGCCGCAAACAGCAATGTTCCCATTCACATTCAACAGAACCGGCACCCCTCCGATCGACCTGCCATATTTCCCTTTAGCTATAATAAAATCATACGTACCTGTAATCTGAATATTCAATTGAATATCAGTTGCGGCCGATTCCACTAGACCCGTGAGCTCATAAAGTATAATCCCTTCCTCCCGAGATTCATCGGCTTGAAGCATGCTAAGTTCCACTTGTAGGTATGCGATTTCCTCAGGCTCCATAAATACTGTCTGCCCACTAGTAGATTGGTCAAGTATCGATCCCTTGACCTGTTTGTGATACTCTTTTCTCACGGGGATAACATACCGTCCATTTCTAACACTTACTAAGTGCTCTTGTAGAATGGCTTGATGCCTACTTAATATCGTGCCTAGCTTCTTCTGGATACGGTCCTTGATCACAAACATTTTCTTGCGTATTCGCTCTAAATTCTTACTAGCTTGATCGGTTACTTTCCCGTGCTTAATGCAGCGATCAATTTCACTTCTTACCTTCGTTAACTCGCTTAACGACGAGGCATAAGTACTAATTACTGGAGCAATATCCCCCTTTGCTGCCATATACCGCTTTAGCTGACTACAGCTATTCAAAAAGGTATTAATAGAGGCAAAATCCTGTTCTGTGAACATGTAGCCTGTATACAAGAGAGATACTACATATTCAATTCCATCCAAAGATGGCAATGGAATACTTGCTCCCTTCTCGAGCAACGCTCTAGCCTCCTGTGTTTCCTCCATCGCTCGTTGTATCACTCTAAGCTGATCATTAGGCTTGAGTTCCTCAATCAGCCTTCTACCTTCATAAGAAACCGCGTAATCCATCAACTTTTCCTTCACTTTGTCATATTCCAACATCTCAAATGTTCCATTGTCCATGATGTTCATGAACCTCCTTTGTTCTTTCTTGATTATGAATAACAAAAAAAGGGCAAAGAATAGACGAATGTCATTCTTTGCCCTTAAAGTCCTACCGTTATTTCTTGTGTAAACCCAAAGATACGCAGACTATCACCTAGGAAAGGTGCTTGCTACTTGTACCGATGAATGATTAGAGAGTAACGTATGAAGCCTATACTATCTAACCAAATACAAAAAGACGTGCTCAGAAGAGCACGTCTTACAGTGTGAATGAAGAGATAGCGTTCTGTTAGCGCCCATCTCAAGATCCACACCTGTATGATTACAAAGAAATAAACAGCCAAAGGCGCCGTTTGATGCTTCGCGTGTTCTTAACTATTCCAAGACCGGTACATTAGACATAAGAAAATAAACCCGCTCTCACAAGCGAAAATTTCTTGTCATACATACGGTCCATATGGAGTTAGGTTAGTTAAGAACATACCCCGTCATCAATATCTCTCCCTTTGGTTAGGATGACATTAATTTACCAATTTCAATGCAGAAAGTCAATAGGTGAACGATACTTTGATCAGGTTCTCCTGTTTCTCTTATGCCCGCTGTTATCCGTCGTTAAGAAGCTTCAGAAAACTTAAGGGAAGGGTAAATTGCTGATTATTAATCATAATTTGTCTCAATTCTTCCTCCGAAGAATCGGATTGAGCATCTTTGATCTCTTTAATCTCATGATGGAGTCGCTCCATCTGTAAATCCAAGGCATTCGCGGAGTCTGCGGCATTCTTCAGCTCCTGAGTAAGTCTCTCTGGTACTGACTGATCATATTTATAGAAAATCTTATGCTCTAGACTTGCCCAGAAATCCATCGCAATCGTACGGATCTGCACTTCTACACAGGCAAGTTCCTGACGGTCTGACATAAAGACAGGAACTTCAACCAGCAAATGAAGACTTTTATATCCATTGGGTTTAGGGTTCTTTATGTAATCTTTCACCTCCAGAATGGTAAGATCACTCTGACTCTGGAGCATTTCACTGATGCGATATATGTCTGAAATGAAAGAACAGGTGATCCGCAGACCCGCAATATCTTTAATATTATTCTTTATCCCAGCGAATGATAATTCATAATTTTTACGGATCATCTTGTTCATAATGCTCTCTGGCGACTTTAACCGCGATTTGGTATTTTCAATCGGACTATAATCATGTAAAGATTTAAATTCCTCTTTCAGTATTTCAACCTTAGTCTCTATTTCATCCAAGGCAAATCTATAGATCAACATGAACCGAGTAATGTCATACTTAACTTTTTTGATTTGTTCTATTTGATAATGAGCATTCATATTCCTAATCTTCCTTCCTTAATTAAATAAAATAAAAGATGTATCGGTGGCTTATCCCTCTGTGCTTCAGTATAATCATCCGCGAGTATAATTTCAATTTAGCTATACAACCAAGAAGAAACGGCTTCGCCGTCCTTAAGGACAGTAACCGTTTCTCGTAGTAGAAATATAAGCAAAATATAGTGACGACTTTTCTTTACCTGTGTAATGATTAATTACCTAATCATACATGCTACTTCTTACTCATCTTATACACCCTTGCTTCATAAGGACGGAGCGATAAGGATTCTAGATTATTCCCACTGCCTACCGGATAGTTAGAGATCAGTAACTTGCCTATACTCCCAACATCGAGATCATTTGGAAATTCAAATACGGGCTCTCTTTCAAAAAAATTCAAAATCACAAGAAGTTGATCTTCACCAAGCGTTCTTGTATACGCATAAATATCAGGATGTAAGGGTAGTATCAGACGATATTCACCATAGACAATGACCTCATGCTCTTTCCTAAGCTTGATCAGTTTACGGTAATAATGATAGATAGAGTGAGGGTCCTTGAGCGCAGCATCCACATTAATATCTATATAGTTAGTATTGATATGTATCCAAGGCGTACCTTCTGTAAATCCGGCATTCTCAGAGTTGTCCCACTGCATAGGCGTACGAGCATTGTCTCTGCTTTTATCCCATAGCACTTGCATAATCTTCTCTTCCGGCACACCTTGCTTTATCGACTCTTCAACATAATTTAACGTCTCCACATCCCGATAGTCATCAATCGATTGAAAGTGAAAATTAGTCATCCCAATCTCTTCACCCTGATAAATATAAGGGGTTCCTTCAAGCATATGAATGAAAGTGGCTAGCATTGTAGCCGACTGTACCCGGTACTCTCCGTCATTACCGAAGCGAGAAACCGATCTAGGTTGATCATGGTTACATAAATAGTTAGCATTCCAGCCTTTGTTATGTAGCACGACCTGCCAATTGCTAATAATCTTCTTAAGTTCAAGTAGTGTCCAAGGTTTCTTGCCCCATCTCCCTATTCCTAAAGTTTCCGCATCTAGCTTCATATGTTCAAATTGAAATACCATATTGAGTTCACTGCGTGTATCACCCACATAATCTAGCGCCTGCTCTGGGCCAATCCCCGAGGTCTCACCAACGGTCATAATGTCGTAGTGAAATAGTAGCTGATTGTATAGTTGATTTAATGTTGTGTGAACATTCTCCAGATTAGAGAACAATTCATAAGCCTGCACTGTGGGAAGATGATTAGGATTATCCGCATCTGGCAGCCCTACCGTTTTAACTATATGAGCAATAGCATCAAATCGAAAACCATCAATTCCTTTTTTGAGCCACCAATGAATCATTTCATAAATGCAATCAACTACCGCTTGATTCTCCCAGTTCAAGTCAGGTTGATGCTTAGAATACAAATGAAGATAATACTCATCGCTCTCCCTATCATATTCCCATACAGAACCACTGAAGTAGGACTCCCAATTGTTTGGCGGCCCTCCATCCTTCCCTTTTCTCCAAATATAGAAATCTCGCTTCGGATTATCTGTCGAAGATCTTGATTCAATGAACCATGGATGCTCATCAGAAGTATGATTCAGTACAAGATCCATCATGATCTTCAGTCCCCGCGCATGAGCTTGCGTAAGTAACATATCGAAATCTTCCATCGATCCAAATTCTGTCATGATGGCACAGTAATCACTGATGTCATACCCATTATCATGATTAGGTGACTTATATACAGGGTTGAGCCACAACACGTCTACGCCAAGATCCTGTAGGTAATCTAACTTCGATATAATCCCTGGAATATCCCCTATGCCATCTCCATTACTATCCATGAAGCTTACTGGGTATATTTGATACACGACACACTCTTTCCACCATTTCTTATTCATGCGAGAACTCCTTGTTGTGTATTTCATTATCCTCTATAATGAATTCTATTGATCGACAGCCTGCCTTTGTGCAGGCTATTCTTGCCTTGGCATATCACGTAACTACGGGAGGATTTATGGTTATGGAACATCAGACGATTCTAGCGATTGGTATTTTCCTGATTGTATATGGGTTTATTATTGCCGAAAAAATTCATCGTACGATTCTAGCTATGATTGGCGGAATACTTATGGTTGTTCTTGGCATTGTAGACCAAGAAACGGCAATACACCATATCGATTTCAACACACTTGGCCTTCTTATAGGAATGATGATTATCGTCAATATTACAGCCGAAACAGGTTTGTTCACATATATTGCGATCTGGGCAGCTAAGAAGGCGAAAGGGCACCCTGTCCGTATTCTTATTTCGCTCACGCTTATTACGGCACTTAGCTCGGCATTCTTAGACAATGTAACTACCGTATTATTAATGGTACCCGTAACCTTCAGCATAACCCGTCAATTAAGAGTTAATCCATTTCCCTTTCTTTTTGCGCAGATCCTGGCCTCTAACATAGGTGGGACAGCTACTATGATTGGGGACCCACCCAACATCATGATCGGGAGTGCTGTTAAAGAATTAACCTTTATGGCCTTTATTGAAAATTTAGCTCCCGTCATTATAATCATTATGCTTATTATTATTCCTATTCTTATTCTTATGTTTCGCAAACATTTGAAGACAACACCAGAATTAAGACAAAGCATGATGAACATCGACGAGAAGAGTGTGATTACTAACCGTAATCTACTTATCAAATGTTTAACTGTGCTAGGCCTAACGATCATCGGATTCTTCGTACACCAACTAGTGCATCTAGAATCCGCTACTGTCGCTTTAACTGGAGCTTTTCTCCTCCTTCTTCTGACGGGAGAACATTTCTTAGAGGCCGCTTTTGCCAAAATAGAGTGGACCACGATCTTTTTCTTCATCGGATTATTTGTACTCGTTGGAGGTCTAATCGAGACAGGTGTCATAAGTGCCTTGGCTGAACAAGCAATTGCGCTAACGGGTGGTCATTTAGCCTCAACGTCTATGCTCGTGCTTTGGCTTAGTGCCATCGCTTCAGCCTTCGTAGATAATATTCCCTTCGTAGCCACCATGATCCCATTGATTCAGGATATGGGGACGATGGGAATAACCAATCTTGAGCCGATTTGGTGGAGTCTAGCTCTAGGAGCCTGCCTTGGAGGGAATGGAACATTGATTGGAGCGAGTGCGAACCTTATCGTAGCGGGCATGTCTGCCAAAGAGGGACAACCTATTAAGTTCTTGAAATTCTTAAAATACGGATTTCCTCTCATGATTCTGTCTATTATGATATCTACCGTGTATATCTATCTTCGTTATTTGATGTAACACATCATGACCGCTCCCCAGGACAAATTCAAGAGCCAGTTTTCGATTTAAAGAGCCTTTGTCATGAATGAAACTTAAGTAGATGATTCACATGGAACGGTCATTTGTTTTGAGGGCTCTCCATTAGCATCTTAGCTTTTATTGTGAACATAATAGTTATTAGCTTAGTAACGATCTTCTTTATGGTATTGTTAACTTTTATGAACGTACGATCTAAAAAAATAATCCGACGGAGTCAACTCCGTCGGATTATTTGCGCTTCATTATTTACTCCAGGTGTATTTCTTATCCTCTGCTGATGGGCTTCTCCATGTCTCTTATCCGAGTGAGTCCCCTCTTTCCTAAACTCCACGAACCCTGAGAATAGGATTTGTGACGTTTGGCCTTTGTTTGTCTATTTTTCTATACATCCGGCCCTGTCAAGCCAGATCGGAGTGAGCTGTAGAAGGTATTCTGGCTTCAAACCCAACTCACTTTTCAGCAACTTCCACTTTCTTATGATTGGTTTCAATTTTGTAGACCTTACTACTTCCCTCTTTATTTACCGTAAACTCTGAAATAGCCGAGACTTCATAAATACCCGGCTCCTTAATCTTAAATTTGTAATTTTCTGAAATAACCACTTTACCTGTGAGAACCCGATTCTTTCCTCCATCCGTAACCGCGTAAGAGTTGATTTGTTTTCCATTACTATCCTTAATAACATAGACAAACACTTGTTTCCTACTTGTAATTGTGAGTTTTTGCTCTGTTTCTTTCTTTAATTCAGCCTTGATCGTAAATCCCTCGTTAATTCCAACTTTCTCCGGAAGCGAAATATGCGCCGAAAATAGACTCTGTTCAATATTTGTTATCGAAGAAGCTCCTCCTGTACTTGATGCCATAGATTGATCCGACTTTAAGGACTGACAGCCGAGAATAATCAAAAAGACAATGGCAACCCTATATTTTTTCAATTATAACCACCTCCCTTAAAACAGACGATTAAAAGTTTGTTTTTGTTTCAGGATGGCAGCGATTCTGTTCTTCGGTTGAATAAAGTTGAGAAATCAGATCGAAACTTTTTTGGAAATATTGTCAGAAAAGGGTGGCTGACTACGTTAGGTAAAATAGAGGCCTCTGTAAAAGCAGGAGAATCAGGCAACCGAAGACTTTCATTAACCTCTGCAATTCAAGATCGTTCATGAAAGGAGGATGCATACAACTTTTTTCCTCTTTACAGCACGTCAAAAAATTCATGAGAAAGGGATGAATACAAGAATGAAAATCAGAAAGTTGATAGGCTCGGTAGCACTTGCTAGCTTCTTACTCTTCAGTTCGAGCATTAGCGCCGCTGAAAATCCAGAAGACAACTACCAGTGGGTAACAATCAAGGGAACAATTTCTGAAATCGCGGAAATCACCCAAAAAAACAGCTTGAATGAAACACCGTATCCTTTGCAGTTAAGCAAATCCCTCGATAAACTGAGCAATACGGCACTTCTGGAAAGTTACGTTGAAAAACAAAGAATCAAACATGATTTCCCCACTATCAAAAAGCTAATCGAAAATGCCCCTTCTCAGTTCTCGGGCCATTACTATGATGCAGATAAGGGAAATGACCTTCCCTAGCCGATATCAATGACTTCGAACGGATGACCACAAACAGGGCAAAAACGTGTCTCCATAGGAACCTTTTCTCCACATACACATTTCTTCTCATCCCCAGCTAATCCTATCTGAGCTTGGTTCCGTTGAATTTCATCTTGCAACGTCAAGATTTGCTGAATAAATTGTTGTAGCTCTTCTAGATTAATGGTTTCATGCTCATTCGTTAGTGATAGAAAAACAGAACGTCCAATTTCTTGATACTGCTGGTCAATTTCCCTATGTTTGCTGCTATTCTGCATTTTGAGACGGTTGATTTCCACAGCCACTTTGGCTTTATTCCCTGCTTCAGACACACCCGATTTTAGCTTATCAAAAAAACTCATAATCTTATTCCTCCTATGACTAACTTATTATTTATTTTGCCTGCTCAATAATCGATATATATTGACGTTTGGTATCGACAAGCTCAAGTTCCAGACTATCATATTCTTCGTCTAAGCGACCAAGGAGCTCGCTAATAGCCGTTGCTTTGTTCTCGACGTTAGACAATGTATCTTGAATTCGCCCCTGCACCATCCAATCCGCAATAAATCCATCAAAGAAGTAATCTGAGAATGTAAGAATTGCCCCAATGTCAATATCAACGGACAAGGACATCTGAATATCTTTCAGCTCCTTCTCAAAGTGACCCATGCCCTTTCTTGCTTCATGGACGTACTCCATAGCTTCATCGATACGATTATGCTTGATATGCGTAGATATCATTCCTCCACCAAGCATATCATAAGTTCCCCAATTGCTAGCAGATTTAAGTCCTTCTACCGCAGATTCAAGACGATCCATAACAAAAATCCCTGCATTAATAGCTTCTTTTAACTCTTTAAGCTTAAGTGTAAGATCTGTCTGCGCTTCAGCAATATCTACAAGTTCACGACTATGATGGATATATTGTTCCTTCTCACGCATTATATGTTCATACTCAACTTTCCAGTCGCTAATCCGCTCCAGATTGTACCGAATATTCTTCATTTGATTCTCTATATCCTCCAACATGCGAATGCTCTCATCATATTTCAATTTAACTTCAAGTACCTCGATCTGCTCACGTTCCAGCTTCTCTTCTTTCTTACCTATCATACTATAGATTAAATTTGATAAGGACATCCCCGTCAATCTATCAACATCCTTCTCTTCCTCATTAAGTTTCTTCCTCCACCTACCTGCTTGCTCCTCTTGTTCAGCACGTTCAATCTCTAACGCCTGAAGCCGTTGCTCCCATTTCTCGTAATTTCGCCCCTTTTCCTTCACTACGGCGAGCCTAAGATTCAGATCTTCAAACATACCTCTACCTCCATTCTGTAATCCTTACTTCTCTCCTTCATTAACGTTTATGTTGTAAATAAGTTTCAAATAAAGAACCTTTTGGAGCACTTCTCAAAGGTAAACTAGATTTTACTGCAAAAAATAGCTATGATAAGAAAAGATTTGTTATGAAGGAGTGAATTGAATTTCATGAAAAAGAAACGTATATTCCTATCGTTAATTACGCTGATGGCAGTAGTCCTCTTGTTAGCTGCCTGCGGTAAGAACGAGACACCCACAGCAGAAGAGCAAGTGGCAGAAACAACAAAACCGACAGAACAGACGGGTCAGACCCTATCAGCTGAACCCATGAGTTGGGACAAGCCACCTGCAATGGAGATTGATAGTAGCAAGACCTATCAAGCTGAAGTTACAACATCCAAAGGTATCTTCACGATTGATTTATATGCTAAAGATGCACCGCTCACAGTAAACAATTTCGTATTTCTAGCGAAGCAAGGTTTCTATGATGATGTAATCTTCCATCGTATTATAGAATCATTCATGATACAGACGGGTGATCCTCGAGGTAACGGAACAGGTGGACCTGGATATTCGTTTGAGGATGAGAAAACCAAATATAAATATGAGCCCGGTATTGTAGCTATGGCAAATTCCGGTGCCAATACGAACGGAAGTCAATTCTTCATATGTACTGGAGCAGACAGTGGTGGACTAAATAGTCAGCCAAACTACACTATCTTCGGTAAAGTCAGTGAAGGTATGGATGTGATCCAGAAAATTGCGGCTACTCCTGTTGAGCCAGGACCTTCAGGCGAACCTAGTTCACCTACAGAGAAAGTCACGATTAATGGTATTAAGATTACAGAGAAATAACATTTCAAATGAATAACCTATTGTAAATTACAAACATAAAAGGACCCTGACGGTAGAGATCCGTTTAGGTCCTTTTATGTTTGATTTTTGCAATGAATAGCGGATAATAGAGAACACTGAACTAAACTAAATAAAATATAGATGGAGCTTAGGACAAATTCTATCCATTGAGCCAGCCCTAACTTCACCACCTTGGAGGTAATTTAGTTGCATGCTAACTATATGATTCTTATACAACAATTTGAACGTGCGTCTCTACTTCTAACTTGTTTATTCTTTCTGACCCTCATTCCGCAATTCAAGGAAATTTTTCAGAAAGAAATTTACAATCGCCAACATCTAATCATACTATCGGCCATCTTCAGTCTATTTGCGATCCTCGGTACGTACTCAGGAATCAATGTGGAAGGTTCTTTAGTCAATGTCCGGATCATTGCCATCATGTCAGGTGGTATCCTATTCGGTCCTATAGTCGGGATCAGTACGGGGGTTCTATCGGGAGTGCATCGATATGTTATCGATATCCATGGGATCACCTCACTGCCTTGTCTGATCGCAAGTATCGTGGCTGGAGTCGTGGCTGGATATATTCATATTAAAATAAGTAAAAATAAACGATGGATTGCCGGTATCATTGCAGGCATGTTGTGTGAAGCCTTGACTATGATTCTCATTCTGATATTAGCCGATCCCCATACTCTTGGTGTAGATATAGTGTCACAGATTGCCGCTCCACTTATTCTTGGAGAGATTAGTGTCGGGTTAATTGTCTTGCTTATACAAGGTGTTGAGAATGAGAAAGATACCATTGCTGCGAAGCAAGCTAAGCTCGCACTCGATATCGCGAACAAGACGCTTCCTTACTTTCGATCCATTAATGAGCAATCACTCAGTAAGATTTGTGAAATCATCAGAGAAGATATCCAAGCTGATGCCGTTGCTATAACTGACACGAGAAATATTCTGGCCTATGTAGGACTGGGTTCACAGCTATACAATCTAGGAAATGAGATTATTACTGATGTAACGAAAGAAACCATTCGAAGCGGTGAAATTACAATTAGAAATAATGATGAAAACAATAAAAATCCATTGGTTAAATCACTCATTATTATTCCGCTCAAAGAGAAAGGTGAAGTGACTGGAGTACTAAAAATCTATTATCATAAGGCTCACAAAATAACCTATCCCTTGCAAACCATGGCGATTGGTCTGTCCCAAATCATCTCCACACTGATGGAAGTGTCACGAATTGAGCAAGTTAAAGAAATGGCTAATAAGGCAGAGCTTAAAGCGTTACAAAGCCAGATTAACCCACATTTTCTATTCAACGCACTGAATGCTATTATTTCTTCAATCCGTATTAACCCTGACAAAGCACGGGAATTAATCGTTAATTTATCGGGCTACATGCGATATAACCTAGAATTAAATGACCAGTTCATTGATATCAATAAAGAGCTACAGCAGGTTCGTGACTATGTTGAGATTGAAACCGCTAGATTCGGAAACCGACTCCAAGTTACCTACGATATTGACGATGTGAATGTCCAAATTCCAAGCCTCATCATCCAACCGTTAGTAGAAAACGCCATTGTCCACGGTATTCTGAAGTCCAAAGGTCCAGGGACTGTCATCATCCGGGTCAAGGATGAAGGGCAACATGTGTTAATATCCATTGAGGATAGCGGAGCAGGGATTGATGAGAATATGATTTATAACATTTATCATGACCAAGTTCCAGACAACAAAATCGGTCTATACAATGTACACCAGCGAGTAAAGCTTACTTATGGTAAAGGTCTAGTGATCACTAGGCTCACAAAAGGGACCGAAATCCATTTCTATGTTCAGAAGGAGATCCAATGAAAGCAATCCTCGTAGAAGACGAATATTTAGCAAGAGAGGAATTAGAATATCTAATCAAGACACATAGCGATATCGACATCGTCGGCCAGTTCGAGGACGGAATTGATGCGCTCAAATTTGTACAAGATAACGAAGTAGATGTGATCTTTCTAGATATTAGTATCCCTTCACTGGATGGTGTACTACTAGGTAAGAGCATCAGTAAATTCTCCACTAAACCTTATATCGTATTTATTACAGCCTACAAGGAGCATGCCATTGAAGCTTTTGAAATCGAGGCTTTTGACTATATTTTGAAGCCATATCATGAATCCCGAATCACTTCAATGCTTCATAAACTAGAAGCTACACACACTCGAGAGCGAGACGCAGACAAGCTCAGTCCAGTAGAACGGACAGGAGTTAAGAATAGAATCAATTTGTGGAAAAACGAGAAGATTATCGTAGTCGATATTGATGATATTTATTATGCTTCAGCGCAAGAGAAAGTGACCTTTGTCTATACAAAAGACGAAGAATATACCATGAATATGAGTATATCTGATTTCCACAACAGTTTACCCCCTGATGTGTTCTTTCGCTGCCATCGCTCATATAGCATAAACATTTCAAAGATAAGAGAAATTATTCCATGGTTTAATAACACTTACCTTCTAAAAATGAAGGATCTAGACTATGAAGTACCTGTGAGCCGCAGTAAGATCAAAGAATTCAGGCAGATCATGAACATTTAAATGCATTTGATACTGCCTTCCTTGCATCTCATTCTCAAAACCGTTACCCCCTTACTTCTTGCCTTATAATACAGAATGTAAGGGTTAACATTATGAGAAAGAAGGCTATCACAATGAAAAATACAACCATGAATCGCTGGCTCATAGTACTCGGAACAATCATTGTTCAGATGGGACTAGGTACGATCTATACATGGAGCCTATTCAATCAACCTCTAGTATCTAAATTCGGCTGGGAACTCAGTTCTGTAGCCATGACCTTCTCTATAACTAGCTTTTCTCTAGCTATCGCTACTCTATTTGCAGGTAAACTACAAGATAAATGGGGCATTCGCAAACTGATATCCATAGCCGGAATTGTGCTCGGGCTTGGGCTAATCGCAAGCTCCCAGGTTCATTCATTAGCTCTCATCTATTTGCTAGCTGGTGTAGTCGTAGGCTTCGCAGATGGTATTGCTTATATTACTTCTCTATCTAATCTTATTAAATGGTTCCCTGAACGCAAAGGCTTAATCTCTGGGGTGTCCGTCGGTGCATTTGGAATGGGCAGTCTCATATTCAAATACATTAACTCGGGCTTTATTAGCTCTATGGGAGTATCACTGACTTTCTTAATATGGGGAGCTATCGTGATGATCATGGTTGTTGCTGGAGCCCAACTGGTCAAAGAAGCCCCCATCCCAGTGCAAGATAACACAAATACTAACACGAACCTTAATAGCACTAGAGTAAATTTCACTGTCAAAGAAATGCTGAAAACCAAAGAAGCATATGTACTATTTATTATCTTTTTCACTGCTTGTATGAGTGGACTCTACCTCATTGGGATCGTGAAAGATATCGGAGTCCAAATGGTTGGGCTTAGTGTTAATACCGCTGCTAATGCTGTTGCTATGATAGCAATCTTCAATACCGCTGGTCGAATTATTCTCGGTGCATTATCTGATAAAGTGGGACGTTTGCGTGTAGTAGCAGGCTCCCTTGCCCTAACTACCGTTGCCGTGCTAGTCCTCAGCTTTGCTCATTTAAATTTCGGTATTTTCTTCGCTTGTGTAGCAGGAATTGCTTTTTGCTTCGGTGGTAATATTACGGTATTCCCAGCCATTGTCGGAGACTTCTTCGGCCTGAAGAACCATAGTAAGAACTATGGAATCATCTACCAAGGCTTTGGACTAGGTGCCCTATCTGGCTCCTTTATCGCTTCTTATCTAGGTGGATTTAAACCAACATTTATCGTCATCGGTGTTCTATGTATGATCTCACTTATCTTGATCATGACTATTCAGCCACCTATTCGCAATCAGGCTCGAAAGGAAATGTTACAGCTTAAACCACAATCCAAACTTATATAACTACTTTCTAAAGTTAATCCGTCTTTTTTCCAAAGTCTCTTCTAGTATTTCAATAAAATCGGTTGAAGTCTCCGCTTGAACCGCTAACTCATACACATTTAACAGTTGCTGATCGTTCAACGACTCGAGCGCAGAAGGACGAGGAGACGGTAAGAATTTACTTTTCATCTTATTCCTCCACAAGGCATAGATATTTATATAATTTAATTAATAACCTTGTAAAAGAGTACCATTCCATCCCACATATGTCTCGGTTTTTCCACCCTCCGAATTCCCCTTTACAAATGATGGATAATATGGAACAATAGAATATTAATCTAAAAAAAGAGCTAAACCGTTAACGGGTTTAGCTCTTTTTGATCGAAGCCAAATATTTCTTTATCCTTGGTTCATTGGATTCGGATACTGTGGTAAACGTTTGTTGGGAACCGAAGAATACAACCTTTCGATCTTGATCGTAATCGGTAACATTGTTAATGTTAGCAACATTAGATCGATCAAGACGTTCAAAACCCTTACATTGATAGGCGGTATGTAAATCGGACAACGTGGTGGGAAGTAGAAATTCGCCTTCTTTGGTATGAACGAATATTGTATTCTTATGATTGGAGAAATACAATATATCTTCTTCCTGAATTTCGTAAGAAGACCCGTCTTTATTCAGAACACGCATACTTTCCCCACCCTCATCGAATTACTTGCGGAGCTCTTGTGGCGCTTCTGGGCTGTGGAACAACGGTTTTAATACAGCAGTAAAAAGTCGAGCAGATGATGCCAGAGCCTTAGACGCATATCGAGCAGTCATTTTTTTCATGGGGTTTTCCTCCTTCTCAAAGGGATGATTGTCAAGGACTGAACTAGAAATGCTAGTCCTACAACGGATGAGCCTATAATAAAGTTAAGGGCTACCAATAGAACAGATATAACTTTTAGCCAAGGATATGCTCCCCTAGAAATATGAACATTAGCATCAGGTCTTGGAGCAAACAATAGCATTACAACCAAGCTGACAGCATTTATGTACAATAGCACATCGTCGAAGAATAGTGACAAAAGTGGAACACCCGCACAAATGACAATAGAAACGATGTTACAAGCCCATACAGACTTTAAATGGGTTCCTCCTGAACACATACGCAATATCGATATTCCGAAAAAAACCAGTATGGTATCTCCCATTCTTCCAGTAGCCCATCCTAAAAGTACAGAAGTTATAAAAATGAATAACGTGTTAAGGATAATACCAAGCGCATACTGCATAACTTCAATAGAATGCGTTCGTTCCGGATCCGTGCGCTTGATTGACTCTGCAATTCTATAAGCCAAAGTTTTCATTATTACTTCTATCCTTTTTGTATGATAAATGTAGATAACCATATAATACCAGAGCATATGAAAATGGCATTATAAAAAACCACTGTGACAAATAATTGGCAAAGTACATGGCCGAAACGAGGATGAGAATGGATGGAATATTTAAGGCAAATAAAATTTTATCTCTAGAGCAAATATGAATTTTACCGTTAGGTTTATCTGGAATGAAATCGAAACCTTTACGTTTTTTACCTATATACATTCCAATTAGAATTGCCGTAAGTGCAGACGATACTTGAAGAATTAAAGTGCCAATATTTATTCCAATTTGGTAACTATAGGATAGGAAATCCATGCGATCCATGATGGAATACAAGAAAGTCTGAATTAGTAAATAGGCTTGATAGCCCATCCCCGTCATTATAGCAGCATAAAACACGTGAATTCTGAACATAAGCCACAGAAAACAGAACATGAGCATATACTGCAAGACGATGTCTATTTGAATCAGATGATAATCATTTCTTAATATGTAAGAAATAAAGCCCATTATTAAACTAGCAAATACAATCTCCTTAAGGAACAAGTCAATCTTGAATATTTTGAATGATAGAAAGAACATAGCACCAGTCTCAAAAACAGATAAGATGAGATATGGCCATAAATTCAACAAAATCCATCACTCCCATCTTTACATATTGCGACAAATTACCTACAGACATTATACCTTTGAAGGAAAAAATCTACAATTGCAATAACTGTAAATATTAAATTTTTATTTTACATCGTTTCTATTACCTTTACCTCTCATTCCTATTTCTTACTTTGAAGTAATTCTTCTCTTAAATCCGTTAATATTTCACCTAGCCAGTTCGTGCCCCGCCACGTCTTACGGTTATTAATTTTAGGATTATCTTCAGCTAGTCCTACGCCCCAGATCCGATCCAACGGACTTGCTTCAACCAATGTTGTACCTTTCGTTGCCAACAGCTTCAATAGCAGCTCATGATTCTGTGTGAACTTCTCGAAATTCCCATCATATACAATCTGCTTACAATGTTTGTTCCACATTTCTGGATTAAATGGAGCTACCTTCCGTCCAAGCTGCTTCTGGGTTCCTGGAGAAGTCGCTGCAAGAATCTGATGCGCCGTATCCTCGTCACCAAATAACCAAGCTTTCTCATACATCATATATTGCTCTGCGCAATTAAAGGTGTTCCCGTCTATGACAAAGGGGGATGGATGCCATTGTGAAAAGGGTGATTGGGTGCTCCAAAAAAATGTGAATTTCTCCATGTCTATTATTCCTCTCTTCTCTCAAAAATATCTGTTGCCTTATATCGACACGAACTCACCCGAAAGAGCCGACTTTCCAAGAAAGGGATGCTCGCCTCTCTTAATAAGTAGTAGTTGAAGCGATTGGATAGATAAATTATCATAATATCCTATTTCATGGTTATTATCGTGAAAAATCAATATATCTACCATCATCAAGAGACGTTCATGTATGTTTAAATCATATCGTTGTCGAAACTGAATCGTCAACCCTATTTAGGAATCCTAAAAGACAGACCAAAAAAACTAAAACAATAGGCCAAGGATCATACCTTGCCTACTATTTTAGCTTTGAAGTTGTTCTTTAAATTCGTTTTCTCTTATAGAGTAGAACAAATACACAGGACAGTCCCAACACTACTAATGCAACTAGCGTAATGATGACATCCTTCATCGTTCCTTGTGGGGCACTATTCGCTTGACCACCACCAAAACCGCCTCCTCCAGGAAAGCCTTGGCCTCCACCTGGAAAACCACCACCTTGACCCCGATTGAAACCGCCTCCTTGACCCGCTTCTCCTGTTGGCGCTACACCTCCAGCTCCCCCTTGGCCTGCTTCTCCTGTTGGCGCTACACCTCCAGTTCCCCCTTGACCCGCTTCTCCTGTTGGCGCTACACCTCCTGCTGCTTCGCCATCGGGAGGAGCCATTGCTGCAACAGCATGATCTCCATCAGTTCCATCGGCTGTTGGCATTTGACCACCCATTCCCTTGCCACCCATTCCGCCGCCACCCATACCACCGCCACTACCACTTCCGTCACCGGAAGAAGCAATGGTACCATCAAGTTGCTGATTCATATTGCTCACTTGACTATCGTTGGTCGAGATCAGCTGTTGCACACCAGTTTCATACTCTTCATAAGTATAGAAAGCTGATGGATCTGCCTTCACATAGGAAGAAATCATATCCGACACTTGCGTCACACGTTCTTTAAATGTTGCGGAAGAAAGATAACCTTCCGTCGCATTGTGAATCATTTCGTGATACTTTTCCTTATATTCGTCTACCTCAAGAAGCTTAGCAACGAGAGGGCGCTCTGCCAATGCTCCTTGTGTAGGTTCATCAATCAAAAGACTTGATTTCCCCAGACCACCAAAGGCCATATTGTAGTCCCATGGCAGAACCTTGAATATTCCGTCATCCTCATACAGATAATAATTTTGCTTATTAGAGCCGATATAGCTATCCGTATTGTTAGTAACCACTTGGAGTGCAATGTACTTCAGCGCTTCCTCAACATCCAAATACTTCTCAATATTCGTACCGTGGTTCAACTCATTAATCATATCTATGAGGATATCTTCATTAGAAGATTCAGATTTCATAGCAAGTCCTGAATAGGATGATACCTTATCGTCAATCCATACAAGGTCACTACCCGTCCCCATCATTTCTCCTTTATACAACGCTCCATAAGAATTACCGAAGTTGGACTCTAGATACTGTTTATCTACCTGCTGTACAGCTAGATAGAACCCCCACAGCTTATCATTCACATAGACATTAACGAATGAATAACCTGGCGTAGGCAAACCCATTTGTTCCGCTAATTCGTAGGTTAAATACTCTCGCATGTAACTGGCATCACTATAGTTGTTGTTTAGATTAATTTTACTGATACCATATAACGTTTGACTCGATAGATACTCATCGAAGGAGAGCTTCAGACTATATCGATCTGAATCATCCATACTGACCACACTACGTAAGCTAAGATTACCTTTGGTACGAACGCCAATGTTGTCATAATGGATCCCATTGTAATCTACGGAAGCCGTCTTCACTTCTTCAGCTGAAGCATTGTCCATCATACTCTGAAAGTCGTCTTCTTCAATCGTAATTTTCACATCGATGACTTTATCTTTTGGAAATACATTCTCTGTCATCTTCTCCGTATTATCAGCTACAGAGATACTTGCTTTCCCTGTGGCATGCTCATTCTCCGTATCTTGAGATATATAGGTTGTGATTCCAATGATCAATAGAGCAACACAGGCACATACGACAATTGTAGCAACGGGTCTGAACTTCATCTTCATCCCCCCCATTATTGTGATACATAATCGCCGCTGTAGCTAATTAGAACGGCATTTCTTACTCCATCAAGCTCCGTAATCTGATTTACGAAGCTCGATTCATCATTGCTTAATCGTACTTCTAGCGTCATTTCAATATTTCCAGCAGTTACTGTTTTTTGTTTCACATTGAAGCGTTTAACCGCATCGTTTAACTTTTCAAGTACAGACTTCTCACTTTGATTTCCCTCGCAGTTAATAACAAGCAGATAAGGTGTTTCGAACGAAGCCTTTTTGATAAAGATAAACAATACAAGACCGATAATGACAGAACCGATGATGGCTAGTGCGTAGAATCCCGCACCTGTGACAATCCCTGCAACGGCTGCCCAGAACAAGAAGATCAAATCTGTTGGATCTTTGATAGGCGTTCTAAAACGAACGATACTCAGTGCACCCACCATACCAAGTGACAATACTAAACTGGAATTGATTGCGATAATAACAAGCGCAGTAATTAAGGTCATTCCGATCAAAGATACGTTAAAGCTCTTAGAGTAGAGAACCCCACTAAATACCCGCTTGTACAAAATAAAGATAAAGAGTCCGATTAAGAAAGCAATAGACATGGTAAGTAACATTTTGACAATGCTGATATCTGAACTAAAGTTCGTTAACACCGAGTTTTTAATAACATCACTAAAATTAGTTGTTGTGTCCGCTGCCGCTTGAGTTGTTGTTGTCTGATCCATAATTATTGATCCTCCCAATGGTTGAATTTAAGGTGTTTCCTACATATAATGTACTTGGAATTGGATTGCTGGATTAAGCCATTGCTCTGAACAGCTGCCCTAATATATTCAGGAAGATATTCATCGTACTTGACTTCAAATACAATCGTATGATTATCAAGCGCATGAATCGTAGGCACATCCGGGTTAAATAAATCTACAGAATTCAATCCTGTCTTCAGATGCTTATCGAATGTAATCCGAACATTACCTGAATCTGCTATATAGGCTTCACGTACATAATCCACGATGACCCTAGGACGAAGTAGCTTATTCTTCATGGCTGTGTACACCTCATATAACAAAGGCTTCTCTGGCATATTCAGCACCTCGTAATTTCCACTTAGAACAGCGTCTACCATTTCTCTCGTTAGAGATTCCTTAATCTTTGTAATATAATCATTGAATTTAATCTTCTTCTCTAAATGAATGACTTGGTCAGAAAGATTATAAATTCTAATCCGATACTTCTCCCGATCCCGAACTCCGCCTAGCTTCTCATGCAGTGCCTTATTGTCGATATCATCGAAATACAAGCTCCGAATATGATACTCTCCCGTTGAATCAGCATTCTTATCTTGCTTCAACAAGTTCTTCAACTGTTGCCGTATGATCAGATATTGATGATAGTTAATGTTGTATTTTAACTCATGGCGATATTTCAATTGTGGACTCAATATGTTTCCCCCCTCTTCACTACGTACTTTACATTGACTTTACAATTACTTTACATGACGAAGATTATGGCTAGCTTAAAAGCAACTGAGCGTCCGCTGAATGTTTCTACGGGGGACTTGCAGCGATCAAAACACTCAGAAACACAGCTTCTTAATACCCTATTTGACTTCGATAATTCTGACCATTAAGCTTAAAAATTAAGATATGTACGTTACTCTTTAGGAGGAATATATTTGATCGGACAAAAAGGTTACTGGATATTAGGCGCTTTATTAGTTCTGCTAATGATCGTATTTGCTGCTATAGAAATGTTGCGATCCACAACAAATCCACCCACTACTCCTACTTCTCTAGTAACCACATTCAAGGATGATGCCCGAACTAGTCGTGCATTTACTTGGTATACGAAGAGTCCCCATGCGGGCACTACCATTCAATGGGTCGAGGGAGACAACATCGAGTCGCTACAAGAACAAAACGTTACGACCACTAATGGAACAACAACTACGATAGACATTGGAAATAGGACCTTGGAAGGAGTTCATAAGGTCAATATAACGGGCCTTAAACCAGGTACAACATATGCTTATAGAGTAGGTAGTGGAGATGCTGAAGGATGGAGCGAACCCGGATTATTCACGACTGAGGCTGAGGATGTGACCGACTTCACCTTCATTAATGTGACGGATTCACAAGGAATCACTGAGCAGGATTTCGACCTGTGGGGAAATACATTGGATCAAGCTTTCAAGACATTTCCGACTGCACAATTCATTATCCATGGAGGGGACCTAATCGAATACCCTGAGGATGAATCTGCTTGGAAGAACTTCTTCGGAAAAGCAAATAAATGGATAGCTACCTATCCTTTGATGCCTGTCACGGGTAATCATGACGAAGTAGATAAGGTTGCTGATCGTTTTGTCTCGCACTTCAACGTGCCTAATAATGGATCTGAAGACACGATCCCCGGCACAAGTTATTCGTTCGATTATGGAACTGCACATTTCGTCTTCATGAATACAGAATCAAGCGTCAAAGATCAAGCCCAGTGGCTTCGAGACGATCTTGTAGCAACCGATAAATCTTGGATCATTGTAGCGATTCATCGTCCCGCTTACGGTGGTAATCAGGATGACAAAGTTGTTAAACGGTGGGTTCCTATATTTGACGAATTCGGCGTGGATCTCGTATTACAAGGTCACAACCACGAATATTCGAGGTCATTCCCTTTGAAGGATAACAAAATCGTGGCAGATGAAGAAGGAACAGTCTATGTGGTTCCCCTTGCTTCGGGACAAAAGTTCAACGAGAAGAAAGTGGATCAATTCTATCACAAGGTACACTTCCAATATAACAAACAGATGTATGCAGGTGTTCATATCAAGGGTAATACACTTACTTATCAAGCCTACGATGTAGATGGGAAGAAGCTAGATGAGTTTGTATTGACGCACTAAATCCTCTAGGAACACTCTCCGTTCAGCAAGAAGGGCAAATTAGATACAAGTTGCCATGGGTCTAGCTTACCTAGACCTAGCCACCTTTGGAGTGTAATCGCAGATTGCGCAGCAGATCGCATGAATACTCAATGCGATATGCTGCGTTATTTACTGTCCCTCGAAAATAGCAAACCAAAACATTTTTGAAGCATCCGTTTTGATGACTGTAATTTCCGCTCTTTAATAGCCAAAACGACGGATTGAACTGCAAATGAAAGCGTGTTATAATAATTAAAACAACGTTTTAAACAATGTTTTAATTACGTATCAACATTACTTAAACTAATATAAGGAGGTAAGCATGACAGCATCTGACAAACAAAATGTGACGAGAGATAAAATTTTAAATACGGCCTTGGAGTTAATCAAGAAGGAAGGGTTCGAGGCTATTACGATCAGGAAAATCGCCACCCAGTCCGATACTAATATCTCGTTGGTCAATTACTATTTCGGATCCAAAGATAAGCTAATTAGCGAAGCCATTCGATCCTTATTGAGCGGTTTTCAAGAAAGTTTTACGATATTAGATGACATGTCCTTGTCACCCAAAGAACGGCTGAAGCAATTTTTAACCGATTATGTCAAAGTTATAAGCCAATACCCGGAGCTGATATCAAAGATTATCGCCTTGGGAAACACGACTTTCACCTCTCAGTACGAATATGGTCAGTTTCTCCGAATGTCGGGCTTCGACAAAGTAAGTCGCACGTTATCGGAAATGACGAATGAATCAAACCCAGATCGGCTGATGATGATGATCATGCAAATATTCGGAGCTATATTTCTTCCCGAACTGATGAAGCCTCTAATCGTCTCGGGTACAGGCGTGAACGTTTCAACAACAGAGCAACAGATTGAGCTGCTGTTCGAACGTTATTTTCAATAATAAATATACCGAGGAGTGATAACAATGCACCTATTAAGAAAGCATTGGCAGGATCTAGGACTTCTCCTAGCCGCAGTCGTATCCGTATATATATTGTCGAACTGGGAGGCCATAACGGAAATAAGAGTCATTTTATGGCTCAGCTTTGTGTCCATCCTGATCCATCAATTCGAGGAATACCGTTGGCCAGGAACCTTCGGAGGCTTATTTAACGTCGTTATATTCAAGAGTCCACATCCGGATAATTATCCATTAAATTCGCATTCAGCTATGGTCATCAACCTACTCATTGCCTATCTGTTTTATTTGCTACCCGTCCTCTTTCCCGATGTCATTTGGCTGGGGCTTGCTCCGATATTAATGGGTTTCTTCCAGATCTTGTGGCATGGCGTCTTTGCCAACCTGAAGGCGAGATCCATCTACAATCCCGGACTATTCGCGGCACTATGTCTCCACCTGCCGATCGGTATCTGGTATATCAACTACATTACTAGTCACCATCTCGTATCCTTATCAGGCTGGATCATCGGGACAGTTTATTTTGTTATCGCCGTCTATTTGCTTATCATTCAAGGGAATATGTGGATGAAAAATCCACGATCACCCTATAACTTTACCAAGAAGCAGTTAGGAAATTACTAACTATATATGTCTATCATCCAATAGCTTTTTCTCAATAATAATCACTTGAAAGGTAGCCTATGCTACCTTTTTATTGTCCCCATACCCATATCCTTAATGTGAAGAATTTTTATTTAAAAATTATTGAAAGGGGTTTATTATTATTTCCCTATAAAATGACGATATAAAATTTAGAGATAGTAGAATAGGACTATGAGAGAGGGGTACTTTGGCATGCGCTTAACAGTAAAAGCTAAGTTTGTGGCGGTATTTGTCAGTGTTGTGATTCTGGTGGGTATATTCGGTACAGTGAATATCCTTACGATGCAACATCTTCAAAAGAATACGGATGAAATTGTGCAAAAATGGATGAAAGGAATTCAGACGATTGACAGTATTCACTACAGCGTGGAACATATCGACTTTATTAAATACCAAATTGTAGACACCCAAGTTCTAAAGGAGCGTGCTGCGTTATTTAAGGATCTAACCAGTACGATGACTGATGTTGATCAGAAATTGTTAGGTTATAAAAAATCATTGGCTGGTGAAGTGGACACCGCTAACTTTACTCAATTAGAACAAGAATGGGTCAATTATAAGAAAGCATTTGCTGTATTTGAAAACGCAAAGCTCTATTCCCAAGAGATGAAGGAAGCCACGAACAACATTGCGACCGCACTTCATAATGTGAAACAGCTTGTTGTCCCTATAGTGTTATTCAATCAAGAGGGCGCCGAGACTGCCCAAAAGGAAAGTACAGCCTTATCTCATTCTAATACGATCCAAATGCTGTGGGGTATTAGTATCATGATCCTCCTTATTATCATTATAGCCACAATAATCGTGCGCAGTATTTCCATCCCCGTCCAAAAAGCATCTATAGCACTCAATCGCATCGCTGATGGTGATCTTACGGTAGAACCTATAGTCGTTAAAAACAAGGATGAGCTTGGAATTATGATCCATGCCGTTAATCGCATGGTATTACATTTACGTGAATCCGTTAATCAAATGCTAGATGCCTCTAATAAAGTGGCTTCATCCTCTGAGCAATTACTCGCAAACTCTAAGAACAATGCTGATGCCTCCAACCACGTTACGATATCTGTACAAGAAGTCGCTACGGGAGCGGAGATCCAAGCTCAAAGCTCCGTTGAGTGCAGCAGAGCCATGGATGAGATGTCTGTAGGTATTCAGCGAATCGCTGAAACCGGGGCGGACGTTTCGGAGCTATCTATATCTGCAACGGCTAGCGCTAAATTAGGTACGGAATCAATCCAGCGTGTCTTACATAAAATGCAGACTGTCAGTACAGCGGTTGGTCATGCAAATGACGTTCTAAAAGAGTTAGAAGTCCACTCACATAATATTGGTCAGATTTCAACATTAATAGGCAACATCTCAGCACAAACTAATCTGTTGGCGCTGAATGCTGCCATAGAAGCCGCTCGTGCAGGTGAGAGTGGTAAGGGCTTTGCTGTAGTAGCCAATGAAGTACGTAAGCTCGCCTCCCAGACAGATCAGTCCGTCCAGGATATTATCGGATTGATTAATAGTATCCAACAGGATTCTGCTACGGCGGTACAAGTCATGAATGAGGGACTACTAGAAGTAAATGAAGGCTTACTTGAGGTAAGTGAAACTAAGAAAGCGTTCGATCAGATTGTTAAGTCCTCCGAAATGGTCGATCTAAAAGTTCAAGAGACAGCCGCTGCTGCGGAACAAATGGCAGCAAGTTCTGAAGAAGTTGCTGCAACGGTTAGTAATGTAGGCGCTGTGGCTCAGCAGACATCCGCTACTGCACAGACGGTTGCCGCTGCTGCTGAAGAGCAATTGGCATCTACAGAAGAGATTGCTGCTTCAGCTAAGGGTCTACTCGATATTTCACAGGACCTATATAAGGTTGTGAATACTTTTAAGACAGATAGATCTGAGTAATCGTTGTATAATCATATATTCACACATACAAACAAGCATAACTCCAAATAGAAATTGAGTTATGCTTGTTTTTCAGGCTCAACACCAAAATCAGTGCTTGACAAGTGTAACAAGTTGATAGATGACCGCTACGCGGATGGATTGCCCTTCCGAACGCTGTTGCCCCCAAATTTTTTTTGAATATACCGCTGTTTACGGTGAAAATTAGATGCTGCGACCTTTTCCCTTGTTGAACTCCAATTGAATAATGAAGACTACGCCAATTTCCAAAGTGAACTAAACAATCTAATGCTGAAATACTATAAGATTAACAATAACAATATGGATAGCAATTCTCCTATGCGGACGGTTGCAGTGACCCTCATTCCAGAATCCTAGTTTCTATAATTTTTTAGAATGATTACGGCATTATGGCCACCGAAGCCGAAAGAATTAGACATCCCAATATTTAATTTGGCTTGTCGAGCTGTATTCGCCACGTAGTCCAAATCGCACTTCGGATCAGGCTGCTCTAAATTAATGGTAGGAGGGATGACTCCTGACCCCAAGCTTTTTACCAGAGCAATAGCTTCCACTCCACCCGATGCTCCTAACATATGACCGATCATTGATTTATTGGCTGTAATGGGGATGCGATATGCAGCCTCCTTGAACGTCTTTTTGATTGCCTGTGTTTCCGACTGATCACCGATTTCTGTACTTGTCGCATGTGCACTAATGACATCCACTTCTTCAGGTTGGATATTGGCTTCTTGTAGTGCCAATCTCATAGCTCGGTAAGCCCCTTCTCCTTCTGGATGAGTAGCTACCATATGATAGGCATCTGAAGTAGCCCCATACCCAATAACTTCAGCATGTATTCTGGCATTTCTACGTAATGCATGTGACAGCGACTCAAGTACGAGAATCCCTGCCCCTTCGCCCATAATGAAGCCATCACGTCCCGCATCAAAGGGTCTACTTGCTCTCGTTGGTTCGTCGTTTCGTGTGGATAAAGCCGTGGCATTCCCAAAACTAGCCAAAGATACTTCCGTAATAGCGGCTTCCGTTCCTCCAGCAATCATTACATCGGCTCCCCCGCAGCGGATAAGACGTGCCGCTTCCCCTATCGCTGTATTCCCTATTGAGCAGGCTGTGACTGGAGACATTGTTGGACCTAACGCTCCGAACTTAATGCTAATCAAAGCCGCCGCCATATTAGATATCATCATCGGAACTAATGTGGGACTTACTCGAGCTGGACCTCGTTCTCGTAATAGTGTGGCTTGTTCGAGTAGAACCTGAATACCTCCAATACCAGAACCGACATAGACACCTAAACGTTCCCTATCCATATCCTCAAGGATCAGTCCTGAATCTTGTACAGCTTGCTCCGCAGCAGCCACAGCAAACTGACTGAAACGATCCATACGCCTTGCTTCTTTACGACCGAATCGTTCCTCAGCATCGAAATCCCGAATTATACCCGCTATTCTCGTCTTGTGGTTAGATGTATCAAATGTATCAATATGAGAAATCCCTGATTCTCCTTGAACCAGACGATTCCATAAAGTTTCTACATTATTACCAAGAGGTGAAATAACACCCATACCTGTAATCACTACCCGTTCCATCTTATTTCCTCCATTCACGACTGCTTTATGAACGTATCTTGCCATGTAATTTATCCTATTACAAGTTGTTGTTTATACTAGTATAATTAGTACTACAATAATAAACGTATCTAATCAAAGGCTGGGATAATATGAATCATCAGACGAGACTTCAAGCATTATCTTCATTTTTGAAAGCACACCGAGCTAAGATCCAGCCTCAGTCTGTCGGTTTACCTGTAGGTACCCGTAGAAGAACTCCGGGCCTCAGGAGAGAGGAGGTTGCTCAGCTCGCAGGTGTCAGTTCCACTTGGTACACTTGGCTAGAGCAAGGTCGTGACATTAAAGTATCTTCCTCTGTTCTGGATTGTATATCTACTGCATTACAGTTAAGTGTAGATGAACGCAAATATCTCTATGCATTAGCGCTTGAGACAGGACCCGGAACTACGCTGATCCATGAACAAGTCGAGCCTCAGATCAGCCCGTCTCTCCATAGAATTCTTTTAGAACTTAAACACTGTCCAACCCTTATTTCTGATCGACGTTGTCATATTGTAGGATGGAACCAGGCTGCATCCCATGTTTTTTTGGACTTCGAGCAAATCCCATATGAGCAACGAAATATGATTCGCTTATTATTTATACGGAAGGAATTCCAGAGATTAGCCATCAACTGGGAGCAGTTTGTTAAGGGGTATCTAGCTATATTTCGTGCTTATTATGGACAATATGTCGAGGACCCCTGGTACAATCAATTTCTTGATGAGATGCGAGGAATTCATTCTGGATTCGATGAATTATGGGAACAAAGCGACGTGAGCTCTGCGCCCGATGTTCTGCTTGAATTCCGACATGCCAAGGCAGGGAAAATGCTGTTCCATTTAACCTCATTGCAGGTTCATGGAAGTGAAGATTTACGGTGTAGCATTTATACCCCTGCCCCTGATTCCACAACCGAATCTAAATTAATGCATTTATTTGAATCTAGCTAAGGCTGGTCTGAGCCATTCTGAGCCATTATATAAAATGGAGTTGATAAAATGTTTCCTATATTAGAAACAGAAAGGCTAATGTTGCGGGAAATCACAAATCAAGATGCGGAAGGTATCTTTGCTTGTTTTTCCAATGATGAGGTGACGCGATATTATGGACAAAACAACTTGGAAAACATAGAACAGGCAAAACAGGTCATTGCCTTTTTCGCAAAAAACTACGAAGAGAAACGTGGCATTAGATGGGGGATTGAAGTAAAAGGGACAGAGGGAATTATCGGCACTATCGGATTTAATGCTTGGATGGCAAAACATAGACGGGCAGAGTTAGGATATGAAATTCATCCTGCACATTGGAGAAGAGGATATGCATCAGAAGCTATAGCACAAATCATTTCTTACGGATTCAGAGACTTGAACTTGACTCGAATAGGTGCAGTTGTATTCATTGAAAATGAAGGGTCTAACCTTTTACTAAGCAAACTAGGATTTCAAAAAGAAGGTATTCTAAAGAATTATATGTATCAAAATGGTGTTGCCTATAATACAAATATCTATTCTTTACTAGAATCCAATTTTTAAAAACTATTTGATCATGATCTGGTGGTCAGAGTGTTATTTGATGTATGAATTCGTAGACAAACAGCAAGAAACGGCACTCTGGTAATACACCGGAGTAGCCGTTTGAATTTCTGTAGGAGTACTAAGCCTCTTTCCTTAAATGTTCTTGGAACAGATCACTATAAAATCTACCTTGTGCCAACAGCTCTTCATGTGTTCCTTGTTCGAGCAATCGGCCATCCTTCAGCACTAATATTCGATCCGCCTGCCGAATCGTATTCAATCGATGGGCGATCACAAAGCTCGTCCGGCCTTCCATAAGTCGCTGTAATCCTTCCTGTATCTTGATCTCAGTTACCGTATCAATACTGCTCGTTGCTTCATCAAGTACAAGCATCGAAGGATTAGCGAGAAGAGCACGTGCAATCGCAAGTAACTGCTTCTGACCTTGACTGATCCCACTACCATCCGCCTGAAGCATTTTGTCGTATCCATCTGTCATACGCATAATAAATGAATGGGCATTCGCAAGCTTCGATGCCGCCTCCACTTCTTCGTCCGTCGCATCTAGTCTACCGAAACGAATATTCTCACGTATTGTTCCTTGGAACAAGAACGAGTCTTGCAGAACAAATGCCATTTGTGAACGCAGACTATCTCGACGGATCGTAGTGAGGTCATGCCCATCAACGGTAATATTTCCACCACTGGGATCGTAAAAACGTGATAACAATTGAATTAATGTCGTCTTGCCTGCACCCGTAGGACCTACCAATGCAATCATCTCACCCGGCTTGGCTTCAAAACTAATATCAGTTAGCGTATCTCCGGCTCCATCCTCATCATATGAAAAAGAAACATTCGAGAAACGTACAGCACCTTCTACGGTATCTAACGTTATCGCAGCGCCTTCATCCTTGGCCTCCGCATCCTCGTCCAACAACTCGAATACGCGCTCTGCGCCCGCAATGGCAGACAATAAGGTGTTCCACTGATTAGCGAGATCATTAAGAGGTCTCGTAAACTGTCTTGAATATTCCACGAATACAATAATCACCCCGACGGTGATCGAGCCTTTAATGGCTAGAATCCCTCCGACACCTGCTACAATGGCAAAGCTCAGATTGTTCAGTCCATTCATGAGCTTCGGAATGAATCCAGAGATCGTCTGCGCCCAGAAACCGGATTGTTTAATCCGTTCATTACGCTCAGCCAATCCACGAATAACACGTGGTTCCTGTGAGAATGCTTTGATGATTCGTTGACCTGACAATGTCTCTTCAATGTATCCGTTCAGCTCTCCTAAGTTTCGTTGTCGCTCTTTATAGAGTGGACCAGTACGCCTAGTAATCCAGCGCATTCCTAACGTCATTAGAGGCACGATGATGAAGGTAAGCAACGTTAACAATGGACTAAGCCATAGCATAACAGCGACCGTACCTATAAGGGTCAATACACTAGAGAATATTTGAATGGCTGAGCTATTTAGCGTTGAACTAACATTCTCAATATCATTCGTCAATCGGCTCATAATCTCTCCCTGTTGCCGTTTACCAAAGAACGGAATAGGTAGCTTGTGCAAATGTGCGAATAAATCGATCCGCATTCGGTAGATCGTCTCCTGTGCAATCTCAATCATCCAAATGTTCTGCAACCAAGATGTAAGTGAATACAGCACGTATACGACACTTAACCCGATAAGAAAATAAACCCACGTCTGCCCTCCAGCACCCTGTAGATATTCGTCGACCGCAACACCTATCAGATAAGGGCCTAGAAGCGAAAGTACAGAGCTAAGCACAACCATGAATAGAACAAGGCTAAGCTTCGCTTTACGGCGAGCAAGATAGGTCCAAATCCGTTGCAACGTGCCTGACCAATTTTTGGCTTTGACCTTCGGCTTACGCCCAGAGTGATCTTCATTGTTCTTCCCCTGATCAAGCTGCGGTGCTGGATGTTGAAATGGCTCAATGAATGCTTTGAGCATGCTGTGTCACCTCCCCATACTGAGATTCATAGATGCGACAATACAGAGAGGAACTTACCATTAAGTCCTCATGTTTCCCTCGCTCAATTAGCCTACCTTCATCAAGTAATAAAATTAAGTCAGCCGATGTCGTAGAGCTGATCTTCTGCGTAATCAAGAATGTAGTGCAAGACAAGCTTTTCAGCGCTTCGAGGAGCGCTGCTTCCGTTCCCACATCCAGTGCACTCGTACTATCATCTAAGATTAGAATCTTAGGATTTCTTACAAGTGCCCTTGCAATGGATAGTCGTTGCTTCTGTCCTCCAGACAAATTGACACCCCGTTGTCCAAGCATTGTATCGTACCCGTTCGGTAAATGTGCAATCGTATCATGGATTTGCGCCTGCTTCGCAGCTTCCTTAATCTGCTCTAGACTGGCGTCTTCAAGACCCCAAGCGATGTTATCACGAACGGAACCCGTAAAGAGAACCACTTCCTGTGGCACATAGCCGATCGCTCCACGTAAGCATGAGACGTCAAGCTTCCGTGTATCGATTCCATCGATACGAACAACACCCCTGTCCTGTTCATACAAACTCGGAATCAATTGAACTAGCGAAGATTTACCCGCCCCCGTCGCCCCCATGATCGCGATAGTTTCACCTATACCTGCTTCAAAAGAGATATCCTCCAGTACAGCAATTCCACTTCCCGGATATTGGAAGCTAATACCTTCAAATTCCACCCGACCTTCAATGGTCAGCTGATTAAGTTCGTTTTCCTTATGATCTGATTTATTTACATATGTATCATTCTCGGTAGATAATACCTCTTGAATCCGCTGAGCCGAAGCTGAAGCTCTAGAGAAGGTAACGACTAGCCATGACAATGCTGACATTGCTCCAATAGTCCGCAACGAATAATTGACAACCGCAACCACTTCGCCCACTGTCGCGCTTCCCGTTGCAATATCTATACGTCCGAACCATAATATAGCGATGATCCCAGCATTCATCATGAGGAGGATGAACGGCATCGTACTTTCCGTTAGTCGTAACGCAGATATCGTGCCTTTCATCAATTCCCCACTAGATCTGGCGAATCTACTAATCTCATGACTCATACGTACGAAAACACGAATTAACCTTATACCCGTTAGATTCTCCTGAATAACGCCATTCACCGCATCCAGCCGACGTTGAACCGTTCGGAACAACATCGATGCCTTCTTCATCATCCACAATACAAATAACAGTAATACGGGGATCGTAAGCACCAACAACAATCCTAGCTTTACATTCACAATCAATGCCATGATCACACTCCCTGCTACCACTAGAGGTACGCGTGTCATGAACCGCAAGCTCATAAACACCGTATCCTGAACCTGTGTAATATCACCGGTCAGACGTGTGATCAACGATGCAGTCGCGAACCGGTTAAATACCGAATAAGAGAATGACTGGACTTTAGAATATAACTTATCTCGAAGATCATAACCCAATCCCTGACTCGCATGGGATGCATAGAATGAACTTGAGATTCCAGCAATAAATGCGAGAACTGCGCTTCCAACCAACACGCCTCCCCACAGCCATACAACAGATAAATCCTCCTTTAGGATTCCTTCATCAATAATTTTCGAGATAAGATATGGCTGGAGTAGCTCCACAGTCAGCTCAATGAGCATCATGCTTAAAGCCACGATCGAAGCAACACGATACTTTTTAAGAAAAGAAAAGATGATACCCATAACATTCCTCCAAGCAGACCAGATGATTTAGTAAAAACAAAGTTTAACTCTGAACCCATATGTATATTATAACCTATTCAACAAAACCATTGCCTATAGTAGTCGATTATAAAAAAGATGACCCATAACGAATGTTGGCGTCATCTACTATACATATCAACTAATGCTTTTTATAGTAACAATCCACCATTCATGTATACATCAACTCCATACTAAGTCCGGCCTATGTGTACCTAAGATATCTGATGGTATACTGTTATAAAGAAACTTAAAGGAGATCGATGACTTGCATTTACTATTTAAAGAGTTCAGTAACAATCATGAAATAACGGTTTATGACACTAACGAGTTATATGGGGAGAAAGGAAAATTCCGAGTTCTGGAGTTTTCGAATGCGGCTATCCAAGGTGCGATGGATTTAAATCATCCGGAACGCATCATGTTTGAATATCCGAGGGCAATGATTCACTTAATGGAGTTTAACAACCCATCATTTGAAGACGTATTTCTAATCGGGCATGGAATAGGAACAATCGCCAGCCATTTTGCAGAGAAGAAATTTAAGATAGCAGAACTTGATAATAAAGTAGTTGAGTTAAGCAAGAGGTATTTCGGTTACCTCAAGAATAATGTAATCATCGGTGATGGACGCCATATTCTCGAGAGTGAAGAACCACATGCCTATAATTATGTTATTCTGGACGCCTTCACCGCTAAGGGAACTCCGAGGCAATTAATATCCAAGGAATTTTTCAAGATTACCAAAGAAAAACTCGATTCCGAGGGAGCTATCATCATGAATCTGACGGGAAGAGGTGAGAATGACAAGCTAATTAAGGCCATCTATACAACCGTTAGCATAGAATTCGCCTATACCAAATTGTTTCTCTTACCGTCAGAGGGTGTCAACGATATCTTAAATATTATTATCATTGCCAGTAATAAGCCCATCGTATTTCAAGCACGTCATATGGCCGGCTTCACAGAGATTGAACTCGGTGAAGGACATATTATTATGGATATCTAATTAGCATCGCTTACAAAAAGAAACAGCCACTCCCTCGTAAAATAATATAGGGTAGCTGTTTCATGTTCCACTACGGATGAAGATGATATACATAACGCAATAATTAACGGGTACGATGTTACCCACGTTCAAATCTACTAATTGCCTCCTGTACCAACTGTTTTTCTTTCTTAAGCACCGCTTGATCCAGTGCTTGCTTCAGCAGTTCCAGCATACTTCGACGATCTAACTCGCTTGCCAATAACTCTGTTTCGTCCGGCAGTTTGGACAGGGCTGAGATGACGACTTGGCGCTGCACATCTTTCCCATTCAGCCAGCGGATAACATCCTCTGTAACTGGGCAAGATTGTGCAAATAGTGTCTCCCAACCTCCGTAGGGAAAAGACACCCTTGTTTCCATCCACGCGATCACATGTCGGCTATGAAATGGAGAGAGCATAGAATTCGCCAGATAACCGCTCAGCTTGTTTCCCTTTGACTCGCTGTCCAAATGATTCCATACGAGCCGCAAGCCTTCTTCTTCTGGTAGGCACAACGCAGCCAGATAAGCCTTAACCTGCGGGACGCTTCCATCCGTAGCCGGATCAGACCATAACGTACGTACCCATTCAGCCGCATATGGACCCATAATTTGACCTACATACCGCATTAGATTTTGCCGCACGTTCCGCTCTGGCTCCGTCTGTATACGAGCCAACCACGCTCGAAGAACGTCATCTGGATCAAATGATGCAAACGACGCCTGAACATCCGCATCTATACCGTTCATTGTCGTATAGTAGATGAGCGATAGCAATTCAGTCCGTACCTTATCGAGTGTAAGTGACGTGTACTGATGTAGCCAATGTTTCCATTTCATCGCATTCGTCCCTACTGGATTCAGCCCCTCATCATCACAGAACGGCGGATATTGCCACTCCTCGGCCCCCACACAACCTAATTCTGTAATCCGATCTAGAAATTCACCTAAAGAAGGAGCTAGCCTCCGGAATTCTCCCATCTCATGTGCCCAATGCACAACGGCTGATTGCCCCGATTCGTCCTCTAGATCGAGTAACAGCTCATCACCGTTCCCAGCGAGATGAAACGTCATGTAACGTTGCTGTTTTGCCATATCATCATCTGCGAAATCTGGGAAATCTAAAGATTGAATATCCCAGCCTACGTCTCCGCTCACCTCGAACGGTATAATAATATCGTCTGGAAGATTCCAATACACAAGCGCTTTAGCACTCCCCTGACCTAACAGAGCACGTAACTCGTTTGGCAACCGAACCCCAAGCCGAGATTCAGCTTCGGTTAACTCCGCCTCACTGGCTGGCGAGTCCAATGTGAGATGCGTATTCGCCCCTTTTTGATCCAGCTTTGAAATGAGACTATCCCATTGCTGCCCCCATATCTCCATTCGTTGATGCATCTTGTGATGTTCTCCCTTCTGTTACTTGGGTATGAAATATGAATCTGTACATTTAACTCTATGTAATTACTATACATGAAACGCAAACTGTCTGTAAAAAGATAACAATTAAATAGTACTAAGTAGAGAGGCAGCGCAGATATCGGTCTTACCCAACTTATCGAAGAAGACAAAGTCCAGAGAAGCATTCTTCTTTACAGGACCAAGGTCCCCCAAAGAAAAAAAGCCAAAAGAGAGGATCTTACAATTCCCTCTTTTGGCTTGCATATTCCTGACTACCCATTCACATATGATTGGCACTCAGGTCCGTTGCTATCTCTTCAGGTATTTTCTTAGATGCGCTAGGCACTTCTCGTGGTTTGTTATCGATCATATCAGATGAATAAATCATGATGCTAACTTGACCCGCATGCGCGAAAGCTCGTATAAGAATTGGTTGATTATACTTATTTTTAAAAGAAAAATCAGGTCCATACCAGCTTACTGTTGCATCGCGACCGGGAGGTACATATGGGACATTCTTGCTATGGGAATATCGCTGGATAATTTCTAACCCGGCACGATCAACCGCATTGTAGAGTGTCGATGAAATCTGACAAATCCCTCCGCCAATATCTTCGGATGCCTCTCCCCTTACAATGATAGGAGCACGTAAATATCCCTTCTCCTTCGTTCGCTTCCCTACAACCGTATTGAACGAGAATGTCTCTTCAGGAAAAATGACAACATTATTGATTGCTTTTGCGGCGAGTCCGACATTCTGAGAACGGTTCTTATTATTTGCATTGTAATATGTATAATAGTTCCCAATCTTCTTAGCCATAATAGATTCCAACAGCTCGCTATCCACCCTTGGATGGACATTCCGCAAAGGCACATCCAATGTAGTGAAGTTACCTTCGAAAATATAACTATAGACCTGCTCCTTAAACTTTGTCCGGTTAAGCTGTCTACCTATTTGCTCGGATATAATTCTGCCTCCCCCATCAATAACAGCATTACTAGGCGCCTTATATACTTGCTTATCCAAATCGTCCATTAGAACATTTAATTTAATATCGTCAACGATTGGTACTCCGGGAATGGGTATTGTGTAATCCGAATGATTCATTTCTGCTATAACTTGTCCTTGATCCTCGATCACCAAGGGCTCAAAAGGATGTAATTGTTGTAATATACATAAAACATATAGAATCATCAAATGAAACCTCAAAGTTACTTTCCCCCTTCTATATCAGCATCGATCATAGTATGAATCAAATACAACGAGCTAATACATAAATGGTTAATATATCCGAGGTCAGCTTCAACGCCATCCATTATGTATATGAATGGAAAACATCGCCCTTAACGAAATAAGCTGCCGATTAGTCGTCGGCAGCCTACTTAAGTATGTTCATGGAGCTCTCGTTATCTATCAATTCATAAAAAAATCAGAGTCGATTGCCTTCTGAGTAGGCTCTACACATCATCATTTCAACTATGACGGCCGAAGGGCTTATCTTTTTTCTGGGCAAGAATTGTAATGTTTACAGACGTTCCCATGCCCCGTTTACTCACGATCTTCACACCATATTCTGGTCCGAAATGAAGCTTAATTCTCTCGTCCACATTACGAATGCCAAAGCCAACGTTTAAGCTCTCCGCAGGATCAAAAAGTTGGCGAAGTATTTCGGGATGAATGCCGATGCCGTCATCAATAATTCGGAACGTGATAAGGTCTCCCTCCAGCTTACCGATTATACGAATATTAATACGATCGCCGTACCAAGCATGCTCTAACGCATTTTCGATAAAAGGCTGCAAAATAAGCTTTACGGTCTGAAACCGGATAATATCCGACTCAACGTCAAACATCACCTGTAAGCTGTCACCAAACTTCGTCTTTTGAATATTGATATAGGCATTAATTTGCTCCAACTCATTCTTGATCGGTATGACCGTTCTTCCCTCATTAAGCGATAGCCGGTAAAATTTAGCCAAATCGAGCACCATCCGCTGCAACTTGTCCACCTCGCCAAATTTCGCCAAGCGGCTAATCGAGGATAATGTGTTATACAAGAAATGGGGATTAATTTGCGCCTGTAGCGACTCTAGTTCTGCTTCCTTTTTCTTGAGGTTCGTCATATACAGTTCTTGAATTAATTCATCAATGTTCTGACCCATTTCATTGAGGGCTACCGAAATACGTGTGAATTCATCTTTCCCCTTAAAATGTATGCTTTTCTGGAAGTTCCCCTCTTGAAATGCATCAAGAACGCGGACGATTTTGGATACCCTACGAGAATAGAAACGGGATACGAATAAACCAGCTATTGAAAATATGATATAACAGGCTAAGCAGATTAATATCGTCCACAGTCTAACCTTCCTGGTCGCCTGCTCCATAATATCGTTCGGAACGAGCGCGACAAGATGCCAATTCAGCTGCGGAATAACCTCGTCAATGACCCAATAGTTAGCGATTTCCCCCTCGCTCAGCGTCTCACCGAGATGATAATCTGTATCGCCAGAGGAGAACATAATTTTACGGCTTTCATCCAGCGCGAAAATTTTCGTTCCGTTGCCGATTTTCTGGAAATCGACGCTTTCGAGAAGATCCGTTATTCTCAGGCTAATGCGAATGAAACCGATTTCCTTAAGCGCCAACGGACTATTCGTATCAACAAGCCGTCTTAAGAGTGAAATATGTTCGAATTTCACGTCGCCCTCCACCTGTTTCCATTGCATGGTCTGACCATATTTCTCTTTCGGATAATTCAAATACCACGGCCTATCCTTAATTCTAGCAATATGGTATAAATCGAATAATGGACCTTCGGCCTGCAGAGGATCGCTGTTATTGTAGTTATGATAAATCTCTGGAAGCGTATCGTTATGCAGATAGACCGCGAGTCTCATTTTATTGTTTGCTGACTCAATGGTCGTCTGTATTTTCGGAAGAAGCTGCTTCGTCGTTGCCTCGTAGCTAACCCAGCCCTCCTCAAGATGGCGTAAATAAAAGGCTAGATTACTATCGAAATAAAGCATACCTGAAATGCGGGACATATCCTCTATTCTGTAAGAAATATTATCTTTCATCTGCTCCAACGTTCCGTGATTGATTTCGCGAGTTCTCTCTTGTATCGAGTTCGTAAAGATCATATTAGCAGCATAGCCAGCGAGAAGCACGGGTATGATAATAAACAAGCTATACGTGATCATCAGCTTGATGCCGAACGGAATATAACGATGCTCCTTCTTGTGCGTGGTCATGCTCGTCTATACTCCAATGGTGTCATGCCGTACGTTTCTTTAAATTGTCTGCTGAAATAAGGCAAGTGGCGATAGCCCACCTGATCCGCAATTTCATATATTTTCATATTCGTCGTTTTGAGCAGCTCACATGATTTCTCCATTCGCAGTTGGATGAAATATTCACTGAAATTTTTGCCTGTCTCCTCTTTGAAAATTAATCCGAGATAGTTCGGCGAGAACGAGAACTGCTCAGCTAAGTCACGCAGCGTAATGCTATCATGCGTATGCTCCTTCATGTAGTCAATCATTTGCTTAATGAACTTCCAATTTTTTCTATGTTTATTCGCTTGCAGCGTCTCCGAAATTTCATAAACTCTCCGTCTAAGCCATGAGTGAATGTCACTTATCGTTTCAAATTGCTGTATGATTTCGTAATTATCCAGTTCCATCCCTAGCAGCTGAAATACGCTTTCATTCGTACTTTGTAAATAATTATCTAGCTTCATTACGATATAGAGCGCATAATTACGCAGCGTAAATTTTGATTTCAAGCTTTTGGCCACCTGAAACAAAGCATCCAGCTCATCATGAATGCGGACAAGCTCATAGTCCGACATCGCTACGAATAACGCCTCAAGCTTTGTATCTAAATACTTCATATCCTCCTTCTCCGAAGGTCTAACCTCGCCGTGACCGATGACCTTACCTTTACCATAGAACATTTTCAAATCTAAGGCTTCCACCGCTTGCTGATATGAGACTGTTAATTCAGAGATTGAGTAGCGTAGTTCCCCAACACCGGCCGTAATAGAAAAATAATTTTCCTCGTTCACTCGAACCATTATCTCTTGCAGTAAAGAATCGTTATCCGAACTTTCTATGAGCACTGCTACCCGTGTTTTGCTTATTTTACAAATATGCCTTACGCCGAGCTCTGTACAAATGGATACGATCTGCTGCATTTCGCCCTGCTCGATCCGGTTCTGATCGCCCATCTTCCACGACAGATCATCGATCTCAAGAACCGCCGCATAACCTGGCCATACAAAACGATTCATTTTATACTCCTTATTAAGCGTATCAATCGTCTTCTCATTACTCGGCCCTTCAAGCAGCTGCAGCAAAAATTCATTTTTAACAATCGGGACCATTTGCCCATATGTATCTTGTCGCACCCGCTCCTGATCCAAATCCGCACGTACCTTAATTAAGGAATCGATAAGCTCTTGATCATCCATCGGCTTCAGTAAATAATTGACGGCATTAAGCGACAACGCCTGCTTCGCATAGCTGAAATCCTGATAGCCACTAACGAATATAATTTTAATATCCTTTGATTTCTCGAGTGCTCGTCTCGCAAGCTCCAGACCCGACATATTGGGCATTCGCACATCCGTTACTAGAATGTCGATCCTTTCCTCATCCAGCACCTTACAAGCATCGAAGCCGTTCATTACCCCAGCAACGACCACCATATTGAGTTCCTGCCAAGGAATAAATGTACGCATACCTTCCAAATCTAGCTGTTCGTCATCTGCCAGCAGTACTTTGTACATGATGCTCTCAACTCCATTTTTGGAAATACGATTGGGGCTTGCATTTCCAGCCAACCCTTATCGCTGTCCTTTTTTTGAAAAATCATCCATAACATGAGAATTTGTCTGAAAACGAAAAAACTCGGGTATACTAAGAAGCTTAGTATACCCGCCGTTTTTTGAAAAGCCTTAATTATAATTTTAATTATTTTGCTTTCATTTTTGCAAGGTTTGCTTGCCATTTTTCGGTTTTGTAAGCTAGTAGTTTGTCATAACCAGCAGTTTGAGCATCCGCCTCTGCCTTATCAAGGATAGCAAGCACCTCAGCATCGGATTTAGCGAACAATGTTTTAGCGCTCACTTCAAGGTACAGATCCAGGATACGCTGACGAATAATGCCTTCTTCTGATTCTGCCTCTGGTTCAATGCCAATGAATTCTGTGGCATCGGATTGCGTTTTCCACGTAACTTCACGTTGGTAACGAGTCGACCAGTTTTGTTGTTCAACTGGCAATTTCTCTTCAAATTTCGATTTCGTTGTATCTAGAAACACCGAGTTACCAACCCAGTTCAGGTTCGTTGTCTCCGATTGCAACTTTGCTAGTGCAGCTCCGTCAGACGTATATTTGTCTGTGAATTTCGGAGTTTCGCCGTCTGCTTCTACGCCATCCCAATAGATGCCTGGAGGGCCCCACGTTATTACACTCTGTCCTTCAGCACCTGTCAGCCAGTCATAGAAAGCGAAGATCGCTTCTGGGTTTTTAGCTGATTTCGTAATAACCGTTACGTTCCAACCAAGCATATTGTATGTTCCAGGGAAAATCTTGTCTTTATCAAGACCTTCCTTATGAATCGGCCAAATCATGAAGTAACCTGCTTCTGGATCACTCTTCGTAAGCTCAGCATGAGCTTTCATGGCGAATTCAGTCGGACTTGCACCTGCGTAAACAGCAACGCGGCCTGTCATTACTTTTTCTTCAATTTGATCTTTTGTTTGTGTCATAGCATCCTGCGTAATCAATTTCTCGCGGAACAGCTTAGAGGTATATTGTTGTGCTTCGCGGTATTCAGGATCAAGGAAAATTGAAGTCAATTTATCCCCGTTCTTAACAGCACGCATACCCGGATATTTTTGATCATTTTCTTTGAAAGCTGAATACAACATGTCAATCCCTTGTCCATCCTTCGCTAAATCCGGCTCATAAGGAACAACATTCGGATATTTCTCTTTTACAAGCTTCAAGTAGCTGTATAGGTCATCCGTTGTTTCTAGCTTAGGAGAGCCAAGCTCAGTGTAAATTTTCTTGTTCACAACATAACCAGCGTTACCGAAAGGTTGCTTGGAATACCAGTTAGGGAATTGGTATAATTTGCCATCTGCAGAACGGAGCATGTTAATACCTTCTTCGCCCAACCACTTTTTCAGATTCGGATATTTGTCTAGGTAATCGTCCAATGGTACGAGTAAATCGTTACTACGCAATTTCTCAACATTAACACGCTCCAACCAGATTGCATCAGGTAACTCTCCACTCGCAATCATCGTGTTCAACTTAGATTCAGCTGACCCACCGGAATGAATCGCATTAACGTTTACTTTCTTCGTATCTTTAATCCATGTACTTGAAATGTCGCCACCCCATGCAGGCATGGTATACCAGTCGTAATGACCATAAAGTGTAAAATCAAGTTGCTCCTTTCCAAGTTCATACACAGATGCTGGCGTATCGCTATTAGTCTCCTTCGGAGTTTTAGCAGCTTCACCGTTGCTGGAATTACCTCCATTTCCACCACCGCAGCCTGCCAATAAAGCAACAGCCATAAATGTGGAGACGATCGGGACGAGCAGTTTACTTTTAGACTTCATTTGTTAAAACTCCCCTTTCAAGCTCGTTTTTATATGTTTAAAGCTTTCGCTAAAAACCACTTTTCACACGCTGGCTGTTATTCTTTCAAAGATCCAACGAGAACACCCTTCACAAAATATCTCTGCACGAACGGATACACCATGATGATCGGAAGCGTGGCCACCATCATCGTCGCCATGGACAGCGACTTGCTTGATACCGTTCTCATTTTGGCCATTTGACCCTGTGCCGCTGAATCGAGCTGAGACAAATCCGATACGGTGTTAGAGTTCAATATTTGCTTCAACATCGTTTGTATAGGAACCAGCTTCTCATTTGTAATGTAGATACTTGGCCCAAACCAATCATTCCAATGAAAGATAGCCGTGAAAAGCGATAGCGTTGCGATAACGGGTCCGGATAGTGGAATAACAATCCGGAAAAATACGCCCCAATTGCCACTTCCATCGATTTTGGCCGATTCCTCAAGACCTGCAGGCAAGCCTTGAAAGAAGGTGCGAAAAATGATCATGTTCCAAACGCTGATAAGCGATGGGATAATAAATACCCAGAACGTATTCATCAGATGCAATTCCCGAATGAGCAGGAAGGAAGGAATGAGACCACCGCTGAAATACATCGTAATGATGCACATAACCATATAATATTTGCGGCCCATCAGCTCTTTCTTCGAAATGCCATAAGCGAAAATCGCCGTGCACAGTATCGATGCTGCAGTACCGACAACCGTCCTTGCGATCGAAACCATAAATGCGTTGACCAATCGTGGGTCCTTAAATACAATGCCGTAATTTTCTAAAGTCCAAACTCGCGGCCAAAAGGTTACGCCACCCTTCGAGGTGTCTATCCCCACGTTAAATGAAATGACAAGCGCATTCCAGAAGGGATAAAAGGTCACAAATGCCAATAGTGTAAGTAGGATGTAAATGGTAACCGTCATAATGCGGTCTCCCATGCTATGTCTCATAACTGCATCATCGCCTTTCCGGACTGTTGTTTGTTTACCACAAGCTGTTGCCACTTCTGCGTGCTGCATAGTTGGCTATTGTTAGAAGTCCGACGCTGATTACTGCTTTGAATAAACCTACTGCAGTGGCGTATGAGTACCTTGAGTTTTGAATACCCACTCGATACACGTAAGTATCAATGACATCGGAAACATCCCTGAGTATTGGGTTTACAGCAAGCAGGAGTATATCTTCAAAACCTGCATTCAGCAAATTCCCAATCGCTAGTATCATGAATATAATGACAACCGGCATGATCGAAGGAAGCGTGATTAAAAAGATTTGTTTAAACTTACTTGCTCCATCCATTGATGCAGCCTCGTACATGCTAGGATCAATACTAGCGATAGCTGCTAGATATACAATGGAGCCAAAGCCGATTTCCTTCCAGACACCCGTTGATACAAGAATGCCCCAGAACATGTTGGGAATCGATAGAAAGTTAATCGGTTCATCAATGAAATTCATCTTCTGAAGCAAGATGTTGACGCTTCCATTGTCTGTCGAAAGCATTGACATGATCAATCCAGCGACGATCACCCAAGACATAAAGTGAGGAAGATAACTTACCGTTTGTACGACTTTCTTAAACATCATGTTCTTTACTTCATTAAGCATCAATGCGAGAGCGATCGGTGCTGGGAAGCCAATACAAAATTTCAATAAGCTTATGATAGCCGTATTTCGCATGACGTTCCAAAACTCTGGAGAGTTGAAGAACATATCAAAATGCTTCAGACCAACCCATTCACTTCCCCCAAAACCTTTGAAAATGCTGTAATCCTGAAAAGCCATTAACACACCGTACATCGGAATATAACTAAATACAAAAATCAGCAACAACCCAGGAATTACCATCAATTGGATATCCATTTGTGCCATAAACCGACTGAACACATTTTTTGGTTTTTTCGGTTTCAATGTTAGCTCGTTCTCTACGGAAAGTTGCGCCACTATTCAATCCCCCTTGCTCTTTGCTTCTTGTTGTTCTTCTTACATTTTATCCTGAGAGCAAAACCATTACTATCTACCTGAACAACTAAAAATGATACTTTTCAATCATCAAAAACAGATAGGTCATTTGGGACATGCTTTATAACAAAAATGCAGCTATTCCTACATACTAGGAATAGCTGCATTTCTGCTCTTTAGGCGAACACCATTTGTTCCCAATAGAACAATAGCACCAACGTCACTACTGTTGTAATGGGAATGACAATCCATGTAACTTTTAAATAGTCCCTCCACTTCACCTCAATCTCATTTTGTCGTAAGATATGCATCCACAGAAGAAAAGCCAACGTTCCAATAGGTAATAACAACGATCCGATATCGCTACCCATAATATTTGAAAGATAGATGGTCTTTAAAGTGATTAGGTCTAGTCCCATTTCTGTTAAAGTTATGGTTCCGATCATTAGTGCAGGATGATTATTAAATAGGTTAGACAAAATGGAGACTAAAGCCCCCCTTTATACCAACCGACCTTAAAAAAGATAACCTTCATAGTTATCCTGTTTATTTCTACATTTATATTCAGTTCTTATGAAGGAGGGACTGGTTATATAGTAAAATCTCTTAAAATAGTTGCTTATTTAATAGTTTTCCGTAGCCCGATACAACAAGCGCCATTGCAGAAAAATAGCGTGTTATCCCAATAAAAGACCGTCCCCCAGCTTCACTAGCAAACTGGATGAAACGGTCTTTTATGATTCTCTGATTCATTGTAGATTTATTTCTATATCCAAATCTAGTAAATCTCCATGATGTGTCGTGCAAGATACCTAAAAGAATGGCATTTTTCTCAAAGTCTCCTTCTTTCAGGTCTTTCGATGCTTAGAACATGGCCTTTTTCAACTTCTGGACATAGAGAGCTCTAATTAGAATGAAATAAACAACTTGTATAATGAAGTAACCCAATACAACTGTTAAAGAGGATTGTATCGTGCTCGCAATCGCTAGTTCTGGACGAATGAGCTCTACCGTTATAATCGCTCCCAGCGATGCGATGAATAGCGGAAGAAAGAATAGTACAGCCAGTTGAATTGAGGCTGACTTGCTCATCTCTTGTTCCGTCAGACCCATACGTGATAATGACTGATACATACGTTGATCCGCCTGCAAATCACTGTACAGTTTGAAATATAAGAAACTGATGGATGACACTGAGAATATTGCAGCAATGAAGATCCATACAAATTTAATAATACTAGTTGTTTGCTGTGCTTGTAAGAAGTCCAGCGCACGAAGAGAAATGAATCCTAGATCTTGATTAATCACGTTGTTGATTTCTCCTGTAATCTTCGATTCTATTGAATCTTCTACAGGAAGATCATCATTCGACCATTCCGGTATCCTATAAAAAACGGCAGCAGAGGATGACCTACCTTCAGGAACTTCCAATACTTGCTCATACAGATCGTTATATTGCTGATCCGATATTACGACTAATCGCTCATCATAGATATTCGGTATAGTCACCGTCTCTTGCATCATAACATCGAATGAAAATGTACTAAATGTCAGATTTGTATATGATCTAAACCCATCTGTTTGCCTTTGACCAGAATCGGTAAATGAACTTGAAGAATTGTTGAGAAGAACTGCTTCCTGGTCCGCTAAGGCATCGATGTTAGGGAGATCATAAATCCCTGATAGTTGCTTGTAGTCCGATAAACGAGTTACTGCAAACGAACCAGAAGCCTCCTCTGCAAAATTCACATGTACTCTTTCATATTGTATTTTGTCATAGGCTATTTCGTTGTGATCTAAGATTTGATCGATTCTCTGTACATCCTGATCCCACTCCGAGTTTAACGTATCATATGATTTATATTGAATCGCAAACGGTTTATTGATGAATTCTCGTTTGTTCTGACTGTCTTCACTCAATACAATGCTCAGGAACCCACAAGCCATCGCAGTTACGACTGTGATGATGAAGAAGATACGTGCACTATCTTTAATTTTGTACGCCATCTCTGATAGCCAGAGAAGATTGACTCCACGGTAAAAGAAAGCCTGACTACGCTTCAAAATACGGATCATGAATACACTTAGCTGTGTAAAAAAGAAATACGTACCGATGGTACCTAAGCCAAGCACGTATAAATAAGTCTGACCAATATCCCTCTGAATTAGGCTAAAAGAACCACCTATACAAGCGACCGACAGGAGCGACAGAAAAATTGACGCTTTCGGCTCTGTTTTCGGTTTACTCGTCCCTTTCAGTAATTCCATCGTTTGTTGATTTCGTAGAAAAAACATCGTTGTAAACGAAATGATAAAGAAAAGGGCTGCAAAAGCACCTGTGGTCAACCCTATAGCTTGTGTTGGGAAGTAAAAATTCAGTCCTTCAAGGCCTGTCATTTCGGTACTTAATAATAAGAACAATTTAGAAAACAATAGACCTAAACCCAGACCACTTACAATAGCAAGCGCTCCAATGATTATATTCTCCATGAAAATAAGGGTATACATATGTGTTTGCTCCGCACCGAGTATGGTTAATATTCCAAATTCCTTCTTCCTTGCCTTCAAGAAGGAACTAACGGAGTAGAGAACAAAGAAAAAAGAGAATAAGAAAATAACATATTCTGCTGCTGTCATTCCAGCTTTAACAGACATTCCGAGTTCGTTGTTCAACAGTTCAGGATGAAACATAAATATCGCATAAGAAAAGAAAATCGACACAGAGAATGTGCTACACAGGAAGTAGGCTACATAAGCTCGCGCATTTCGGGTTACATTGTTCCAGGCGAATTGACTAAATGTCACGAGACTCGCCCCCTAGGAATGACAACGTGTTAATGATCTCCTGATAGAAGGTCTGCTTATTCTCTCCTCGGCGCAGTTCATTGTGAAGTTGACCATCCTTTATAAAGATAATACGCTGACAATAGCTTGCCGCAACAGGATCATGCGTGACTAGAAGGGTCGTAGTCTGATCTTCACGATTCAGCGTTTCAATCATTCTCATCACATGACGAGACGAGTTGGAATCAAGATTACCCGTAGGCTCATCCGCAAGTAATAGTGAAGGCTGATGAATCACGGCTCGTGCAATCGCTGCGCGTTGAAGCTGCCCCCCTGAAATTTCATACGTACGTTTATCCAGAATCTCTGAAATCCCAATTCGTTCAGCAATCTCTTGAACACGTATATTCATCTCAACGAGACTCTTGCGATCAAGTGATAACGGTAAGATGATATTTTCTTTGACCGTCAACGTATCAAGAAGGTTAAAATCTTGAAAGACAAGACCGAACTCACGACGGCGAAACGTAGCAAGCTCCTTTTTCGATAAACCTGTTGCTCGTTTATTATTAATCATTATTTCGCCTGATGTAGGGGTATCAATCGTGGAAATCAAGTTAAGTAATGTTGTCTTCCCACTACCCGATGGCCCCATAATTCCTACAAACTCCCCCTGCTGTATCGTAAAAGAAATATCTGATAATGCTTTATAGGATACTTTGCCATTATATATCTTACTCACTTGATTTATTTGTACTGTATTCATGTGCCCAACCTCTTCCCTTCTATTGTGTTACCTATAACTTACCGTAATCACAATCAAGGGATCGACTTGTTTTCCTTACACTTATATTACATCCATGTAAGATAAGTCTCTTGGCACAGCAAAGGTCATACGAACCGTTGTACCTGACCCTTGAACGGAGGTCACCTCAATCGTATGTGTTAAGCGTAGACATACTTCCTTAGCCATATACAGACCCATCCCTGTTGACTCAAGGTATAGTCGCCCGTTCTCACCCGTAAAATGAGCATCAAATACGCGATGAACATCCTGCGGTGCAATGCCTACACCATAATCCTCTACTTCAACAACAATCGAGTCCTCTTCCCTAAACAATCGAACATCCAGCTGAGTAGACGCCATAGAATACCGTACTGCATTCGTTACAATCTGCGACATGATGAAAGCTAACCACTTCTTATCCGTTATGATCATCAACCCTTCCTCTCCTTGGACGGAAGGATACAGCTCATTCTTAATAAATAGACGGCGATGATCGCGTAATACCTCATTTAATAATTCAAGCATATCCGTCTGTTCGAGGAAAAAGTCCAGTTCAAAGCTCTCAAGACGCGACATATACAACACCATATCAAGTCCCTTTTCCATCCGGTCAAGCTGCTCTTGGATATCTACAAATAGCGGATCTGGTCGCCCTTTCGTCATTAGATTCGCAACGGAGAGAGGTGTCTTCATCTGATGAACCCATTGATTCATAAACAATATATGCTGTTTCTGACGCGACTCAAACTGCCCAACATCTTTCATATACAGCTGATATTGCTTATGTAACAAGTCTTCTGTCCGCTTCGCTGCGTAGGTATTCGCTTTAAGCTGTATGGTATCATCCAGCCTGCTCATCGTCTCAACTTGAGATAGGAGATGATAGTAAGAACGATTCTGGACATAACGAACAGTTAAATACAGGCCCAGTAGAACAAAACCTAGCAAGAAAATATACATGAGGGATGATACCTTTGTGAATCCTTCCAACCAGAGCGTCGATAATAAAAAGAATAATTGCAGAAGATTCATAGCGATTAGCATCAGGTGATCTTTTACAAAGAGTTTCATGTATCATCACCCAACTTCAACCTGTACCCTACACCTCGGATCGTTTCAATCGACTGTTCGAGACCGATGACCTCAAGACTCTTGCGCAGACGCGTGACATAGACGTTGAGCGTGTTCTCCCCCACGTAACGATGATCGTCCCACAGTGCATCAAGCAGAAATACTCGACTTACCACTTGATTAGAATGTTCCATTAACAGCGCTAGTAAAGTCTTTTCTTTAAAACTAAGCTCAACGGTGACACCATTGTAAGAAAGCTCATGTGTATCTAATTTCAAGCTCAATTCCCCTGCGGTTATGATGGTAGAGGATGAAGCATAATCTCCATAGGCACGTCTTAATTGACTTTCAACCTTCGCAAGCACTACTTCAGAATAGAATGGCTTGGTGATGTAGTCATCCGCTCCATTCTGCAATGCTACGACTTGATCCATCTTATCTGCACGCGCCGAGATAAAGAGAATGGGACAGATCGACACGGTACGAATTTGTCTGCACCAGAAAAAACCATCGAATTTCGGCAAATTCACATCGAGCAGAACCAAATGTGGCTTAACCTCTTTAAACTGTTCCAATACGGTCCCGAATTCTACGATAACGTGAACCTCATAATTATATTTTTCTAAGTGTTCCTTCAGTATTTGCCGTAACTGAGGATCATCTTCAATAATCAAGATCGTCTGCATCATTAACACTCCTTTACCTATAACACTCTTAGAGGATACCCCTGAATAACCATTGGAGCAAGTGAGGCATCCCATCGAACATAACCTTAAATCGTTGTAAGAAAAGTGTAATCTAAATCTATCGGAACTCCTAATGGTCTCTGCTACAGTTGAGTCTAAACTTTACTAAATACACGACTTAGACGGTCATCAGAAAGGAACCTCTTATGAAACGAATGATTACACTTGATGTTCTGCGCGGATTCGCGCTACTAGGCATTATCTTTATAAACATCGAACAAATGATTTATGTGAATAGAGACATGAGTCCAATAGATCTCATACTTTTTCGAGTGTCGTATGTCGCTATCAGCCACCGATTCTTTGTCATCTTCTCTTTCCTATTCGGTGTAGGATTCTATCTCTTTACTTCTAGAGCCAAGGCTAAAGGACGCCGTCCGATACTTCTATTTCTCCGTAGACTACTTATCCTACTCATCTTCGGCGCTATCCATCAAATATTTCAACCCGGAGAATCACTATTCTATTATGCGATTATAGGGTTATTGCTTATTCCATTCCACCGTGCAAAACCTGCCATTGTGCTATCTACCGGTCTGTTCTTCACCGTTGCAGGCTGTTTGACAGCGTTCCCTGTTCTTATTCTGGGTATGTTCTTGCTCGGACATTGGACAGGACAAATTAAGCTATTCGAAGATCCTGAACACTACAAAAAAGGCTTGAGACGAACACAAATCATAACATTCGTATTGATCATTCCAATGTACTTCCTTCAAGAAATGATTCTGAATGAAACCGGCTATTTAGACATTGCACTGGCGGTAGGCGGGCTCCCAGTCAGCGTGTTCTATGTCACTACAATGATACTTCTCATGCGATTAAGCTCTGTTCAGCGTCTATTCACTCCTTTAGCTAATTTAGGTAGATTGGCGCTGACCAACTATTTGTTACAGACGGTTATTATTCTTACCGTCGCGCATGCCTTCAACTGGTCAGGGACTGTTCATCGCTCTACTCTCTTCCTGACGGCTATTCTCATTCTTATTATTCAGATGATATGCAGTACACTCTGGCTGCGCCATTTTCCAATGGGACCCGTTGAATATATATGGCGTTTGGGGACATACGGGAGGGTTCGTAAGTAACAGAACTATGGCAAGCCATTAATTTAGAACACGCTTCGCCCCAATCTCTAACTTCCGTCTTCTCTACTTGACCGACCCATGTTCCATTTAACACTTTATCTAATACACCCATAATAATAGTATCCGTATTTAGCTCATAACAAGGATCAGATACAGCCAGTTTGCCAGAAGTAATTTCAAAATTTCCTAATTGAATAATCATATCTAGGTTACCGAGTCACCCAAGTCATTGATCTCACATTAGTATACTTTTTATATTTGATATATTTTGTATATGATATATACTATGTATGCAAAGGTGGTGTTTTTAATTAATATTTGTCCGTATTTAGAATACGCCCTCCAAATTTTAGGTAAAAAATGGAACGGTTTAATCATACATTACCTGTCGCTTTGTCCGAACGGAGTAGCTCATTTTTCAGAAATAAAAAGGAATCTGACAGATATTACACCCAGGGCTCTTTCGTTAAAATTAACTGAGCTCATTGAGTATGAATTAATTGAAAAAAAAGTAACTGTTGGCTCCCCAGTCACTATTTCGTATGAAATAACGACAAAAGGACGATCTTTGACCGTTGCACTTGAACCTATCCAACAATGGGCTCAACACTATAAGGATCAATAAAGAAACGAGGAGATTATAATGAATAACAACAAACTGATCTGCGATCTAGAAACGGGCATATGCGGTGAAGCTGGGGATGAGGTAATGGAAATCATTGATCTGAACCCGCTCCACAAAAAGGTTAACCTTTATTATGTCACTGACCCAATCTGCTCCCACTGTTGGGCGCTTGAGCCTGTTTTACGACGATTCGAAGAGCAATACGGGCAGTATGTCAAATTCCATACCGTGATGGGAGGATTGCTGGAAGGCTGGGATGGATTTGCCGACGTAAAGAATGGCATTGGTCGTCCAGCAGATGTTGCCGGCCACTGGAGAGAAGTTGGGGAACATTCCCGCATGCCTATTGATGGTTCATTATGGCTTGATAATCCAGTCCAGTCCTCTTATCCACCTTCTCGTGTATTCAAAATCGTTCAGCAAAAAGATGAACAGCTTGCTAAGACCTTTTTACGTCGTGCGAGAGAAGCTGTATTTGCCTTTAATCGAAATATCGGGGATGAACAGGTGTTGATTGACATTGTCAATCAAATGGATCTCGATGGAGAAACCATCGTGAACGAAGCAGGATTCCCATCTGCACAGGAGTTGTTGGAGCAAGACTTTGCCCTTGCCGGCTCATTAGGTGTACGTGGTTTTCCAACGATCATCATGGTAAATGAGGAGAATAAGGGCATCAAAGTTGTCGGTGCACAGCCACTTGAAACTTATGTAAAAGCACTAGAGCAAGCTCTGGTCACAGAAACGCTTCAAGCTAAGCCACTTCCTGCATTAACCAAACTTTTGGAGAAAGAAGTCCTGCTGTTCGCGAAAGAAATTGAGGTCTTTTATGACCTTGAACAACATGAAGTTAATGCATTTATACAAAAGGAGCTTTCACCTAGTATGTTTACATTCGAAGAAATTCTTGGTGAAAAATATATTAAACAAACACATCCCTCGATTAACTAACCAAGAAAAACAGTTACCGTCCTTAAAGGGACAGTAACCGTTTCTCATAGAAATATAAGCACTATAGGTAAAACTTATACTTTCTTAATTTCAAAAAAACCTTTATTCGAATTATCGAATAAAGGTTTTTTCACTCCACTATCATGCTATCTGCTTGTTTTACTACTTTTCTCTTTTTTAAACCACTCGGACTTGGGCTTGCGCGCCGGGTTCGCCTTGGACTTGGCAGGTTTTGGTTTTACAAAAGCTGCTGATTTCGAAGAGCGTTCTACCTTTACAGGCTGAAATGATTTCGGCATCGGATAGGAATGGTCTTTCACTTCGGGAATGGTCTTCCCGATCAATTTCTCAATATCCTTAAGGAACGGTAGTTCATCTACTTCGCAAAAGGAAATAGCGGTCCCGCTCAGTCCTGCTCTACCTGTACGCCCAATTCGGTGAACGTAGGTTTCTGGAATATTAGGGAGATTGAAGTTGATTACATGAGAAAGTTCCTCAATATCAATTCCTCTTGCTGCAATATCCGTCGCTACCAACACTCGTGTTGCACCACTCTTGAAATTGCTCAATGCTTTCTGTCTGTCCGTTTGAGACTTGTTACCATGAATAGCCTGAGCCGAAACGTTCACTCTCGTCAGATCACGCACAACCCGGTCAGCGCCACGTTTAGTACGGGTAAACACCAATGCCGAAACAATCGCTTTATCTTGTAGCAGATGATTCAATTGATTCTGCTTATTTCCTTTATCCAGCAAATAAACAGATTGCTTAATTCTATCCACAGTAGAAGACACTGGTGTAATTTCTACTTTCACTGGATTAACCAGTAGCGATTTAACCATTTTGGATATTTCAGGCGGCATCGTTGCCGAGAAGAAAAGAGTTTGTCTTTTGCTAGGCATTTTTGTAATAATTCTCTTCACATCGTGAATAAAGCCCATATCCAGCATCCTGTCAGCTTCATCAAGTACTAATATTTTGACGTGTTGTAGATCAATACGTTTTTGATTTATTAGATCGATGAGTCTACCGGGAGTTGCAATAATAATATCCGCACCATGATTTAGGGCCCGTTCCTGCACCTTTTGGGATACGCCACCCACGATCGCAGTACAACTTACATCGGTATATTGACTATATGCTTTAATGTTATCAGAGATCTGAAGAGCAAGTTCTCTTGTTGGTGTTAAAATCAATGAGTGAATACGGCGCCCCGCATTAGTTTTACTTTTTTGTTGGCTTAACAGTTGGATCATCGGTACAGCAAATGCGGCAGTCTTCCCTGTTCCTGTCTGCGCGCAACCAAGAAAATCTCTGCCCTCTAACACAGCAGGGATCGCCTGTTCCTGTATAGGTGTTGGGGTAGTATAGTTCTCTTTGCTTAAGGCTTTTAGAATCTCAGGTATAATATTCAAGTCGTTAAATGTCATTGTATCTCCTTAATTTTAAATACATATATTGTTAATCACGAACTTTATAACATCTCTTGTAACGCTTCTTGTAACGTCTCCACAAATCGTTCCTTTACGTCATAACACATCATTATAACACAAATAGAATATAAAAAAAGAAGCGAGAGTTTTCCCGCCTCCACCGCCTTTCAATTGCTGCTTCAATTATATCGCAAGAGACAAAAATCTAACCCCTGAATCCTCCTTAGCCCTAGCTATCGTGCTTAGGGGGAAGACTGGAATATCAAAGGCACGGCTATGTCAATTTTGACGACCATGACGTAATAGGTATTAAGTCAATTCACTTTCCATATCTCGCATCATGAGGACTTGCTCAACATTTGTTGTGAAACTTAATTTCTGCAATAGGTCGTTCAGAAGTTGATTGGATTTACGCAGGTTAGCTGTCGCTCTTCTGCAATCATAGTCTAACGGCGCGAACAGTTCACCGAGAGCGAGCTTATAAATCTCCTCTGCATCTTCCCGCTCAGGAAGGACTTCACATTGATAGAGCGTAATCGCTACCAATTTACCCTCTTGATCAAAAGTTCGCTTATACAATGCGTAACCTACAGGTTCGCTACCTTGACTAATGATTAAAGATTCACCCTCCTTCATGCTAGGCCATTGTGTCTGCCAAGCAGATAAGCCTCGATAGAAGTCTAACGCATATACATCACGGGGCAATCCTTTAGTGACAGAAAAGGGATGTACTACAGATTGATCCAGTAATTGGTAATCCATTGTACCCGTATGTTGTAAGATCATTAATCGATCCGTAATTTCGTATCCCACATACTGATATAGCTTAATCGCGCTCTCATTCTGGGTCAGCGCTTCAAGTGTCGCAAGCTCCACGCCTTGTTCACGGTACAACTCTAAATTTCTTAACATGAGCGCTCTGCCAATACCCTTCCCTCTAAATGCAGGCGCTATGCCTGTCCCACCATTCCATGCCAGTTTCTTTCCATCTACGTCACGAAATCCGTTCATAACAAACCCTGCAGGCTCACCATCCACATAAATAGCTAGTGAATTCTCCAAGGAAAGCCCTTCGTTAACGCTTCGAGTCATAAAAGCCTCAATCGTCATGATCAGCTGTATAAAATAGCCTTCAAATCCTAGATTCCATATGCGCACATTTTCCTCGATCGATAGTTCACTTAGTTTCCTAAACGTAATTTTCATAAGAACGAACCCCTCTTTTACTTTGTTTAATGTAATCATTTTCATATTTTCGTCCCAAGATCCATTCATAGTAGGATAGCACCTTCCAATCCAAGAGTAACTGAACTGACTCTGCTTTTCAATCTGACTGACAAAGTTATCGTCTATAATATTTGATTTACTATAATATAAAAAAAATTCATGTTTCTCTTGACCTTAGGTCAGACCTAAGGTTTATTGTAAACCTATGAATAATTCGATTGGAGTGTCGCAAATGAGCGAGTTTATCACAATTAGTGAACTGTCAAAACTGATGAATGTATCCGTGCATCAAATACGTTATTTTGAAGAAAAGGAAATTCTCTATCCTGCATATATAGACAAGAACCAATATCGAATGTATGGAATTACCGAGATCTATCAACTTTCTCAAATTTTACTCCTCCGCAAACTTAATATATCTGTGAAACAAATTAAAGAATGTATGATGTCTTACTCTGCCGATGATTATAGCCAGCTTTTTACGAAAAACTTGAAAGAAATACAGTCTGAAATCGACCAATTAATTATCCTTAAGGGCTTTATACAGAAGGTTCTTAAAGAACACCATGTGTCTCAAAACCATCCAGAGAACGATTATCAAATGAAGTATTTTGGCACTCGATATACGAAACAGTGGATTCAATTGGGTGAAGAAGAGGAAATAAATGCGAGAAACCTTTATGAAAAAAGGCTTCAACTACCTAATTTATTTGAATCTGACTTGCATTATCTATACGAGGACAACAGCGTAACATTATGTTTTGAATCCGTTCATCCGGCCGATATGACATTTGAAAAGGGAAAATACCTAATTAAAAAATTTTTAGTAACAGAAGATAACGACATTTTAGAGGAAATAAAAAAGCTGCAGCAGTATATACAAGAAAATCAGTATGCCTATAAGGGGCAAATTATAATTCTAGAAAAATCCTATCTTTCTATGTTTAGCAACACTAGTCTTCTCTATGAGATACAAGTGAAAATCAGCGACTAAAAAACGATTTGGAGGTATGAAAATGAGTCAATTCATAATTGTCCCTTATCAAAAGGAAGACGATGAAGCCATTCGTAATCTGCTAGTTGAATCATTTCATGGAAAATTTCATTCTCTGGTAAATCTAGATGATAAGGATATTATCGAGTTGCTAATGGAGACTGGGATGGATGATTCAAATCATTCAGCAAAAAAACAAATGGTGATCAAGGAAAATGAAAAAGTTGTAGGTACCATTTTGCTGAAATGGAAAGAGGACAGTTCGTCAAATAACACAACAACAAATATGGATGTCATGCATCTCTTCAAACGATTTGGATTTATTAATGTATTGAAATTTATTATTGGAATGCGATTTCTAGAATACCAACCGAAAGAGCACGAATGTTATATTGACCACATTGCTATTCATTCAAGTTATCGCAATAAAGGAATTGGCACGCTTCTTCTTACTTGGTCTAAAAATCACATCCACAATCATACTGAATTTGAGCAATTAACTTTATATGTGTCTGACACCAACAAACATGCGATTCATTTATATGAAAAGATGGGTTTTTGCATTAAAAAATCAAAATATAATTTGATGAGGCATCTTTTCTTCAAAGAAAAGAAGTGGCATTTTATGACTTGGAAAGTAAAACGAAATACTAGGAGTGAAACACATGAAAAAACGCTTTAAATTTATTCTATTTGGTACTATAGGTATACTTGCTGCTAGCATAGTACTATTTATGTATCAAAATACTTTCAAAATAGTTGAAAAGAAAATAGAAATTGAAACTTCCAATGGAATTTTAACAGGTACTTTAGCGTTACCAACCGATTATTCCGGGAAATTAGGTCTTGTGGTATTTGTTCATGGAGATGGTGAGATTAATGATACGTATGATGGTGGATATAAACCTCTGTGGGAAAAATTCGCTTCTGTCGGATACGCTTCATTATCCTTGAATAAACCAGGAATTAATGGATCACCTGGAAATTGGCTGGAACAAAGTATGGATGATCGTGCCCAAGAGGTTATTCATGCCATAAACTGGGCTAAATCTTTATCCATGATTGACAGTAAAAGAATCGGTTTATGGGGTGCTAGCCAAGGAGGTTGGGTGATCCCGAAAGTCGCGAAAGAGGATAGAGATATCGCGTTTAGCATTCTTGTCTCACCAGCTATGCAGATCCAGCACACCAGCAAGGTATAACCACCCTTCATCTATAACAATATACGTGATATCGGAAAGCCATTTCTCACATGGTTTTCTTGTTTCAAAATTTTGTTCCAGCAGGTTCTCGAATATGAGCAGATTATGATTAGAATTCATTGTTGCTTTGTATTTCTTCACCTCTCGACCTTAATCACTGAAAACAATTTACATTTGCATTAAAAAATTAAATTTGATAATATAACTGACGAACGTTCGTTAATATCGAGGTGATTTTATTGAAAAGTAAAGAAATTAAAGACATCGCTTTAAAATTTTTCACAATTCATGGGTATGAGGGAGCATCTCTGTCTCAAATTGCCGAGAATGTTGGTATGAGAAAACAGTCTCTCTATGCTCATTTCAAAGGGAAAGATGATCTATTTCTACAAGTTTTACAAGATGCCAAAGAGACAGAAATCTCATCGAAGCTAAAATATTTGAGTAAAGTGGATACCCAAAATCCCAAAGTAGATTTATTTGGATATCTGCAATTGGTAATTGATTTATTTCAACAGAGCGAGCAGTTAAAGTTTTGGCTGCGTATGTCTTTTTTTCCACCTCTTCATCTGGCAACAGCGATTAATGAGGACGTAATCGATACGGAAATGAAGATTCAAACCGTACTAGAAAGCAAATTTCAAGATTGGATCGATGCCAAAGTCATCATGGCAGATGCAGCCTTCATCCCTACTCTTGCCTTCTTAGGTGTAGTTGATTCAATCATGTTAGAGCTTGCATATGGGAATAATAAAAAACGTCTAAATGATAAACTAAATGCCTCATGGACCGTATTTTGGAGAGGCATTTCACAGCTATGATTTGACAGAGAGAGGTATTACTTCATGAAGAAGCCATTGAAAGAACAAAAAACAGTCTTACTCATTCTGCTAAGTAATATATTCATTGTTTTTCTAGGCGTTGGACTGATCGTCCCTGTTATGCCATCCTTTATGAATATTATGCATTTATCCGGCCAAACGATGGGTTATCTTATGGCCGCATTTGCGTTCGCACAACTACTCATGTCCCCCCTTGCGGGACGATGGATTGACACTTATGGCAGAAAAAATATGATCATAATCGGCTTATTCCTCTTCAGTGTGTCAGAGGTGATCTTTGGTTTAGGTACACATGTATCCGTTCTTTATTTATCCAGAATTCTTGGAGGTATTAGTGGTGCATTTATTATGCCTGCCGTAACTGCCTATGTTGCAGATATTACCTCGGTAGAGGAAAGACCCAAAGCGATGGGCTATATTTCTGCCGCCATTAGTCTTGGTTTTATAATTGGACCAGGTGTCGGAGGTTTTATTGCTGAGCTTGGTGTGCGTGCCCCATTCTACTTTGCTGGAGGCTTCGCATTAATAACATGTATTTCATCCCTATTTATTTTAAAAGAACCACTAACCAAACAGCAGCTTTTGGAACTCACTCAGCTTAAAAAAGATACCAACTTTGTAAGTGATCTCAAACGATCACTGCATCCACTATACATTATTGCCTTTATTATTGTGTTTGTACTGGCCTTTGGTTTATCAGCATATGAAACTGTATTTAGTCTGTTTTCTGATCATAAATTTGGTTTCACTCCACGGGATATTGCAACCATTATCACAATAAGCTCAATCTTTGGGGTTGTTGTTCAGGTCTTTATGTTTGGTAAAATGGTAGATAAACTCGGTGAAAAGAAACTCATCCAGATATGCTTAATTGCTGGCGTAGTATTCGCGGTAGTATCCACCATGATCTCTAACTATTTAGCCGTCCTATTAGTAACTTGCTTCATCTTTCTCGCATTTGACTTGCTACGGCCAGCCTTAACGACCTATTTATCTAAAACTGCTGAAAAAGAACAAGGATTTATCGCTGGAATGAACTCAACATATACAAGCTTGGGCAATATCGTCGGGCCCGCGTTAGCCGGTATATTATTTGATGTAAACATCAACTATCCGTATCTCTTTGCTGCTGTCATTATGTTTATTGGTCTTGTCATTACAATGATGTGGAAAGAAAAACAATCAGCTAGCAGCTTGGCAAAATAATGTGAAGAACATTCTCAATTTTGGAGAACTTCATACATTCGTAGTAAATGTGAAGGGAATGGTAAGGTTAACACAAAGCAAAAGCAGCTCGCCCTCTAATGGGGAACGACCTGCTCAAGCTGTCGAGAAAGTCTCGACAGCTTTCTTTATGTCTTATTATTTAACACAACACCGCGTTAATACAATATAATAGCAATAACTTCGTAAGATCGATAAGTAAAGGGATGTATGAATCCTGATTATAGGCTGACGAAGCCGTCTCGAAGAGGACTTTTAGCGGTAGACGCCGTGCTCCTCCATTTGATGCTTTCCTACGAAGCCAATTCACCCATTACGTACGCACGGACTGAACCCCTGACCTCATCTCTGCCAGTGATGCGCTCTCCCAGCTGAGCTAAGTCAGCTAACATAAACAATACTTTTGAGCGATACTGTCACATCTCATCTATTCTTTCAGAACCATCAACATTTCGGACAAACCGTGCAATAAACTTGTTATCTAAATCGCTGAGCTAAACTTTCACCCTCGACCGACTGAATCGGATCGAATAGGATTGGAGCCCCCTTCAGATATTCTCTTATAATCGCAAGGGCGTACGGCTGCTCTTCAATTAAATCCTGCCCTGTTGAAGGATCCTCTCCCACCTTCCAGGATGACTCTCGTCTATGTACAGAGGCTGAAAACCTAATCTCAAATATATCCGGATGGCAGGCAGTCTGAAATCGTCTGTTTCCAAAAATGCCGATTCCCCGCCCGCTTCTCTTATTTTTTGCAAAGCCGCAAGACTCGCAGCAAAACCGAGACCTTTGCCCGAGTATTCTGGAAGCACACCTACCATATGCAAGTACCAGTTCCTGTTGTCGTCACTACCCGTTTCCCAAGCCGTAGCTGTCGCGACAGGCTGGTCCCCTCGGCAGATGAACAAGACGCGATCGGAATAACACGGTACCTGATCTCCGATTTTATGAGCAAATTTCACTTCCCTTGTAAAAGAATGACGAATGAGATCCTCCCAGTTTCGTTCGTCTTCTGGCTGGAAATGACGAAATCGGTACCCTAACGGACAATGAAATACAGGCAAGTCGGACAGCGTTTCTTTCTTCATAATGAGTTTGGAAAGGGGCTGGTTCATCGTCATTTCCTCTCTTTCGCTTTAAAGTCAGGAAATGATATCGCTTTACCGCCTGCTTCAACCGATTCCATCGACAAGGAAAAAACAGAGCTCCAAGTCACTGCATCATACACGTCCACCGAGGGAGTTCGATCTTCCTGAATGGCCGAAATGAATTCCTCCAGCACGAGAAAATCACCCCCGCCATGTTTCGTCTCTGCAGCGTATTCCCCCCATTTCTTCCATATCGGATGATCATGCAACGGCTGATAACTCCGCAAAGGTTCCCACATATCCGACCCGTCTTCTATGTTTTTGGGCGAACGATTGTTGAACCATATCAAATCATCTTCCTGCTGATGGCGGCCCGTTATATACGCCCCCTCGGTTCCCTGCAGCAAGTAATGCGTTTTATTGTGCGGCCTTATAGAAGTCCAATCGACACGCAGTTCAATCAGCACGCCTTTCTCCGTTTGTAAGACCGCTACCGCACTATCGCCCTGTCGCCAGAAACCCTTCCGTGCTGCCGGGTGATCTTTGCCGTAATGCTCGCCGAAGTAATGCTGTAAGGATCTTGATTTGGAAACAAAAGTGGACACGCTCTCCAGTCGGTCTCCGCCCGGCTTGTTCAGATTGATCCATTGCGCAACCGGACCTATGGAATGAGTCGGATAATTGATGCCGTTATATTGTTGATGCAATTGCCCTCGCCAAGTAAGGGAGCCGTCCGGATGGTGAGTCAAGTGACGTAAATCGTGGATATAACCGCCTTCCAAATAAGTAATATCGCCGAACATCCCTTGATCTGCCATATGTTTGATCGTCAGGTTCGAGCGCGAGAAGCAATAATTTTCGGACATCATATATTTCAGTCCTGTTTGTTCTACCGTCTCGATAAGCTCCCAGGCTTCCTCTAACGATTGGATGGCAATGACTTCGCTCAGGACATGTTTCCCTGCTTTTAACGCATCGATGGACTGCCTTGCATGCAGATGCATGGGGCTTAATATAAATACTGCGTCAATGGACGAATCCTTAAGCATTTCATGATAATCTCGGTAAGTTCGGATTTCCGGAAATTTCTCTTTCCATTGATTGAGCACCCACTCGTTCAAATCACAGGTCGCACTCAGTTGAATCCGATCCGAAAGAGAGTAAAGGGCATTCATAAAGCTTGCTCCTCGATTTCCTCCAACGATAGCTAACCGCACAGGTTGACGAATCACTTGTGTTCCACCCTCTTTCTTTCCGAATGAAGGCGGCTAACGATTAGCTCGACTGCTGCCCGGTCCCCTTCTGCATTCGGGTACTTCTCATAATCAAACATGTTGCCGGTAAAAGCAGACGCCCATTCGGTCAATTGCTCGTTTGCCATGCTAACCGTTTCCAACCTGACTTCATTGTCAAGAACGGTAACGATCCGAACAGCGGGAACATCCGGTACGGCTGCCGTTTGGATGAAATGCCAATTCTCTTTCCTGATGATGGAATGAATATGATTATGACCGTTGAAATAGAATCCGATTCCCTGCCACTGTTCAAGTAACGGCCAAATGTCCAAGGTCGGATCAAGTGACATCATTTGCTCGGTTGATCTAGCCGTCGTCCCATACGGAGGGTGATGGCCGAATACGAACAGCGGCTTATCCGTTTTCCGACTCAATTGCTTTTCAAGCCAGACCAACTGTTCTTCATCGATCGTTCCGCTCCAATCGTCACGGTTTTCACGCGCGGTATCCAGTAACAGGATTATGGCATTCGGCTCCTCGATGACTCCGTATCGTTGTTGATGAGTTATAGCAAGAATATCTTTTTTCGGGTGGGTATACGTATCATGATTGCCTAGAACGTGAAGGAAACGACCGCGAAGCTTGCTGCTTTCAATTTTCCCCATAATATAATTGAATTCGGTAAATTCCCCCGCATGAGTCACATCCCCCACTGAGATATGATAATCAGCATGGATGGACAAGAACATGTCCATAAAGTGCCCGTAGTAAGCATCGCGGGCTTCTTCAATCGATGGTTTGCGGTTTGTCAGTTCGTCCGGATAGTGTAAATCCCCAATAATGGCTAACTTCATGTTAATCTTCCCCCTACCCTTTAATTCCGGAATTCATAAAACTACCGATAACCTGCCGCTGGAACAATAAAAAACCTATCATGAGAGGCGCTGAAACAATCAGAGTCGCCGCGCTCACGTCAGACCATTGCGTGCCCGACTCGGTGGATTTCGCGAACATGGCCAAACCCACGGTTAATAAACGATTTTCCTCTGAATTGGTTACGATGAGCGGCCATAAAAAATCGTTCCAATGAAAGCTGACGGACACGATAGCAAATGACACGTAAATCGGGCGAGACAGCGGAACATAGATTCGCCACAGAATATGCAGGCGCGAGGCTCCTTCTACGCGGGCCGCTTCCTCCAGCTCGTTAGGCAATTGCTTGAAGGATTGCCTCAGCAGGAAGACGCCGAATGAGGATGCGAAGTAAGGTAGCATGATCCCGAGCTTTGTATCCAGCAATCCCATTTCGTTCAACACTTGATAATTAGAAAAAATCAGAACATCGGGCGGCACCATAATTTGCACCAAGAACAACATGAATAACAGATCTCTTCCAGCGAAACGAACCCGCGCGAACGCATAAGCAGCCATCGTCAGCGTGACGAGTTGGACAGCAAGAACGCCACCGCAAACAAACAAAGTATTCAAAAAAAATTGCCCGAATGGCGCTCCGTGCCACACATGGATGAGATTGTCGAACGTCCATCCCCATGACCACCCTGAACCAATGGCGGATTCCTTTGGAAGAAAGGCCATTCTGACGACCCAGACGAAGGGTATGATCCATAAAGCGGCAAAGCTGAAGCCGATCCCATGCCACAGTATCTGACGGATTCGACGTCTCGATCTTGCCGAGCGCAGAGCGCGGTCTTTTTCTAAAGGCTTACGTTTGTTCTGTTTCAACAACAGTGTCAGCTTTAATGGATTGTCCAATGTGCTCCGTCCTATTCATAATGGATTTTACGATCCCAGCCAAAAAACTGCATGGAAGAAATGACGAGCAGCAACACAATCATCACCACGGTCATCGAAGCGGCCATTCCCTGATCGTAGAAATTGAAGGTCGTGTCGTAAATATAGTACAGCAGTAAGTTGCTCGCGTTGTTCGGCCCGCCTTTAGTCATAATCCAGAGATGGTCGACTAGCTTAAAAGAATTCGTTATGGCTACAACCGCCACGAACAACGTTGTCGGCATCGTGAGCGGTATGGTAATCCGCCGTATGGAAGCGAGCGCACCGACGCCATTCACCGCAGCTGCTTCATATAAATCTTTCGAAATCTGCTGCATTCCCGCTAAATAAAAAATCATGAAGTAACCGGCTTCCTTCCAAACCATCATAAAAATCAAAGCACCCATCACCGTATTCGGCGTTCCGAGTAAATTAATCGGCTGCTCCGCGATCCAGGAAGCAATCCTCGCAAAAAGACCGAAATGCGGCGTATACAGAAACAACCAAATGTTCGCCACTGCAATCATCGGTATCATATTCGGATAGAAAAAAGCAAGCCGCACAAACCCCCGACCTTTCATCGCCTTGTCGGCAAACAGTGCCATCAAGAAAGCTAACCCTAATGAGGTCGGTACCGTTCCTATAGCAAACCAAATATTGTTACCGAATACTTTCATAAAGACAGGATCTTTCAACAGGTTCGCGTAATTGCCAAATCCCACGAATACAGGTTCAGGAGTCGCTAAATTTTTCTCGTACAGGCTAAGCCATACGGATTTCAACATGGGGTAATAGGTAAACAGGCATAGAAACAAGAGCGAAGGTAAAACAAGCCCCCAGCCGAGCCCGTTTCGTCTGAGCTTCTCACTCCATCCGGCAATCATACCATTCAGTCCTTCCTTATTAGAGGCTCACGATCAAGCGAATGAACGATATTGAACGAAATACGCCAGGACAAGCGAACATGGCCGTCTTGACGTACCTCGAACATTTAGCCTTCACCTACATTCATGATTACTTATTGAAGGGAGCAAGTGCCTGATCCGCTTCTTCCTGCGCTTTCTTAAGCGCGCCAGCCGCATCGATTTGTCCAGCCAAAGCAGCTTGAATCTGGTTGGTAATCGCCGTCGACACTTTACCATGGTTATGGGTCGATAGTTCTTTGAACGCGTATTCCAATTGATCCCGCGCAACGAGAGCTTGTGGGAAATCCGCCGTATACTTCTTCATCGCTTCCGTATCGTACGCGGATTTTCGTACACCGACATAACCCGATGAGCTGCTGAATAGCGCAGCCTGCTCCGGAGCTGTCATGTACTTAACGAATTCCCAAGCCGCAGCTTGTTTCTCGGGAGGCGTATCCTTAAAAATGTACAAATTGCCGCCGCCCGTAGGCGATCCGAATTGCTTGTTCCCTGGCGGGAACGCCACGCCAAACTCGAATTTGGCGTTATTTTTCACGTTCGTCAAGTTGCCGCTCGTATGCATCATCATCGCCGTTTTACCTTGGATGAAGTCGGTCGGCACCGTGGCCCAATCAATAACGCCTTCCGGCATTACCTTGTGTTTATGGGACAAGTCTAGCCAGAATTGCAACGCCTCAACGTTCTCCGGAGTATTGAATATCGCTTTTTTACCGTCCGAGGACATTATATTTTGCTTGGAATCAACAGCATTTTGCCGCGCAAGCATTTGAAACATCCAATAGGAATCATCATTACCCGGGATTTCCAAGCCCGCATGACCGTCCTTGTTCAGCTGCTTCGCATACGCCACAAGCTCATCCCATGTTGCAGGCGGCTTCTCCGGATCTAGACCTGTGGATTTAAACATTTCTTTGTTGTAGTACATGACAATCGTGCTCCGTTGGAACGGAATGCTGTACGTTTTTCCTTCCGTCTGCGTATCTTCCAAAAAGGCAGGATAGAAATCCGTCATCTCGATATCCGTGTCTTTGGCGATAAAATCGTCAAGCGGAATGATCGCCTTCATATCCAGCATACTGTATAGTTCCGTCGACATCATGACAGCTACATCCGGCGGCTGCTTGGCCTGAACACCCGCTTGGATTTTTACAGTATTGTCGCCATAATTGCCTGTGTACACGGGATTAACTTTAATACCCGGGTGTTTTTCCATGAATGTGCTTGCCATCCCGTCGATCACTTTAGTCAGCGGACCACCAACGTTAACCGGATAATAGAATGTGATCTCGACGGTCTTAGATTCCGGTGATTCTGGTGTACTTGCGCTTGCTGAAGGTTTAGCGGCATTGCCGTCCGTCCCCGCTGAATTGTTATTCGATTGGCCGCAGCCTGCTATCGCCATAATACAAACCAATAGCAACAACAAAATTAACTTTGATTGCTTTAACATTTTTGGTAGCCCCTTCTTTCGCTTCGTTTCGTATTAGAGCGCATAATGGCGAAAGTTCACACTAATGCGATTAGAACCTACGTCAAGAATATGGAGTTGAGCGCCATTGTCAGTCGGTAAAACGGTGATTCCCTGCGCTTCTGTACCGCTAGATAAATTGCGGTCAAAGGCAACGGACACGCTGCCGGTATCCGGATCGATTCGATAGACGGTCTGGGTCTCGTTATCCGACGATGCGTATAGGAAACCGTTATACATTTCAGCGCCTTGAATTCGATCGATACTTTGGGTAAGAGGAACTGTTTTAATCAGATGCATGTCATCGAGGCTAAACACATTCAATACGCTGGCATCGCTCCACTGGGCAGTGTATACCTGTCCGCGGGCGGCATCTACCGCAACCCAAGGCACGCCTCCGATATGCAAGCTCAGCGGCAACGCGTATGAAGTTCCCGTATATTGCAGGGTATTCGCATCATAGAGGGCGATATAAGGATGCTCGTAATGTTTGCCGTCTTCAATAGAAGCATAGATTTTACCATTGTAGTAGGAAATATCGCCGATGTGGTCTCCACCCAAGCCGGAAATCTCCGACGGAATAGCCAATGCATTCCGCGCCTTCACGGTTTTTCCGTCCAATGCAGTACGCAAGAGACCATACGGCGAACTAAAGATCCATGAATTTCCATCTGTAGTCACGCCTTGACCTCGTTCAAGGGCGTCCAGCAACCTGAAGGTTTGCTTGGATACCTCATGCCAAGATTCAGTAGCCGCAGCTGCTTCTACAGTCGCAACCGTAGCTTCGCTTGCCTGGTTAGCCGTTTCGACAGGCGAAGCGGATGCTACCAAAGATAAGGAACCGGCCGTAACAACTCCCGCACAAACCAGACTGAATAATCTCGTTAATTTCATGTTTCTCTCCTCCTAATAAGGTTGTAGCCCGGCACCTTCGCGCCTTGCTTCAACCTTATTATATGGCTAGCCTCTATCCCTCCAATTGAACAAAACACTTCTTTCCTTGAACAAAACTCTCATTTACAACAATAAATCAATAAATCCCGTGATTAGGTTTCGAGGAGATTTGATTAGCATAAAGTTTCGGGGTAAGACCCGTTTCACGCTTAAACAATCTAGTGAAATGCCCTTGATCGGCAAAACCAACCTGAGCGGCAATTTCCTTTAAGCCGACTTTGCCTGAGCGAATAAGAAATTTTGATCGTTCGATTCTTAGGCGAATTAAATAATGATGCGGCGTAAACCCCGTCTGCTGTTTAAAAATACGAATAAAATGGGACTGGCTCATATTGGCCATCGAGGCTAGCTCTGTCAGTTGAATTTCCTCTTCCAAACTCTCGCGCATATATTGGATAACCTGAAAAATTTCTTGATTGGCTGGCGTTTTGCTGTTCGAATGCTGGGGGATTACGGAAGAATAGTGCTGCAACAAATGAATAATCAACATGTTAGCTAATGAATCGCTGTATATTTTTCCTTTAGCTCCGCCATTCTGCAATTCCTCAAGCATCCAGAGTCCTAGTTGTAGAAGCTTGGAATCTTTGACATGAAATTTGCGGTCCAATTGGATATGGCCTTCTGTCAGAAAACCGGATTCACGAGCGATCTCTTCGATGACCGAAGGCGTAATTTCAATTTTCAGAAAATAGAGCGAGGTTCTGCCCCAAGGGCAAAGAATGCTCTCATTACATGGGGTAATATGAATCGTATAGTAATTTTCATAGTAGGCTGTGCAATGAATCCCTATCAAATACTTAGACTCCGACGAAGGGCTGAAAGCTTGTTGCGGGCTATACCATTGCGAAACCTGAAGCTTATCCCAACCATATCTATCGCTTGCAAGAACAGGTTGGGAAGCCACGAAGGACGATTCTTCCAATTCTTTCATATCCATCACCCCTTGTTACCCCCAATATATCAGCCTTGTATGCGCTCCGCGTCAATAAGATGTAAAAGGTATGTTAATTCCCCCACTGAATCATACAATGGAAGAATGGAATGATAGAATAGACGCATAACAGTCACCACAACAACAAAAAAGAGGGGTTAGCCCCCTCTCTTAACTATTTCCGCAAATGCAGCCCAACTATTCGTATTGTGAAGTTTGATCCCATTTGATTGTTACCCCAAGAGCTTCAGCATAAGGTCCCCGCACGACCCTGCTATTCTAAAGGAACGAGTTCACCCGTGGCACTCATATCCTGGTGATAATACCACTCCGAATAAGATGGTTCATCCGTCGTGTTCAACTCACCTTCATCATAGCTGGAAGTATATTGATAATCGTATTCACCATCATCATTTGCGTCGAAGATAATTGCGATGTCAGGGTAGCCGCCGGATTCATATTTTTTCAAATAATCTTCTTGAATGACTTCCTGATCGAACTTATCACTATTTACCAACTGTTTAGTACCACTTAACAGATCCATCCGATCCGTCTCGTCTATGTTCTCATTTAACGTATAAATGATTTCAATTTGTGTGGGTCTAAACTGAACATCCATGTCTTTCACAGAAGCCGTTGAGTTCTTCACATCTTTCACGAATGCCTTCACTTGATCCGTTGAAATCTTGGTAGCCGGAGTACATCCCCCCACAACGAGAACTAGTAATAACATCGCTCTTAAATATTGTTTCATGTTTGATTCACACCACCCTTATTTGAAATACATAAACCCCCCGCCCAAGCTCTTGAAGCCTACAATGGCGTCAAAATGAGTTCTGTAGTTAATACTACGACGTTCACCCCATGTCGATACGGCAATCCATCGGCTATCCGTAGAATCACGATAATACTTGGTAATGGTCATCCAATGCCATTCATATTCATAGTCAGACCACTTAGATAAATTCAGTGTCGCTACAGGCGAATTGATCGCCAATCCAGCTTTTACATAATTAGCTGTATTGTCTAGCGTGAATGATGTACTACTCTCCACTCTATTAAGCTTCACCTTCTTGTCGGATGCGTACTTCTCCACCGCTGAAGCAAAGCCGTCGACAGATATTTTACCTAAGATTCCAGGTGATACATAGTCATATAAAGTATTCATATGCGTTAAAAAGTTTGCTTTAGAAAGCGTACTCCCATTGTATAATGCCCCATACGTTGTTGGATTCTTTATTGTAGCTAAATAGTTCGTGATGTTAGCTGCTGCAACTGGACCACACCCTCGGTCTTGCTTGGTGCTCGTAGTATACCACCCCTGATCACCGCCATAACTATATATCCCCGAACTATATTCAACGGGAATAAACATCCCGAAGTTCGCTTCCACTGTTAAGCTAACATTCTCCGGAGTGACACTAGCTAAAGTAGACAATGGTGCATCCTCCATTAATCGCGAGAACTGCTGTCTATTCTCCTCATTACGAATCCTATCGTACTGGTGCTGAATGTCAGATCGATTAGCTTCCACTGCACTGGTGATGTTAACTTCTGGCTGAGTATCATTGGAGATATCAAAGTATTGTATTTGATTACTGTCATCCGTTGTTTGAATGACGTACTGCATTGGTGGTAGAAAGATAAGCTTAGCTTCATTGGAGACTGTGGACTCTCTAGCACTGGATGTCTTATCGTTCAATTTACCTAAGATGGAACTTACTGCATTATCCTTAATAAAAATATCATATGCATCATAACCATCTTCAATTGCACCTAAGGTGATATAGCCAATCTCTTGTTCCCCTTCCAATAGTGGAACGAGATATGCAAAAATATGGTCTTCCAAATCATACAAGGGAACAAAATTCTCAGAAGCCTGCACAATCCGACCCTTGGTCTGTATATCATCTTTCAAATAACCTTCAATATGCTTTTGAGCAACTTGCAGTAAGGTTTCCTTTGTCAGAACCTTTCCTTCTTTCAATGGCATGATTTCTCCTTGTAGCTCCATGTCTGCAACTTCTTCAGCCGCAGCAAGCGAGGGACTAATTAAGGTGAACAAGAGAACGGTACTCATCACAACTAAACTAAATTTCTTCAAATTCACAACACCTCCATTTAATATAAACATTGAATAGCTTGGCTTATGATACATCTATAATAATATCATTATTTTCCATAATAGTTAATATGTCTCTTCTTCTAATCCATTACCCTATGTATGTCTGTCTTAATGGAAACCTATAAAAATTCGTTCCTCGAATTCACCCACGCTTCCGCCTTATCCACGCAAAAAAGAGCCCTCTCACAGACATAACATGCCTGATAGAGCGCCGGAATACTTCTTTTCATTTCAATAAATGCCTCAGCTTATCTGGGTTCCTAACAAAGTATAAATTACGAATCGAATTTTTCTCGACATGCATTAGCACAACCGTTTCGATACCCTTTCCTGATCGGACAACAAGCCCTGTTTGGTCATTTATATCCGTCATTTCGATAGGCAAGCGAAAACAACAGCCCTTTATACTGCTAATATAACTCTTACATCTTACCATAATATTTTAATCTGCTCTTTATGAGGCTCATCAAACTAACATTTACTAAAAATTCAATGGAGGAATTTGTTAACTTTTGTAGAATGATATTATTTACCTATAACTTAAGACCTAATTATTTTCTGGAACATATATTCGCTTACATATAGTTGTCCATATAATTTAATATTATTTAGCGAAACAACCATTAAAATAGGCATTTAAGCAGGTAAAGTTGAAAAAAAGGGGAATAAAATATGCTTTGCAAAAAGTGTAACACGGAACTTCCAGAAGATAGCCTATTCTGCAAAAATTGCGGAACTAAAACTTCGACAGCATCTTTAGGAAAGTTAAGTAACAGGAAGAAATGGATTCTCATGGGTGGTATTATCGGATTCGTGATTATCATCGGATTGACGTTCTGGTTCTTGAACAACAGACCTGTTGGTTCATTCAAAAATGCTGTCCAAGGAAACAAGTATGGAGATGCAATCGAAATTTATGAAAATAAAATCAAGGGTGATCTAAAAAAAGAATCGGAAGTCGAAACATACCTTAAAACTGATATTGAAGAAGTCAAAAAAGATTTTATTAGTAATAAGATCGATTATAACGCAGCTACAAACCAACTCGAAACAATTAAGAAAACCAACCTTTTGAATTCTGAAGTAAACGCAATTCAATCAGAGATAGTCAAACTAAATAATTCGAGAACGGCATTTAAGACTGGTGAGGAACTATTGAAAAACAAAAATGTGAAAGACGCTCTTGTAGAATTGAAAAAGGTTATCGAAATGGATGCAGCTAATTATTCAAAGACTCAGGAATTAATAAAGGACTCTTCTACTGTCTATAAAGCCAAGATCCTAGATGATGCAGAAAAGCTTTCGTCCGAACAAGAATATGATGAGGCCATCAAAGTCATAGATGAAGCATTAACGATCATCTCTAAAGATTCCGATCTAACTGCCAAAAAAGTAGTTTACGAAAAACAAAACGAAGATAAATTGACCGCCCAACGTAAAGGAATGATGGAAAAAACCAAAAAAAATCAAGAGGTAACCGTTGAGGGAGCCTTTATAACTGTTCAAGATGATACCTATAAATCTTTATATCCTGATATGATTCAAGTCATTACACAAAACAACTCTGACAAAGTAGTAAGAAATATGACTGTATCTATGTTGGGCTTTGATTCTAACGGACTCCCGATAAAAATTAAACGTCCATATGGAGATACTTCCTTCGAGTTTGTGGGTAATGCTGAAAGTGTAAATATTATATCAAAAGCTATATATGGAAACAGAACCGGATGGGATCTCGATAGCCCCCATGGTATAAAAACTGTGCTTGCTTGTGTAAAAGATGTCGAATACTACGACGGTACAAAATGGGAAAATGAATACTATAAATATTGGATTGAAGAATATCAGGAGAAGCCGCTAAAAAAATAAAAAGGTCAATAAATAACGCGTTGCAAGAGAATCGTTATCTTCTCTACCAACGCGTTAAATAGTTCATCATCAAATTATTTAAGTAAATTTGCTCGGATTGCAGAATTCACTTTTAATGGTTGCTTCAAATATATCACAAGAGGAGAAAAATCCGGGTTTATCGTGATCACTCTTTAATATAAATAGTCTTTCAGTACCGTTGTTTTATCTCCATAAACTTTATCTAAATGCTCTTCTCCCCATAAACAAACACTATCCAGTATATTTATCAGACCCCACCCATAATCACTAATCTCATACTCTACTTTGGGGGGGATTTGGTTATAGATGATTCGAATAATGATTCCATCCTTTTCAAGCTCTCTAAGCTGTTGCGTAAGCATCTTTTGGGTGAGGCTAGGCATTAGCTTTCGCAGTTCATAGGTTCGTTTTTTCCCCGTTGTCAAATGGTACATGATGATGCCCTTCCATTTCCCTCTGATTACCTCTAGCGTTGCCTCAATCCCTATCGTATATTTATTTGTATTTTCTTTCATTTAACCTCCTCCTTCCCACTCATTCATACCTCAAATAAAAGAACTAAGGAACTTCAAAGTACCTACTGTACTTCAAAGTGCGTACTTCACAACTAATATCATATTACTCATAATAACATCTGTAATCATGTTCACCACATCATAACTGAGAAAGAAGGTTACTGACACATGAAAGTTCTATTGGTCGTCACTCATCCCAGAGAAAATTCCCTTACCTATGCCGTCATGAATCGTTTTGTTGAGGGTTTGAAACAGAATAACCACGAAGTAGATATAATGGACTTGGATCGAGACGGATTCAATCCCGTATATACAGCAGAAGATGAACGAGATTGGAAGAGTCCTAATAAGCAATTTTCACCTGAAATACGGAAGGAAATGGATCGAATTGTCGCTGCCGATGCTCTTGTCTTCGTGTTCCCACTATGGTGGTATAGCGTCCCTTCCATGTTAAAAGGGTACTTGGATAAAGTATGGAACATCGGTTTACTCAAGGAATTCACTTCCAAGAAAGTACTATGGATTTGCTTAGCTGGCGGGGATCAAGAACATTTAATCAAATATGAATACCACGATATGATTACTCACTACCTGAATAACGCGATCGCCGGTTACGCAAGAGTGAAAGAATCCAAGGTCGAGTTCTTATACGACACATTATCCGAATCCAACGAATACATCGAAGGCCTACTGGACCACGCTTATCTTTTAGGTCGAGAATATAAGTGAACAAAAAAGCCTTGCCCCTTCAGGCAAGGTTTTTCTGTAATAATGATGTGGTTTCCCATCAGGCTTTGAGCTGCCAATTCAATATTGTAGGGTAAGAGTTAGATGAAACTGCAAACACTGAGATTCATTAAAAACGGATAACACCTTTACTTACTTGGAGCCTTGGATAACATCCCATCACATCGGGGATTTCATCCAAGCGAAAACGATGACTGATCAGCGGCTCCACCTGTACGATTCGCTGATGAAGAAGTGAAATCGCTTCTTCATGCGTATAGGGATTAATGAAAGATCCCATAATTTTCAGTTCCTTGGAGAAAATTGAAAATGGCGATAGTTGAATTGTATTTTCAGGCGAAGACACGCCAAAGAGCAGAACCTGCCCGCCTTTACGCGCCACTTCTATGGCCAATCCCATCGATTCTTTGCGTCCTACGCACTCAATAACAACATCGGCATCGTTTATTAGCTGCTGCGCCGCTTCTTGGGGATCCATTACTTCATCCGCCCCAAATCGAAGCAATTGTTCGCGCTTGCCCATCATCACCCACGAATTTATGCCGACTCCATTCTAACGAACAACCGATTTGGTGCCTATGACGCTGTTCAGTATCTACCTGATTTAGGACACCGTGACATTGGCTTTATGGGGAATATCCATTATTCTCCGAGTTATTATGAACGATTGGAAGGATATACGATGGCAATGAATGAGCGAGGAATCGTCCTCAATTCAGACTTCATCATCAATGATGCCGTCGAACAGGGGATGTGGTTTTACAACGCCTATTAAACCTTCCCGTTCAACCGACCGCATGGTTTTGCGTCAACGACGGATTGGGCTTTCTTATCAATGCGGCAATTCAACAAATGGGTCTCAAAATTCCAGAGGATATATCCATCTGCAGCTTTGATAACGGACAGTTCTCTCGTATCGCCACACCATCGACGACCAGTATGGCGATCGATTTAAAGTTATACGGAAAAAAAGAGATAGAACAACTTTTCTGGCGAATGAATCATAAAGATGAACCCTTTATGGAAACTTTGCTACCTACGACACTGATTGAGCGGGAATCTACAGCTCAATTAGGATCAAAGTGAGGTTGCAGCCATGAATAACCTATCTGCGAAAACCGTATTTATCATTTCAAGACCCGCTGGTGCAGGAAAATCAACGGTATCATTCTCTATGATAACCGATTCATTATTACGCATTGTTAAACCGATACATTCCCCATAACTATTCTAAGGGGTGTATTACATTCGGAAACAGGATCTTAAGAGTGAGGAGAATTATAATGATTCATTATAATTTAATTGATTGATATATTCCACGCACTGTTCTCCATCAACAATCTCACCGATAATATATGCATTACAACCAGTTAACTTCAAATGCTCTATAATTTGAGTGGCGTCTTCTGGATGGGAGACGAGCGTAATTCCAACGCCCATATTAAATGTCTTTAGCATTTCCTCATCATCGACATTCCCGTATCTTTTTATTATTTCAAAAATAGGGTGCGTCTTGATTTTATCTAACTCAATTCTCGCATCTAAACCCGAAGGGAGTATACGATTTAAATTGCCTTTAATCCCGCCACCTGTAATGTGAGCCAGCCCATGGATTACATCTTTTGGGAACAACTCCTTTAGATTTTGGTAATAACAACGATGTGGAGTTAAAATCGCATCTAAGAATGAATCTCCTTCTACTTTCTCATCTAGAATTTGAGGCATTGTATCCATCAGTGTTCTTACCAAGGTATATCCGTTTGTATGTAATCCATTGGATGCAAGAGCAATTACCACATCACCCTTAACAATCTTTGAACCATCTATAATCTTATGTTTATCTACAACTCCAAGTATACTTGCATTAAGCATATAACTTCCTTCGGGTAACACTTTCGGTTGCTCAGAAGTTTCTCCCCCGATAAGTACACAATCTTGTGCACGACATGCATTAGATATTGCTTCCACCACTTCAACTACGATTTCTTTCTCAATTTTTCCACACAGTATTATATCCAGAACAGCTTCGGGTTTTGCCCCCATGACAATAATGTCATTTACCAAGTGATTGATTAAGTCATAGCATATATTGCTGACTTTATTATGGCGGAAAGACAATAGCTGCTTTGAACCTGGTTCTTCTGCTTTCAGAACAAGTACTGGATTTTCAATTCCATCAAATTTCGCTTCGAATAACGCTGCAAATGCTCCTGATTTATTTAGTACTCTAGAATCAGTTGTTTCCAAACTTTTTTGCATATCCTTTTTCGTGGCATCAGCGTTATCAATATCTACTCCCACCTGTGCATAGGAAAGTTTCTCATTCATTGTCATATCCCCCCATTAATTTCATTCCAATGTAGATTTTAAATAAATTCTCTCAATTCCGCAAGTCTCTTCCATCGAAATCACATGTACAACTTGTGCAGCAACTTGGGAAGCTCGTAATGATATGGGCCTATCTCCTGGTTTCTTTCCATTAAAGTATGTATCCACCCTACCAGGTCCAATAGTCGTGATAGATATGCCAGTTCCTTTTAATTCGTCTCGTATTGAATCTGAGAATCCTCTAACCGCAAATTTAGTGGCGCAGTATAGTGAGCCTTCTGAAAAACCGATGTGATCCGCATCAGATGTAATGTTAATTATTTTCCCTCTGTTATTTTCTTTCATTTTGGACATTACCGTTTTTGTTAAAATAAAGGTTGCCGTGAGATTAATGGCAAGAACCTCCGACCATTCTTTAAGCGATATGTCCTCGACCTTTTTAAATAATCCCACACCAGCATTATTCACCAAAATATCTATTCCACCTGAATCAGCCATGATCTTCTTTGCCACTGTTTCTGTCTCTATGTCATTCGCTAAATCACAAGGATACACATGTACATTGGGCAAATTCAACTCTAAAGATTGAATATTTTTACTAAGAGCGTATATTTTATATTCCTCTAACTCAATTAACTTGTCCAAGACAGCCTTTCCAATACCTTTGCTACATCCCGTTAACAGAATGGATTTCATTAGTCATCTCCAACCTTTCAAGGAACCTATCTATTTCTTCCATAACCCTACGATCTGCCTGTCTCCGTCCCACTACAACGATCTTAGATAGATGTAACACGTTCTCTTCTTGTAAATTATGTAGATGAAGCGTGTGACCCGTTTCCACACAATCCACACAACAATCGAAAATTGTCGGAACAAACCCTTCAGTTGACCCATTTACATGTTGAATATTCACGTCATTTCGACCTATAGTTTGGAAATATTGCATAGCGGTATTCGGGAATTCTGTCACACAGGTAAAAGAATCAGGTTTCGTTAAGACTGGTCTGTTCCTTTCACTGAGTAGACTAATTCTTGTATCACACCAATCAAGCTCTTTAAACATCTTAAGATCATAATTGCCTTCTTTAATCCATTCGCTTGAGGTAATTCCAAAATCCAAAATACCTTGATCTATCATCATCGGTATATCGCGATGCTTCAGTAAATATATATAAATATTTTCTTCAACCAAAAAATGCAATTTATCTGCATTCACCTTTCCACCGACATAACTCTCTATTAGTGAAACTGATTTACTCTTTACAACGCCTTTTGGCAACCCAATTCTAATCATTTAGTGATTCCTCCTTAAGTCAATACTTGTCCAAAGAGTTCCAATACCTGATCAAAACAATGCTCATCCTCATATTCACTTCCGAATATGTTGACCCACTCTTGGATATTCTGTTTCATTTCATCCCAGATCAAAGGGTCTTTAAGCCCCATTATCAATTGTCTTTCCAAATCTTGTGCATCATTAGAATTGAATAAAGAGCCGTTGAATCCATCCGTAACAACTTTACGTGCTGCATCCGTATCTGATGCTATAACAGGGGTATTTAAGAACATGGCTTCTAATAATACAGAACTAAAGTTACCCTTGGTACGCGCATCTACCAACACATCAGCAGTCTGAAGTAAAGAGCCTACCTCTGACCTGGGTAAGTATCCTACAAATTCAGTGCATGCTTCTATCTGTAACTCTATTACCAGATTGTGAAGATATTTAAGATGCACTTGCTCAGGATGATCGTCTGTCCCTGCAATAATTAATCGAGCCGGGTAGCATTTTATTACATTTGAAAAAGCTTCAAGGATCGTTTTAATCCCTTTTTCAGGACTGAAACAGGAATTAATCGTTGCAATAATGGGTTCATTTCTAGGAGAAATACAATCTCTCTCAAACCCAAAAATACTTTGATCAAGTGGCATCGGTATCTCGACAATACGTTCATTAATTGTATTATCATTACTAACGGAACAAATCGTCTTTCTAAGATCGTGATCGGCTACAATAATTCTACTTGCCTTAGGTAAACTCTGATCAATAAACCATTTAATCCTGTGATCACAGATATAACCAATATTCATATCCCTACCAAAACTCGAAATAACATAAGGGACTCCTTCCAACTCATGCACCATATACGCACCATAACTATTAAAAGAACCATAGTGAGCATGTATGATGTCTAATCCATACTCTTTCTTTAGATCTAATAAATAGGTAACAACTGTTGAAAGAGACATACTATACTCTTGTGAAGACACCTTCCTGTCATCAATGATGGGATGCTCTAACAATAAAGGGTTAATGATAACGTATGGCATTAATGGTTCGGGGATATCTGCTGGCTTCTTACTCCCTAAGAGAAAAGCTTGGTGTCCGTTTGCATGGAGATATTTAAATAAATTTTTCGCATAAATGATACTTCCAGAGTTGTACGACAGATCCGCTGAAGGTACTATAGCAATTTTCATGTGACAATACTCCGTTCGAAGAAATCGTAGACCTGATTTAGACAAGCTGCATTTCTCACATCAGCTGACATATAAAACAACTGCTTACTTATCAGTTCATCAACTCGTTGTTGTTCGCTGATAATATAACTATACGCCTCTTCAAAACTCACCTTTTTTCGATAGTCCACAACATCTTCCTTTAAATCATAATTTCCTACTGCTGCACAAAAGTTAGTTAAAAACACCTTAGCCGTTTCTGCATCCAATATTCGAGTAGTTAACTTTCCATCTGTGTTATGATCTACAACTATTATTTTTTCTAAATACGCATTTTGCACTGTTGACGACTCATTTAAACGATAACTTTCGATTCCCGCTTGATTCCTAGAGCGTACCCATGTGTTCAGAGACCAAATATGGTTTTCCCTAATAATTGCATGAGTGTTGCCAATACACGAAAACCCCTTAGTTTGAAGATGTTGGGCTAACGTTGTTTTCCCCGATTTACCTCGACCAACTAATAAATAAGCCTTATTGTCACGTATTAATGTCGTACCTTTCACATGCAAAGATTGGTGTTTTAAAGACATTACAGTTAAGATGTATTTAAAAACAAAGTTCCAAAAAAATTTATTGAATACAGCTACATCTAAATCTTTTATACAAATCCTCATCTCATTTTCTGTTATTGAAACTTTAAGCGGGGGCCCAATATGATGTCCTAAATAGATCCCCTTATTAATCATATCTTCCCTGTAAGTAGCTTGGTTTTCATTAAAAAAGGAATCATCATTGGTATTGATAATTGTAAATTTATCGTTTGCTAATAGTTCAGAATATTTATTATTGCCAATGACCGTCTGTACAAGAAACTCAGGCCGATCAGAGATGATTAGAATTTCTCCCATGGGTATAACTATAGATCTTTGATATTTCATACGGTGTCGATCTTTTTCGAATATTTCAAATCCCCGTATACTTCGAGCTGCCTGTTTACTTCTTTTTCAAATGTTACGGTCAGTGCTTGTGATATGTTGATATCAAGTATATTACCTAGGCAAAATATCCAAGCCATCAAATCGCCAAGTTCTCCTTGAATTTCTTCCTTCGTTTTTCCCTTCCGAATCGCAGATACTACCTCTCCTAATTCTTCAACCATCCAAATCATTGATTTATTTAAATCATATCTACCATAAACTTGATTAAATCGTTCTTGGATGTGATCTACAGATATCACTAGCTCTTCCGAAATGCAATTTCCCATATATTCCATCCCCTTATCATTAGGATAATAGTTTAATATTCAAAAATTGATTTTTTTTAGCGATATCATAACTTACAGAACTTGTAATTGGTTCTAGTAATAATTCAGTTAGTTCTAAGTAGACATTTCGATTCTCTTTCAAATAGTCAGAAAAACATATCGTCATCCTTTCTACTTCTTTGCTATATTTATTTAAGATTTGTTGATCATCAATGTATTGTCTTCCCCAACTATTAAGGCGAAGTTGCTTCGTTTTTTCATTTTTCATCTCAAATTTTTTAGCACAAGTGAAACGATAAATAAGTTTTGCATCATCCACTCGTATAAGATACTTCAGGAACTGTTTTGAATTAATTTCATAGTCCAAATTATTATTTAATAGAAACTTCACTGACATGTCATCTTGAATGTAATAGCTGTATTTCACATTCAGCTCTCTTTTGATAACGCTATCAATTACATACAACGCTATTAGCGATAGTTCCCCTATATCAATCAAGAATAACTCTTCAGATCCTTCAAAATGTAATTTCCCTTGAGGTTTGATTAACTGCGTATGAAGTCTTTTATACTTCTCTACTGGATTTAATTCATCTAATTCTAGTAGCTCATCTTCTGGTTGATAAATAATCATTCATGTCACCCCTATTCAAATAAAAAGGCCTCTATGGAAATTTCATTTCATTGAAAAAGTTGATCAATCATGGAAAACTCTTCGGTTGTGAGTCTGATACTTAGAACATCAGCATTACTTTTTATTTGCTCTGGAGTTCTTGCGCCTACAATGGGTAAAAGTTGCGGAGATGAATGAATTATCCATGCAAGTGCAAGACATGAAGGGCTTGTCCCTTTCAAGTCTGCTAACTCTTGTAGCAGGATGAACTTTTTTCGGTTTTCTTCATAAGTGGCGTCTTTGAACCAAGGATGCGAAGCTCGATAATCATCAACACCTAGTGATTCAGCTTTTTTACCAGCTAATAATCCTTTAGCGAGTGGACTATAAGCAATAAAGCTAATTCCACGACTCTCGCAATAAGTAAGAATCGACTCATTCTCCATTTTACTTAATAGACTGTATTCATTTTGAACACTCACAATGGGAAAGGATTCTGCTGCAAGTTTTAGTTGATCGTATGAAAAGTTACATACTCCGATATATCGAACCTTTCCAGTAAGAACTAGAGTATGAAAAGCTTCTAAACTCTCAGTTATCGGAACATTTCGATCTGGACGATGGTACTGGTACAGATCTATATAATCCGTTCGCAATCGGTTAAGGCTTCCATTACAAGATGAAATGATATGGTCTTTGCTTCCATTGGAAAGGCTCTTCCCATTTTCCCTATAAATCCCGGCTTTTGTAGCAATGACGACGTCATGCCGACAATTCTTTAAAGATATTCCAACCAATTCTTCATTATGTCCCATCCCGTACATATCAGCTGTATCAAACATTCTAATGCCGCAATCTAGTGCAGTTCGAATTGTTAATGCTGATTGGTTGTCATCACTTCTGCCATAAAAAGCACTCATTGCCATACAACCTAAACCCAACGGGGGGACCGTAAGGGAACTGATTCCAATCTGTCGATTCAAAGTCTAACCCCCCAATTCATTAAAGGATTTATTCCACTTTGTATCATACTAGTCATTTAAACTTCCTCAGTTATCATATGTCCTCCTATTTTCTGTGCTATGACGTCATCGACTTTTCGAATCATCTCATCTGTTAATGGAATAGGAAGTAGATAACTACGAGCTAGCTGCAACCACTTAGAACCATATTCAAAGAGTTGCTCATGAGGTATATGTTCCCGGATATTACCTGGTATACGTGGAACGGAATCACTTAAATATTTTGCAATGGTATTATGAATCATTTCTGATATCGAATTAATATCTTCCATCTCCATCGGCATGCTTCTTAACAGCCGTAATGTCATTACATATTCTTCAGAATCATAGCGTCGAAGACCTTCGTATATCGCATAGTTATTATCAGGAAATAAGCCTGATTTTTCAGAAACCCATAATTTCAAAACTTCTAGGAGCATTCTTCTTGCTGCAATTAATGATGCTTCCATCTGGCCAGCTTTCAAAGCACCCGTATGATCGTCATAAAATGATTGATAATCTATCCATGCCATCCAGCCTTTGATTCTACGGTCGATCAATTCATTTAGCCTATGCTTTTTAACTAAAGCTCTTTCCGTTTGCTCTACAAATATAAATTCAGTCAAATCATCGTAAATAGCATTAATGTTTATTAATTCATATCCTTCCAACTCTTCGAACAAAGATGAGAGAAGAAACGCATCTTCTCTTCGAAGATATATCTCCCTCGTCTTGCTTCTTTGTACACTCTTCTTCCAATTTAATAAAACTCCATTACATACTTCGAATGCATTGTTCCCTTTCACAAGATAGCACTCCGAATCAACCTCTAAAAATGTAGTATCTGATTGGAGGACAACCACGAAACCTACTGGTTCGGCTAGAACTACAATTGATTCTTCTTCCATTAACTCCTGAAGTAGGTTCTGTACTTCCGAGCAACTTGTTAATAATGAACTTCTATCCTCTAAACTACGATAAAAACCGGGAATAGGATGGTTTTTTCCATGTATTCGGTACAACTTTTCGTAACGCCACTTATGATTAGGGTAATTCTCTCCTCTACCGCAGCAGTATATGGCCATTTTGATTTGTATTAATTGCTGAATATGTTCGGTTGCTTTTTGTAGATGATTCAATGCTATAGCCGCTTTGAGATGAATCAATAAATTCTCCATATCCCGTTGATAGATTTTTAACAATAGGGAAGAGAGAAGTGTTTGACTAAATTTGTTTCCTCTTTCAAAGAAAAATCGCTCTCTTTCAACCAATGGCATGCCTATACTAGTACGGTAATAAGCCATGACTTCTTTCATGGTCACGGTTTCTATCGGACCTCCACTGGCTTGAATAATCTTTTCGGATAATATATTCCAATCTCGAAAGGTCATGTTTTGAATATCGATTCGCCGATGATTGATAAACAATTGATGTCCATGACAATCGACCGGACGATTGTCTCCGTAAATAAAAAAAAGATCAATATCCGATGAATCATTAAAAAATCCTGTTGTAAAAGATCCTCCTACATATACAAAATCGCAAGACTTCACATTTAGTTCGGACAATATGAGATCAACATCAACATCAAGTTCAAACATGCTTCAACAACTCCCCCTCGATGCTTAACCAATGATTGGTTGTAATAGGCTTATCCACATATATTGAATCGAATTTTCTTACTTGATCCATCCACCAACCAGATTCGATATTAAAGTTAGAATCTTCTTCCGTTTCCCAAATTGAAATTGAGAAATTCTCTCCGGTAGGTTTAACGAATAAAAAAACACCAATAAATCCTGGTTGTTGCCTAATCAAAGGAAGGATTGAGTGTGAAACACTTACTGCCTCTTCTATTAAGGGGACATTATAAACACCCATTACCTTCCGACCAAACACCTTGCCTTCTGCTTGTTTTTCTAAATGAGCAGTTTTCACAGAAAAAGAACCATCATTTAACATTGTGTCCTTACTGTCTCGAACAGTTACGTAACACTCTAAGGTTTCATCAGCATTAAAAAGAGATAAAATAAGACGGATGTTCTCGGAATCATCATACTCATTCGATACTAGAGCATACATAAAAAGTCCCCCTATTTAATGTAATAACCGTTCAATTGGATCATATGGAAAACAAATGAGGTCTCTATAACCAAAGCCTCCCAATCATCCATAACGACCAAGTTTCGTCTTAATTGTTCTCGAAATTTAATGAAGTCTGCTTGTTCATAATTACGATAATCCACCATGGTTTTCAGAGATTCAATAAGAAGCTCTCGATCATTACAGTTTCGACGGAATTGAGAATCTAGCATATCCAACTTTCTAGAATGATAATTACTGGCTGAAAGAAGCAAATCAAGTTCTCGATCTAGAATGGGATGAATCTGTTCCGCTTCCTCCACATAAGGTAATTGCTGCAATGTAATTTGATACATACGTTGACAAAGCTCGTTCAGTTCGTCTAACGGTAATCCAAACAAGTCAGAATCAAGCAGATTCGCTAGAATACGCAATTGCAATATGGAAAGAATATGAAAAAATGCTCCCGTTCGTTTAGCTTTAGAGTGCCATCGATTAACCGCTTGATCTAGAAAAGAGTGTGGTGCCGGTATCCTACCATTTAATAACTCAGGGATATGCTGAAGTGATCGAGCAATCTCTTCTCGATTGAAGAATATTCTAGACTCTCGAAGAGAGTGAAGATGGTCATCCGAAGAATGAATCGTACAAAGCACAACATTCATCGATTGATATTTATATCGTAAGTGATGTGGTTGGGTCAGTGCCGGATTAGATGAGCCCTTAATACTTTCTAGATAACGCGCCGAATCCTCATATTCATCTGGATATTTCCCTGCCAAGAGAAGTAAAATAGCGGGTGAAACTCTATACATTTCACGAGTCATCCACCATAGTGGACGCATTTGATTTTCCAACATATGATGTTGAGTGTAACGATAAACCTCCTCCATCTGTCGTTCATCAACGAATTGATATTTGAAGCCAATCACAAAAAGCCCCGAATTTTCCAAGTCATTCAAAATTTCTTTTTCGAATCCACGTTCAATCGCATCGGGTCGGATAATTGCAAAAGCCATATGCTTCAAATTAGCACGTTCAGCTTCTGACAATTCTTCGAGAAGATAATCAATAGTTGGATACATGGAAAGAACCCTCCTTTTCTAATATCGAATTCGTTAGAGCCATCGTCGCATATTGAGTGTAGTGTAGTATCGAATCCACTATCCCTCTCGGACCAAGTTGCGCAAAATGTCCCGTGAAATAAATATTCGAGTTTCCCTTAAAGCTGTAGTCATTATTCAAGTGTGGCAGCCCTTCCGAAATCGTATTAATCCAAATTTCGTGGTTGATAAAAGGTAGCTTTGTCACATCCGGTTTAAAGCCTGTTGCACATATAACCTTATCGAATAGCTCAGAGCGACCGTCGTAAAAAGTAATTTCTACCTGTTCACAATCATTATTATGAACAATTCGGCAGCTCGTTACTTTCGTACTTGTCAAGTATTCAATTCGATTACTTGTTTTTTTAGAGGCATGTATCACATCCTCGAACTCTCTCAAACTTCTTGGTGTCACCCACGGACCTTCCAATGAGATTTTTCTTAGTACTGAAATCCTATCCTCGATCGATAATCCCCGATTTAATTCCCAATAGTTTGGATTTATATAATCATCCGGATAGGGTAAATAACTAGTTTTTAATCCACTCTTTCTAACCACAACAGTTATACTGCCGCCTAACTCCCACATCCTGCATGCTATGTCCGGTGTGGCATGACCTCCACCAACCAGAAGTATCTTTTTCCCAAGAAGATTGTCAAACATACCATGTCCAATCGAATGCTGACACAAATGCGGCGGTAAGGAATAGGTCCATTCGGGGAATACTTTATGGTTGACAGGCCCTGTAGAAATAATTAAATATCTCGTTTTTATAGAATAACTACTCGTCTTTAATAGGAAACCCTTTTTGTCGACCTCTATCTCTTCAACCTTTTCCCCCAGTAAAATCCTAGCATTTATTGCCTCTGCAGACATTCGATAATAATCTTGAAGAACTTCTTTAGGCAAATAATCCTTATTGAGCATCTCCTCCGACATCAAGGGGTGTCTTTTGACAAATGTCTGTAGATTCCAAGGAATATCAGCTTGTTGTACTATCGTATCCGAGTAATAAATGCCCGTCCTAGTTGGTGAACTGCCCGCAAATTGAGAGTCCCAGTTACTTACAACCGCACACGACTCAACTCCAATAAACTTATTTGGAAATGCACGCTGTAGTTGAATTAGGGTTGAAATCCCCTTAGGACCTGCTCCTACTACTACACCAAGCATTTCTAGTTTTTTCATCTATTACACCTCCATATTACGGGATGTTGTATGCAGTCGAATCATCTAACCTCCTGCCCCCTGATATTTATTTGCTCCATACATCCATACCTTATAGGAAATATAGAAAGCTAAGGGACCAATGGCTAGAGCCACGATACCAAGGATCTTATTGGTTAGTACACTATCATCAAACAGATAGATGCTTGGATAATAATTAATCATGGCAAGAGGAATAATCCAGGTCAGAATCATTTGCAGCAGGGTTCCGTATATAGAAATCGGATATGCAATAAACTCCTTCAACTTAAAGAAAATCTCAAACAAATATCTCACACGTAAAAAAATGAAGGATAAAGAACCGATTACAACTAAACCTGCTGCCTGCAGGAAAGAACCGCTGATAACTGCGAGAACAAGGTAGATAATCTTAACAGCCGTCCAACTCACATCAACTTGAGTTATCGACCAAAGAAGGACAAGTAATGATATAACAATGTGCGCAATATAACCGATGTTGAATAAGTTAGCCAAGTAGTACGTAAATGGGGATAACGGTTTCGTTAAATACTTATCAAAATCACCATTAATGATAGTTTGGTCCAAACCCACCATCGGTGTGTAAGTAAAGGATGCTCCTATGGCATAGGTAAGTATATTTAAGCTGTACAAGAAAGCAATTTCTGTCCAATTCCATCCATTAATGGTATCGAAATTTTGTAGTAGGAGCCAAATAACGAGATAGTTGGCTGCATAACCTGTGATCTGACCAACTGCACCGATCATAAATGCTCCCCGATATTCCATGCGAGATTTAATGATCAATGTAACAAAATATGAAAATAAACGTATATTCATGGATTCCCACCCTTAGCTATATTGCATTAACCACCTTGTACCACTAGCCTTTTGACAGCCCTGCCCCAGAGGAACTGGGTTGCAAGCCAAAGTAGCAGAATCCACACACTTCCCTTCATGATCATCCATATGATTTCACTTGCATCGATCTTCCCCATATATATAGCTGCAGGTACAAATCCTAAGAATTGAAACGGGAGAATATCAGCAATGAATTTCCATTCCGCTGAAAAGAACCATAACGGAAGAAATGAGCCTGAGAATACGGTTATCAATGCAGTAACCATCCAATCCAAGGCGAATGTTGTCAGAAACCAGAACGACACCAGTGCTATTAAATAGCCCATCAAAAAAGAAATGATTAACGCTAACAATAGACTTATTGCAAATGCCACAATGGTATAAGGCTCTGTTGGGACACTAAAACCGAATAACAGCCATGCAATGAATATCGTCGGAACGACGGTGAACATGATTTGGAAAACGACATTACCTAGCTCATCATAAAATAAGAGCAACGGATAGCTAATCGGTTTCAATAGATCCGAAATAATATTGCCTGTCTTCAACTTATCATCCACAACATAAATGACCTTGTTCATTAAAATCATAGATACAGATGCATTGATAAGCGAATACGTAATCATGGCTTCTATATTGATACCATTTAAAGTTCCCGTTCCGAGTAATGCCGACCAAATGGAAATCTGAATGAATACGATGGAAATGTTGCCGAAAATTCGTAGCCAAACTTCTGAACGATACGCCATATTGCGAAAAAATGCTTTACATGTGATTACGTAATAGGCTCTCATCATATCTAAATCACACTCAATTTCTCTTGTTTGGGGAATTCAATGTTATTATCGTTATCCAAACTCCGATAGTACATTCGAATGATATCCTCAATATCAGAATCTTGTAGACTAAAGTCTTTAATTGGGTAACGCTTAGAAACACTTTGGACAAAATCAATAGCAGAGTCCAATCCTTTATCAATTTTAAAAATTTTCCTTATTCCATGATCAGCAATTTGTTCTGCATGTTCTAACTCAACATCATCTCCAGGATTAAATTCGAATTCAATCGTAATTATTTTCCCTGGTGAAAGGTTTGACTTTAATTGATCAACGGTTCCATCAAAGATGAGTTCCCCTTTGTTCACAATCAGCATCCTTGGGCATATCTCTTCTATATCCTTCAGATCATGAGTGGTCAATAGAATAGATACTTTATGTTCACGGTTCATCTGTTTTATAAATGATCTAATGTTATCCTTCGCAATAACATCTAATCCAATGGTTGGTTCATCTAAAAAAAGAATATCCGGATTATGTAGAAGTGCAAGACCAATCTCTGCTCTCATTCGCTGACCAAGGCTTAATTGTCTTACTGGTTGTGTAATAAATTCTTTTAAATTCAGCAATTCCAAAAATATATTCATATTTTTTCGATAGTCTGTATCTTGAATATTATAAATACGTCTATGAAGCTCGAACGAATCTTGTACCGGAAGATCCCACCATAGTTGGCTCCGTTGGCCGAATACAATACCCACCCTTTTTGCGATTTCCTTACGATGTTTGTGTGGGACAAGGTTATTGACTGTGACAGTCCCCGATGTCGGAACTAAAATGCCCGTAAGCATTTTAATCATCGTTGATTTCCCTGCACCATTGGGTCCTAAATATCCGACTGCCTCACCTTTGTCTATAGAAAAGGAGATTTGATTAACAGCTTTAAGCAGCGTATGTTCTCTTGAAAATAAATTTTTCATCGATCCAATGACACCTGATGATCGTTTGAATTGTTTGTATTCTTTTGAGATTTCTTCCACGTGAATCATCTATACCACTCCTTATCTAGCGGGTACTTGAATTAAAGACGGAGATAACCAGAAGCTCTTGTCCGTATAACCATCCGAATTCAACGTATGATATATCTCCGCGTATACACGCTCTCTTATAATAATTTTATAAGCGAGTGCCTGTTCTGTAGATGATTGATCGAATTCGGAAAGAGGAATTTGTATACGTACCTCTGAATCACCGACTCGTTCAATACTGCCACAACTGCTTACGTTGAGTTGGATGTCTCCCTCTCGTTTAGCAAAAGAAAAGGTATGCCAATCTAGAATACTGCTTTCCATACATGGATCTATGGTGTTAAGTATCACTTCCCAGTCATAGAGAGATTGCATAAGATCATGTGGCAAATAAAACGTGAAGGCTAAGTTTGTTGAATCAATTGTGGGTAGATAAGTAAGCACGAAATTATATTTATCGTTTGAAACATATAAATAATGTTCCGATTGGTTGTCATTGTGATCTCGTTCATTGTAATAAGGTATTTTAACGGCGTGATTCAAAGATTCAGTGCAATAGCATATCGTTTTTAAATTTTTAAATATTTCTAGCATTCGTCCTTCGTAACTTTGAAACAAACGTTCGACGAGGGAAGTATCCCAGACTAAAGGAAGTGACTTACTCCTGTAAGAATATTTATATTGTTCAACTCTCTCCTCTGGGATAAGAGAACGAAAAAGCTCATTTAAATCATTGAAAATATCATGAACGATGTCTAGCATCTGAAATTCATTCGCTTTCTGTAACACCCCTTCCCAATCGATGTCCTTTTCATATTTTCTAATGAATAAAGCTAACTCCAAATATTTGTTTAATTTAGGACCACGATGGTACCAATTAGCATCCGTATGTAAACTTTCAATAAGGTACAATAACGTATGGTCAGTATCCAAAGTCCGGACCTTAACACCATTGATCATTAATAGTCTACTTGAATCTAAAAAGCGATCTATATGTTCAGAAGTTATCGTATTATGAATATATCGTTGAAGTTCCAATATGACGTGATCCGTTCCTGACTGCTTGTAGTACTCAAAATATTCGTGATGACTATATTCTTTCAATATAGGATAAGGCAATATTTCAAAGTTATCATAATCAGGAGTATACACATCTCCTTTCCCGCAAGCCTGGAAATAGCCTTCATCTTTAAGTAGCTTATCAATTTTTCCCAATCTATCTTCACGGATTAAAGTATCTATATCACCAGATGTACGAATAAAGGGATCATCATAAAGTAGTTGAGAAAGGACTGCCCCTTTAATGAACAGCATTTCTTCGATATCTCCCCGTTCTGAAAGCGCTTTAATTTCTTCGAAGATTAAATGATTCATCTTTTTCATAGACTCGCATGTTTCTTGATAACATACTCGATAAGAAAAAGGAATGGAGTCACGTAATATGTTATAAACGAGGGGAAGCATTTTTTGTTCAATCGCTAAATCATATAGAGTATTCCAATTTATATTTAGAAAATCAGATTTTTCGAATGATGACTGTTTTCTCCCCGCTAGATCGTCTCTTGCGATTTGTATTAACATCTCTTCTTCTCTGCTTAAGTTTCCCATGATTTCTCCCCCATTTATTTCACTATAAATCCTAGATTAATTAGTATATTTTACTCTAATAATATAATTATCAATAATGTTCACATAATGTTAAAAAAAGGTATATAATCGTTCGTTCCCAGTATTATAAATTAGACTGCATCGTCCGACAAGTTGCCTAATCAACGGAAAATGATACTTTTCAACATAAAAATTAAACTTTAATAAGATTAATAAGTTATTCATTAAACGGATCAATACCTGTTCTTGAGGTGAATATACAAAAAAACCTGTATCCTCTATAGTTGAAAGTACCACCTAACAACTATAGAGGTATACAGATTCACTCTCATTTTACCATTAAGGATATGACTCTGAAGAGCCCAAAAGGGAGATAAATTATTTGGAGTCAAAGAAAAAGCCACCCCTGCTGAAACAGGAAGCGACTCTTAAACCACCTATGAAGGACAGAAGCCTTCAGGATTCTGTACCTCACACTTCATTATATGTTAACATATGTAAACTAACATTCAACAGTTAAAAAGAGTGATGCTCTACCAAATTACCTTTTACTTCCTCTTAGCAGGTGTCCATTTAAACCCGCAATTCATGCAGCCGTTTACGATTTCACTTCTCCCGATAAACCCAACAAGGATGCTTACCGGTAAAGATAAACTTACCGAAATCCAACATATAATTCCAATGAAAGCTAATAGACCTTCGTTAGTAGACCTTGCCATATACATAAAACCAACAAACATTATTAGCACAATTATGATGGGCAATAGTACCATTATACCAAGAGTCTTGAACATCTTAGCAAAGCTGTACCCTCTCTTGTTGGCTACTAATTGCCCTGACTTACATTTCCGACAGACAACAGTGTTACCATTGCCTGATGGGTTCTTAGGATTAGCCGTTCCCCCTGATTGACTAACAGTTGTCCTGTTTGCTTGGGTATTAGCCGCCCTTGTTTGACCGCTAACCATCCTGTTTGCTGGGATGGGCGTAGACCTGTTAGGTTGATTGCTTGTAGTTCTAGTTGTACGTTGCACTTCTTTTGACTCCCTCCTGATGATGTTTATAGGCATGTAGAACTATTCGACAAGGTTTTCCAAAAACCTCCTTTGGACCCTTCTATTTGGGATTCACACCTTTTTAAGCCTCCATACAATACTCATCGGCTCATTTCCCTCGTGGAACAACCATTCATTGTACTCCTGAAATATTTCATGCCTTCGCGAAAAGTTGGCGCTTTATCCCAATTAAGTAGCCAAACGTCCACTAATATTTGATCCATACTGTTGATACAGTGGATATCAAGTGAACAAGTGTAAGGAAACTTGTATTTCTTATCCACAAAATCAAGATGGAGCCTATTATATTTTAGGATATCCACAATTTCGCCCTCGAACTAATGAAGGATAAAGAACCGATTACAACTAAACCTGCTGCCTGGAGGAAAGAACGCTGATAACTGCGAGAACAAGGTAGATAATCTTAACAGCCTTCCAACTCACATCAACTTGAGTTATCGACCAAAGAAGGACAAGTAATGATATAACAATGTGCGCAATATAACCGATCTTGAACAAGTTAGCCAAGTAGTACGTAAATGGAGATAATGGTTTCGTTAAATACTTATCAAAATCACCATTAATGATAGTTTGGTCTAAACTCACCATCGGTGTGTAAGTAAAAGATGCTCCTATGGCATATGTAAGTATTAGGTTTCATCTCTGGACAGGCATTCATCACATAAGAAGTGATTTTGAGGGATTCAAATTTGCATTTCATCCAAAAGTTATCTATATAAAGTCAAAAGGTTGTATCATGCTTATATAGAGTTTTAGAATAAAGGTAATGAATGAGGAGTGTATCATTTATGTATAGAGTGGCTATTTGCGATGATGAGGAAAAACAAAGAGAGCTTGTTAAAACCATCCTGATTAGGTTGTCGATAAAGACAAATATAGAATTTGAAATCGAATTATTCGGCTCGGGCGAGCAGTTGGTATCCTATTATGAGCGCAATGAAACGCCATTCCATATTTTAATTTTGGATATTGAAATGGGCGGGATTAACGGGATTCAAACAGCCCGAACAATAAGAGGGCTAAAGAACCTCGATGAACAAATTGTTTTTCTGACAAGCTACCCTGAATATATGGTAGAAAGTTTTGACGTCATAACATTCCAGTATTTGATAAAACCCATTGCCCCCTCGATCTTGGAAGAGAAAATTATCAAGCTATGCCAATACTTCCAAGCACTTGATAAAAAGTTTATGGTCATCAAGTCAGCCTATGAAGAAGTCGTTATCAAATATGATGACCTCATTAGTATTGAAGCTGCCAAAAGCTTAACCATCAAAAGCAAACTGCACTTTATTACCACGAATCAAACCTATGAAAGCAAAGGCACCATTTCAGATTATGCTTTGGCCTTAAAAGACTGTAACTTCTTGCAAATCCATCGTTCCATTATTATTAATCTGCTTCATGTGAGGAAGTTTGCTAGCGGAGGTGTTCTCATGTCCAATGGTATGGAGTTCCCCATAGGTCGTTCTAAAATTAAAGAGGTTAAAGATACTTACACCAAATTTATGATTATGAAGGTCGATTGATATGATTCAAAATAATTTTCCTATTGTCTTTAGTATTGTACTTGTGATGGGCGCTCACCTTAATTTTTTCTTCAACTCGGTTTTTGATAAATCAGCTAAAAAACATAACCGATTCATTTACTTCATTATCTTTGGGCTGCTCGATTACCTATATCTAGTTATTCCCGTCATTCCTATTTTGTCTTCGATTCTACCCTTGCTTATGACATTTAGTTTTGCGCAATCTTATAAAATAGAAATTAAAACCAAGATCATTTTTTCTATACTTTACGCTGTTTTAATGTCTATCGCTAATTATATATCTCAACATCTTTTTTATACCCTAGATTCAGTTGACTTTAGCCACTTTCACCCTGTAAATGAACAAGATCAAATAATCTACACGAAATCTATTTTACTCAGTTGCATGATCATGTTCGCTATCATTCTTATCATAGGACTACTTGCAAAACGTAGAAGTTTCACTTTGCATTATCGTTACTACGTATTATTTTTGGTTATTCCTATCATAAGTATATATCAACTGAATATTTTAACTTACAAGGACGTCTATTCTTTCATATCCGTCATTGTATTACTATTTTTAAACGTTATGATTGTCTATATTTTTGATACTATTATGGATAAATTTCGATTCATGCATGAGAATGCGCAGTTGCAACATCAGATGGACTATCAGGATGCGAATTACGAAAAAGTCGTTCACAGCTTCAAATCCATTAAAAGAATCATTCATGATACGAATCAACAGTTCTTGTATATTGAAGAGTGTATTAAGCGAAATGAATTAGGAACTGCACTGGAACATATTAAGACGACATTAAATAAAGTCGAAGGAGCCTACCAAAGGGTAAATACGGGAAATCTGGTTATAGATGCCCTTGTCACAAATACGCTTAATATTGGCCAAGCCAATGGCATAAGAATAGATACAAAGCTTAGCTTATATTCACAAGAAATCCATATTGACCGTTATGACCTATGTGTTGTCATTGGAAATATGCTAGATAACGCAATAGAAGCTTCTAAAAAGATAAAAATCGCAGAAGATAGGTACATTCTTATAAAAATACATTCTACCGAGTCTAATCTTCTCATTCACATCATGAATCATATGGAAAATGAAGTAACCAACTTACACAGCCAAAAACCAAACCCGGAATTTCATGGTATTGGTTTAACAAATATAGCTAGAATCTGCGACAAGTACGGTGGTCATATGACTTTTGGAACGAAGCTTAAAGTATTCAACAATATGGTTATACTTCCATTTTAAACCAATAATCCTTAGACAACATGTTGTTTAGGGATTGTTTTTTTCGTTTCAGGGTGATTTTTAATATAACAGCCTTCTTCCTTGTATGATGAATTCAGCAAGTGACATCTAGAAAGAATACGAGGAGGAATTAATAATAATGAAGAAAATGATTTCTGTATTAATGACCACTATACTTATTGCCGTACCGGTCACCCCTACTTTTGCTCAAACGAATCCGGATACTGTTAAAGAAAAGGCACAGGTGCTGGCTTCGAAGCTCGTGTCCGATTATGGTGTAAGTGGTCTTCAGTATGCCCTTATGGATAAGGGATCTATTGTTTTATCAGATGACGCTGGTGTATACGATAAAGCTTCCAATGCTCCGATCACCAAAGACACGATGTTTGGTATAGGCTCGGTAAGCAAGGTGTATGTAACTGCTGCAACGATGATATTAGCTGATTCTAATAAAGTGGATATTGATAAACCACTCACAACATATATCAAAGACTTTACAATGGCAGATGAAAGGTACAAAGAAATTACACCACGTATGTTAATGAATCATTCGTCAGGACTTTATGGTACACACTATGGGAATGGTATACTTCTCGGTGACAATGATACACAATACCATGATGAATTATTGTTCAAGTTACAGTCGGAAAAATTAAAATCAAAACCCGGTGAATATTCCGTATATTGTAACGATGGGTTTCAGTTGCTTGAATTATTGATTGAACGAGTGAGTGGTATAAGTTATACCGAATTCCTTGCGAAATATGTTAGCGCTCCTCTGGATTTAAGCGCAACTAAAACACTACTCGATGAATTTGATAGAGAAAGGCTAACCAAATCTTATTGGCCTATGATCGATCAGGCTTTACCCGTTGAGAATACCAATGTCATTGGGTCAGGCGGGATCTACTCAACTGCAGAAGAATTAGCTAAATTTGCAGAAATATTAATAGGTAATCGAACAGATATTTTATCTGAACAATCAGCCAAGGCCATGCAAAGCCCTGAATATAAAAAAGGAATATGGGTTTCTGAAGAAACGAACACCGTTAATTACGGACTTGGTTGGGACGCTGTTAGCTTGGCACCGTTTAGTGACTACGGAATAACGGCATTATACAAAGGTGGGGACACCATTTCGTATCATTCTTCCTTGATTGCAATACCAGAATATGATATTTCTATGGCTGTTGTTTCTTCAGGAGGCGCTTCCACATTCAATGCTACATTTGCATCTAAAGTTTTATTAGAGTACCTAAGAGACAAGGGGCATATCAAGGAAATCCTACCCGAGAAAACATTTGAACCTTCCTTGAAAGTGGAAATGCCGTCTGAATTGCTTTCGTATTCTGGATTATATGGATCAGTGGGTTCAACCATAAATATAGAGATTAAGAACGGAGAAATTAATTTACCAATGACAGGGGGGGGACTTGTACCACCACAAAAATATGTATATACAGGCGATGGACAATTCAAAAACAGTGATGGTAGTGTAACAGTAAGCTTTGACAAACAAACAAATGGACAAACATATGTGAAGCTTAACACTTATTTGAATTTCCCTGGATTAGGGCAGTACATGATGTTGAACTATGCCTATCAAAAGCTGGATCCCAATCCTCTAAATCAGATAACTAAAAAGGTATGGGAAAATAGAAATGGAAAAAAATATTATTCGTTAGGTGAAAAGATTACTTCTGCACTTTATCTAGCCCCAACTATCTTAACTAAACAGATATCCGTTGATATGGATCATGGATACGCAAACGGCACTAAAATTGTTGATGAGAATAAAGCTGTAAATGCTGTCGAAATTCCAATTATGAGCGGACGAGATGTATTTGATCTCAACTTTTATAAAGTAGGACTTACGGAGTATTTAAAGATTGATGGAGTCTCCTTTATCAATGAAGATGCTATTCAACCCATTTATGAAGGGAATTCCTCGATTAGCAGCATACCATCGAATGGTCAGGCTGTATGGTATAAGATTGATGAAAAATCAGCCAATCGAGTCATGAACGTTGAGACTCCGGTAAGTGGAGGATTTGTCGTTTATGACGCGAAGGGAATGGTTGTGAACTTTTCAAAGGTAAGCAACAATCATTCGGTAGTACTGCCTGAGGATGGGATGATTGTTTTCGGTGGTAATAAGGGGGATGCATTTAAAATTAATTTGAAGAATAAATAGTCTTGTAGCACATAAGATTCTTACCCTAGTTTACACTGGTATAGTCACAGTTTGGTTGCAAAATCAGAACAGTCCGGTCACCAAATGATCGGGCTGTTCTGATATAGATAAATGTGGTCCTAGCCGCTACCCTCTAACGCTCTCCAGGATCCATAAGCTGCACTCTGAAGCTTCCTGGACTTAACATGGCATGAAATCTAAGTTGCTGGCTGGGAGTAATATATTTAAATTCATCTTGGTATTTCTTCGTTGGCTCCCCCAAGGTATTCATTCTTTGCTCCATGGCTATCTGATCAAATTCCCTTAAATCGATATAATGTATTGTTTCACCGTAGTATTCGGCAACTAATTCTAAATTGTGTTCCAAATGCCAAACTGCGACTTTCGAGTCAACCTCAAAAGATTCATCAGGATTACCCAGCATTTTAATGGCCTGACTTATATTCATATCAAGTGTAATACCGTGAATGTAAAGAATATCATCTTCTCTGGTAATATTCAGTTTATCTGTCGATGCATTATATTCCAGTAATTTGGTGATTTTCTCTTGATTAACATCAGGATTGAAATTCCCATCAATCAAATCATTCGCTGCTAATACCACACCTAAAATGATACCCGCTACGATAATAGCAACCCCGATCCATGTAAGTACACTGGCAATCTTATTTCCCCTATCTAACAAGTAAAGCACCACCCTTTTTAATAGTTATATATTGATTGCCCCAAAAAAGGTCTATATCACAAATGAGATGACCTTTTTGGGGTTCAATCATTTATTAGCATGAAAAATAGTGTTTAAATCTGATCTTTATGAAACAAATCAAACTCATATTTGTTATCCACAAAATCAGTATAGAGCTCATTATTTTTTAAGATATCCACAATTTAGCCCTCGAATAGCTAATGAAATGCTTCTATTAGAAAATGGAATGATATTGCTCTGATGGATGGATTATTACTCGCGGTGATAAGTGAATTAATACATCGTCCACTCTCTTTATCAACATCTTGAGATGTGCTGATTGCATTTGGGATGATGGGGAGGCTTCTTCCAATCAAAGTGCGTCACCACGATTATAGATAATCAGAATCCTAACATTTTTTTCTTGGTGATCAACCTCAAAAAAAAATACGATAATTCCCTAATTGCAATCGAACATGTTAGTGCAAAGGCTGATTGAGCTTAGCTACTCAAGTGAACTCGCCGAAGTAGCTCGCAGTGGTAGATTCAGACGCATGATCGTCTGAAACATCTGAGTATTTATAATTTCTGGTTTAACTCTTGAATCTTCAAGTTGTTGGAGCAAAGAGCGTGCATCCTGCACTTCCTTCGCACCAAGTTCAAATTCCTGCTTGTTCTTCTCGTAGTTATCTATTGCGTTCTCATCTACCATTTCACCACAAGCCTGATTTAGTTGTACAAGTGAAGCTTCCTTGTTGTGACTAGCTTGCGCTTCATTCCAATGAGAATATAATCACCCTTCCACGTATATACTATGTATATACGTGTCAAGGAGGCAGTGCTATAATGGATCTATCTAATGGAAAAAGGGTGAGTGCCATGTCTGTTAAGGTTCAAAAATGGGGGAACAGCTTAGCTTTAAGGATTCCTGTGCAATTTACTTCTAAATTAGGTATTAGTGAAGGTACTGAGATGCTTTTAGATTTCGATGATAAGGGTGGACTAAGCTTGATTCCTGTAACCCAAAAACCAACACTGGAAGAATTACTATCTCAAATTACACCAACGAATCGACATAAAGAAATTGATTTCGGGAAATCAGAAGGGAATGAATCCCTTTGAATATTCCTGACCGTGGCGATTTGGTTTATCTTAGTTTTGATCCACAAGCAGGACATGAACAGGCTGGAAGAAGACCAGCTATCGTATTATCCCCGAAGTCTTTTAACCAAGCCACGGGATTCGCAGCTTTTTGTCCCATCACGAATCAAACCAAGGGATATCCCTTCGAAGTAAAGTTAACTCAAGAGGATATAATAACCGGAGTGATTTTGAGCGATCAAATTAAAACACTAGATTGGAAACCAAGACGGTGTGAAATTGTTGGCCAAGCTCCTACTGCTGTTACCAAAGAAGTTCTAGACAAAATTCATACCTTTCTGAGCTAATTGAAAAGGCTGATTACAATTGCAATCAGCCTTTCATACTTAAAAGAACATACTTATACTTAACTCTAAATTATGTTCCATATACCAAACTCCGACTTTCGAGTCAACCTCAAAAGATTCATCAGGATTAGCCAGCATCTTAATGGCCTGGCTTATATTCATACCAAGTTTAAAACTGTAAATATAAAAAATATTATCTTGTCTGGTGATACTCAGATTATCTCTTATTCCAATAGTTTGGTGATTTTCTCTTGATTAACATCAGGATTAAAATTCCCATCAATCAAATCATTCGCTGCTAATACCACACCTAAAATGATACTCGCTACGATAATAGCAACCCCGATCCATGTAAGTACACTGGCAATCTTATTTCCCCTATCTAACAAGTAAAGCACCACCCTTTTTAATAGTTATATATTGATTGTCCTCAAAAAAGTCTATATCACAAATGAGATGACCTTTTTGGGGTTCAATCATATATCAGCATGAAAAATAGTGTTTAAATCTGATCTTTATGAAACAAATCAAACTAATGTTTACTGAAATACAATGGAGAATTTATTAACTTATATATTGTCCTCTTTATATTCCCGGATAAACAACGCCTATGCTGTTGATACACTGGATAACCAGTGTACAAGTGTTAGAAACTCATATTTGTTATCCACAAAATCAGTATAGAGCTCATTATATTTTAAGATATCCACAATTTTGCCCTCCAATAGCTATTGGAATGCTTCTATTAGAAAATCGAATGATATTGCTCTGATGGATGGATTGTGACTCTCGGTGATAAGTGAATTAATACATCGTCCACTCTCTTCATCAACATCTTGAGATGTGCCGATTGCATTTGGTGTATAAGGGAGATGTCTTTGAGACTTGCTAGATAGTGAATGGAGTGAATAAACATCACTGTGTCTAGATCAGGGCCTGACTCTTGAGCTGTGAATTGAACCACATCTTCCAATGATAATGAATGCGGAGGGAAAATACTTTGATTCTCTTTCATATACAGCGCTTTAAGCATTGATTCTAATGCTCGGTCACTTAATATAAAGCATACACGGGATGAGTTCTGCTGTATAAAGGGAACTATGAAATTCATATGGATCTGTGAGAGATCATGTAGTTTATGTATGGTCTTTGTTTGAGTCGAGCTATTCGCCTGCATTCTTGTCATCTTATTCCTGTTATCTCTGCATTCACCCATGGAGGTTAGATTATTCACATGCTTCAGCTCCCAATTTGATTCTTGTACGATTCATCTTGGTGAATTATGTATCTTTTAAAAATCTAATAAAAAATGATGTTATTATCCCAATCTAGTACGTATGAAATTTTTATATCCTATCATTATTAATAATTCCAGTATCTGTATTCTATCACGCACTATGTTTTGTAGGCAATAGCCTACTGAAATAACCTTATAGAAAGACATATGATTATCTTTAACTATCAAATAAGGGGTTTTAAAGTTGGCAACTAATAATAAGAAGTTAATTGAACTCCTCGCATTTGGAAGGGCTCTCCGGAAGATTCGAAAAGAGAACCAACTAACCCAAGACGAACTCAGTTTATATTCCCGTGTTGATCGGTCTTATATTAGTGAACTGGAGAACGGAGAAAAGGCTCCCTCGTTACTCACCATTATCTCGCTATCCAAAGCATTACATATTAAACCATCCGTTCTCATAGAGAATTTCGAGATGGAGTTGGAAGAGTAACTATTTTATACTATGTAAATAGCAAAAAGCTGATTGGAATTCCAATCAGCTTTTTTAGTGTCCATTATTCACATTCTTCAAGTACAAATATCTTCTATGTTGCTTCGTTTTATTATCATTACTAGCCTTTTCAATATGCTCAGCCCGAATACTTAGATCTGTAATGTTCGCCTCTAGCAGAGATCCATAGATCTTCTGAATATCCGCTTCAGATAATACCATGTCTGGCTGCTCTGCCTGAATTTGATTTCTTACTAGTTTATTATATGTAGGCGTGCTAAATTTGTCCTAATTCCTCTCTCGTCTGATTGTCTACAATACTTTAATCTATCTATTGGCAAATGGTCTATATTTCAAATCCAACCTTGATCACGTGCTTTCTCGGTGGCTTGCTGTCTAGTCTCTACCTCCAATTTTTGAATGGCTAAAGACAAGTAGTTTCTGACTGTTCCCTCTGTTAGAAATATTCTCTTTCCGATTTCCTTTGTCGTCAGCCCCTCTTGTGCCATCCGCAGCACTTCCGTTTCACGCTCGGTAAGCGGATTTTCTTCCTTCAGAAAAAGCGCCGCTGCTAAGTCCATACTTACGATCCGCTTACCAGCCATTACCTTACGAATGGAATCAATTAAGAAATCAATCGGTTCATCTTTTAATAAGTAGCCCTCTACCTTCAATGCCATTGCTTTTTGCAAAAAACCAGGGCGTGCATAAGTGGTCACAATAATTATTTTCGATGAGCTGCCCTCTTGTCTAAGTTTCTCGGCAATTTCAAGACCTGTAAGTAAGGGGATCTCAATATCGAGTAAACAAACATCCGGCTGATGTTGCTGGATAGCCTCCCATGTTGCTTGACCATCCGCTGCTTCCGCTACGACTTCAATATCATCTTCTAAGGATAATAAAGACATTAATGCCCCTCGAAGAAGTTGCTGATCTTCTGCTATGACTACACGTATCACGCCTACTTCACCCTCCTATTGCTCATCAGTGGAACCTTTAAGGTAATCGCAGCTCCATTGTTCGGATAAGCCACAATATGAACTTCTCCTTGCAGCAAGGCCATACGTTCTCTAATAGATTGAATACCGTTGCCCTGCCCCTCCATTAGGTTTCCATTCCCATCATCGCTCACTTGAATATGATAATGCTCATCTTGTTCGAATTGGCTGATTGTACATTGTTTGGCTTCGCTATGTTTAATAATATTGGTAATGGCTTCTCTGACGGAAAGCGCCAGCATCGTTTCAGCCACATTGGTTAGCAGAGGTCTGGACTCTTTATTGTTTACGACCAACTCAATCCCAGCCTTTTGAACAATATCCCTTGATAATTCAATTTCTTTCTCAAGAGATATAAATTTCATATCTGTGACTAGTTTTCTCACTTGTTTCAAAGCAAATCGGGATGTGTTCACAATATCATTCAGTTCATCCTTTGCCTTCTCTGGGTTCTTATCAACCAATCTTAACGTTAACTCGCTCTTTAATTTAATCATCGTCAACGTTTGCCCCAGCGTATCATGCAGGTCCCTTGCAATCCGGGTTCTTTCTTCCTCTTGAATATAACGTTCTAGTTGAGCATTGGCTATATCAAGCTTTTCTTTCAAGAAATTAGCCTTCGTTCTTGTATAAATAACGATTGGTGTGACAAGCTGGGCAATAAGGATTGGGAAATATGTAGGTGTGAACATTCCAAACGGGCTACCCTCATTGATCCAGCAGTACACCATAAACATAACTATGATTCCAGCCATCCCTACACTGATAATCCACTTGTGATACGCTCTGCCAAGCAAATTTGCAAACACAAAGCCATACAGTAATAGAAAACTATCGACGTACATGCTAAGTGCTACAATTAACAGGCATCCCGCGAGACTGGCCATGAGTAAGCGCCAATCCCGATGCCATAAGCCAATATAATAGCAACCTACAAATAATGCGATGAATAATAGTTTGACTGCAAAATGAATGGCCCATTCTGAAATGACAACGCGATAAATTAGAAATATAACAGCGATCAAATCAATAAGAAGATATTTTTCAATCTGATCTGCGGGGTAAATCTTCTTCAACATGATTAGATGCACACCTTATTTGTTTAATCATTCTGCTTACAATTTGCTTAATAGATTAGAAGTGAATCTTCGTGCTGATTCCATCGGACCGTACTTAAAGCGCTTCAGCCATAGGGAAGCAAATATAACCTGAAAGTAGCTTATGGCCAGCCATATAAACACAATCGTTACGGAGTCGACTTTGCCTCCAAGACCGAAGCCCCATCCATAGAAAATCACCGTAGCGATCACATTCTGAAGTACATAGCAGCTGAGTGACATTTGGCCGACCTGCTCAAGTCTACCCCACAGCCAAAGCTTCTGATTAGCTTCTACTAACTTAGCAATCAATGCGATATATCCGAGCGAAAGAATGGGTGCAAATAAATAACGGACGGGTAAATCAAAGTAGCCACCTGGTACAAATATAAGTAAATTCAACGGAATACCCATGTATAGTCCAAAATGAAGTAGTTTCTTTCTCTTCTGTCTCCCATTCTCATCAGGAGCAAACGTCCCGGATCTCATTAAACGAATCCCTAATAGAAAAAGAAAAATGTTCATTGGAATAACGAAAATGACTTCTAAACGCAACATAACAAAATTTGCAAACCGATTCTGCACTTGCTGAACCCAGCTGCCATCTCTATATAATAATATAGTCTCATTCATATTTCCTAAAGAAATATTGGCTCCGGTTAGGCCAAGGTAGATTCCAAGAACCAATAGAAGGAGCATGATTCCCCCGTGCAGTCCGCCAACAATCTTCATCACGCGCCGCATGATGGGATCGCCGCCTTTTATAATAAAAGCTACAATGATCGCTGTTACGCCATAACTCATCAGAATATCATATTCCAACACAAGCATGAAGTGGATGAATCCTTCCACCATAAGTATAATGGATGTCCATATATATACACCAGGCCAAGCGGTACCCTTTCTTAATGCCTGCTGATACTTCATCTCAAGTCCTACTCCGAACATAATGGTTAACAAGCCAAGGAGCTTGCCATTAACTAGAAACAACACCAAATTTCTTACGAAATCTTGGATTGAAGCCCACCACGCATTGTCATTAAAGGAAAATATATAGTTCAAATCCCCCAAGTGTGCCAATATCCAAATATTTGTTCCAAGCGTACCTAAAACAGCAAAACCTCTCAGTATATCTAGCAAGCGAATTCTTCCACTGTCCCTCTCCATTGCGTCAATCATCCCCTCATCAGTAAGTACCTTCATTGTATCTCTGAACCGATGGGTACGATATTCACAACAGTCAGCATTTTGATATGACACTGTCATATCAAATACTTGGTCCCACATAAAGAGACCTTGAATGGCATATAGCCAAACAAAGCCCCCTTACTTATATTTAAATTGAAACTCAAGTACAACTATCTTCTATAATAGCCTGAATATGACCGTAGTACTGCATGAATATGGAGTGATACGGCTCTGAAGGATGGGTTGTGATTCGTGGTGATAGGTGAATTAATACATCGTCCACTCTCCTCATCAGCTTCTTAAGATGTGCTGTTTGTATTTCCTGGATGAGGGAGATATCTTTGAGACTTGCTAGATAGTAAAGCCCCTCCAAATCATCCAGTGAACGTTAAACGAAAAGTAAATGATATATTAATGGAAAACTGGTAGAATAGAACTAGGAAAATTTACACAGAAAAGGGTGACTTAAATGAAAATGATAATTAACATAGCTCTAGGTATAATATTGGCAGTAGTCATTCTATCAATCTGTTAATGTCAAGAGGAGAACGTGTGAATAATTTAGTGAAAAGGGATTTGCTGATTTTTATATTCTGTTTTATTCTCTACGGTCTAAATGAATACATATTTAAAGGGTTAGATGTACAACTACATTGGTTTTTTATTGGGCACTATAACGATGTATTAGCATCAATTATTCTATTGTCTTATTCTAGCCTGTTGATTGTAATTTTTGCCAAAAGAGAAATAAAAAACTTTTTATTGTGTAGTTTTCTAATTTTACTGGTAGGACTATTCTGGGAATATGTAACGCCGTACTACAAGAAATCAACTCCAGATCCTTTTGATATAGTTGCTTATTACATAGGTTTCTTAATATATTGGTTTTTTGTAAAGCTTACAAGAAGGAAGGTTTAACCTTCTTTCTTTGTTTATGAAACCAGTCTTTCAACATGTTTTATTCGTAATATATGGTTATCACTATTTTGATTTTCAAACATATCTAATGTTCTACCTTCATAACTGAGAAAATCATTTCTGAGAATAAAGTTAATAATTTCGTTCTCGTTTAATGGCTCAACCTCGAAATCAGTGCTTGATTATTTAGTTAAGCCGATTACGATTACATTCTACTAAAATCCCAGGCTTATAACGGTCACGATTACGTGTGAAGTAATGCCTGCGTTGATAAGCTTCAATATGTTGTCTAACTCGGTGCCACATATATGGAAAATCTATCCAACGCATGCCGCTAATCAGATCTTGAATCCTCACTTAAATCTTAAAAAGGCAGCAAACCCTATTACCCTAATAGGAATCTGACTGCCCCTCAACTTACCATATATATAATTGCCTACTTCTCCAGCCTCAATTATGAATTTTCAAAGGTACTAGCGATCTTGTCTCAGAGTCAAAATTATCATAGTTCTGTATGATTAACTCCACCAAGAGATCTTATATGAATGGAGCCAGCCACTCTCTACGGATCGCTTCAATGAAATGAATCTGATACGCAACATTACCATCACATAACGTATACACATCTTTCCCGTCCGTTCGATCCTTCGTGGCCGTAATTCCCAGTATAATAAACTGATTCTTGTAATCATTTCAATCAGAGGGTTATGATTTAAAGCAACTTAATCAGCTCTTCTAGCTCATCAACCAATACTTTTGCAAGTTCAAAATTAGTATCTTTTAAAGCCAATTCTATTTTCGTTTCAACTGATTTTTTCTTTTGTTCCGATTCTAAATAGTCTCTATCAAAATGACTAGCATAAATCATTTGTCTAAATTTACGCATACTCATTTTTCTAATCGTCTTATCGTCAATGATTAGAACATAATCCATACCATTTACGACAGAATAGAAATCATGAGAAATCATAAGAATCGTACCTTTATATTCTTCAATGGCTTTCTCCAGTGCTATCTGTGTATAGGTGTCTAAATGACTTGTCGGTTCATCAAGAAGCAATACATTTGCTTTACTAGCAGACACTTTAGCCAATTGAAGCATATTTTTTTCTCCACCAGATAAGGATGCAATCTTTTGATTAACGATTTCACCTTCAAAGCCATAGTGTGAAATATATGATCTAACTTCGTCATACGTTGTAAACCCAGCATCGATGAATTCTTCTAGTATGGTATTAGAATCATTTAGCACTTCGCCTTGAAGTTGAGATAAATAGGCCACTTTAACATCAGCATTTATTTCAATGGAATCATGATTATTTCTAAAGATTTCTCGGAGTAAAGTCGTTTTACCGGTACCGTTTGGACCAATAATGGCTACTTTATCAGTCGATTTGATCTCAAAGTTAACATTTTCTAAAAGCAACTCATCAAAGGAAACACTATAATTATTGACATTTACAACAATGGTCTCTTCTTCAATGTCATGATCAATACCCAAACTGATATTCGGTTGCTTAATATCTACGAAAGGTGCTTTAATTCTACGCGCTTCCAATCGTTCTTGAAATCTAACTCTAGCTTTGAGCGCTCTCCCTCTAGATGCTTCTGAATTATACGTTGCGATATGTCTAAGATTATCGATGATGCTATCGTTTCTCTCAATTTCTTCAGCCTCAGCGATGGTGAGTTCTTGTAACTCAATCTTCGTCTGAAGTAATGAGAAGTTATAATCGATATATCGCCCATCGAACTCTTGGATCTCCATGTTCTCAAGGTGTAAGATTTTGTTGAAACAATGATTCAATAGATATCTGTTGTGCGTAACAACTAGCAGTATACCTTTGTGAGCATTAATAAGATTCTTAAGCGCATTAAGGTTGTCAAAGTCTAAAAATACATCGGGTTCATCCATAATCATGAGGTCTGGACGCTCGAGCATTTCCTTCATGACTTGAATAAGTTTGAATTCCCCACCACTCAGGTCGGATACCCTAACATCTTTTAGCTTCATAAGGTTGGCTAGATTTAGTTGCTTGTTAATGTTGCTTTCAAAATCTTCCCCACCCATGGCATCAAATGCATCTAAAGCGAATTGATACTTTTCAAGTAACGAATCCATATCCGTGGATGTTTCCATTTCAGCACAAATGGATTCTATTTCATTTTGTAGCTTAATAAATGCTTCCCCTATATATTCGAACACTGTAGTTTCTTTCGTTCTGTCTAGTTGGGAGAACTGACTTACGTACCCGATTGTGCATGTTGGGTCCATCTCTAACTTACCTTCGTACAAATATCTTTCTGGATCCATCAGTATATCGATCAGTGTACTTTTCCCACTGCCACTTGTTCCTATAAAAGCGCAATGTTGTGCCTCTTCAAGCGTAAATGAAATGTTTTTATATAGTTCTTTTTGCGGAAATGAGAAGGATAAGTTATCAACTTTTATCATAGTGTTACCTTTCTTTATAACTAAATTTGTGACTATTATTATTAGATGTATTGAAGAGCATATAGATTTGGAGTTTACCGTTGAGTTGATAGAATAACACTGTTTACAGCTAACTACAATCCATTTAGATTAAAGTTGTGATGCTTGCCTCTAATCTCACTACTCCATCGATGCAACTCGGAACCCCCGTTGATTCATCTTTTTTCTTCCAATCAATATTTTGAAAAATATCAAATATAAAATTTAAGTCGTATTTATCTCTTGGAACCGCATAATACAGTGTATCTACTGTCCAAAATGGTGCTTTCAAAACAAACAGCTTATCTATTGTGCCTTTTTGTCCAATACCAATGTCATCCTCATCATAAGATAATGCCTCATCAACACTAAGCATGTATCCGCCTTTCCCATAAACGGGAATGCTTCCTTCAGAAAGATGCTTGTAGTCTTTCCCGCTGCGGACATCAACGACTAACCCCAGTTTACGCTGTTCCCAAGTGAAAGTAGCGAAAGCCTAAAAAAAGAGTCAGGAAATAATATCCTGACCCTTTTTCGTCCATTCTTACACATTAATCCCCAAGATTTTCAACTGTTCATTGATCTTCGCTTCAAGTTCAGCGATTTCTTGTTTATCTTGCTCTAATAGCTTATTCACTTCGGCAAGGTCAATGACTTGTTCTTCTTCAAACGTATCCACGTAGCGAGGAATATTTAAGTTAAACTCATTTTTTTTGATTTCTTCAAGTGATGCCACGTGAGCATATTGATCAACATCTACACGATTTTGGTACGTTTCGATAATCTTGTTAATGTTGTTATCAGTAAGTTTATTTTGATTCTTACCTTTTTCAAATTCATTACTTGCATCAATAAACAAGATGTCTTTTGTTTTACGATTTTTCTTGAATACTAAAATCGTAGTTGGGATGCTTACACCATAAAACAAGTTAGCAGGTAAGCCTATAACGGTATCAAGGTAGTTCTTCTCAATGATCGTTTGGCGAATCGCACCTTCTGCTGCACCACGGAACAAGACACCATGAGGTAATACAATCGCCATTGTTCCAGTATCATTCAGATGATACAAGCTGTGTAAGATGAATGCATAATCCGCCTTAGTTCTAGGAGCAAGTCTACCATATTCCCTAAACCGTGGATCTTTGAGTTTCGTTTCGCTATTGTCCCAATGAGCTGAATAAGGAGGATTCGCAACCACGGCATCAAATGAGCGTGGGTGGTCAGCTCCTTTGGCATCCAGTCCATCAGGCCAATCGCTTTCAAGTGTGTCAGCATTAGAAAGAGTCATGTTGTTAAATGAAACATCATGCATCATCAGATTCATACGAGCCAAGTTGTAAGTTGTCGTATTCTTTTCTTGACCGAAAAATTTAATCGCTCCTGGTTTATCACCGTCGGGCAGCTCAACTTGAACCGTTAACAGCAGTGATCCAGATCCACAAGTCGGGTCATATACCGAAAACGTATTATCCGATTCTTCTACACCATCCGTTACGATTTTAGCCAAAATTTTAGAAACTTCATGAGGTGTGTAGAACTCTCCACCTTTTTTACCTGCACTTGCTGCAAATTGACCGATCAGGTATTCATAGATTGCGCCAAGAATATCCTTGTTATCTTCACCTTTGTACTCAATGCCATGAACAAGCTTTACAATTCGGTTAAGTGATTTCGCACGTTCATTGGTTGAAGAACCTAGACGCGAGTCTCCAAGATTGATGTCGTTAAACACGCCACGAAAATCTTTCGCAGCTTCTTTGTTTAATTCAGCATTCTTATTGAAGTTATCAAAAATAGTTTGATAATCACTTGGAATCACCATGCTATTATCAATCTTATGAACTAAAGATTCCCAAGTATCAAGCGGTGCAATGGCATAGCCTAAACTTGCAGAAATATCTTCCAAATAGTCAATCAAATCGTCATCCTTCGCTTGTTCTACATAGGCGTTATTGATTGATTCATTATCCGCAACATCAAGAACATTATTTTCAACCAAATACTGTTCTTGATGTTCTGATAGGTAACGATAAAACATAAAGGCTAAAATGTAGTTCTTATATTCTGCAGCATCCATGCTTCCGCGCAGCTCATTAGCCATCGCCCATAGTTTTGTTGTAATGGTTTGCAGATTATTGCTCATATTGTTATTTTCCTCCTAGATAAACATTTGTTGCAGTAGTGCTTTCTTCTGATCTTGCAAGCGTTCCAGCTTACGCTGATGAAGGGTGATGAGGTGGTCCATATCAACGAACATCTTTCCGATTTTGGTCTGTTCCTGCGCCGAAGTGGGATAGCATATGATTGTTTTGGCGAGATTCGTTCGGCTTATCGAAAGGACTTTAGTTCCCTGCATGAGCGGTAGTAATTGTCGATGATAGGATGGTGAGTTCATGTAATATCCTAGATAATTGGATTGCATTTTCATTTTCGGTCTGCAAGCTATAGTGTGTAAGCCTGATACCACTGGAATGTCTGTAATTCCTGCTATTTCAGTAGCTTTTCCAACCATTTCATCTTCAGCGGCATCAGCAATCAGCACGTCGCCGTTATGAAGAAGTTGGCTCTGATGATCGGAAACCTCAGCTCCTGTTATGAACGGAATCACATCTTTGCCGCAATCAGTAACGTCACCATATTTGATAAGAATATCCCCATAATGGACATTCTTTATTTTGCCATCGTCGTAATTCAACTCGGCTCTTGAAAGATTGTTGTTCGGTATCGGAACGAACACTGAATCAAACCCCCGCTGTTCCCAAGCGTCAGTAAATCCGGGAAAACGAACTTCGGGAAAATCTTCACTATTTTTTGGAAACATTTTTTGAAGCAACCCAGCCTTCAAATTTTTAACGTTATTTAACTTACGCTGATGAAGGGTGATAAGGTTGTCAAGCTGGGTGAAGAAGGCTGTAATTCTCTCCTGCTCAGGAACAGAAGGTATGCTACACAAAACGTTAATAAACGAGTCCCAATATAGTCTTTTTCTGAAATCGGTGACTCCATAAGAGAGATTGTCCATCTGAATAATCATTTCAACTCGTCGTAAAGAATAATCCATAAACAGAGGGTAAAGCTGTTCACTGGGAATAGCAGTAATATATGCAGGACTTACCATCCCTTCTGACTTTACGACTCCGATTGCCCCTTGCCACGCACGCATCATGTTTAGAACAAGATCACCGAAATAAACATGTTTATATAGAGACTTATCTTCGCTTCTGCGAACTTTTTTTCCTAACGTATTACTGTCTAATTCTTCTGTTGAAACACCATGATGGATGGACACGGAAAGGATCGGTAACGAATCGTGTCCTCGTTCTTTCCTCTCGGTGTATATTTCACCTAACCTCCTCTCTTCCCAAGCATCTGTAAATCCAGGAAATCTTATTTTCGGTACATTTTCTTTGTGTTCGCTCATTGTTGCTCTCCCTGTATGGTCTTAATTACTCGATCGAAGTCAGACACTATTTTTTGATGCTTGTTGAATTCTTTATACTCGCCAATAGCCTTTTCCTTAGCCGCACTTTGTGAAATACGTCCATTTCCATCCAAGATTTCATAGCGATTGAATGTTAAGAATTCATCAATGCTTTTCGCAAAGTCCTGCATTCCCAATAAAACCTCATCTTCAAGCAGACGCTCAACATAGTCAAAATAAGCGGATACGTTGCGTTCCAGACCGCGAATTTGTTTTTTCGATAAATAATTCTTCGCAACAGATACGTCAGATTGTAAGATCCGGCCATCAGGCGAGTTCTTCCAAGAAGTGAGGCCCATGTGTTCTTTGTCTTTATCGGCACTGTCATACACGATTTCAGCAGCCGTTTTGCCTGTAATCGCATAATGAAACTTATTTTGAACCGTCGCATAAAATTTTTTGGTGATATCTGAATTCTTGTCATAGTCGTATGAGATCTCCGCAAAGACATCTGATATTTGCTGCCATATCCGTCGTTCACTTGCTCGAATAGAACGAACAGTTTCAATCAGTTCACGGAAGTAATCTTTTCCAAAAACATGCTCACCTTGTTTCATGCGTTCAACATCAATTTTAAAACCTTTTTGGATATAGTCTTTGAGGACATCCGTTGCCCATATCCGGAACTTCGTTGCCTTTTGTGAATTTACACGATAGCCAACTGATATAACTGCATCTAAGTTGTAATACTTCACTGGTTTTGTTTGTGTTTTTCCTTCCATTGCACCGTGTTGAGTGGTATGTGCAATTTCTGCACTAACCACTTTTTCCTCGAGCTCACCAGTCTCAAAGATATTTTTCAAATGACGAGAGATTGATGTTCTATCGACATCGAACAATTCTGAGATTATTTTTTGGGTTGCCCAAATCGTTTCGTCGTGAACAAGAACTTCCACTTTTTCATCGGTATCATACATTAAAAATTGTATTTCGTTCATCATGATCCCCCATCTATCTACCTGATTGAACAGTTTCGAGCCTATTAACTTTTGGCCAATTCATCCGCTAGTTCGTAAATCGCGTCGCGCAAACCGTTTCGATATTTTATTTTAGATAAGGACTGTATTTTTTCACCATGAGCCATTGTTGCATAGTCAGAACTAGCTTGAGCGATAATGTCACGGATTTGACCCGTATCATCCAAGTCTTGTAAGCCGTAGCGATGGCGACTAAACAATTCTCGCATTTGAGCGCTTGTAATAATATCCGTGATTCCCCACTTCACTCGGAAGTCAAGAAACATGCGATCCAAGCTAACATTGTTCGCTTGCTGGATAATAGCGTCACTGTCATGTAGCCTCACAGGATACTTGAAATCAGAACCTGCAGGCGGGAAGTGACCTTTGATAATTGCAGTAGCCGCATTTATAATCTTAGTCGCATAGTTACCATCATCCAACCCATTGGCAAATTGATTGATTTTTTCTTGTGTTTCTTGGGCTTCTTTATCCTTACATTCGTGAACTTGATTCAATAACTGCTCCACGAGTGCAGTAAGATAATCATAGTCCACTTTAACATCCTTCACATGTGTCATCCGCAGTTCGATTTGATACATAGGAATCTTCTTTTCTTTGGCAATATGCGACTTGAGTTCATTGGTTAACACTGTTGTCAACATTACTTCTTGCTCTGGCGTCATCCCTAGCTTCTCTACTAACTCATCTGGATTATCATAGTTAAATCCGACTTTTTCACCATCAACTTCATCTGGATCATATTGCTTTAATTTTGCCATTCCTTTGTTATATTCACGGAGCAAATCGAGCATCTCATCCTTTTTCTTTTCAGATGGAGGCAACTGTTGAAATTCAGTCGTTAAGCTACCTAGCTTCCCAACCACTTCTTTCACTTCATTAAATACATCTTCAAAGGGTTTGGCAATGATACCGTCTTCCTGATTAGATTCACGTTGTTCCTCTTCAGATAGAATAGCCGAGTCCTTATTGGCATAAACAGCAAGTGCTTTATTCATCAACTTTTCATTTTGAGCCGGCCAGCGGTAATTCACTACACGCCCCCATGGTTTCTCTTGCATATCCGAAATCCGGTTCGTTCTTGAATAGGCTTGAATTAACCCCGCACCTTTCAAGGTTCGATCCACATAAAGCGTGTTAAGCTCAGGTGCATCAAAACCGGTTAATAATTGGTCAACCACAATAACCAAATCTAGATCATTTCGATCGGTGACCGATTTATTCAAACGTGAAGTCACGTCCTGCGTATAGCCAGAAACATCGTCCATCCCAAAAGATGTGCCAAATTCAGCATTATAAGCGGTAATGGCATGGTACAAACCTTGATTGGTGGCAAGCATTCCATCATTGTTCGAAGTATTTAGACTAAATGTCACCGCAACTTTTAATGTTAGTCCGCCGTGCTTCTTATTTTCTTCGTTGACACGTTGAAACTCTTTAAAATACATCATCGCCATTGGCGTACTTGCTTTACCACCACCCACATGAGTTGTAAACAAAGCATTATACTTTCCTTCATTAGAGCGATTACGCCAATTTTTGAAAATGTCTTCTACTACCAATTTGATATGATCCAAATTTTCATCGTAAAAACTTGGTTCAACAGCATCATCCATGTCCTCTTGAGAAAGATGGTTGATTTTCTCTTGAACCCGTTCTTCGCTCCATTTGGGATAACGTTCACGGTAGAACGCAGGAAGGTATTGTTCTTTCATTTGTTTTTCGTCAATTGTTGTCTCAAAATCAACTTTAAATCCCAAAACATTACGATCAGCAATCGCTTCACGAATGGTATAAGCATGTAATAGTGGACCAAAAATATCTTCTGTTCGGAGCCCAGTGGTGGTTTCATCAAACATCGGTGTTCCCGTATAACCCACCCAAGCCGATTTCTTAAAAGCTTTTTGGATATTCCTGAAGGAGTCGCCGCCTGTTGAACGATGTGCTTCGTCCACGATAAATACGATATTCTTATCTGGAGCTTTAAAGGTTTTCCGTTTCACCAAAGTATCTAGTTTTTGAACAGAAGTAATAATAATGCTATTGTCTTTACTTTTAAGTTTTCGACTCAAATCGGTCGTATTGTCTGTGTTTTGAACGCTGACAAATGTGTCTTCTGTCGCATCAGGATCATAGGCTTTGTAATTTTCATTGGTTTGCTTGGTTAAAGCAATTCTATCCACAACAAAGACAACTTTGTCCACTTTCGGCATACGGCTTGCCAGCCACGCCGTTTTGAAGCTTGTGATCGTTTTACCAGATCCAGTTGTATGCCAAATATAACCAACCTTATTCATTCCAAGCTCAAAATCTGAAGATTTCAAGCTCTCGATCACGTTTTGTGTCGCATACACTTGATAAGGTCGCATCACTTTCAACATTTGTTTGTTCTTTGTTCCGTCCAAAATCATGTAGTTGGTAGCCATTTGATGTGCCATTGGAATCGAAAGCATAGAGTCAGCGAATTCTTTCCAATTGCGCACGATGGTATTATCACTCTTACGTTGCCAGTTAAAAGCGAAATCCTTATTAAATTTATCTGCCGTAGTATTCGCCATATACTTCACATTGTTTGGTGTCATCGCCACCAAAATTTGTAAAGTTGAGAAAATATCACGAAATTGATTTTCATCAGTATATTGATGCATCTGATTGAGCGCTTCATTGACATCACGAGTGTCAAGCTTTTCCTCAATTTGAATGATTGGCAGACCGTTAATCAATAGAGTTGTGTCGAAACGGCGATTTAATTTGCCTGTAATAACTGCTGGTCGTTCAATTTGATTGACCACTTGATAAACGGTATCCCCAGCGCCTATTTGTTTTTGATCAAAAACAGTAAGGAATACATGGCGTCCATCGTCCAAATCAATCTCAATTTGGGATACTCCATTTAAGCCATACAAGAACTGACCCGCTTCATAAGGCGTCTGAATATCAGAGATAATTTTCTTAACCTGATTAAATTCCACAACACTTAGAGAATGTTCAAGTGTATTTTGATTGTGTCGTTCCAGGATCGCCTTGAAGTTATCCCAGAGTTGGTCTGTCGTTTTAATGGTTGATTCATATTTCCAATGTTTCTTTTTCACTATGTAATCCATATTCGATTCGTTGACAACAAAGTTGCTTATCCCTTCAAGATGTTCTGGTTTTGTAATTGTGCCACTTGTAAGGTATTGAATTAATTCGGTTTCAAATTGATTCTCGGTCATTTATTGCTTACCTCCCCAAGCTTTTCTAATACTATGGCAGTTTCCAAATTTGCCATTCTATTTCTTAATGCTTCTAGTCGTAATTGGTTGAAATAGAGTTCACCGATTATGCACTGTTTTTCTATTGTTGGTAGATCTGGTAACTCAAGCTCTTTCACTTGTTTCAGCGTGTGTTTTAGAACTTGAGACCCCTGTAGCCCCATTTGAAACTGTTTCTTTATGAAATTATCTTCGTTAAGTAAATAAACAAGATATTTTGAATCAACCTTTTCATCAGGTACTAACTTAACGTAGTTTTGCGTGTACAGATAGCCCTGATGCTTCACACCAACTATAGTAGATTTTCCCGATATCAAGCTAAAAACAACATCACCTTGACATAACGTACTCACCTTATCAAAGGTTCGCACTCGTTTTCCATCACTACCATCAGAATCAATACCAACCAAATCATCATCAATATCTTGTTGTCCATAATAAGTGTAAAGTGGGGCTTTATCATCCAACACTTCTTTAATCCTAAATTGTGGTGAACCACTCACGAACTCTGCCACTCTCTCTAATCTTTTCACTCAAATCCGTGCCTTTCTAAAATTAAATTTTCTTATTTATATTTGTATTCTAACAGATTGTTTTCAAGAATGCAAATATTGTATTTGTTAATTTCGAAAAATTACATTTTTAAGAAGAAGTAAAAATGACAGTAAATTTTATACAGAAAAAGTTGCTGCCCTGTTGTAGAGCAAACAACTTTTTGTTTTCGAATCAAGTATTAAATGACATCTATCTATTGGGTGTCAGATGTTTTTGCGGGAGAGTGACACAACCGACTCCACATGCACCGTATGCGGGAACATCTGGAGTATCCAATGCTACTAGTTGCATTACCGTTGGTTATACTGACCTATGAAAATCCCAGCACCCCATCTTGTGATCCATTCCCCTTCCTTACAAATCAATACTGTTCCCTATTTATTCTCAATAAAGAGCCACTACCCCTACCCAATACACTTATTCGCCTTTACCACCATCTGAGGCGGCAACTCCTCCCTCAATCTCCATACCATACTCATCGGCTTGTTCCCTTCATGACTCACATAATCCGCTTCCCCCAAGAACACAAACGGAGAGGTAAATTTATCGCTCTCTTTATACTCCCGAACAAACAACGCAATACGATTACCTGTTCTTCTATGATGGATATAACGCTGCGCCGTCTTGGTGTCTTCGGAGACACTACTTTGTGTCTGCCAATGGAACAATCTTTCATTAATCGCATAGTCTTCATAGAGCGTCGATGGTGAGAAATCCTTATCGGATTTGTTCAGTGTAATGAAGAAGATATCCGTCTGTTCATTCTCGAAATATTTCACGCCTTCGCGGAAAGTTGGAGCTTTATCCTCATTCCAATAGCCAAATGCCGCTAAAATCTGATCCATGCTGTACATACAGTGGATATCTAGTGGACAAGTGAAAGGAAACTCGGGTTTCTTATCCACAAAATCAAGATGTTCCTCATTATATTTCAGAATATCCACAATCTCATCCTTGAATTGAGGGCAGGCGAGAACTGCCTGAACCCCCTCTTCTATATCTTTGAATCCCAGTTTGGCAGGCTCTGCCCGGTAAAATGTATAGTAGAAAATGACTAACATCCGCTGCTCTTCATCGTCCTGCGGCTTTGTACCATTTTCCAAGTAGTTGCTTAAGAACTTCAACCATCTGCGAGAATTCAAGTTAAGTAGTGCCGGAATGCGCTTCACGTATTCGGGATGCTCCCATTGGAATGGTTCTATGATCTCAGCCTCTACCATTAATCCTCTAAAGAATCGGTTGCCACTCCGACCTCCGTAGAAGTCGAACAAAGACATGCCCTGGTAGCGGACGAAGTTAGCCAAGGTCAGTTCAAGCCCTGTGTCCTCTTGAAAATACTTCATTTTTCTAATGAGATGATTACGATTGTTCTTGGTTTGCTTGAGGTTGCGTAATATATAATCCTTGGCTTGCTTCTCTAGTTGAATGAAGGTTCCTCTAGGCAGAGAAGAGAATCCATTCTCTACATAATGCTGAATCGAGTGCTTCGTCTTGCCCATTAACGCTCTGAATTTATCTTGAAAGTTATATTCCTTATGAGCTTGTCCAATAAAATCTAGTACGGTAAGGCACTCTTTGCCCTCGGCTAATCGTAGTCCACGACCAAGTTGCTGCAAGAATACGGTTAAACTCTCCGTCGGACGCAAGAACAGAATCGTATTTACAGCTGGAATATCCACGCCCTCGTTGTAGAGATCGACGACAAAGATCATGGAAATCTCACCACTTATAAGTCTACTTTTAACCGTACTTCGTTCCTGTTCACTAGAATTCCCATGCAACGCCACCGCTGGAATTCCCGCTTCTTCAAAAACCTTAGCCATATACAGGGCATGTTCAACACTCACACAGAATCCAAGTCCCTTCACGTCTTCCATGTCCGTGACGTATTTCTTCATGCTATTAATAATTTGCGTCGTACGTATTTTATTATGTGTGTATACCTGCTCTAGCTCCGCCAGATCATATCCTTTTCTGGACCATTTCACTCGTGACAGATCCACATGATCGGTTATGCCAAAATATTGAAACGGACAGAGCAATTTACGATCGATCGCATCAGTCAGTCGGATTTCGGCTGCTATCGTATGATCGAAGTAAGCTAAAATGTCTTTTCCATCCATCCGTTCCGGTGTTGCCGTCAATCCCAGTAGGATCTGAGGGTTATAGTAGGATAATAGCTTCTGGTAGGAAGGCGCAGCGGCATGATGAAATTCATCGACGATGATGAAGTCATAGAAATCGCTCGTAGTCTTCTCCGTTAGCTTCATAGAGTTAAAGCTCTGAATACTAATAAATAAATGATCTATAGACTCCGCTTGATGCTGGCCTACATGCAGATCACCGAAGTTCAAGTCTTTTAGAATAAAACGGAATGTATCTCTGCTCTGCATCACTCGGTGCGCCACAAATAGGAGTCTAGCTCTTGGGTTTTTGGTTAGAAACCGCTTATAGTCGAAAGCAGAAATAACCGTCTTTCCTACTCCGGTAGCCGCCACCAACAGGTTTCTAGTTCTACCGAATAGCGTTCGTTGCGCTTCGAGCTTCTCTAATACTTCTTTCTGATAATCATAAGGCGTAATCTCAAAATGAAATTGTAAGGTCTGCTGTTCCTTCTTCTTCCCTAATGCTTCCTTCAGTTGTTGGACCTGCTCCACATCCTCGGAAGAAAAACTCTTAAATTCCCTATCATTCCAATAGCTCTCGAAGGTCGCTTCGATCTTCTTGAGTACGTCGAACGAGTCCTTCTCGGTTACTTTCAAGTTCCACTCTAACCCACTGGTGAGCGCCGAATTGGACAGGTTGGATGAGCCTACATAAGCCGTGGTGAACCCCGTTTCTCTTTTGAAAACATAAGCTTTCGCATGCAACCGCGTCCGATCACTGTCATAGGATATTTTGATCTCGGTATTTGGGAGATTACTGAGCTCGAGTACGGCTTTCATATCTGTTGCTTCCATATACGTCGTTGTTATGACGCGTAGCTCACCACCATTTGCGGTAAACTGCTCGAACTGCTCCATAAGACAGCGTAGACCGCTCCATTTGATAAAAGACACAAGCAGATCGATCCGATCCGACGTTACGATTTCACGTTTCAGTTCATGTAGCATATTAGGTTCAGCGTGAGACCCGGTAAAAAGAGAGCTTTGAGATAGGGGCGTAACAGGTCTCAGCACCTTCTCATCCTTAATCCCACGGATATGATTTAACTTCGAATACACGTAGGTGAGTACTTCACCTTGTTCATCTAACTGGAGCTCGTTGTATTCTTCCTGCCCTAGCGTGTTCTTTAGTGTGTCGACAATCTCATTACAGGTCCGAATCTGCGCGAATACCGCTTCTTCATCGCTGCTTTGTTCCCGCACGACTTTAAGCGCCCTACGGGTCACCATCGCCAAATAGTTGGATAACATCTTCCGTGCTTCTTCCGCATCTAGCTGTTCTCTGCCGATCTCATAGTGTTCCGGGTCCAAGGCAGATAACTGCTGCGACGTTATATTGTTAATGATTTGCTCATAAAGTCCTGGTTTCATGTCGTTACCTCATTTGCATGGAGTAGAGTGATATATTTGTGATATGTCTCTTAGTGAGGATTCGACAAAGGGGGTGAATAACCTTTACCACATATTTTTATTGAAAATTCATACACTCTCCCTAAATCTGTTTCTCCCTTACAAAATGGGTGTCCTACTTCGAGAATTTTCCGGAACAAGTAAAAACTTTTGCTGATAGAGCCTGTTCAAAAAGAATCAATATAGCCTAAGCGAGACAAAATAATAAGCTTCAGAAGGGTTATCGGAATAAATTTCTTCAACACAATCCCCCTCCTTAAAAAGTCCTGTCATGTGAAGCATTCGTTTAGTATCTAGCAGTAAAACTTCACGTCCTTTTTCCATTAATACGTAAACTTTTCTTCGGCTATCATTGAAATATACATATACTTTCTAACACAATGCACAAAATCGCAGAATTTTACCCCCTATATATGTGAATTATGCGTCTATTATTTATCTCCAAAATTTTCTACAATGAAAGCGCAAACAAAAAATGTTTGGGGGGTTACACAATGAAAAAGATAACCATGTTGTCACTTACTATGATTTTGGCAATGAGCTTAACCGCCACAGTAGGTTGCTCGAAAAAAGAAGCAGCGCCTACAGATGGAACGAGTACTCCGAAGGTAGCAGAGTTCAAAGTATCGCTCCGTCATATCAACGTAAGAGATACATCAAAACCACATCAAGATATACTGCTTGAAGCAGTAAAAGCTGCAGAAACAGCACTGCCTGGAGTGAAATATGAGTTAGACGGCGTAGAAGACACTGTTAACCGCGATACGAAGCTGAAAGCAGAAATGGCCGCTGGTAATCCTCCGATCATCTTCGACTTATTCGGTGGACCCGATACACATAACTATCAAAAAGCCGGTCATCTACTCGATTTGACACCGATCCTTGCTGATTTGGGATTGTCGGACAAATTCATCAATTTAGGTGAATTCACCGTAGACGGCAAGGTCTATGGACTTCCAAGATCAGGTTATACAGAAGGCGTATTCTACAACAAAACAATGTTTGCCGACGCTGGTGTTTCAGTTCCCAAAACTTGGGATGAATTCCTAGCCGTTTGCGAAGCACTGAAAGGAAAGAATATCGTACCGATCGCATCAGGTACAGGTGGTCCAGATGGATGGGTTGTGAACATGATTGCCAATTCACTGTTTGTTCGTGAAGCAGGCAAAGAAGTTCAAGAAGGGTTCGTTAACGGTACAAGTAAATGGAATGATCCTAAAGTTATCGAGTCATTTAAGAAGCTAGAAACCTTGAAAACAAAAGGCTATCTGGATAAGAGTGCGCTTGCTTTGAAATATGCTGAAGGACAGGCGAAGTTCTACCAAGGTGGAGCAGCAATGACAATGGATGGTAGCTGGGCTGTATCTGCATTCGAAGATAAAGAAAAATCAAAAATTGCTGGCAATGTTGGTTTCTTTAACTTCCCAGAAGTTGGTGGCCCTGGTGATGGATATATCAACGGTGGTTTCTCAAATGGATACGGATTCTCTAGTCATGCCAATGAAAACGAATTAAAGGGAATTAAAGAGTTCATCAAACAATACTATACTGAAGCATTGCAAAAGAAGGCGCTTCTTACCGCAAATGACTTCCCTGCTATGAAACTACAGGATACAAGCGGTACTACGGGTGTTATCAATGAAGTTCTTTCAGTCACAAATGAGGCTAAAGGAATATTCACAGCATTTGACTCTGTTGTTCAACCGAAAGTAAAAGTAACACTAGAAACAACAATGCAAGAATTGATTGGCGGTAAAGTGACTCCGGAGAAAGCAGCGGAGAAAATGCAAAAGATTCAAGACGAGGCTAACGCAGAAAAATAAAGATCGTAAAATGGGATCGAGCACCTCGCATGTGCGAGGTGCTCGATTGTCACTAGATGGAGGTTATTTATGAATAAAGTACTCAGAAATCCATGGGCTTACGCACTTTTCGTAATACCTGCACTTATCATGTATATCGCCATTTATATCCTGCCATTATTAAGCTCTCTGCAGCATTCCTTTACCAACTGGAACGGAATCAACGAAGCGACTTTCAATGGGTTGGACAATTTCAAAAAAGCTTTTACAGACGAAAAATTTTGGATCGCTTTTAAAAACAATATTATTTTCGTATTATTCTCAGCATTTGTGCAAATACCCCTCATCATATTCATTTCGATGGTGATCAGTGGTGTTACAAAGAATCTTAATTTTTATAAAACGACCGTGTTTCTTCCAAGTATCCTTTCGACGGCAGTTGTCGGTACATTATGGCAGTTTATTTACCATCCAGATGTCGGATTAATTAATCAGCTTCTGCGTGCATGCGGATTAGAAAGCTGGACACATGCCTGGTTGGGAGAGGAATCGACTGCATTTCTATCGATACTAATCACAAATTCTTGGCAATGGTTCGGATTTTATATTGTACTCTTGCTGGCTGCGATTTTCTCAGTTCCAAAGGAGCTGCTCGAAGCTGCTGAAATGGACGGAGCTGTAGGCCTTAAAAGATCCTGGTTCATTACCATTCCGATCATTCGTCCCGTTATTTTGGTCGTTATGCTTTTGGCAATTACCGGAGCGATGAATTCACTAGATATTGTTTTAATTATGACCTACGGAGAACCGTTCGGAAGCTCGGAAGTCATGGGAACCTATTTGTATAAGCAGGCGTATAAATTTAACGACTTTGGTTATGCAAGCGCTATTTCCATTATTATTTTCGCGTTTACCGTATTAGTGACGGTCATATTCCAATGGATAGCCAAACGGACTGAGGAGGTAGAACACTAATATGACTACCCTAAGAAAAACCATTCCCCACCTATTTCTGTTGGCTTACGTATTTGTTATTTTATATCCGATGTTCTTTTTGCTAAATACTTCTTTCAAGAAAAATATGCAAATTGACAGTGATCCTTGGGGATTACCGCAGCCATTTACATTAAGCAACTATACGTATTCATTTTCTAATAGCAAAATTGGAATCTACTTCTTCAACAGTTTTTTCATCAGTACGGTATCAACACTCTTAACGATAATACTTGCGATCTGTATCGCTTATGCCATAACAAGAATGAAGTATCCATCCCTCAGTAAGTATGTGTATGCTATACTGCTGTTATCGCTTTTAATACCTGCACCATCCTTGTTAATTCCATTGTATAGAATGGTTAACTGGTTGCATATTTATAATACACCTTTAGCTTTGATCATTCCCTATACCACCTTTGGAATACCGTTAACCGTATTCATCATTGCGGCATTCCTGAAATCGCTACCCAAAGAGCTGGAAGAGGCAGGGATTATCGATGGGCTCTCCGTTTATGGACTGCTAGGCAGAATTGTATTGCCATTGACTATGCCTACCTTAGTAACCGTATTTATTCTGAATTACTTGGGAAATTGGAACGAATATGTATTAGCTAATTTGTTCTTATCTAACGATAACTTACGTACTTTGCCGGTTGCCGTTGTTTCATTCTTCAATAAATACAATACCAACTACGGTGCGCTTTGTGCGTCGGTCATGATCAGTATTGCACCGATTATACTGATTTATAGTATTCTCCAGAAGAGAATCATTGAAGGCGTAATGGCAGGAAGTGTTAAAGGCTAATAATTAAGGAGCATGATGAATGAGCTTATACAAAAAAATACTCATGGCTTTTCTAATATTCATCATCCTCCCGTTATTAATTTTAGGCTGGGGTAGCTATACATTGTCGCAAAATTTAATAGAGTCCAAATTTAATGAACAAACAGAACTTACGATGAATGCGGTAGGGAGAAATATTCGTTACGTCCTAAAAGAGGCGAATTATTTCTCCGATTACCACTCGATCATTAAGCCTGACATTGGTCTTATTCTCAAAGATTTAAATACATATTCGAGTAACAGAAATAGTGATTTACCCAATTATGAAACAGAAATACGCAAGAGCTTATTGTCCTATTCCCCCATTCTGTCTGTCGCCTTGTACTCGAAGACTGGGGTTACAGAAACCGCAACTAATATTAGTAGCAAATTCATCTCCTATGACCAATTAAAAAGCAGCCCTGTCTTTGAAGAAGTAAAAAAACTTAACGGTATACCGAAATGGATTGGACCTAAAGAACATCAAGAATTACAGCTAAATGATACTTATTTTTATCAAATTCGTATGATTCGGGACTTATATAGTACAGAGGAACTCGGGATGTCCATTGTTCAATTGCAACTCAAGGAACTTGAAAATACATTTAATTTATATAACTCAGACAATCTCAAAAGTCATCGTTTTATGGTTATGAATAAGAGCGGTCTTGTTATTTTTGATAATCAAAATCAGGAATTACAGGGTCAAAACTTGTTATCCATGATTTCCGAGAAGTTGGAACCCAATGAGCCGTTTTATAGTAGAAGCGTAGCCTTTCAAAACGAAAAAAATATTATATCCTTTTATCCATTGGCACTCGAAGATTTGGGCGCTAGCGACTGGATCGTTGTTTCCGTTACACCTTGGCAGTATGTAACAGGACAAATTCAGACCATTATGACTTGGATTGCCGTCCTCATCGGACTCATCCTCGTTTCTGCCTTAATATTTAATTTTGTCTTCGTCAACCGTATCATTCGCTTCATCCTGCACATTGTCAAAGCCATGAAGAAGGTGGAGCGTGGTGAATTAGACACCCGTGTCATGGCAAATGAGAAAGATGAAACGACCATTTTGGCACGTGGATTTAATAGCTTAGTCGCGCGTATTCATGATCTGGTTGAAGAGGTGAAGCTACAACAAAACCGCCAAAACAAAGCGGAGCTTATGCTCCTTCAAGCGCAAATCAAGCCACATTTCTTATTTAATACATTAGAGTCGATCAATGTCCTCGCCATTCAAAATCAAGGTGTAAAAGTCAGTAAAATGGTGAATCGGCTTGGTAAAATGCTACGAATAAGCATTTACGATAAAGAGGAAATTAGCATACGCAATGAATTGGAGCATTTGAGAAGTTATTTAGAAATCCAGGAATTCCGTTTCCAAGATAGCTTTAAATATGAGATCCACATCCCAGATCATCTGCTCGACTATTCTATTTTGAAGTTAACGCTGCAGCCCTTCGTCGAAAACTGTATTCAACATGGATTTGAAGACATCGAATATATGGGCAACATTCGTATTTATGCACAGGAAGAACATGATGAAATTGCTATATATATTGAGGATAATGGTATCGGTTTAACGAATGAACAACTGGCCAGCTTCCACTATAGCTTGGAATTAAACAGCTCTTATGAGAGCAATGATGTAGTCGATGGAGAACGAAGAGGATTAGGTCTAGGTAATGTAGCGGATCGTATCCGAATAAGATACGGTAACTGTCATGGGATTTTTATTTGTAGTCAACAAAATATAGGCACTACAATTAAATGTATTATACCGAGATACAGGGGTGAATAGTATGCATTTAACAGCTTTACTTGTGGATGATGAGCCGAATATTTTGCAGAATTTAAAAAGTATTATCCCCTGGGAAGCCATGGGGATTGAAGTTATTGGCCTAGCTAAGAATGGTCAAAAAGCTTTAGATATCGCCAAGCAGTTAAGGCCGGATATTATCTTTAGCGACATTCGCATGCCTTCGATGGATGGGATTACTTTCCTCAAGTTCCTTCGTGAATTTAACGGAAATGCTGAAGTTATGATTATTACGGGCTATCAAAATTTCGAATATGCGCGTTCCCTACTTCAATTGGGTGTTTACGATTATATCCTCAAACCCATCGACTATGAAGAGTTGATCGAGCTCACCGAGAAAATGGCTATAAAAGTTCGAGCCAAAAAACTCGAGCAAATGATGCACAAGAAAACATGGAATAAGGTAATCACACTCGCCTATGAGAAAATTCTATATGATATCATCATGGACTACACCACGGTAAACACCAAGGTTCAAATATCCGAAGAATTAAATTTAGAAGACTACTCTTATGTTTGTCTACTTATCGATTGGGATCATTATTCACAAAAGTCGTTAGGCTGGGATGAGAAGGAGCGCAAGCTCTGGAATTTCGCTATCCGTAATGTACTTCAGGATGCGCTGGCCGCAAACAACCTGAAATGCGTCGTTCTGCAAATGCGTGAAGGCGAATGGTGTGCTGTAATCGAGCAAGACAAACAACAATCTCAAGTCGACTTTATCGAAACACAAAAATGGACAGAATATATGCAAATCGAAGTGAGTAAAAACCTCCATTTACAAGTCAGCATTGTTATTTATCCGGATCCGGTTGCAGTAACCGATTTATCGCAAGTTTATAAGAAAATGCAACATATGCTGCAGCTAAGTCAAAATAAAGAAGAAACATTGCTCATTTATAATCCGATTACTGCTCAGAATGACTCCATATGGAATTTGATTGAAGAGATGGTCTCTAGCCTTAAACAGTTCGATAGACCGATGACAGAAAACGCTTTTGAAAAATTAATCGCCCAGTTAGCCACAATCTCCGAGCAATCTTTTATTCGTGCCGAACAAATTCTACATTTTTTGGTGCTCCACCTACTACGAGAGATGCGCGAAATCTATACCATCACGATTCAAGAAGAGGAAATCGTCTGGAAAAAGCTAGATCAAAACCTAGGTGTTCAGGGCTTCATTTCACTTATTCAGGAAATTATTGAAAACAGTATGCATTCTGCGTTTAAGAACAAAAAAAGCGATCTGCTTATGCATTCCGCCAATGACTACATCTGTCGTAATTTGGGATCTTGTTTCGGTGTAGAGGAGATTTCCGAATATCTAGATATTAGCTGCGGCTATTTCAGTCTTTTATTTAAGCAGCATTATGGGAAGACATTCGTCGAATACTTATCGAAGCAGCGCATTGAAATGGCCAAATCAATGCTGCTATTAAGCGACAAAAACATCACACAGATCGGAATAGCTGTTGGCTATGCGGATAGACGTTATTTCACGAAAGTATTTCAGAAATATACAGGAGAAACCCCTTCAGAATATCGGGAAAAACGCAAGCAAAGCTGAAGCTTCCCTTTTTTCCCTTTTATACTCTAGATAATTCATCTCTGAATGCTGGTCTATTGGCATATACACTAAAAAGTTTCTGCTTAATTTCCAATGCATGCTCTTTCCCACCAGCTTTTTTCAGATTCCGGATAATACCACATACTCTTTGATAATCTTTCCTGTTGCCCGCTTGTGCAGCAGCCTGCACAATATATTGTTGAAAAACAGTGTACACCTCTTCCTTTAATTCAGGGATTAGGTGCTTATATAGAGTCTCTATCGATGATGGTCTTCCTTTAACATACTCAAGAAGCTTTTGTTTTTCGCCTTCCTCTTTCAAAATACAGGTATAGACGTCTTTAAAAATCCCGTTTTGATTTTCCAATAGAGCAATGATTTGGGGGTAGACAGAGATCCAGTCTTTTGTATCATATGTGCTTTTCAATTCATGGTAATAGTCCATGCTTCCACCTAATATAAAATCGATTGCCATGCCACGCTGATCATCAAGCTTCCCTGCCAGCTGAAATGCTTTATACCGATATTGTTTCCATTGATTTATAAGACCAGCCCAGCTTGTATCCTTCTTTTCTCCATCAAGTGTAAGCTTAATTACGTTATCATACTCCTTATTTTTCAATGCCATCTCTATCGCCATTTTCCTAAAGTTCGAATATTGAAGGTTTTGTTCTATAAATTCCTGTGCCTTCTTCTGATCGTCATGTTTCTTAATCATGTGGTATCTGATCAGATTTATCTTTTCCGTTAAGTAATTGACACTCCATGAATCTCCTTCTCCACTTTTTATTATGGATAGCAAATGTTGTTCTAATGTATCCCTTAGATTCGAAGTATAAGCAAGCTCAGAACATCTTACAAGAATGTCTAGCTTCCAATCCGTCCATCCCCCATATCGTCTATGGGTTGATTCTGCTATCAACTTCTCGAAGATGCTTTCTTTATCCACTGAACTTAATTCTTCATCGCCTGTAATCCCACTAATAAAAGCAAAGCTTTCTTCGATGACTTCTCCAATTACACCATCAGAATCGTCTGCCCTCTGAAGCAGTTCTATCATTTCATGTATGATACAAAGAGCAAGTTCTACAGCATGCATGTTGTTATTCTGTACAAAAGAAAAGCGAGCCTTATCCAGGACCTTTTCAGCTCCTTTAACGGCTGCACTAGTATCTCTGTAGGTTACAAATCCATGTCTATCTGAATTATTCTTTATGTAGGTGCGGATAAGTTCAATTGCCTTGGAAATTTCCTCCTCATCATTTTCGTTATTGAAATTCAACTCAATACGATCCCTAATTTCTTCATACTCAGATGCAATATCCAGCAGAAATTCAACAAGCTCATGTTTAGACATGTTAGAAAGTGTCTTTTTGATATCTGGAGTCTTTCCTTTGTTGTACACGGGAGACTTAATGGTTACTTCAGAGTCTATACTATGTTTCATAACACGCAAAGCAAGAAATACCGCTACCTGATGCTTGCAATACTCACCCATATCGTACGGGCAATCACACTGGGTTTCTATTATTTCATATTCATGATCAAGTTCAACTCTAATATTGTAAAGATCCGTGCCCTCAACTTGTGCCTCATAGACATTGTCATCATTATCTTTCACTGATGCTACATAGTCATTCTCGTAATAGTCATAGCCCCTTGCGATGATAATGTTGTCGATATAGCTTTCAAAGTTGTTAAGATTCATTTTAGCAGTCCCTTTCTTTATGGTGCTTCGTTCCTGCTCACTAGGGTTCCCGGGGGCTCTGTCAAATCAATATACATTATCGCAATTATCGATAGTCAGAATGTTAACGTTTCTATCTTGGTGATTGACCTCAAAAAGAACACGATAACTTCCTACTCGCAATCGAAATCGTTTGTCAAAGCCTTTTATCAGTTTAATATCTCCCAATGCGCGATCAATCTGACAAGCCGAGTAATGCTCTCCGTATTCGCTCCTGAACAACTATTTCTTGCTTAGCAATAAACTTTACAGAATCACGGCTTAGTGTCAGTTGGTAAGTCGAGTTCATTCATCGCTTCCTCCCAGGACATAAATCCATTATCACTATTTAACTGACGCTGCTCTGCCGTGCTGAGAGATACATCATCATGGTCTAGCTTTGCAACTTCATCCCAATCAAGTCGAGTATGCCTTGTAGAAAGGTATTGTAAATAATCGTATGCCGATTGTTGTGCGGTGTCAGGCAACCTTTCGAACATTTCCAATATCTCATCTTTATTCACTGCCATACCAACACCCCCATCGTGGAGTTTATTTCATAGTCTCATTATAAAGTTCCATAATTGAATCTGCCACTCCATCCCGAGATATTGTTACCTCACCCTACACAATACTCATCGGCTTATTGTCCTCATGGCTCACATAATCCGCTTCTCCTAAGAAGACAAACGGAGAGGTGAATCTATTGTCCTCTTTGTATTTCCGAACAAATAACGAAATACGGTTACCCGTTCTTCTGCGATGGATATAACGCTGTGCGGTCTTGGTGTCTTCGGACACACTACTTTGTGTCTGCCAATGGAACAACCTCTCATTAATCGCATAGTCCTCATAAAGTGTAGAGGGTGAGAAGTCTTTATCCGATTTGTTAAGTGTAATAAAGAAGATATCGGTCTGCTCACTTTCGAAATATTTGACGCCTTCGCGGAAAGTTGGCGCCTTATCCCATTCCAGTAGCCAAATGCCGCTAATATTTGATCCATGCTGTACATACAGTGGATATCTAGTGGACAAGTGAACGGAAACTCGTATTTCTTATCCACAATTTCGTCTTGGAACTAGTAACCTGTGACCAACGTCCGAAACTGCACGAATACCGCTTCTTCATCGCTACTTTGTTCCCGCACAACTTTAAGTGCCTTACGGGTGACCATTGCTAAATAATTGGACAACATCTTCCGCGCTTCTTCCGCATCTAGCGGTTCTCTGCCAATCTCATAGCGTTCCGGGTCCAAAGCAGATACCTGCTTCGCCGTTATATTATTAATGATTTGCTCATAGAGTCCTTGTCTCATGAAGTTACCTCATTTATGTAGAGTGATGTGTCTCTTAGTCAGCATTCGACATATAGAGCGGATAACCTTTATAAAACATCGTTCACCTATGATTATGTATACAACAATATTTCTAATGGTGATTGATCATCGAACGATGCAGTCATTTGTTTATTCGAGTAAGGAGCTAAATAAGGAGCATCTCTTTTTGAGAATGCTCCTGGATTATTAATAGTTATGTCTCTTTGTGTGATACTAATCAGCATATCATGCCCGCTTAGGGAACCTACATTTAAGTAACCTGGTGATTTTTAAAACCACGGTAAGTAATAGGAAGAAGTAGAATTGTGACGAGAAGTGCCAGAACGGTCATGACCATGTGTTGTGGAATCAGCTGTCCAAAGATATGATACAGTTCATAATGTGTGAACGCTTCAAAACTATTCAACATTTTATTCGGAAAGAGTTGGATGAGGTGATTGAACAGTCGGCTACTTTTACTATACGGGATGAACATGGGAACAAAGAGTAGAACCGTTGACCATATAATGACGGAAAAAGGAGACCTCATCCAGGCGGATAACAAGAGAGTAACTGACATCATCATCAGACAAGCCAAATATCCGATTAAGAGGGTCCACAGATACGTTTGTAAAATCGTCAGCGGAAATGGAGCCGTCAAGTGTACAATTTGCAAACTGGCATCCCATCCACTAAAGCCGTATATACCTAGCGTAAGTAACGTATAGAATAAAATACCGAACAGAAATAATCCTGTCGTAAATAAAAAGCTTGCTTTGAATTTGGCCATAATTACTTTGCTCCGACCATAGCGGGAAGACAATATAATGGAGTCTGCTCCACTCTGATACTCACCGGCAAATAAGGGAGAGACACATACGCATATGATAAAAACAATAGCCAAAATAATTCCACCTGAATTCCAAAACAAAATTTCCCACCCCTTACTATAATCAAGTTTAAAGGGAGTGGCAATTCTCTCATTCATATTCTGATAGTACGCTTTGTCCTCCGTGGCGTAATTGCCGTACGTGTAGTCCATATCCAAATATTCGTTCACCTTATCCATCCTCTTCGCATAAAAGGCGCTGGCATCTTCAGGTGATAGGTTGTCGATAATGTAAAAGTTATAATCCTTCAGAGGAGAAAAAGCGCTTCTCATAAGATTAAGGACCATATCATCTTTAGCTTGATATTGGTGGTATGCTTCATCTGTTATTTGCTTTGTTTTCTCATCCACATTTTGTGGATCTTTTCTCACATTATGATATCGTTCAATAACCGCTGCCATCTTATCTGTGTTCATCGCTCCTGCAAGCTTATGGTCGTACTGTTTCCTCAGTGAAATAGCGGACAAGCCGGAGAGATCCTTGCCCGTTTCATCCGACAAGCTCTCTGAAGAAACTGAAATAAAGGTTATAAAGATGGAAGCTAACACCACGATTACGATTCCGGCAAGAAATGATTTTCTTCTTATTATTTTGCGCAGTTCAAATCTGGTCAAGAGATCCATTGCACATTCCCCTTTTTATTTATTCGTCACCACAGCTTGTTCATCCTGGAAATAATAGAGATACAAGTCTTCCAGTGTTTGATCCGCCTGTATGGCATCAAATAGAGGTTTCTCTTTGGATACAATACGTAGTTCCACCTGATCCCCTTCATGTTTCAAGTTGCTGACGCAATAACGGGCATTCCAATCGTCCACTTCCTTTGCAGGAACACGACAAATCCATACATCCCCCTCCATATTGGCGGTTAATTCCCCCACGGTGCCACTCATCAACAGTCCCCCCTGCTTCATGATCAGAATCTGATCCGCAATATATTCTATATCAGAGACGATATGCGTAGACAGGATAACAATTTTCTCCTTAGCCAAATCAGCGATTAAGTTACGGAATCGCACTCGCTCCTTAGGGTCTAGTCCTGCCGTTGGTTCATCCAAGACGACAACTTGAGGATCGTTCAACATCGCTTGGGCAATACCCAACCGCTGTTTCATGCCGCCAGAGAAGGTTCGAATTTTCTTGCGAGAAACATCCGTTAAGGCAACCATTTCCAACAGCTCACGGGATTTAATTTTGGCAGATCGCAAGGACAATCCCTTCAGCGAAGCCACATACCATAGAAACTCTTCCGCGCTGAAGTCCGGATAATACCCGAAATGCTGTGGCAAATAACCGAGCAAGTTCCGATATTCTTCACCCATTTGGGTTATCTCCTGTCCATTCATCCGAACATGTCCAGAAGTGGGATTCAGAACACCGCAAATCATCCGCATCAACGTCGTTTTTCCCGCCCCGTTCGCTCCCAATAGACCGTATACACCGCTATTTAACCTGGCTGAAACTTTGTCTACCACTGTTTTTTTTGCAAACTGCTTGCTCACTTCATTTAAGCTTAACTCCAACACAAGGTACACCTCCTGTCTGTATTAGGGCCCACTTCAGAAGCCAAAAGAAGAAACTTGTTCCATTCTTCTACTGATGTGCCGCGTCTTACGAACTTCGATAGCAATGAACACCGATGAAATGAGCAGAACAATCAGCCAAATACCCGTAGTGGACGTTCCATACACCTTATTGGATTGGTAAAAGGATAATACAAATTGAGTCAACAGAAACACTCCCCCGAAAGCCAGACAATAGCTCCCGCAATCTCTATTGCGAACACGGTTCAGAATCCACAAACAGCCAAGACAAGTCAAATTGAATGGCACTAACAGATACAGCAGCATCAAACTGATCTCTCTTTCCAACTGTATGCTAAAAAAACTGGACAGCAGCGCCAGACAGACCATATCGAACATACTCAATAGAAGCATCCGGACGATCATCAACTTCTCAAGGGAATGCTTGGTGCTGAGTTCAATTTCCATCATATTATAGGTAAAAGAACGGGCAAGCACCTGGCTCCCTACCAACACCAGCAGTGGGGCGGCCGTGGAGGCCAGCATCAGAATTTGCAGCTTGTCTTCGTTGGAATCAGCAAGAGCAATATGCATAAATAGCCCTATTCCCAGAACAATCAGTATTTGCATGACCCATACTTTTGTGCTGATGAATTGAAATTGTATGAAGACAAAATCCCAGAAGGAGGTTCGACTTTCCATCTGTTTTTGTCGTAAAATTTGTTCAGTCTGCCCAATGGTTTCCTCTATCCGACTCTGATCAATGGGGGGGACAGGGAACTTTTTGAGCATAGTCAGGATGGGGTCTCTTTCTCGTTTCCTCATTATTCTCCTCCATTTCCCATTTATTTCTAAGTGAGTTCAAACCACGTTTCACCCTGTATTGCACCATGCAAATATTCGTACCGGTAATTTCTGCGATTTCACGAAACTTCAGATCCAAACAAAATCGCAAAAATAATGCTTCCCGTTGTTCTGCTGGCAAACTCGTAATCAGCTCATAAACCATTTGCTCGCTGTCTATTCTCTCTTCCATAGTGGGGGTTTGTCCGCACTGTCCTTCTGACACTTCCTCTAGTGACAGCAACCGCTTGTTCTGGAAATAGTTGTGGCATAAGTTGCGGGCAATTGTATATAGGTAGGCGCGACATTTTCCGGAATGGGTATACTGCTCGATGTTGCGACAGAAACGGTAGAATGTTTCCTGTGTGATGTCCTGTGCCTCTTCTGTATTCCTGATCTTCCAATAACAATATTTCTCTAAGCTGGCGTAATGCCGTTCAATCAGCGGTGTGAGATATTGCAGCTTCCCTTGCTGAATACGTCTAATCAGTTCAGCATCATCCACCATTCAACCTCCTCTCCTACTCTGTATAACCGTTTAAACGGCAAAAAAAGGGAATATAAATATGTACATTATGTGAAAGTTATTAGCAACTTGACCTTTCGTAGTCATAATAAAGTGTGATTGTACAGGTGTTTTATGATGATACAGCTGCCGGTACATTTGTGTAAGAATCATGTTTCTTTATGGTACTTCAGGATATTAATTACATAAAAACCGAGGAATCCTTAAACGGACCCCTCGGTTTTTTCAAGTGCTTATCTCATAACGTTATAAACTTCGTATGGATTTGAACCGCGCTGCTTGTGCTTGTTTCAACTACTCTACAAACCGTTCTTTTTTATAAATCCATCCCGCTCACCCTACATTTTTAATTATGCATCTACTTCATTTATTTCCTTTTTCAATAAATTCCTCTAGCCATTTAGGGGTTTTTACCTCCATTTTCTTTATATTCTTGTATGACATTGCAGATTCGTACTATCGTATTTATATTTTTGTCTTCGTTAGTTGGATTATTAGGCAAATAGAACCCCCAATCAGTGTACCCATCTTCAGTGCTTACAAATCCAGCTGCATAAGCTCCCGTGTTATCTAATTTTATATCTTCTAAGGTAAGCCCATCTTCATGAAACACAGCTGGTAATATGTTCTCTGCTCCCAGGAAGAATACAGGATATTTGATATTTTTGAATAAATCTTTATACTCTTGTTTGGCTGCTTCTTCAAAATTTTCTTTAGAGATTATTAATCCATCATATTGTTGATTTTCGTTTCCAACTAGATCTTGAAGATTTATCTTCACGTAAGTTACATTATCAATTGCTGCCATTTGATTAGTTTCTTCTAATATCGCTATCTTTAAAGCGATAGAGGGACCACTCGGAGTTTCGTGCTGAGAAATCGCTTCTTTTTGATTACTACAGCTGACCAAAATAGTAAATAATAATAAGAGGAGTAAACAGAATTTTCTAGTCATTGAGACTTCTCCTTTTTCCACAGACATCACAAAGCACTCGATTTCCTTGTTCTTGTTGTTCGTGGCGAATTTCCATTCTAAGCTTCATATCGTATACATAAGTAGATACATAATATTATAAAATTCCTTGAAAGTAAATAATTAGAAATTATGAATCTATCCACTAATTAAGAACCGAAAATTCTGAGGTGGATTACAAACATATGTAACACAAAAAAACCGAGGTACCCATATCATGGATTCCCCGGTTATTGTGGTACATATATGTGGATCATACTAACGAACAAGATACATCTCAATCTGTTGCAAGTTATAACGGAAGCATGTTTAATCCACTAATCTAATTAGACTATATTTCTTTTTACCCTTACGAATAATGATAAACCGACCATCGAATGATTTGTCTACGGTCACTTCCGTGTTTACATCTTCTACTTTTTCACCATTCATGGAAATAGCTCCATTATTAATATCTTCTCTTGCCTGACGTTTAGAGGGTTCGATACCTAGATCTACCAACCAGTCCACAATATTCTTGGTTTCTTTGGTCGCTTCGAACGTAGGCATTTCTTTAAATCCTTGCTCGATTTCATCTGCTGTTAATGATTTAATGTCTCCACTAAATAAGGCTTGCGAGATTTTAATGGCTTGTGTTAAAGCTTCTTCATTATGAACGAATTTGGTCATCTCTTCGGCAAGTACTCGTTGTGCTTCACGTTTACCCGGTTCTGTTGTAACCTTATTCTCTAATTCAATAATGTCTTCTTTAGTTAAGAATGTGAAGTATTTCAGGTATTTAATCACATCACGGTCATCTGTATTTAACCAGAATTGGTAGAATTCATAAGGTGATGTTTTATCAGGATCTAGCCAGATCGCCCCGCCTGCCGTTTTACCAAACTTCGTGCCATCCGATTTCAACATTAATGGAATCGTTAATCCGAATGCCTTCGCCTCTGGACCTTCTTTTTTACGAATCAGATCTAGACCACTTGTGATGTTGCCCCATTGATCAGATCCACCAATCTGTAATTGAACTCCTTCTTCTGTATACAGATGATGGAAATCCATGGACTGAAGAATTTGGTATGTGAATTCAGTAAATGAAATCCCACTGTCTAGACGACTTGATACAACATCTTTGGCCAGCATCGCATTGATACTGAAGTTCTTCCCATAGTCACGTAAGAAGTCGATAATGTTTAATGAATGCGTCCAGTCATAGTTGTTCACCATTTTCAGTTGAGCATCGTTATCCGTAACAAATAGCTTCTTCATCTGTGCCGTAAGTGCGTTCACATTGTCTTGTACTTGCTCCAACGTCTGTAATTGGCGTTCTGATTGACGTCCGCTTGGATCACCAATGGTTCCTGTTGCTCCACCAATTAAGATCACGGGTAAATGCCCGAATGATTGGAAACG
>DASXLR010000108.1:0-21672 GCA_036496075.1 Paenibacillus sp. | reverse complement strand
AGGATATCGATAAGTGTAATTTCATTACCTTCCTTGTCTGTCCCAATTGGATCGTGCAGAGATACATCTTTACGAGTCTTCTTCAAGGATCTTAGGTGCATCAGAATTTCGTTTTCAATACAACGTGCTGCAAAAGTGGCTAGTTTTGTGCCTTTGTTTGGCCGATAGCTCTCAATGGCTTTGATCAGGCCAATCGTGCCGATGGAGATCAGATCCTCCATGTCTTCTCCGGTGTTATCGAATTTTTTGAGGTTATGGACACGATGTGATGTAAAAAAAAAGCAAACCTATTACGATCGCTCCCGATTCGAATTGGTTTACTTTTGATATTTCAACTGTAATTTTTGATCGATTTTATGTGCCCATACAGGCAATTCATTTGAATAATATTTCATCCCGCTTATATCCGCTCCAAGAATAATCTCACCATCTGCTTTACTATTATCAACAACTAACAACTGATCTATTAGGTCTAAGTGAGACAACAGATTATTCATGCTTGTTACATTACGTCTAATAATATCCTCTGTTTCAATATGATGACCACCGTTCTTTACTCGCATAGCAACACGCGCAATATTAAGTCGAACATCCCCTAGCCCCACATAAAACATAATGATTTCGAAGCCTTGTTCCTTTGCATCTTTCATCTGCCTGATTACGTTACCACCCGCTAGAGTGGTTTCCACAGAGAAGTCCCACTTATTTCGGATACATTCTCTAGCTATTCTTATGGCTTCTTTCCCAGCAGATACTTTACTTTTTTCAGGATACCCAGTATTAATTTTCCGGGCTAGTGCATCCGGATCAATATTCACACTTACCCCAAGTCGGTCAACAATCAAGTTGCGGATTGTGCTCTTACCGCTTCCATTATTACCAGAAAATACAAACATGGTTGCAGTTGTCTCATTCATGGGTAAATTCATGTTCATTCATTTTCTCTATCTTACCCGTACTATATTCTCTAACAATTTGCCCCTCTGCTGTTTTATATACAATATATGTCCCATTTGCTTTAGCATCCAATTTCGCACGATCACCCGTTAATCGAATCAACTTAGCAAGGTCCTGCGTAAGATTCATCATTTATACAAACACCTCTTTTTATCTGATAGCTCGAGTATACCACAGCAAAGTACATTTTATATTAGCTAAATCTGTATGCATCATACAACCAATTAGTCCGTAAAAATAATCAATGGAGATCTCACTTTAACAGGCTAAATTATTTACCCACATGGTCATATACGTTGCAAATTCAACCCCATCACCTTACTCCGTGGTACAGTAGGATCATGTTGGACAATGTACGCTTTCGAGAATCGATCCAGATAAGAGTTCTCATGTGACTTTGGTGACAGTATAATCAATTTACGTTGTAATTCACCAGCATAAAGATCAAATACTTTTAACTTCCTCTGCTCATCTAAGGCGCTATCAAATTCATCCATAACTATAAATCCAGGTGCTGTTTGTAGATTCTGCAATAAAGCCAGAGCAAACAGTAGTGAACTGAGCGATTCTTCGCCTCCAGAAACACCCTTGCCAACTCTTCCTCCACGAGCCTTCACACTAACATCCTCTAATGATCCTCGATGCCCTTCCTTTCGAGCCTTAATGAATAAATGGAAAAGCACTCGACCTCGACGATCCTCTTGCTGACTCCAATCGATCTGTCCCTCGAATTGAAAAATGCTCATGTAGTTCTTAAATCGTTGTTGAATTTCAAGGACTCGCATGTTGATTGTCGTCTCTAGCTGATCTTTCAAATTCTCAGCTCGTTCTTGGTTCTCTTCAAACAATAAGCTTGTCCGTTTAAATTCATCCTGCAATCGATGAACCTCTTCTTTTATCACTTTATAATTCTCAGATGCTGCGGGATCAATGCCCGACTCATTTCTAGCGCTGTTAAATGTTACTTTTCCAGACTCATGCTCTTGGCGGAGCTTTGAAAGCGATTGTTGTCTCTTGGTATTATTAGGCTCATGTTCAAACTCATTTGTCATCTCGTCATAAATAAACCGTGCAATCCCTTTGAGATTTTCAATTTCTTCGGTTACTGTAAGTAGATTTATTTTAGATGTATCAAGTGACTCTTTTGTATCTTTGATTTGATTATCAATTTGACTAAGAGTACGCGTAGCTTGTTGATTTTCGTCTTCATTATTCGAAAGATTGCGTTTTTGTCGACGTTCATTTCCATCTATTTGTTCAGCCAGCTCTTCCAATGTATCATTTTGCTGCTTCAACGCATCCTGCTGTAAGGATAAGTGGTTGTGTTGATGAGTCTTCCGTTGTAACATTTCAAACTGTTCCTTCTGCTGACCTAATCTCACATAAAAATCTGCTTCACGTTGTAGTATAACTTGTATATGCTCCAGCCAGATCCGTTTCTCAATGAACTTTGTGTGCGTAGTCTTAAGTTCCTGACTATGCTGCTTCTGTTCCTGAAGGTGTTGTATCTCTACTTGATACTTCAGGATCCGGCCTTCACGTTCATGTTTCATTGTAAGAAAGGCTTCCGATTCACGCACAGATTGGATAATGGCATGTAGTTCTTGCATACTTAACGTATTACTCTTAATCGAGTCATCGAGATTCACAAGTAAAGTACTCAATTCGTTAATTTTTTTTTGAACCTCCTCTTTACGTTTCTGCATAGCTTTCTGGCTTAATATATAACTCTTCTTCTCTTCTGCACCTCGAATCCCTTTCGAGTCGAAGAGCATATCATTCTCTATTCTTATCTCACCTGCTAGAAAAAATTGCTCTACCCACCATAAAGCCTTGACCGCATGTGGGAATACATCATCTTCTATTCCATTCTTCACACGAATTTGGAGTGTCTGAATTTCAGTAACAGAACGATCCGGTATTATACTTCGTAAAGGTACATGATACAAATCATTAGGAGCTTGTACATGCGTGCCATCAAAAAATATCGCATACTTTATCGTCTCAAACTGCTCCTCCGCTGTAAGTCGAGCTGACTCATTTAATTCAAGTAATTCATTTAATGCATAGGCACGCACACCCCTCACTTTGAACAAAGATAGTGATTCCCTTTGACGAGCTGACCATAATTGATTGTGCTCAAGCATCTGTTCCTCATCGGATAATTCCTCAAGCAGTTTAGTTTTATCTTTTTGTTCCTGCATGGATTGTTGGATGGAATGATCTAAGCGGTCAATTTCCATCTGTACATCATGACTGCTGCGATACTGCCGTAACCTTTCTTGGTGCGTATGATCCAAGCTTTTATCCTGTTGAATCAGCGCCTTCAAGTAAGAACTTGAATCAATTAATTGGGCTATTACATCCTCAGTTTCTTGAAGACTAGCTTCCGCCTTCTCAATCTCGATATTCAATTCGTTGAGCTGCTTAGTTATTGCTGATAATTGTTGATGTACCTCTTCTTCAGTATGTGTAATTCTAGATTTTTCTTGACTAAGTTCCTTTAGCTGAACATCTAATTCTCCAATTATAATTAAAGTTTCTTCAATTTCCTTTTTCACAGTAGCTAATTGCTCCTGCAATAAAGTGATTCTCGTATCAAGCTGTTCTTTTTCTTCTTGTATTTGCTTCATTTCAATATTCAATCGATCGCCTTGCTTCTGCAATGTCTCCAGTCTATCACTTGCGATATCATGATCCACGAGCAATTGTTCTTCCTTGGCCACTAGATGTATTTGTTCTTGTTTGTAGTAAATCTCTAATTTCAGCAATGCTCCAGCGTACAGCTTCCCGCCCTCTATAAGACGTTTACGATTATCTTCATACCGGTCTAGCGCTGATCGTGCCATCCCGAGATATTGCTTTTTATTTTCTACATTTATTTCAGCCGTCCTTAAACTCTCCTGCACATCCTTTAACTGCTCCATACTTTCTTCCCAGTTACGTTGTACCTGATCTATACCATGCATTTCGGCAAAAATACGAAAACGCTCCTGCGGATCCATAACAGCGAATTGATTTACCTCCTGCTGGTACCAAATTAGGTAGAATAAATCTGGATCAATTTTATATTTGAACTGGAGATCCTTCTTGTAAGTCGTGAAATTGTACTGCCGATCACCAGAAGTATACTTAATTATTTCATCCCACTGTTCTGGATCATCTCCCGAATGTATAACAAATTCCTTCTTAGTCGGCTGTCCTGGTTCCTGTAGGATATAAATTGCAAATTCAACATAATTAGGTGCATCAATACGCATACGTCCCTCATTCTTAAACTGAAGTCGAATATGCGCCTTCCACGTCTCATTCGGAAGGAGATTACGAGATTTCAGACCTTCCAAATCAACTTTGGAAGAATATAGAACACTTCCCATACAGTATGTTACAGTAGATTTTCCTGCTCCATTAGGACCAGTTATCAGTATATGCGATTCTTTTCCTGACATATCCATCATAGTAGGCTGATAATCTCTGATTCCCGTAAACCACATTTTCCAAGGTATCATTCTATTTTTTCAGTTCCTTCCTGATACAGATTATATCGTTTGAAAAATTTCAATACTTCTTCTTTATTTAATTGATTGGATTGACTAAATTCAACAGTACGCCTTAAAAAAGAATCCGAGAACATATTCGCACCAATTGCCGTGATTACATATGCCTTCTCATTTGAATTTGTATCATATTCTTCAAGTGCGCCAATTTTCTTCAACTGATCTATATTCAGATTCAAACGTTGATTTGCCTTTGTAGTCTCATGTCCAAGGGCATTTAACAACTGATCAAATAATGTATACTCATGCTGTAAAACTTCTTGCTGGTAAAACATAAACAGAAGGATTGCTAAACTTTCTTTAGACAATGTACTACGTGCAGATTTAGCAGAAACTCTCATCATGACGATGACTTGATCCTTTTTCTCATCAAAGATCACTTTAAAGTACCGACATACCGCTTGATTAACACGCTTCAGAAATGAATCAAACTTCTCATCATCACCGGAGATCATTAATTGCTTCTCCACCTCACGCCTGGATAATCCGAAATTCCCCGCACGTATTGTTGCAGAGGATGAGAATAAGAGATTCATAAACACGATCTCTTCCTCCTCAGTTAGCATTCCTTTGATAGCTTGCATGGCATTAAGAGGATTTATATTCATTTCATCCGTCAATTTCATCATCACTCCTCTCATGCATACTTTCAATGTCCTTATTTTTTATAGTGCGATAATTTTTATGTTTGACCACTTGGTTGATATCATCACGATTCATCCAGTCCCATTCCTTCTCATAAAGAGAGGCTTGAACTTTTGAATCATCCGTTGCTTCCTCCAACGTTAACTTCTTACTCCCTACCAATGCAGATACCGCAGTAAGCGCGTTAATTGCATCTCCCCACGCCGTAGACGTCGCTTCAATCATTACAGTCTCTATAGGAGCAGCCTCCACTTCCTTCATGAATACTTCAATCGCTTCCGTTTCAATCATGGATTTGGTAAGCAACCACTTTGAATCTCCCATCATATCTTCTAATAAAGCAATATCCATTTCCTCATTTATATATTGTATTTCCTGGTCGTCTTCTTGCATCAATTCAACAATCGGCTCATAGTTTTCTAGATATTCTATGCCTTCATATACTGCTTCTCCTGAAAGAGGTGCAGCGAATTTAATCGGAATCCATAAACCATCCATGGACTCACCTTCGTATTCATTTTGCTCCATAAAGCTCATAATTTGATGAGCGTTTGGTATGTCTGATTCTTGAGGTGGATCATACATTTGTATAATAAACAGCCTTACTTTTTCTGGATTTATCGAGGATAATAGCATCGTTTGCTTCATCATTGTAAATTTTAGATACTTATTGATCATCCCCATGCTCAAATTCGTGCCATCTGCAAGTGCAGAAGTGCCTAATTGCATTAAATTACTGAGTACCAGACTATCCTCTAACGTATAAAATTGGCGGAATCGTTCTGATAGTTTAATTTCTAATTCCTGCATTAACTGATGTATGATCTCTAATTGAGGTAACGCATTACGGTCTGCTAACAGCTCCAACTCACGTTCTTTCATCAATTGAATCGCATTTTCAACGTTACGAATCATACTAGCAATTTTATTACCACCAGAAATGCCATGATCGTCATAAGCTTCGCTAAGCTCGGCATCCCGTCTAGCTTGGAATAAAGATCTACCAATATCATCATGCATATAGTAAGCTAATGAATCATTAGCAAGACGTATGAGTGTATCCATCATCCGCTTACCTACATCTCGCATTTTAAGTTGCCTTGTTTGTTTGGATATCCAGTTATACTTCACTAGGACATTTACAATTTGTTCGACCTTTTTCTTACTTGGTGGCTCAAGATCATCAAAACGATTTCGATAACGAAAGTATAGCGTATCTGCATTTTCAATCGGTTCATCGAGTCCCAAAGCTTCTTCATTAATCAGTTGAATAATACGTAGGAATCGTAGAATTTCGATAGGTGTTTGCAGAAAGTTTTGTGAGTTGAGATCATTAAGAACCCCAGATAATAATGCAACATCCCTCAAGGCCTGATGCATTTCCGGTTTGGATTCATTTGTTTGAAAAATTGAAATTAGTGGTTGATCCAGCTTCTCCAATCATTTGCCTCCCCTAAAACGATCTCTTGTTCCGATTTCGAATATTGTAGTAAACTCTCCATGTTATATTGATACTCTGACCAATTGGTTATTATCGAGTGATCTGGACAGATCCATTTATGCCACACAGCGTGTCCCATAAGCGATTGAAACATCTCTCCTGCTATTTGCAATCCAGCTTCATCATAGTCGCTCCAAAAGATGGTTTGCTGGATACGACTATTCAACAACAATTGTCTAATGAAATGTTTATGCGCACTTCGAAGATGACCATCCACACATATTATCAAAGAATTTGTCTCCTGCAAGAAATGAGGTTCTGCAGATATCCGAGTCAAAACGGCTCGATTCTCAACTAACCAGAGTGTTGTTGCTCTAGTTGAATAATGGTCTTGTGAAACCGAAATATTTGTTAAAGCATGCACAGGACCTGCTTGATAACTCGACCAAGTTCCTTCAAGATCTCCAGCAAAATAGATTGACGTAATTTGACCACCACTAATCATCCCTAATGTTTCCAGCGATTGACCACTTAGCGTCTCCAAAAAGTTAAGAAACTCAACTTTATACGCATCAAATGCCTTAGAGCCTCCAATACTCGGGTAATAATGAGCACCAATTTCTTTCCAATCAAATATCTCTTTGTTGCTAGAAATCATGAGAAAAGCTAATAAAAAGTTTAAACCGTTGATTCGTTTAGATAAGCTCCAATTCGCAGGAAAAATATACTGTTCTTCTAAATCATTAAGGCCCCACTGTAAACTATCTGATAAGAATAATGCCAAATCCTTCAACTGAAATAATCGTTCGTCATGTAAATACGTGATTTGTTCCATTTTCGGAGTAGCATTCGACTGGTATTGCGTAAATTGATCTAAACTATCCCGCTGCTCATCCGATTGCTTATTCGTTAAATATACATATAATAAATAGCCCACACGGTAATGAATTCGTTCTACAGATTTCCCATCATTTTTAAAACGCACTTCTTTCAAAATCCATCCTTTATGAAGCCAATCAAAGGTTTGTTGATTATCGTCTAATGCGGCACGTTTTCCTACTGTCCAACTTAAAAGCTGTTGATCCGGAGGATCTTCAACAATCGAAGGATACTCTCGTGCAATCATAATGATCCCTACTCTTCGTATTGTACGTGCAGTTCTTTTTACAATATCTATATCTATAAGTGAAGCTTCACTTATTGTCCTTCGCATTTCTAGTTGCTCATCTTTCTTCAAAAAAGATTGACTAATAAACGAAAGCACATCTTCGAATTTTTGCATTGAAGCCTCCTATACTAATATATTTTTATTTTCGGGCTACTCGTACAAGTATACTAGAAAGCAAGAATCCCTACGATGAATTCCAACATTTTCATATGATACAGAAACACAAATAGCCTGTAGGATTGAGATATTAATAGTTCAATCCTACAGGCTATTATCCTAAATTTTCAAATCACCGCTTCGCCTTATAAAACTCATGATACAGCTTCATGAGCGCTCGCTTCTCAATCCGCGAAACATAACTTGTCTGTCCCAATTGGATCGTGCAAAGATACATCTTTACGAGTCTTCTTCAAGGATCTTAGGTGCATCAGAATTTCATTTTCAATACAACGTGCTGCAAAAGTGGCCAGCTTTGTCCCTTTGTTCGGACGGTAACTTTCAATAGCTTTAATTAGGCCGATTGTGCCAATGGAGATTAGATCCTCCATGTCTTCCCCAGTGTTATCGAATTTTTTGAGGTTATGGACACGATATGATGTAAATTTAGCACAAATTATAAAAGCAAAAAAAGTACATAGAACATATCTGCTCTTAGCGATCTCGCTTGTTACTCATCGAGGATTTTCTATATTATTGTCTGGCTATAATCGAAAAAAGACATACCATGTGGTACGGTTATGTCGTGATCCGGGTTCGTTCAGCAGCTATGGATGATAGCCGGCTTTCAGACGAATTTTCGAACAAAAAACCTAGCTTAATGACGGCCTGCTTCAGCTCGAATAAAGCTACCTGCTTTTTTATTTACCACTTCTCTTTGAAACGAATTTTCAAGTTGCTTTTCTCAACTTTTTCACTAACGTTTGGAATTACTCTATTTATATTTTTTTATTATCTACAATAATCTTGATCAATCCCCCCTGGACCTATGACAAAGTTAGCATTTTGCAGTTTATCAATATCAAAAGTTAAATTAGTAAACTCTATTTCATTTATTTCCGTATATATGTCTTTATTGTTATAGATGCATGAAGTTTCAAATAAAGCCCCCCTACCTTCAATTCAAATTTTATCCGATCTGCACAAGCACCTGCCAGCCGCCGAGACCTGAAGAGCCGAGTGGAGAATAGGTTTGCGGTTCCTTTTGAACCTCGATTTCCAATTTCTTGTTCCTCTTTTTATTGTGGCGAAGAGGCCATGGCTTCCAATTGTTCGTTAATGGCACTAACCAATCCTTCATAAGAGGAATCCGGCAACAACCCTCCGTTCACCATAAATTGTGGCGTACCGTTAACCCCATAATGACCGGCTGTCTTGTAATCCTCTTTCACATCCAGCATATATGTATGTCCCTTCAAATCTTTCTCAAACAAACTGTAATCGATGTCGCTTATGTTTTCCCTTACCAAATCAAGCAGGAAGGATTCGGTTGCCCAAATTTCACTTTCATCGCCTTGGTGTCTGTAGAGCACATCATAGAACTCCCAGAACTTATCGTTATTCTGTTTGGCAATAGCTTCCCCCGCACTAGCCGCAAGAATGGAGTCTCGATCTATAAAGGCATAATTGATAAAGAACAGTTCAACCTTTCCTGTATCTACAAACTCACTTATGAAGCGTTGCATGTTTATTTCTTTCCATTTTTTGCAGGCTGGACATTTAAAATCAGCGAATTCGACAACCTTTACCTTAGCCTGGGAATCTCCAAGATGCGGCTGTTTTTCGTACTTGAGACCTTCCGCCTTATAGTCTCCCTTAATTTGTGTGTAATTCGGCATATCCTCAATGGAAGAGGCTTTACCTGCTGAATTATCTACTATGACTACAATCACTAAAGCAAGTAAAATGAACGTGAATATACTTATAGCTGTATTGCGTTTTACTTTCGAAGCCTTTTTCTGTACAGGTGACTTTTTCAAGAAATACAACCCCTCATCATGTATATGGAGAAGTCCCAAATTCCTGGGACTTCTCCATATTTCTTATCGTTCTATGCAAATCTTAAGGAGAAACCGGCATACTTGAGTCTGATATATTCCCAGCTTCGTCAACTGCCTTTATGGTGATTGTAAGGACTTGACCTTCTGGCGTTAGTAATTGAACAGCCTCAGTTAATTTAGTTTTTGAAACAAGTTTATCATTGATATACACCCAATATTCTTTCACATTTCTGTTATCTGTTGAGGCCTTCCAGCTTACATCCAGTAGCTCCTTATCCATCTGGATCTTGACCTCATCAGGAGCTGTAGGTGCTATCAGATCGGGTATTTCGAAATTGTTCGGCAAAATAATATCCTTGACTTCACCTTTGCTGGATTGAGCATCCAGTGAATCTTTGCTTCCTTGAGCACTACCGCCTTGCGTAGTCTTGGATTGTGCAGCAGCCAGTCCATTTACGGTTACAGGGATACCGGCATCGGTAAGTGTCCCATTTCCCAACTGGCCGTTAATATTGCTGCCCCAAGTCATAACTGAAGTGCTGGTCACGACCCCATTATGGCTATAGCCCGCATCGATATCCTTAGTGACTGATAGAGAAGAAATCGCTACAGGTACAGAAGAATTGTAACTGCTGTTATTTCCAAGCTGCCCGGATGCGTTGGAGCCCCAGCTGTAAACTGCTACAGTATTTTTGGCTAAACTATGATACATCCCTGCTGCTATTTGACTTACTCCTGTAAGTGAGCTGACTTTGACAGGAGTCATGCGAGAAGAAGTCGTTCCGTCCCCAAGTTGACCGTTAGAATTACTGCCCCAGGCCCAGACGGTTCCGTCCTCCTTTAATGCCAGTGAATGATATAAGCCTGCTGAAATACTGTTCACTGCTGAGAGAGAAGTTATTTTCACCGGGGTCAATCTGTTGTCCGTGGTGCCATCGCCCAGTTGTCCATAGCTGTTGCTACCCCAGACCCAGACGGTTCCGTCTGTTTTAAGAGCCAGGCTGTAGAACATCCCTGCACTGATTGCCTTCACTCCAGTCAATGATGGTATTTTGGTTGGTGTATACATATTACTGTTCGACCCAATCCCTAATTCCCCAAATATATTTGAACCAAAAGCCCATACGGTTCCATCGTTTTTGAGTGCCAAGGAGTGGGTATTCCCAGCGGAGACTGCCACAACGGAATTAAATCCTTCTATTTTTTGGGGTAGGTACTGCTGCTCTGTAAGGACCGTATTACCTAGCTGTCCCATTGTATTTTGTCCCCATCCCCAGACGGTTCCGTCACTTTTCAAGCCCAGCCCAAAAGAGCCGCCTGCAGAAATAGAAATCATTGAAGACATATTCACAGTCTGCTTTGCAGAAAGAGCACTGCTTAATGAACCGTTCCCAAGCTGGCCGCTGGAGTTGTTCCCCCACGACCAAATCGAACCATCGCTTTTAAGCGTATAGGTCTGATTGGACCCTGCCGATACCATCATAGGCAAAGAAGCCTCTGTTTTAACTGTTACTTCATTGCTGGCGGCGGAAAGATTGCCTGCATAATCCCTGGCTTTTACTGAAAAAGTATACGCTGAATTAGGTGAAAGCCCTGTGGATGTATAACTTGTCACAGCATCTATAGATTTTCCATCCACACCTAAAGACTGAATTAAGTTAGTCCCTCTATAGACCAAATACTCTTTAACTGCATGATTATCCGTAGAAGGTGTCCATGCCAACACGACGGTGGATGATGTTTTCCCGGTTGAAACCAATGATCCCGGTGCACTCGGTGGCAATATATCAGCCGGATAATCAATTCCACTTACTATCATTCGGGTAAATTGAGCCGCTGTTGATCCAATCCCCAGTTGACCATACGTATTGACGCCCCATGACCATAGCGAGCCATCCTTTTTAACTGCAAAACTGTAAAGCTCATTTGCCTCTATATCTACGATGCCTTCGAGATGTGCAGTGCGCACAGGTGCTAATCTCTTCTGAATACCTGAACCATCCCCAAGTTCTCCATAAGAGTTGTTACCCCAGGCCCAAACCTCTCCTGCTTCTGTAAGCGCAAGGTTATGACCATAAGTAGCGGAAATTTTAATGACTCCATTCAAGTTCGTAATGACTCGAGGAATGGAACGATCGGTGACCGTACCGTCTCCCAGTTGGCCACTTTCGTTAAAGCCCCAGGTCCACACAGTTCCATCTCTTTTTAGAGCAGCTCCATGCATGTAGGAGAAATCAATTTGGGCAATGTCGGCCAGTCCTTGAACTTGCAGAGGTATAAGTTGCTTATATTCAGCAGTTGGAGTATATCCAAGAATTCCTCTGGAGCCATCTCCCCAGATCCATACCGTACCATCTTCTTTCAACGCCATAGTGTTGTAATACCCACCAGCAATCGAAACAACCGAACTTAATCCGCTGACTTGTACAGGAGTCGCTGAATTATTGATCGTTCCAGTCCCCAGTTGTCCAAAACCGTTATTTCCCCAGGTCCAGACCGTTCCATCCTCTTTCAAGGCCACAAAGTGTCCAAGACCGGAGGCGATAGACACAATATGATCAAGTCCGGCTATAGCCTGCAAGGATAAATTAATACCGTAACTATCCTGTCCCCAGGTCCACACGGTTCCATCGGCACGCAGCCCAATGTTCTGGGTCAATCCCGATGAAATCATAGAAAAACCATCAAGCGCCGAAATTCTTGTCGCAACATTGCGGGTAGCAAGGGTTCCGTCTCCCAACTGTCCTTTATTGTTGAGCCCCCATCCCCAGACCTGCCCTTGATTATTCAACGCAAAAGTATGATCACGGTATCCGGATACCGCAATGCTGCTGGTGAAGAAGACTAGTGGAACTGTTTCTTCAGAAATATTCCCCGCATTATCTATGGCGACTATAGTAATGGAGTACTTTTCATTCGGGCGAAGATTCTCCAGTTTGATCTGCTGATCCTTCGTGATGCCGAGCAATTCTTCTCCGTTCAAAATTTCATACTCATTTATTCCTGACAGACTGTCTGAACCAGTTGACCAGCGAATGAGTGCAGAAGTACCGAACTGATTAACTTTAAAAATATTCTTCGGTGCAACAGGGGCTGTTAAATCGATCTTAACGGCTCCCTCTGCAGTTGGACTTACATTTCCCGCCATGTCAATCGACCGAGCATACACCGGGGTGATTCCTTCTCCACGGACAGGAAATGAATTAACGTATTCACTCCACTCTGCGGCCCCACCAACCTTATAATCGTAGCCTCGAACTAGACTCTCTGCATCTGTTCCTCCATCTAGGCTGACATAGACCGTTTCATTCGTCCAATCAGATGTACTAAGACTAATCACTGGTACTGTCGGAGATATTTTATCAAACTGCAATGTATATTCAGCTGCCACACTGCTGTTTCCGGCGTAGTCCAGTGTCCGGGCATATATATTCGTCAGCCCCTCCCCTCTTACTTCTACAGGCTGCGTATAATCAAGCCATTCTCCGGAGTTTCCTACACGATACTGTGATTTCAAAATACCGCTCTGACTGTCAATACCATCCGTTATAGTAACGGTGAAGGAGGAGTTGCTCCATACATCCGGACTAATATTGAAGTCAGGAGAAGACGGAGGCTCCAGATCCACACTGATCTTGGTTTTTTTCGCCTTTTCCACATTTCCGTCCACATCCGTGGAACGATAATGAATGATCGTGTTAGCACCATCCACGGCAAAAGGAGTGCTGTACCGGTTCCAGCTCTGTCCCGCATTCAAGCTATATTCTGAATATTGTATTCCTGAATGCGCATCAGTTGCATTCAGGGAGACTGTAACAGCGCTGGTGTAATAAGAATTCTGTCCTAACGTCCCCATTACTGAAACGGATGTTTCAGGAGGGAAAATATCTTTCTTTATCGTAAAATAAACTTCTTTTGGTGCTTCGTTATTGTTATTTAGTCCAAGGGACTGATAAAGGATATGATATACTCTTTTGTCCGAGAAAGAGAGCGGTCGACTATAGGTCAGCCAAGATCCTCCATCATCTAGGCTATAGCGGGTTGAAGAAACTCCAGATCCCGGATTCTGAACGGAGAGTTCAAGCTCTACTGTCCCATAATAAATTCCGTTTACATTAAGATTGCCCTTGAGCAGATGTCCTGTTACCGGAGCACCCTCGGCGGCTGCCGCCGAAGGTGTTCCAGTTCCAATACCGGGGATGAGAAGCGTGAAGACAAGGATAAAGCTTATGATAAATGTAAAGGATCGCTTTAATGAGTACATTTCATTCCTCCATATGCTTAGATTTAATTTGAGTCAAGTCAACTTCATGCCAGGAGTAGCCAAGAAGGATGGGTGGGATATACACGGGTCTACCCCATTGATACTTCAGATCCAGTGTTAGTTCCCCCAGCCACAATTCTCCTTGTTCATCGAACTGCATTTTCCATTTCCCGCTTTCAACAGCCTTGCCTTGGTCCATTCTTTGCTCAGCTTCAGCATAAGAAAACTCCACACCTTTGTTATTCTCAATAGCCAGCAGTGCCGCTTCATATTTACGTTGCCGTTCTTGTTCCATTTCCTCCGTACGCTCCGAATCGTAAACGACCGAGAAGTCCAGACCTAGCAATTGATGTTCTTCGATAAGCTCTCTGAATAATTCAGTAACAAATATCGTTCCTTCTGCCAACTCTTCAATTTTGAACATATAAGTATTTTCTGGAATTCTAGCAAAATCAAAAACTAATTTATCAAAACCTAAAAAATACTTCTCTTTAAACCATTTGACCTTCGACTTCTGCCAATCCACACAGTCTAAAATATTGGTCACATTAATTAGGCATATATCAAGCCCATCATGCACGAGAGGAAGAAACTCCACCTCATGTGCTGTATATGGTTTAAGTATCTGCGTAACCTTTTCAGAAACAACAGGCTTACCGCTTACAAAATCAAGAAAATCATTGAATATCTTACTTTCAAGCGTCTGTAATTCAACAGGTAGCCAAGTTTTCTCTAATTCCTGTCCTTTGAATTCAGTACGAATAGAATGAGATGAAAGTTCTTCACGATTTTTCATAACCAATGTAGTTGTCTTAGAATTATTAACACTTAATTCATATACTTTCATTTGTACACCTCGTTTTTCATTATTCCAATTCTTTAAAAATTTTCAGTTGACCAGTTAATAATGATTCTCTAAGATTATTCAGGATTTCAATTGCTGCTAATTGCGCTTCCATAGGGTCTTTAATATTCTTTACTGGCAATAATGCATTTCTAACAAATTTAAAATAATCTTCCCCATGGCTGGTATTATGAGTAGAGACTAAATAATTCCCGTTTTCTAGTGATAGCGTAGACGGTGATGTCTTTAGCTTTGCTGGGGGCAAGTAAACCCCGTTAGCTGATGAGTTTATATCAATATTCACACTCGCCAATATATCTCTTGCTTCCTGTGCTGCTTCATGAGGCACTTGTACCGGAACTAGATGATGAGCTTCCCAGTAGGGCTCTTTTATGATTTTCGTCGCAGCCTTCAACTCTGCATTTAAAATCGCACTGGGCTTTCCTTTTGATTTTGACAATCTATAGGTTACTACTTTAGTATAATTAGACAATTCACAAGCTGCTATTGAATTATGCGTTAAAAGTCCTAGTGCAGAGACATAAAAGGTGTGAAATCCTTCTACCTCAAAATTATATACCCTAGATTCTTTATTACTTAATTCAACAGACTGTAATTCAACGGTAGCGCCTGTTTGCCTCTCAAGTAAATCTCCAGGAGTTAACTCATCAGCGGTTATCCAGCCTTTTCCTTTCACCCAAAATGGATGGTTCCCCGTGCTTTGAACGAGTTCACCTTGAATTTCAAGGTTATAAATCTCAGTATTTTCTCTACTAAATAGATTTACGACAGGTTTATATGCTTGTTTTCCAGTATCTGTGTCTTTAGCTAATACAATATCACCAATCTGAATCTGCTCTATCGGCTTGGGTCCATCTTTTGTAATAATTTCCGTTCCTTCAGGAACACATCCGCAGGGGTTCAATTTATAGACTAATTCAACACGTTTAGCTGCGGTATATGAAATTTTCTTTCCCGCTGTAACATAATTGCCTACAATTGGGACGATCGCCCCGGCTGACAATAAGGCATCAACATAATCGCCATTCACAAAGTAAATCACACCATTGATTGCATCAGCGCCTTCGCCCAGTATTGGTATCATTCCAACATTGTCCAAGGTACATTGTAGGCGCTTTCTCGCATTACCTTCACTACAAGTAATTAATTTTGATGCCCCGGCTGCAAATTTCTGAATGCCCGTTAATCCGTATACCTCTGCAAACCAAGTTCCATACTCTAGTTCATAGGCATAATCATTAGGGTGCAAAATATAACGCTCAAAATAATTTTTGCAAGATTTGCAAGGTTTCGTGTTTGCTGTGATCGTTTTACCCTTCTCAATAGTTGGAGGCAATGGAATAATATTTAACCCATTTAACGGATCGTTGATTACCTGCACTAGGAATTCTTGAGTTTGTTTTTTCTTACTGCCATCCAAACGCGAAACAAATATCTTATAATAACCATCCTTCGCCCAGTATTGAGGCGTTCCAGAGATTGAATCTGTATAATTTGCATACCAATATTTCTCCTGAGACTTGGAATCAACCGATCCATTCCAGAAAATGTCGGTTAGCGTATCCTTGTTAAAACTTCCTTCCTTGGTGTATTCATAAACTCTTATCCCGTTTGCTAAATTAGCTGTTCTGATCTCTACCTTAAGGTTAGTATTTTTCACCTTATTTTTATACTGAACCTTGACAGAACCTTTATTACCAGGCGTAGCATCAAAGCTTTTTACTGCGCTAGCTTTCAGAGCACGCAGGGTAGACATGAACTCATTTTCACCCTGTATATACTCTATATTGTTTTTATCCGCTGATAACTCATACTCAAATTTTGAAAAACCCCAAGCTGGACCTTCCCAGCCGCTCTGGATCTTCAGATAATATGTTCCTGCATCCAAGTCAAACGACATCTGCCCCTCGGCACTGAAGTAGCCACGGATATTTCCGTGGGGATCCTCAATGGTCCCTTCACCCTCTGACAGATACAAGCTGATCTGATCGGGAGCAGTCAATTCTATTTTGTAATAATCAATATCGTACAAGGACGAAATTACGAGTGGAGCACCATGTGAATCTGTAGTTACTAATTCACCAAAGGGTAAGTTCACCGCAGAACCCGCAGTGTTATGCTCCATCTCTTCCACTGCAAACCGCGTTTGCAATCCATTGATTGAACCGAAGCTTCGTACCGTGACATAGTAAGTCATTCCCGCAGTTAAGTTCACTTCCAGTTTAGAGAAATGTTCACCATACGGTCTGTAGTCACGGGCATCATCATTGGAATCAAGCAAATTCTTAAGATCTGTGTCCGTATATAAGGCTATTTCGGTATCGTTCAGCTGCGAAGTCGCCTGGTAATTGGAAGTGAAGAAACGGTATTTACCTGTCGACACAGGTGTAAATTGCAGATAGGCTTCTTCTCCGCTTGCCTTGGATAAGTCAATTGGTATCCCGGTGTTCAGGGATGTGAATGCGGTTTGTCCAGCTGAAGTGACTAGCAGCCGTGCATACGTTTTGCCACCATTCACTTCATCTACACGAATGTAATAAGGAACACCCGCACTGAGATTCACAGTCACCTCTGAGAACATGGAGTCTGCTTTATCATCGTTATAGCCGCCGGTAATTACTTCTTCCATATCTACACTCGCAAATACAGAGAGATCCGTATCGTTAGCCTTCGAACTTGCATTTCCGCCATAGCGGTTGGTGTTTATTCTGAATTTACCAGTACTTGCAGGTACAAAGACATATACATTACTATTACCGGCCTGTTCGTTAATATCTACTGGATGATCTTGCTGTATATAAGGAATGCTTGAGCTGATTACATCTGCAGTAATTCTCGTACGCAAAGCAGTTGTATCAAAACCATTCACTTTGACATAGTAAGTCTGTCCGCCAATCAAACTGATTCGGATCTCTGAGAAGACCGTGTCATTCGTATCATCATTCACTGCTAGCTGCTTATTAAGCTGCAGATTGTTATAAATAGAAAGTTCAGTATCCACTGCGGGGCCGTTGCCTTGGTATGGACTGGTAAAAATCCGGTACACCCCGGTAGTAGCTGGCTTAAAGCTGAACAGCTGAGTGCTGCGGGATGCCTGATTTACATCCTGCGGCTGATAGACAATTAGTTCCGGCAGGGTAGTAGATGCCTGAACAGAGGCATAAGGGCTGGTACCTGCCGGATAAACTGCTGCTACTTCCAGGAGATAGCCTTGTGAGGATATCAAGTTCAGAAAGGTGTATGAATTGACGTTGGAGGTACCTTTATCCACTCCGTTAATCCGAATTTTATAGAGTACAGCCTCAGGCATCGCATCCCAGGTCAGCTTGATGCTGTTCGCATAGGCAGCCGTTTCTAGACCAGTAGGGACTGCAAATGGCTGAGCTTCAATGGCTCCCAGAATTAAGGTATACGGCGAGGAGCTGAACTGGCCGCTGAATCCGGTAACCTTAAGATAATAAACTTTATTTTTGGTAATTTGTAAGTCCACATGCTCTGCTGCTCCGGTTCCATTAGAAGAACTCCATACCGGAAGTCCGGATGCATTATATATATCGAGTTCATAGTCCACCGTCGAGGGAATGGTTAACCCGATAGGAATTTGCCCGGTCTCCTCAGCTGTCAGTTTGTAGTAATCCACATCACTGGCCGAGGAAATATAGGAGATATAGCTATTCTCCGGAAATACATTTTTGGCGGTAATAAATGTATCATTAGGTTCAAAAGTATCTTGCCCTAAGCCTGCTTCAGTCACAAAAACAGTAAACCGATAATCATATACCCCTGATGGCACGGCAGGAAATTTGTATTTGATATTATATGTACCGGTAGGCGTAGACGAAGACGTTTGCCAAGTATATGGAATATCTTTATCCAGTTCCACCCCGGTTATTGTTTTACTTGTAATGACTTGAAGCGGATTAGAGGCGGAAGTAACTTCCACTTCAACCCGTTGATGAGGGTTCTCTCCATGCTCATCTCCTTCCAGCTTTAACGAGACCGTAACCTTATCCCCGGGATGGATAGTAGCACCGTCATTCTTATGGTCATACGAAGCAATTCCTATTTCACTGTCTGGCAAAGAAGGAATAATCGTATTAAGCCCTGAGAGATTCTCTTCGGATAATGGAGCAATCGAACCTGTAATGACTCCTTCTGCTTTGGCAATATTAATAATTCCGTGACCAGATTCATGCGATGTATCGAGCGGCGTCGCTGTTACATATAACTTCTCAATGACTTGCTGTCCACTAAGCGATGGATGGTGGGCCCATAACAACGCTGCGGCACCCGTGACATGTGCAGCTGCGTTGGATGTTCCCGAGGAAACACCGTATCCACCATTCATCGTGGTGCTCATAACACCAAAGCCCGGAGCTACAAGATCAAGCTCATCGCCTGTAGCCGAGAAGTCCGTACGGTGGTGTGATGACTCTATCGCACCGACGGCAACAACCTCAGGGTATTTAGCAGGATATTGCAGCGTATCCTCTCCGGAACCGTTATTGCCTGCCGCAGCCACAATAATGATGCCGGCAGAGTTTGCCTTTCTTATGGCTTTGTGCAGTAATTCACTATATTGAGCAGACACGAAGCTCATATTAATGATATTGATGTCATGATCAATAGCCCACTCGATACCCTGAATGACCGAACTTGTATATCCGTCGCCAGAAGAGTCAGCTACTTTTACCGCATAAATTTCAGCATCCGGTGCAGCCCCTACTACGCCGAATGAATTATCCAAGGCGGCAATCGTACCGGCAATATGTGTTCCATGCCCCTTGTCATCTGCATAACCCGGAGAAGTATCTACATAACTAACTCCACCAGCAATGTTCAGATCCGGATGGCTAGATATTCCCGTATCAAACACCGCCACTTTAATCCGTCTTTCGCCTGAACCCTCTGCTTGTCTAGTAATGTACGAGCCCGTGGAATGAATTCCCCAAGGAATCGTTTGTGAGCTTTCCTTAATCGGCTGCTCTTCCACCTGTGTGAGCGCCTTCTCCTCCGCAATTTGTATCGCTTTGTCTTCTTCTACCGCAGCAACCATTGGATTCGCAAGCAATTGGTTGACTTCTTCCGGATGCAATTCCATATAGAGTGCATTGGCACTCTCCAGGTCCTTCACATGATATAAATTAACTTTTTGTGCGAGATCTTGATTGTACTGTTGCTTTCTCATCTCCGCAAAGGGACTTAGATTTACAGTACTATTCGTCAAACCAGGTTCAGATGTTTCTGCATACACACTGTAAACCACACTAGACACACTTACAGGATAATCTTTCTTCAAACTGACTAAATATCTTCCCCGCAAACTTTTACTGTATGTATCCTGTGTTACTGTCATAGCTGACAAAATTTCACTCACTGCATCGTTAGTGCTCTTCGAGACCAATGGCACCAAATCATCAGTTTCGAGCGATGGCTTGTTCTCCGTAAGGAGGTCACTTACAGCAGCTCCTGCGGCATTAGCATAGCCCGACATCTGGCTGACATTACCAAGTAAGATAGATAGAATCAACAATAATGTGACTATCTTTTTCAAAACAAATTACCTCCTATTAAATAGATTATTCTCCTAAATTCACACTTAGAAAGTGTAATCTTTCAACAGGATTCCAACAATGAATAATTTTGTATAATTATGTTTTTTATTGTCGAATAATGACATAACCAGAAAGATACTACTTAAGACATGTGTCGTTGGCTGGTGGCTATTGTAGTTTCATGGATCTTGAAACCTATTTTTTATTGCTTGTTAGCAATCTGCTGTCACATAAATGCCAAAATAAGCCCTACAAAGAAATTTCACAGGGCTGAGTTCACCTCATTACTCTTTTCTAATTTAACAGTGCCAACTACTTTTTTATGAATTTTTAATAGCTGAGTTAGAACAATAATTTGTTGAACTATATCTTCAGCTATAAAAAACTGTCTCTTAAAATAATTAAGTTGCTTCTGAGATGGGACTTGATATTTATCATTATTCGCATATACATGTAACAAACAACTCCCTTGTTGGCAAGTCGCTTTTAAAACATTCTATAGTGAATCTTTAGTTATTATCTAAGACCTTACCGCTTCGCCTTATAAAACTCATGATACAGCTTCATGAGCGCACGCTTCTCAATCCGTGACACATGGCTGCGACTTATCCCCAGCTCCTTCGCAATCTCCCGCCAGCTTCTTTTTGATATCAGTAGAGCAAGGATATAAATTCAGAAAATCAACAGTTAAAAATTGAAACCAGATCATCTTGCTAATAGAAAAATGAGCATCCATGCACATCCGTTTGCAGACTTATGACTGCTATGACTCCCCTACGAACTCCTTTACTTTTGATGCAAAAGAATCCCAGCTTGTATCATATCCAACGCCAGACTTCCACCCGTTTGAACGCAGCTTCTGGCCTAAATAGATGTAATCGGCACGTTGCTTATCGTTTAGGCTAACATCTAAAGCTCCGTCACCAATCTTGAACTCATTCATGTAATCATACAATTTCATAAGGATGTCTTCCTTATCCTTATCTCTTTCCATTCCACTGTGTAAGATAATTGAATCGATGGCATCATCTAGTTTCTGGGTAACAAGAGTTTCATTTTTCCAATTATTATCTAGTTGATACTGTATAGTTGCTTCAAGTTGAGCTAGATCTCGTTGAATGTAAGCATTCAATAATTCATATTTCAATTCTTCATTTCTGATGTCACGTTTATGATCTATAAATAATGCAACATTTCCGAATAGAGAGACTACTAGAATTACT
>DASXLR010000107.1:0-42207 GCA_036496075.1 Paenibacillus sp. | reverse complement strand
GTAGTAAAACATCTACGTCTGAGGACTGGCTTAGAGCTTGGAAGGCATCAGCAGCAGTTATTTCAGCAGGGGTGAATAACCTTTATAGGCATCCGAATCCTGATGTAGTAATGCGTATAAAGGAGCAGGATATGCAGATATTTCGTACAGATCAGCAAGGCGAGATCCAAATGAAAGTTTATGAGGATAAGATATGGGTAAGAAACAAACTTGAATGAGTTGGGACAAGGGGATGATTAATTAAGAAGTAGAAGAGATTACATTAGAGGAATGTTGAAATGGCGTTACATTGGCCTTCAAATTTATTCTAGGGGTTGAACTTCATGCTGTACTCTTGTAAGATTCCCATAGAGAGTCTATACTTGGGTCTTTGTGTTTTGACGATCTAATATTACCCGTACTAGGCTTTTTTCTATGTCTTTGGATGGGTTTACATAGCGTTTTTAGTTTCTCTAATCATACTATGAATATTTTAGATTATATTATAACAAAAGATGTTCAGAAAAAAGTAGTTATATTTGCAACAATTTGCTGGTCTTACACGTCTGTAAGATTGCAGGGAGAGGGGGATCCTTTGTGGTAGAGCTTGAACTCATTAGAGCGGCTCAATCGGGCGATCGCGACGCTCTAATTACCCTATTACGAGACATTGAGCAACATGTATATCGAACTGCATTTTATATCTTAAATAATGAACAGGATGCTCTGGATGCAGCTCAGGAATCCTTAGTTCGTATATACACGAAGATTAATTCTTATGAAGAAAAGGCTCAATTTAAAACATGGGTACAACGCATTGTAACGAATATTTGTATAGATAAATTTCGTCGCAATAAGCCTACGATTTCTATCGACGAGCATGAGCTTGTGTTTAGTGATAAACAGAATGTCGAGCAGGAGATACTGAATTCTTATATGGCAGAAGACATCCAAGAAGCCATTAATCAATTACCTGAGCATCATCGAACAGTTATTGTGCTTAGGTATTTACAGGATTTCTCTTACAACGAAATTGCGGATTGTTTAAACCTTCCACTAAATACGGTTAAATCATATCTATTCAGAGCTAGGCAACAGTTACAGAATATGCTCCAAGAGTATCATAAAGGTGGTGTGTCAGGATGAATTGTCCAGAGGTGGTGGAATGGATGCACCGATATTTGGATTACGATCTTAGTCAAGTGGAAACAACGGACATGTTTGAACACATTGCTGTTTGTCCAGAATGCGCGGATACATTCCGTGTGCTTAAATTACTTTCTCGTGAATTAGAAGATCTTCCTATAGTAGCGTCTAAGTATAGCTTGGTGGATGCTATTATGCCACAGCTTGATGCTTTGGATCGAGCACGTAAGGAGAAAAGTGCTTCAGTGGATAACATTCCAGCTGAGATGATTCCAACGCCTATACCTCAACTTAAAGACCGGAGAAGAAGATTTATGGGCTCAACTGCAGCGCGTACTCTAATTGGGGTAGCGGCAGCGGGAGTTATTTTGGGAGTGGCAGTTTTGAATTATTCACCAGAGCAATTGTCTGATGCACAAGTTCAGTTGTCTGAAGTTACTTCAAGTAGCGTGGATGGGGAGATGGCAGGAACTGCGACGGCTACCAATGGCGCGTCCGGGGTTGGTCTATATAAGGATACTCCAGACACTCCAGACACTGTCGCATCCATGAAGACTGAGGAAAAAAATACAGTAACTGATGTGCCTGCACCTGCATCGAGCGATCCTGAGATAAGCAAACAACAGCAGTTCGAGACAGGTAATAAGGTTCCAGTTATCCAACCAAATAAAGCGAATTCAACGATAGAACATAATAAACAGAATTCTATGAATTCAAACAACAAGGATAAAGTACTTTCAAGTGAGGGATTAAATAGCTCTTTGAACGATAGTCAGAAAATGACTTCTAATGAAGTAAGCAATGGTGCTGGTGCTGGTGCTGTTTCAGGGAATAAGGATGCTATAGATAGCGGAAGTGCTGCTAAGAGTGGGGCAGAGAAAGAGGGTATAGAAGCACCTAATCTGAAGACCACAGACCCTGCACAAGATCAACACACTGAAAGAAAGGACCTTGACCCCTCTGACAAAACTTATAGTACGGATACTATAGCTGCATCTTCATTATGGAGCTCTCCTAATAATAAGTATGTGGCAGTTCTGGAAGGACAGAAGCTAACCATCAATAAATTACCTATTTTTGGAGTTGAAGAGCTAAGCGAGGGAATTCATACGATTGACTTAGTAGGAACGTGGATATCTGGAGAATGGTCATCGGATAGCATGATTTTCACGTACCAGTTGGATCAAGAGGGGAAATCCGTTGTATTTACTTATCATGTGGATAGTACGGCTGTGAAGTCACCTTAAATAAATGTTCTACGCATGCACCATTCAATGATAGAATGAATATATTATGTTACACAATAAATAACCCAACAGATCAGCCATCCATATATATCCAAATGTCGTTATGACCACCGGTAAGAGAATTTCTAGAGTTTTTCTTACCGATGTTTATATAGATGAGCTGGAACGAAGGGGCCTTAAGCCATGTGCTGATAAGGTCCCTTTGTTGTGGTTGAAACCTCTTTTGTTTGGTAAAATCATGAGAGTAAACATTAACTTATATATGATCTAAATAATCTACATTAAAATAGAGAGTAGGGATTTGGCGTGGATGTTAAGACAGCTGCTAAGGCGATTAAGCAAGGCGAAGTAGCACCCATTTATCTTCTTTATGGAACGGAGAAGTATCAGATGAAAGAATTCACTTCTTTGATGGAGAATCAGTTGATTCAGAAAGAGGATCGTGATTTTGCCATTGTGAATTATGATTTATCTGAAGTTCCGATTCAAGCCATTGTGGAAGAGGCTGAAACTGTACCTTTTATGGTTGAGCGCAAGCTAATCTTTGTACGTGATGCTTCTGTATTTACAGCTGGCAAAGAAGGTGGAAAGATTGAGCATCGGATAGAATCGCTTTTGGAATATGTGAAGAATCCGGCGGAGTATAGCGTTATTGTTTTTGTAGTGCAGCATGACAAGTTAGATGAGCGCAAGAAAGTGGTCAAAGCGGTTAAAGGGGCTGCAGTCGTTCTGTCATTTGCTCCATTAGGTGGAGAAGAATTACTGCGTTGGGTGGACAAGCAGGCGAAGCAGAGTGGATGTATATGGGCGCCTGGAGCTGCTGATATACTCATCAGAAATGCAGGTACACAGCTCCAGACGTTATCTGCTGAAATCAATAAGCTTTGCTTATACGCAGGGAATGGCGGAACGATAGAATGTGATACCATCGATCAGCTCGTAGCTCGTAGTACAGAGCAGAATATATTTGTCCTTGTAGAGGATATTGCTAATCTTCGAATAGATAAGGCGTTAGGTATATATTATGAGTTACTTAAGCAACGCGAAGAGCCTATCAAAATTGCTGCACTGATTGCTAGACAATTCCGAATTATTATGCAGGTAAAGGATTTGGCAGCTCAGAGCTACTCGCAGCAACAAATTGCTTCTCAGCTTAGCCTTCATCCTTATGCAGTCAAAATCGCTGGGGAACAAGCTCGAAAGTTCAGAGCTGAAGATTTACGTGATGTATTAAGTAGAATGGCTGATCTGGATTATCAAATGAAGACAGGAAGAATTGATAAAGTACTAGGATTGGAATTATTTCTATTGAGGCTCGTTGCATAGAAAAACAATTTAAGAGCATGCTAAAAAGTCCTGATCAGCTAACATGCTGTTCAGGACTTTTCCATTGTCGTATGGATAGCGCTCTTCTTATGCTTGTGCATTAAGGGCGTTAAGTTTTTTCGCCAAGCGAGATTTCTTACGAGCTGCTGCATTTTTGTGGATCAAACCTTTAGTAACAGCTTTATCCAGCTTCTGGGAAGCGGTTTGAATGGCAGCATTTGCAGCTTCAACTTCATTATTTACCAGCGCATTGTCAGCGGCTTTAACAGCTGTACGAAGAGCGGATTTTTGGGAAGCGTTGAGCGCACGGCGTTTGTCGTTCGTTTTAACGCGTTTGATAGCGGATTTAATATTCGGCATTGCATTCACCTCCTGTAAGACATTCAAGTGCATCGAAATGATTCATAACTTAAAATATTTTAGCACGGTGAACTTTAAAAAGCAATACCAAAAAGGCTACGTATAAACATCCACTTCCTCTCGCACACTATCATGAAAAGAAAAAGGAGGTTGATGGTGGTGACATTAGATTTACACAATTATTCTGTTCGGACTGATTTAGCCTTAGATGCGAAAGAAATGGCACAGAATAAGTCGAATATGCCAATTCCAGGAGTGGATGAAGAAGTATCTGAACAGGATGGAATTACAATCACTAGGCTGAATGTTCTCAATGATGAAGGCTCACGAAGTATTGGCCGAGTCAAAGGACATTACGTAACGTTGGAGGTTCCGGGGTTACGTGGTGGAGATACGGGTTTACAAGAACGAGTAGCAGAAGCTTTTGCTCAAGAGTTTGAAGACTTCCTAACCTTAGTTGGCATTAACAAGGCTCATTCAGTGCTCATTGTTGGATTAGGTAACTGGAACGTTACACCGGATTCGTTAGGCCCACTCGTCGTAGAGAACATGTTGGTAACCCGGCATTATTTCGAATTGGTTCCTGATCAGGTGGCTCCAGGATATCGCGATATTAGTGCTATAGCACCGGGGGTGCTCGGAGTGACGGGAATCGAATCAAGTGAAATTGTTCAAGGGATTATTGATCGCACGAAGCCGGATTTAGTCATTGCTATTGATGCGCTAGCATCTAAATCTTTGGAACGTGTAAATACGACCATTCAAATCGCCGATATTGGAATCCACCCTGGCTCAGGTATTGGTAATAAGCGAAGAGGTCTTACGAGCGAAATACTGGGGGTACCCTGTATTGCTATAGGTGTGCCGACCGTTTGTTATGCTTCTACAATTGTTAACAATGCCATTGAAATGATGAAGAGGCACTTTGATCAGGTGACAGGTAGCACTAAGGAAATTATGGGGATGTTAGATGAAATGCCAGATAATGAACGATTAGCATTAGTGAAAGAGGTTCTCGAGCCTTTAGGGCATGATCTCATTGTGACCCCAAAGGAAATTGATGAATTCGTAGAAGATATGGCGAATATTGTGGCGACGGGATTAAATGCAGCGTTGCATGAAGCGGTAGACCCGTCGAATGTTGGGTCATATACTCACTGAATAGATCTATTCCATCAGAATAACCAAGAAAAGCTCCGAATCTATCGGAGCTTCTTTTTTTTGTTTTCGGTTCTAGTAATTATCTCCAGTTCATAGATTTGAAGTATAAGAGATTTCAGGAGGACAATATGATGAGAACAAAATGGTTTCAACTATGGAATGTTGCCAAATGGAAAGCCAAATTGCTGCATGTCCTAACCATGGGACGTACATTTCTATTGCTTACTTTTAGCTCAATGATATTTTTCGTGCTACTTGGTTTTGGTGGAATGGTAGAGCAGAGATTTAATTCATCTCCTGTTACTTCTATGAAGGGTTTTGCCGCAGCGCTCTCGAGTGGTGTTTTTATGGATATGATTGGTATGGAAATACCTCATCTGAATGAGGGGAACGATTTTTCCACATTATCGGGTGAGAAAATGACTGCTTTTGCATTCCAGTTACTTACGAGCGTCAATCCAAATGATCCGAAAAGCTTGTTAGCTAGAGAAATGCCAGGGATGGGAAGTAATGATCCGGTTCTCCTACGGACGGGTTCAGGAAATGAAGATGTAGAGGCGCCAGAAGATTATCATCCTGATTCTGGCAAGGTGGTAGCTGATGCTAAAGCACAACAAGGCGAAGTGGTAACGCCAGAACCGGTAGGTAAACCTGATGTTATCGAGGAGGAAGTTACACCTAAGCCAGGTGGTAAAAAGAATGATCCAATACAAAGGAAAAACGAAGTGCTAATCTATCATTCTCATCCAAGAGAGTCTTTCAACCCCTTCCTTGGCATAAATAGTAGTAATCCGAATTCGGATGTTTCTTCCAAAAATATTATGCAGGTTGGAAGCTTTATTGCAAAGGAATTGAAGATGAGAGGGATTGGAACCCTCCATCTTGAGAAAGACTATGCCTCCTCTATACAAGATTATAACTGGAATTACTCCTATAAATATTCACGACAGACTGTGAAAGAAGCGCTAGCTCAGAATGATCAATTAACCTACTTATTAGATATCCATCGTGATTCTCAGCGTCATAAGAAAACGACAACGGTGATCAACAATGTGAGCTACGCACAAATGTATTTCATCATCGGTCATGAGAACAAAAACTGGCGTCAAAATGAAGCCTATGCGAATGAGATCAACAAACGATTAGAAACCTCTTATCCCGGCATATCTCGGGGAATTTGGGGGAAGACGGCGGAACAAGGTAATGGTGAATATAATCAGTCGCTTTCACCTAATAGTATTGTCATTGAAATCGGTGGAGTGGATAGTACGAAGGAAGAATTGCAGCGGACATCCCGAGTTCTAGCGGATATCATTGCAGATATTTATTTCGCTGATCAAAAGTCGCAGAAAGCCAGTGCTGTGAAAACAGACAAGACGGATAAGACAAATAAAATAGACAAGAATGCTGATGGTAAAGGTAGCAAAGGTTAATTCATAAAATGAACGATTGGGAGGGGGCTGTCCATGTCTCGTATGGGTAGAAAAGTTTGGGCCATTGTCATCTGGACAGGAATGGGCGTTTTACTAGGAATGCAGTTGTCCGGTCTAGGAAAGACGTCCTCTTCGGAACCAAAAGTTCAGATGGTACCGAATGGAGGCCAGCAACAACAAATCACTATTCCTATTCCTCAGCAGAATAAATCAACAGAAGTAAGCTCTTATACCATCACGTTACAGCCAAACCCAGTGCCATCGGAACAGAGTCAGACAGAAATTTCGAATGTACAAAAAGATGCAACACCTCAGCAAATTTTAATACCTGAGGCATCCAAGCCTACAGTGGATGTATTGGCGGATAAGACGGCCAATTTATTGCAACAAGCCTCTGAGAAGAGCATTCGCTTTGTCGTATCTCTGTTTAGTTCAGCTACTGAATAATGTATGTACAAGAACAAATTTGAGTTTGCTTCATACACGGGATTGCCGCTCTAACATACAACTGCTATAATGAGGTGATTGACATATCAGGCTGTTTTGTGGGGGTAAGGCATGTTAGATGTAATGACTAGACAACAGAAAATCCGCAATTTCAGTATTATTGCGCATATAGACCATGGTAAATCGACATTAGCTGATCGAATTTTAGAATTTACTGGGGCATTGACGTCCCGTGAAATGCAAGAACAAGTTTTGGATAAGATGGATCTGGAACGCGAACGCGGTATTACGATTAAATTACAAGCTGTTAACCTTAAGTATCGTGCAGATGATGGGGAAGAGTATATCCTGAATTTGATCGATACACCAGGACATGTGGATTTCACGTATGAGGTGTCTCGTAGCCTTGCAGCTTGTGAAGGCGCATTGCTTGTAGTGGATGCAGCACAAGGGATTGAAGCGCAGACGCTTGCTAACGTCTATTTGGCACTGGATAACAACCTTGAGATTTTGCCTGTCATCAATAAGATTGATCTGCCGAATGCAGATCCGGAGCGAGTCAAGCAGGAGATTGAAGATGTTATAGGCCTAGATGCGAGTGAAGCTGTGTTAGCTTCTGCCAAATCAGGGATCGGCATCAAGGAAATATTGGAGCAGATTGTAAGTCAGGTTCCGTCTCCTACGGGAGATTCAGACAAACCACTTAAAGCGTTAATATTTGATTCTCACTATGACCCATACAAAGGTGTTATCGTCTATGTAAGAGTCGTAGATGGGAGCATCAAGGCAGGAACCAAGATCAAAATGATGGCAACGGAGAAAACCTTTGAGGTTATTGAAGTGGGCGCATTCATGCCGCGTATGACGATTGTGGATGAATTACATGTTGGTGATGTCGGTTTCATTGTAGCCGGTATTAAACATGTGGGGGACACACGCGTCGGTGATACCGTAACCAATACGAAGAATCCGGCACCGGAAGCACTCCCAGGTTATCGCAAAATTAATCCGATGGTATATTGTGGTCTTTACCCAATCGAGACGTCGGAATACAACGATTTGCGTGAAGCGCTAGAGAAGCTGCAATTGAATGATGCTTCACTTAGTTTCGAACCCGAGTCTTCAACCGCACTTGGATTCGGTTTCCGTTGTGGATTCTTAGGATTGCTTCATATGGAGATCATTCAAGAGCGAATTGAGCGGGAATTTAATATTCCTCTTATTACGACGGCGCCGAGTGTTATTTATCGGATTGCATTGACTAATGGGGAGACTATTGAGATTGATAACCCGTCTAACTATCCGGAGATTGGTACGATTGAACGTGTAGAAGAGCCTTTCGTCAAAGCGGATATTATCGTACCGAACGATTTTGTGGGTACAGTTATGGAACTGTGTCAGAATAAACGCGGTGAGTTCGTAAACATGGAATACCTGGATACCACGCGAGTGACGATAACATATCATGTACCATTGTCCGAAATTGTCTATGATTTCTTTGATCAATTGAAATCGGGGACCAAAGGATATGCGTCTTATGACTATGAGATCTCAGGATATAGAGCTTCTAATCTGGTTAAGATGGACATTTTGCTTAACAATGAGCAAGTCGATGCTTTATCATTCATTGTACACCGTGAACGTGCATATCATCGGGGGCGTATTGTTTGTCAGAAGCTCCGTGAGCTTATACCACGTCAAATGTTTGAAGTACCGATTCAAGCTTCTGTAGGAACCAAAGTCGTGGCTCGGGAAACTGTTAAAGCGATGAGAAAGAACGTACTCGCGAAATGTTACGGTGGTGACATCTCACGGAAGCGGAAACTTCTTGAGAAGCAGAAGGAAGGTAAGAAACGCATGAAGCAAGTCGGAAGCGTAGAGGTTCCGCAGGAAGCCTTCATGGCGGTATTGAAGATTGACGAATAAATCACGAAATATCAAGTAATTACAATATGGGGGGAAGCCGATGCGGCTTCCCTTTTCTAAATGGAGGGAATATTATGTCTATACTTCAGCAACAGCCAGCACGTGGACATCAGGGAAGCCGTAAGACACAAGCGGTTTATTTGCATATTCCCTTTTGTACGAATAAATGTTTCTACTGTGATTTTAACTCATATGTTCTAAAGGATCAGCCTGTCATGGACTATTTGGTTGCATTGGATCGTGAGATGGAACTTACAGTAGCTAATAATCCTCCGGGACAGATCAAAAGTATCTTTGTTGGGGGAGGAACCCCTACGGTCCTTAAGCCTAATGAGATGGCGTACTTTTTGAAGTCTGTTCGTAAGCATTTTCCGGATTGGGCTAGTGACATTGAATTCTCTATGGAGGCTAATCCAGGCACGACGGATTTAGAGAAATTGACAGTTATGAAGGAAGGCGGCGTAAACCGTCTGAGCTTTGGGGTGCAGGCTTTTCAGAACGATTTGCTCTCCGGGATCGGTCGTATTCATAATACAGATGATGTCTATCGTAGTTTGGAGAATGCGCGTAAGGCGGGGTTTGATAATATGTCCATTGACCTGATGTTCGGCCTACCGAATCAGACGGTTGAAATGCTGGATGAGAGTGTCACGAAGGCGCTAGCGCTTGATTTGCCCCACTATTCTATATATAGCTTGAAGGTGGAGGAGAATACGCTCTTTCATACGATGTACCAGAAGAACCAGCTTCCTCTGCCTCATGAAGATGATGAGTTACAAATGTACCTGCTATTAATGCGTCGGATGAAAGAGGCGGGTTACGAGCAATATGAGATTAGTAATTTTGCTAAACCAGGATTACACAGCCGTCATAATATGACGTATTGGTTGAATGAGGATTACTATGGTCTTGGAGCAGGGGCTCACGGATATGTAGGACGGCAACGTCATATGAACATTAAAGGGGTTAACGCTTATGTTGAAGGTATGGCACAAGGTCTACCGCGCTTAGACGTTAATCCAATATCTAAAGAAGAAGCCATGGAAGATTTCCTTATGGTGGGGCTTCGGGTCATGAAGGGCATATCTTGTGCTCATTTTGAAGAACAATTTCAAGAGCAAATGGATGAGATTTTTGCCAAACCTCTTCATAAGATGGTTCATGCAGGACTTCTTGAAGTTACGGAAGAAGGCTATCGTTTAAGCGAGCAAGGGATTTTGTTCGGAAATGATGTGTTTGCCGAATTTATAGGTTCCATAACAGTGTGAAAATATAAGCATTTGACGTCTTGAACTTTTATACGCGTTGTTGTATATTTATTCATAATATAGGGAGCGTGTGTAAGGGGGAGACGGTCATGTCAGCGGTATGTAGAAGAGCTGTACCTGACGATGTAGAGCATCTATTTAACATGATAGATGGCTATGCAGAACAGGGAATTATGCTTCCTCGTTCACGTAAGGTGCTTGAGAAGCAGTTGGATCAGTTTGTAATAGCAGAAATGGCTGGGGAAATGGTGGGTTGCGGTTCGTTATGTAGACTGGGTGATGATCTAGTAGAGATACGTTCCCTTGGGATATCTCCTAACCATCAAGGACATGGCATTGGGTCTTTGCTCGTTGATGCTCTGATCAATGAAGCTAAAGAACAACAATTCCCGAAAATAATGGCCTTAACATATGCAGTTTCTTTTTTTCAGAAAAATGGATTCAGCATTGTAGAGAAAGAGATTTTTCCGGAGAAAGTGTGGACTGATTGCATCTTTTGTAGTAAGCAAGATTGCTGTGATGAAATCGCTGTACTTAAAATACTGACCTGATAATGGTCGTGTCAGTTCAGTATTGTATCAGACTGAATAAAAGTTATATTTAAGCTAATAAGCCATTATATCTTTAGGACATGAAAATGACTAATGATATAGTGGCTTGTTGTTATTTAAATTTACTATAAAGACGAAAGGTACAGTGCCGAGAGTGATTTGTACAGTGCGTTCCGCGTTCTGTTCAATTGGATAGTCGTTACATTCCAAAGGACTAAAGTCGCTTCACATTTTACCTATATCTTTCCTACAGAAATGCGTGTTTATTATTTTTTGTTGACTTACAATTAAATGAGTAGTATATTTTGTGTGTAACCGGTTACTTAATGAGTGGAGTGAAAACATGGTTTCAATTAAAGATGTTGCAAAACATGCGGGAGTATCCGTTGCCACTGTGTCTAGGGTGTTAAACGACAAAGGATATGTGGGCGAGGAAACAAGAAAAAGGGTTGAAAAATCCATTAAAGAATTTAACTACAAGCCAAACGAGGTAGCGAGAAGTTTATTTAAGAAACACTCGAATACCATCGGCTTAATCGTGCCAGATATTATGAATCCTTTCTTTCCTGAGTTAGCTAGAGCTGTTGAAGATACGGCTACTAAGTTAGGTTACAACATTATTCTGTGCAATTCAGATGGGAATAGGGAAAAGGAACAAGCCTACTTGGACGTATTGCAACAAAAATATGTTAACGGTATCATTGTTTCTTCTAATACATTAACTGCTGATCAGATTGAAAAGCTTAATATTCCGGTAGTAAGTATAGACAGAGAAATTTGTAAGGGTTTACCGACGATTGTTGTGGAGAATAAAAAAGGTTCCATTGTTGCTACTCGTTATTTGAAAAGTAAAGGGTGTAGCAGAATCGGCCACATTAGAGGTACCAATGCGGTTGTCAATGCGGAAGAGCGCTGTGAAGGCTATAAAGAAGTAGTAGGTAAGGAACCGTGGTTCAGTGAGAGCTATATTGTGAATGGAAACTATGATATGGAATCCTCAATTGAAGCGACGATAGAGCTTTTACGCTTACACCCTGAAATTGACGGTATTTTTGCAGCCAACGATATTATGGCAATTGGCGCAATTAAAGCCGCTCACCAGCTTGGAAAAAAGGTGCCTGAGGATATTGCAGTTATTGGCTTTGACGGAATCAGTTTATCCAGAGCAACGATACCAGAATTAACGACAATTGTGCAACCCATCTATGAGTTGGGAGAAATAGCAACAACAATGCTAGTTCGTTTAATGGATCAACAACCGCTTGAGAAAACCTATTATATATTAGAAGTTGAACTTATAGAGAGAAATTCAACTTAAGAAGGGACAGATTGGTGTGGAGGGGAAACCTAGAATAACTGTTGTTGGAAGTATTAACATGGATTTAGTTACGATTACTTCTCAAGTGCCGAAGAGTGGGGAGACGCTCTTTGGTGGTCAGTTTCAAATGAATCCTGGAGGAAAAGGGGCAAATCAAGCTGTAGCAGCTGCCAGACTTGGAGCGCATGTCCAAATGGTTGGTTGTGTGGGTAAGGACAGCTTTGGTAAAGATATTCTTGAACATCTACAAGATGAAGGTGTCGATGTGAGTAATGTGGAACCGGTTACAGATATAAGTACTGGAACTGCCACAATCATTGTCTCAAATCAAGACAACAGTATTATTGTTGTACCTGGAGCTAACAATCATGTGACAGCTTCGTTCGTTAATTCTAAACGAGATGTTATTGCTGACAGTGATATTCTTATTCTTCAGTTGGAAATACCATTGGAAGCTGTGCAAAAGGCGGTAGAGATTGCGAAGGAAAACGGAGTTACTGTCATTCTAAACCCAGCACCGATGCAACAATTACCATCAGAATTAATAAAGGATGTTGATTATCTTACCCCAAATGAGCATGAACAGATGCTGTTGAAAAAAGAGAGAAGCGAAGAAGAGTTAGAAGGAAAATTAATCGTCACTAAAGGCAGTGAGGGCGTTTCTATCCTTGAAGCGGGCAAGGAAATAAATATTCCTGCTTATAAAATAAATGTAGTGGACACTACTGGAGCCGGGGATGCTTTTAATGGTGGGTTGGCCCTTGCATTAATCAAAGGATTCACTTTAAGTGAGGCTTGTAAATACGGAAATGCGGTTGCTGCTTTATCAACAACAAAGCTGGGAGCACAAACGGGAATGCCTACGGGTGAAGAGGTTGCAGAGTTTATTAATAAGCGGGGGTGGTCAGACTAGAAAGACTATCCCGAATATCAATTCTGAAATCGCTTACTTATTATATTTTCTAGGAGGAAAATGAAATGACAAAAAGACCTATTATTATTGATACAGACCCTGGGATTGATGATGCAGTTGCCCTCGCAATAGCACTCTACAGTGAAGAATTAGAAGTTCGTTTGATTACCACGGTTGCGGGAAATGTTGGACTTGATAAGGTAACGATTAACGCCTTAAGATTACTGAAATTTTTCAATAAAAATGTACCGGTGGCACTAGGAGCAGACAGACCACTTATCAAGGAACCCATAGATGCAAGTGATATACATGGATCTACTGGGATGGACGGATTTGATTTTGAAGAGCCGACGGAAGACCTCGTATTAAAAGAAAATGCCGTGAATGCCATGTATCGTGTCATTATAGAAAGTGAAGTACCAATCACTATAGTTCCTATTGGTCCATTAACGAATATTGCACTCTTATTAAAACTGTATCCAGAAGTGAAAGCAAATATTGCTGAGATTGTATTAATGGGAGGCTCCACAGCTCGAGGAAATGCAGGAGTGATGGCGGAATTTAATATTTTTGCCGATCCAGAAGCAGCGAAAATAGTGTTCCAAAGCAATCTGCCGATTGTTATGGTGGGACTCGATGTTGGATTGAAGGCTTTAGTGTACCCTGAAGATAGTGAGCAATTAAAAGATATGAACCAAACGGGTAGAATGATTTATCAATTATTCCAAAAATATAGAGGCGGAAGCATGAAAACAGGATTGAAAATGTATGACAGTACTGCAATTGCCTACCTGCTAAAACCTGAAATGTTTCAAGTGACGGATACATTTGTTGATGTGGAATTAAATGGTTCCATGACAACGGGTTGTACAGTGGTGGATTTTAAAGGGTATTTAGGAAAGTCCAGTAATGCAAAAGTATGTGTAGATATCGATCCACAAATGTTCAAGCAATGGTTTATGGAAAGTTTGAAGAAATGTAATTAAAAGATCAACAGTATTTAAAAGGGGGAAGTGAAGTTATGGATTCGAATTTAGTAATGTACGCCTCTGCTATCGTTGCTGTATTAATCGTAATTTACATGTTAATTAAAAAAATGGATATAAAAATCACTCTTTTCTTAATGGGTATAGTACTCATATTGATTAGTATGGGTATGGGAAAAGAGATAGCAGTTAAAGACTTTATATCAACGGGATCTATCTGGCTAGATCCGCTCCAGGTCATAGTCGTGCAGTTCAAACAAACTTTCGGTGCTGCAGGCTTTATTATTCTCATGCTAGGCGGATATACGGCCTATATGTCATCCATTGGTGCAAACGAAGTGACAGTAAATGCTCTAACGAAACCAATATCAAAAATCAAATCAGTGTATGTTTTAGTTCCTATCGTATTTTTATTAGGGAATGCACTTTCACTCGTTATTCCTAGTGCTTCAAATTTAGCAATCATATTACTTGCAACCTTATTTCCAATATTAAGAAAAACGGGTATGTCTGCTTTGACGGCCGGTGCTGTTATTGCTACTTCAGCAACTATAGTCCCAACTCCTTTAGGAAGCGACAATGTGGCGATAGCTGAAGAATTGGCAAAACATTCATCATTCGCAGGCTTAACTGTAACAGACTATGTATTTAACTATCATGCCTTAGTTTCAATTCCAACGTTGATATTTATAGCTGTCGTTCATTACTTCTGGCAGAAGAGAATGGATAAAAAATCAAATCTACATTTACAAGCTGGAAACGAAGACAATGTTGAAGTAGGCAATGCCGAAGTAATCAGTGGGGGGAAGTTATATAAAACGGTATATGCGCTTCTTCCTATCTTCCCAATTATTCTTTTATTAGGTGCTTACGGTGTTCAACTTACTACAGGTAATTCAGTAGATATTAGTGTTGAGGTGGCAACATTAGTTTCGTTTGTCCTCGCTATAGTATGTGAGTTAATTAGACATAAGGGGAATAAGAACGTTCTAGAAAAGACGGAAGCCTTCTTTAAAGGAATGGGTGGAGCTGTTCCCATTGTGGCATTGTTAGTTGCTGCCTCCGTTTTTGTAACAGGTTTAAAGTCAATTGGCTTGGTTGACGAGCTTCAATCAGCGATGCAAAATATTCAAGGGAATGGGTTAGACTTTATTCTACCTCTTGTAATAGTAGCCTTGACTGCTCTTATCGTCATATTAAGCGGAAGTGGTACTGCTCTGATTTTTGCAATGGTACCTTTAATCGTTCCATTAGCTGTAGCAGCTGGGATTAGCCCAATCGCCCTTTCTGTTCCTATGGGTCTATCAGGAAACCTATTCCGAGCTGTTTCTCCTGTAGCTGCAGTTGTGTTGATCGTTGCTGGAACAATTAAAGTCGATCCTATTGCCATCGTAAAAAGAACATCCGTTCCTATGATTGCTGGTGTAGTATTTATGTTCGTATTATCCATGATTATTTTCCTGTAAACCGTATATAGACTACTTCTTTTGTAGTAAACAAGATTGTTGTGATGAAATCGCCGTACTTAAGATACTGAACTGACTTGACAATGATCATGTCAGTTTGGTATTTTTGTATTAGCGATTAGCACTCATTGAATGTGAGTGCTAACGACGGTGAAAATTAGCCGACTGCGAGGAGGGAAAGATATGTTAACCGAACGCCAAAGAATGATACTCAATGCCATAGTTGACGATTATATCCGATCTGCCGAGCCCGTCGGTTCTCGTAGCATTTCCAAGCGAGGAGACGTTGGTTATAGCCCAGCTACGATTCGTAATGAAATGGCTGACCTGGAGGAACTAGGATTTCTAGAACAACCTCATACCTCCGCCGGAAGAATACCTTCCCATAAAGGTTACCGTTACTATGTGGATCATATGGCTCCATGGAATTCACTTAAGCCTGCTGAGCTAGAAACGATGCGCACATTTTTTGCCGAAAAATTAAATGCTATGGAACAAGTAATTCAACAATCTGCAATGATTCTTTCCCATATGACGAACTATACCTCGATTCTTCTTGGCCCGGAAGTGTTTCATACATCATTGCGACATTTTCAATTACTTCCGATTAATGAGACTACAGCAGTTGCAATAATTGTAACTAGTACAGGTCAAGTTGAGAACAAGACGGTAAAAATTCCTCAGGGAGTTTCTGTTTCAGAAATGGAGAGAGTGGTAAATTTGCTTAATAGCAAATTAGTCAACGTTCCTCTCTATAAGTTGAAATCTCGTCTGTACTCGGAGATCAGTCAGGAATTGGAACGACATACTTCGCACTATGAGGAGTTGCTCCTCGTGCTTGATTCTGTACTTGATAATGATAGTGAGCAGCGCGTGTACCTAAGCGGTACAACGAATATGCTGACTCAGCCCGAGTTCAAAGATGTAGATAAAGTTAAGAACATTCTAGATTTACTTGAAGAAACACCTAAATTAATGAAAATGATGTCGCCTACCTTAGGAGGCGGGGGTATTCACGTCCGTATTGGTACTGAGAATGACCATGAAGCCTTTGCTAATTGTAGCTTGATTACTGCGACATACTCTCTAGAAGGTGAGGCTCTAGGAACCATTGGAATACTAGGACCGACGCGGATGGAATATGCAAGAGTCATGAATATTCTTGGGATACTCTCTAAAGATTTAACGACATTATTGTCACATTGGTATAAATAGGGAGTGAAAACAATGAGCCAAGGACAGCAGCCAGTTCGCGAAGGTGAGGAGCGTTATGCTACCTTGCTTAACAACAGCAACGCAGTCCGTGCCATTACTTCTGCGGTGGAAGGCACACTCGGTCCTAAAGGATTGGATGTTATGCTAGTAGGAGCCCGAGGAGAAGTTATTATTACCAATGATGGAGTCACGATTTTGGACAAAATAGAAGTAAGCCATCCTGCAGCAAGCTTGCTTATTCAAGTGGCAAGATCACAGCAAAGGAAGGTGGGCGATGGGACAACCACTGCCACGGTATTAGCTGGAGCGTTAGTGCAAGAAGGTGTAGCACAGATCGTAAAGGGTGTACCCGCATCTAAAGTCGTCACGGGCATGCTTCAAGGCATTACATTCGCCATTGAGTCATTACATCGCCGTGTTCATGTTATTTCAGGACTTGAAGATCCTTTATTAGAGAAGACGGCTTATGTTGCGGGTCGTGAACGCAGTGATATTGTCGATCTGGTTATGAAGGCTGCTGTTAAGATAGGAATTTCAAAGCTTACGGATCCGACATTTGTTCTTGCTGATTCTGTCGTGGCAATTGAGAAGGCTGATAATGAAGTTTTTGAAGGTCTTCTATTACGACAAAAGCCAATCCATGTTCATGGAAAATCAGCATTAGACGTTACTCGAATATTGGTACTTCATGATGCGCTTGAACCTGAATCATTGGACGACGAAGTGCTGACTACCGAAGCTGGTTTTGCTCGCTTTATGGAGCTACGTGAACAATTCGGTAGGGAACTATTACGGTTATCAGAGCTTGGTGTAGGACTGATCTTGCTGGAGCGTGGAATTCACCAAGACGCGGAGCAGTTCTGCTTAGATCACGGAATGATGGTCATTCAACGCGTAGGACGCCATGAGCTGAGTAGGATATGCGAGATGACAGGCGCAGTTCCACTTCGTCGAACTGCGTTACATAAAGATTGTGAACAACTTGAGCCTCTATTAGGTTGTTCTCCTCGGGTCGCCTATGACGAAGAACTGCAGCGTGTTCGTATACACGGTGATGGAACAAGTCATGAACCTGTGGTTACAATCATTGTCGGAGCTAGTACGGCCGAAATAGTTGGAGAATCAGCACGTATTACAGGAGATGCTGCTTCAGCTGTTCAGGCAGCTTTGACTGGTGGTATATTGCCTGGGGGAGGAACAGTGGAACTTGCTGTATCCTATGAGTTGGAACGTCGCAGAGAGGCAGTCAAAGGCATGGAAGCTTTCGGAATCGCTGCTGTTGCAGCAGCGTTACGTAAACCTATGTCGCAAATCCTGTTAAATGCTGGATATAACCCTCTGGAGAAAGTAGAAGAAGCGCGAGCTGCACAACATACAGAGGATTGTGATAGTATGGGCATGGACTGTGATACAGGGCTTGTTATTAATTATGTGACGGAAGGTATTGTGGATCCAGCACCCGTCAAGATCCACGGTCTGAAGGCAGCAGGTGAAGTAGCTGCAGCAGTACTTCGTATTCATAACGTGATTAAAATGAGGGAAGAGGATGGACGGATGAATGAAGATTAACAGCCGAACATGTTCTCTAAGACCTCATATTAAATAATCATTTTATATTAAGCTACTAGTATAAGGAGGTGAAGACATCTTGAAAAATGAACAACAGCAGGAAATGGACGAAATTGTAGAAGAAACGGTTACACAGGCTGCAGAAGCGAATGCAGAACAAGCGGAGTCTTCGCTAGATCAGGACGCATCTTCTTTACAAGCTGAAGTGACAAGATTTCAAGGACTTGCAGACGAGAATCAACAACGACTTCTTCGTACTCAGGCGGATTTCGATAACTATCGCAAACGTACACAAAAAGAGAAAGAAGACTTTGCTAAATACGCATCAACCCAGATCATAAACGGTTTATTGCCTATTATCGATAATTTTGAGCGTGCAATTGCAACCGCTGGAGATGATACAAATTTTGAGTCTTTCTCCAAAGGTGTGAGTATGATCTTCCGTCAATTGGAAGGCGTATTGCAGGCTGAAGGATTGAGTGCGATGGAAACTGTAGGCCAGGCTTTTAATCCTGAATTTCATCAAGCTATTATGCAAGTCGAAAGTGAAGAATATCCAGAAGGTACAATTGTTGAAGAAGTACAAAAAGGATATATGTTAAAAGATAAAGTGCTTCGTCCAGCAATGGTTAAAACCAGCGTATAGCTGTTTAGATAACTTAAAAAATTAAATGTTGTCCATAATTTAAGGAGGAATTATTCGATGAGTAAAGTAATTGGTATTGACTTAGGAACAACAAACTCTTGTGTGGCTGTAATGGAAGGCGGCGAAGCCGTAGTTATTCCAAACCCTGAAGGCGCACGTACAACCCCATCCATTGTAGGATTCAAGAAAGATGGCGAACGTCTAGTTGGTGAAACAGCAAAGCGTCAATCCATTACGAATCCAGACCGTACAGTGATGTCAATTAAACGTCATATCGGTACATCCCATAAAGAAAATATTGATGGTAAAGACTATTCATCTCAAGAAATTTCTGCTATTATCTTGCAAAAGTTGAAATCTGATGCAGAAGCATATCTAGGTCAACCGGTAACGCAAGCCGTTATTACGGTTCCAGCATATTTTAATGATAGCCAACGTCAAGCTACTAAAGATGCTGGTAAAATTGCAGGACTAGAAGTTCTTCGTATTGTGAATGAGCCAACTGCGGCTGCTTTAGCTTACGGTCTTGAAAAAACAGAAGATCAGACGATCCTTGTATATGACCTTGGTGGTGGTACGTTTGACGTATCTATTCTTGAATTGGGTGACGGATTCTTCGAAGTAAAAGCAACAAGTGGAGATAACCGCCTAGGTGGAGATGATTTCGACCAACTTGTTATTGATTACCTCGTAAGTGAATTCAAGAAAGATCAAGGTATTGACCTTAGTAAAGATAAGTCTGCGGTTCAACGTCTGAAAGATGCTGCAGAAAAAGCGAAAAAGGAATTGTCCGGGGTACTTACAACGACTATTTCTTTGCCATTCATTACTGTTGTTGACGGAGTGCCTCAGCATTTAGAGCTTAACTTAACTCGTGCTAAATTTGATGAACTAACAAATTCATTAGTTGAACGTACACTTGGACCTACTCGTCAAGCGCTTAGTGATGCAGGCATGAGTCCTAATGATATTGACAAAATCGTACTTGTAGGTGGATCTACTCGTATTCCTGCAGTTCAAGATGCGATTAAGAAATTGACAGGTAAAGATCCTCATAAAGGCGTTAACCCTGATGAAGTGGTTGCTCTTGGTGCAGCAGTACAAGCAGGTGTCTTAACGGGTGAAGTTAAGGATGTCGTTCTACTTGATGTAACGCCATTGTCTCTTGGTATTGAAACTGCTGGTGGTGTATTTACGAAGATGATCGAGCGTAATACTACAATTCCTACTAGTAAATCACAAATATTCTCCACATACGCTGATAATCAACCAAGCGTTGAGATTCATGTGTTGCAAGGTGAACGCCAAATGGCTGCAGGTAACAAAACACTTGGACGTTTCATGCTTGGAGATATTCCTCCAGCACAACGTGGTATTCCACAAATCGAAGTTACTTTTGATATCGATGCGAACGGGATTGTTAACGTATCTGCAACAGATAAAGGTACAAACAAGAGTCAAAAAATTACGATTACATCTTCAAGTGGCTTGAGTGACGAAGAAGTTGAACGCATGATGCAAGATGCAGAAGCACATGCCGATGAAGATCGTCAACGTAAAGAATTGATTGAAGCAAAGAATAATGCTGACCAACTAGTATACTCTACAGATAAAGTCATCAAAGACCTAGGCGACAAGGTAGACGAAGCTGAAGTTGAAAAAGCTAATGCAGCTAAAGAGAAAGTAGTAGCTGCACTAGAAAGTGATAACCTTGAAGAAATTACCAAAGCGACAGAAGAACTAACAGAGATCGTACAACAATTATCTGTGAAGCTGTATGAGCAAGCTGCTGCTGATGCTCAACAAGGTGAAGGTGCTGCTGAAGGCGATTCCGAAGCCGGTGCTAAAAAAGAAAAAGTCGTTGATGCAGATTACGAGGTTGTTGACGAAGATAACAAACAAGGGTAACCTATATAGAATGAAATAAATCTATATAATATAGAGTTTCCTTCATACGTTGAGGGGAGAACAGGGAAGGTCAAAGCCGGAGCATCCCGTGCTTTGACTTTCCTTTTGTCCCAAGTTTTAGGTATCTATCTATATTAGAATATTAGTATATTATTGAAGGTTAGTGGGGGTGGAAGAGTGGCTGAGAAGCGCGATTATTACGAGGTACTGAGCGTTGGTAGAGACGCTTCAGATGAAGATATCAAGAAAGCTTATCGCAAATTGGCTCGCCAATATCACCCAGATGTCAATAAAGCAGATGATGCTGAGGCCAAGTTCAAGGAAGTAAAAGAAGCTTATGATGTGTTGAGTGATGGTCAAAAGAGAGCAGGATATGACCAATATGGACACATAGATCCGAATCAGGGCATGGGTGGCGGTGGATTCTCTGGCGACTTTGGCGGAGGAGGCATCGGTGATATCTTTGATATGTTCTTCGGTGGCGGTGGCGGACGTCGTGATCCTAATGCACCGCAGCGAGGGAACGATCTACAATATACGATGACCATTGAATTCAAGGAAGCTGTATTCGGTAAGGAAAGTGATATTACGATTCCGCGTACAGAAACTTGTGATACCTGTCATGGTTCTGGTGCTAAGGCAGGAACGAAGCCTCATACATGTTCAGTGTGTAATGGTAGCGGACAACAAGAAGTCGTGCAGAATACACCATTCGGTAGAATGGTGAATCGTCGTGCATGTTCGAATTGTAGTGGTACAGGTCAGATTATTAAAGATCGCTGTACAACTTGCTCAGGGCAAGGAAAAGTTAAGAAACAGCGCAAAATTCATGTTAAAATTCCAGCTGGTGTGGATGATGGCGCGCAATTGCGCATGACTGGTGAAGGTGAAGGTGGGCTTCGTGGAGGACCGTCAGGCGATCTGTATATCGTCATTCGTGTGAAAGCTCACGAATTCTTCGAGCGTGAAGGAGACGATATTTATTGCGAGATTCCATTAACCTTTGCTCAAGCTGCTCTTGGTGATGAGATTGAAATTCCAACCTTATCCGATAAGGTTAAGCTCAAAATTCCAGCGGGTACACAAACAGGAACGTTCTTCCGTCTGAAAGGAAGAGGAGTACCTCGTTTGCGGGGAATCGGACAAGGTGATCAGCATGTCAAAGTCGTGATCGTTACACCAAGTAATTTGAGCGATGAACAAAAGGATTTACTACGTCAGATTGCTTCGCTAGATGGTGAGAAGACACATGAGAATGAACAATCTTTTTTTGATCGTGTAAAAAAAGCATTCCGTGGTGATTGATAGATAGAACGCGCTAAACTAGATCATAAATTACGAATCAGAAAGTTCGGCCATAAAGGTCGGACTTTTTGGTATGCCATGAAGCATAAAAAAAATGCCGTGGCGGCAACCTACTAGTAGGTCGGAAGCAGTCGAAAAAATAAATCCAATGAAGAGTGGGTGGATTTGAATTAATGGAGAAGAATATATTAGCCTATTTCAAAAGTCCTGAACAGGCAGACAGTGTAGCCAGAAAACTTCAATCTTTACGTATTGTAGATATGTCCATTGATCGTTTCGGAGATGCAGGTGCAGCCACTACCATTACAAGTGAATGGGGTAATGAGGGATATGATGATGCTACAAAGGGGTATGATATTCTGTTGACCCTCATTCTTGAAGAGTCATCTTTAGAACCCGCTATACGCATTATTGAGGAAGCTGGGGGAATGATATAATCGTTACATTACTAATTGGAGAGGGTGTGTAGGATGACTCGAAAAGAACGTAAGAATCACATTATGACGAAGACAGAGAAGACAATAGAACTCATGTCCTCTAAACTAGAGGATGTAGAATTCTCAGCTCTATCTGCTGATAAAGATGACGTGGAGGCTCTAGTTCGTAGTGAAGAAGCAGATGCACGTCAGCTAAGAAGGATGGAATCCAAATAAGTGAATTCTCAGCTATAATTGAACACGGCTATGACATCTATATGGGGATGTCGTAGTCGTTTTTTATGTAGTCGTTAAAATTTTGTACACAGGTCATTATGTATAGTACAATAATACGTATGCAATGTTACAGAGAGGAAGAAAACACATAATGTTATGGCATGAATTTACGATACATACCACGGAGGAATCGATTGAGATGATTTCCAATTTCTTGCATGAAGCAGGAGCAGGTGGCGTATCCATTGAAGAGTCTGGAACACTAAATAAAGTTAGGGATACGAAATATGGTGAGCTGTATGACAAGCCACTGAATAACATTCCAGAAGGTCAAGCAGACATCAAAGGCTACTTCTATGAAGAGACAGGCATTGAAGAGGTTGTTACAACGGTAAAGCAGCGGATTGAGGAACTTAGTCAGTATGGTATAGATACGGGCGAGGTTCGTTACGAAGTTAGAATCGTGAACGAAGATGAGTGGGCCAACCAGTGGAAGCAATATTTCAAACCCCTACGTGTAACGGATAAACTTACAATTAAACCTACTTGGGAAGACTATACGCCCGAACCTGGAGAGCAGTTAATTCATCTAGATCCAGGGATGGCTTTTGGCACAGGAACGCATCCGACAACGTCGCTGTGTTTGCGTACATTGGAAAGTGTGATTCAAGGCGGAGAAGAGATCATAGACGTAGGCACAGGTTCCGGGATATTGGCTATAGGTGCGATTTTGCTAGGGGCCAAGCATGTATTGGCAGTTGATCTAGACCCTGTTGCTGTAGATAGTGCTAAAGAAAATACGGCTTTAAATGGGCTGAATGAGAATATAACGATTAAAGAAAGTGATCTTCTCTCTGTGTTTACTAAGCAGTCTGAGGGACAGAATGTAGGAGTCACTTTACCAGTAAATATCGTTGTGGCAAATATTCTGGCGGAGATTATTCTGATGCTCATTGATGATGTATACCAAGTGCTAGAGCCAGGAGGGATATTCATTACCTCTGGAATCTATAGCAATAAAGAAGAAGTAGTGCATGAGGCACTTATTAGCTCTAATTTTGAAGTGATGTCTGTGAATCGCGAGGAAGAATGGATCGCCTTTGTGGCAAGAAAGAGGTAACTAATGGATTTCCTGAACCAAATACTTATATTTCCCATCGAGAAAATGCCGTTTTATTTGATGGCTATCATCATTGCTTTTACAGTGCATGAGTTCTCTCACGCATACTTTGCGAATAAGTTTGGTGACCCTACAGCTAAGCTATTAGGCCGTGTCACCTTGAACCCTACCGTGCACTTTGATTTCTTCGGTATCGTTCTATTACTAATTGCCGGATTTGGATGGGCGAGACCCGTTCCAGTGAATCGTGACAATTTCAGTAAGCCGCGTTTAATGGGGATCATTGTATCCGCAGCCGGACCTATAAGCAATTTCTTGTTAGGGGTGCTGGGTTCTCTAATTTATGTATCGCTTGTTCAGTTTGGTGTATTTGATGCGATCACGAATGCGAAATTAGGAGAGGCCCTGTACACATTCCTGCAACTCTTTATTTTAATGAATTTTGTACTGTTTCTATTTAATCTTATTCCATTGCCTCCGCTGGATGGATACCGTATTCTAGGAGATATCGTACCGCCACAGGCTAGAATGACGTTGAAGAAGTTCGAGCAGTGGTCCGTGTTTATCTTTTTGTTGATCGTGTTTATTCCCCAGCTTCGTGCCTATACGATTTCACCGCTTTATAAGGGGGCACAAGGGTTGTACGAAAGTTTCGGTCATATGTTCACGATGATGCTTGGTCATTGAATCATGTTATAGATAGGATGTTGATATAAGATGCAACGATATTTCGTACACCCAGAACAATTTAAAGAGGATACAGTGGATATAACGGGCGAGGATGCGCGTCATATCTCTAAAGTGATGCGAGGTAAGCCTGGTGATAAGTTCATTGTTAGCGATGGGCATGCTCGTGAAGCGCTGGTTGAAATAGATATAATTGAACAGGGACTAATAACAACCCATGTGGTTGAGATTCTTGCAATAACTCATGAAGCACATGTGAAAGTTTCGATCGCGCAAAGCCTGCCTAAAGGCGACAAGATGGAAACGGTGATTCAAAAGTGTACCGAGATTGGGGCGGTTTCCTTTGTACCCTTCCTATCTGAACGTACGATTGTGCAATATGATGCGAAGAAAGAAGAGAAACGAGTTGAACGGTGGCGGAAGATTGCCAAGGAAGCGGCGGAGCAAAGTCATCGTAACATTATTCCTGAGTTAGAGTCACCACTCACATGGAAACAGCTATTGAATACATTTACTCGGTATGATGCTGTCTATTTTTGTTATGAGAAAGAACATGGTTTGCAGTTACGTGATGCCGTAAAGCCTTTCGTAGAAGCTAAGGACGCAGGCACTAACTCTAAAATTCTCGTTATCGTCGGTCCAGAGGGTGGATTTAGTGAAGAGGAATGTCGTAAAGCTGAGGAGGCTGGAGCTACGAGTATAGGGCTAGGACGCCGTATTTTACGTTGTGAAACCGCAGGAATGGTCGCCCTTTCCTGTATATTATATGAATCTGGTGAAATGGGAGGAGTTTGAGATATGCCATCCATAGCTTTTTATACTTTGGGGTGCAAAGTTAACTTTTATGATACGGAGGCCATTTGGCAGCTATTCAAGAATGAGGGTTATCAACAGGTGGATTATGAGCAAACAGCCGATGTTTACTTAATTAATACATGTACCGTTACGAATACAGGGGATAAGAAGAGTCGGCAAATTATTCGTCGTGCGGTTCGCCGTAATCCGAATGCAATCATTGCCGTTACAGGATGTTATGCTCAAACTTCTCCTGCAGAGATCATGGATATTGAGGGTGTAGATCTAGTTATTGGTACACAGGATCGAGATAAGATTCTACCTTACGTTAAACAACTACAACAATCACGGGAACCGATCAATGCGGTGCGAAACGTGATGAAGAATCGTGTGTTTGAGGAAATGGATGTGCCTGAATTTACTGACCGTACGCGGGCTTTTCTCAAAATTCAAGATGGATGTAATAACTTCTGTACGTTTTGTATCATACCGTGGTCACGTGGGCTATCGAGGAGTCGTGATGCGAAGAGTATTATTTCGCAGGCTCATCAGCTAGTTGAAGCGGGTTACAAGGAAATGGTACTAACGGGAATTCATACGGGTGGTTACGGAGATGATTTAGACAATTATGATCTCACTGATTTATTATGGGACTTAGATAAGGTAGACGGACTAGAGCGGATTCGGATTAGTTCTATTGAAGCTAGTCAAATCGATGACAAGATGCTTGATGTTCTTAATCGTTCATCCAAAATGTGTCGCCACCTTCACATTCCTCTTCAAGCAGGGGATGATATGGTGTTGAAGCGGATGAGACGGAAATATACGACAGAGCAATTTTATAATAAAATGGGTCTTATTCGCCAAGCTATGCCAGACGTAGGAATTACCACGGATGTTATTGTAGGCTTCCCAGGTGAGACGGACGAAATGTTCCGTAACGGATATGATCTGATGAAACAAATCCAGTTCTCCGAAATGCATGTATTTCCTTACTCTAAACGAACAGGAACACCAGCTGCACGCATGGAAGATCAAGTGGATGAAGAGGTCAAGCATGCGCGTGTGCATGATCTAATCGATTTATCTGAAGAAATGCAGCTTGCTTATGCGAAGAGATTTGTAGGACAAGTGCTTGACGTCATTCCTGAAGGTATTGGCAAGGTGGATCAGGGAACAGGCAAGCTACATGGTTTCAGTGATAACTACTTACAAGTATTGTTTAATGGACCCGAGGATTTACATCGTAAAATATGTCGTGTTCAAATTACTGAGGCTGGTGTCAATGAATGTAAAGGCAAATTGATTAATGTGCTAGATCCTAGTCTAGAGGTCGTACTTCGCTAGAATGCTAGATACAAGGATTTCACCTCCAGTAGGTAGGAGGTGAAATCCTTGTTGTTGCTCTTAGCGCTGAAATCTAAATCATTAGGGAGGGACCCGTCAATGGCAAAAAAAGAAATATCAGCAGGTGGCGTTGTATATCGTAAAGAGAATGGGGAGTTACATATTCAACTTATACTAGATCGCTATGGGAAAATCTCTTTAGCGAAAGGTAAAATGGAGCCAGGAGAAACGATCGAGCAGACAGCTCTTCGCGAAATTGAAGAAGAGACAGGCGTTATTGGTGAAATCATCTCCCCAGTGGATATTATTGCTTATACGTATTACAACTCGGTTCATGGTGAAGTGGATAAAGAAGTTCATTATTATCTAGTAGAAGCTAAGGCGGGTCAGCTGAAACCGCAAATAGAAGAAATCAATGAGGTTGCTTGGTATGATCCTCACGAGGCTTGGAGTCGGCAACAACAAGGTGGCTATGACAATAACAATAGAATCTTACACAAGGCTCTTACTTTATTAGAAGTGGATTTATAAATCATCTTATATTAGGCTGTTCGTCCAATCCTTTTCCATATAGGAAGATAACAACAAGGTAATGCAATAAGTGAACATACGATATTAAAAATAGTCTGAGCATGGGCAATTTGACTACCGAAGTCATTTGAGATTATAGCAGATACTTGCTGAAGCTGCGAGATAAAGGGCATGAACAATGCAGCACCTCCAACATTTAGTGCGACATGAGTCCAAGCGACAAACTTGCCAGATGTGGAGCTGCCGATCGACGCAACAACTGTCGTCACACATGTTCCAATGTTAGAGCCGAGGACGATACTAATACCAACTTCTACGGGCAGTAGACCGGAACTGGCGAGTCCCATAGCTAAGGCAATGACAGCTGCGCCACTGTGAACGATCGCTGTTAGGCAAATCCCTGCTGCAATACCCCAAAGTACGTTCTGGGTGGCTTGATGTATGAACCATTCAAATACGCCGAAGCTTTCTAGTGAGGGACCAATGGATTGCATGACACGGATACCAAACATAACGAGTGCGAATCCAGCAGTAGCTAGAGCCAAATGTTGTACAGGTTCAAAGCGATAAAGACGCCTCGGAGTCAGTTCACTGAGTATCACGCTTACTGCCCAGAGCAAGACAGATATGAGTAGTAATGGAGCAGCGAATTGACCTAACTGTAAGCCGATCAGTTCTGTTGTAAGGCATGTACCGATATTGGTGCCAAGAATAATCCCAAGGGTGCGTTCATAGGTCAGTAAACCCGCAGTAACAAGACCTATGGTAATTACGGTAACGGCGGTGCTGCTCTGTATAATGGCAGTAATTAGTGCGCTGAACATCATGCCTTTGAGTGGTGATTTGGTAGCTTTGTCTAGAAAAGAGGTCATGAGAGGACCCGCGAAGCGTGCGAGTGCTTTCTCCATAACCTTCATGCCGGACAGAAAAATAGCAAGCCCGTAGATTACGGGGATAATGATGGATTGGAACATGGGCAGGGTTCTCCTTTGGTAATCTTGTCCTTGTTTTACTTATATGTATATGAAAAGCTAGCCATGACAAAATCTGCTTGAGTGTGAAGATCATGACAGATAATTATATTAGGGAGTGAAGTATATTGGCATCGGTCATTCTACACCGCAGTCACAAGAAACGAATAGAACAAGGACACCCGTGGGTCTATAAAAGTGAAATAGCATCCGTTGAAGGTGAGCCTGAAGCAGGACAATTGGTGGATGTGCTCAATCACCAAAAGCGGTATCTTGGGACAGGGTATTACAATTCCGCGTCGCAAATTACGGTGAGGATTGTTTCTTACCGCAAGCTTGAAGGTATGGATCAGGATTTTTTCGTGGAACGTTTTCGTAACTGTCTGCAGCATCGGGAAAGATTCATTAAGGGGGAGAACGCGTACCGGTTAGTCTACGGTGAGGCTGACTTTCTACCAGGTTTGATTGTTGATCGATTCAACGATATCCTAGTGGTTCAACTACTAACACTAGGGATGGACGTATGTCGTAAAGCCATTGTAGATGCGTTAGTGGAGGTTATGCAGCCACAGGGGATATATGAGCGTAGTGATGTCTCCGTGCGTGAATTGGAAGGCTTGGAACAACTCAAGGGTCCTGTGTATGGGGAATGTCCACGATATGTAACAGTGAAGGAGAATGGACTCTCCATTTGTGTGGATATTGTCGAGGGGCAGAAAACAGGATATTTCTTTGACCAACGGGAGAATCGTGCTTCTATCGAGCCGTTAATGACGGGTTGGGGAGGCCGAAGTGGGATTTCGTTACAAGAAATGGATCAGGACGGAACGACCAAGCAACGGCCTGTAAATAAAAGTGGAAGTGTCGTGACATTCCCATATTGGGATGGAGCTACTGTACTGGAATGTTTCTCACATACGGGTAGCTTTACGTTGCATGCTTGCAAATATGGGGCTAAGAAAGTGACCTGTCTCGATATTTCAGAGCATGCCATTGAAAGTGCTCAGGAGAATGTGAAATTGAATGGCTTCGAGGATCGTGTGGAATTTGTAGTTGATGATGCTTTCCAATATTTGCGTACACAGGTTAAAGGTGTGGAAGAGCGCAGTAAACGTGCCATTGTTGGTGGGGGTAAGGCGAAGGTAGATACCTCTAAACCTATGACCTCTGGCGGCGGAAGAACATGGGATGTCGTTATTCTTGATCCACCTGCTTTTGCCAAGACAAAGCATGCCGTTCAAGGCGCTAGTCGTGGTTATAAGGATATCAATCTTCATGGAATGAAGCTCGTGAATGAAGGTGGATATTTAGTGACAGCGAGCTGTTCTTACCATATGCGTCCTGAATTATTCTTACAGACTATCCAAGAGGCTGCGGCGGACGCCGGCAAAATACTTCGACTTATCGAATGGCGGGCTGCTGGTAAAGATCATCCGCAAATTCTTGGTGTAGATGAAGGTCATTACTTGAAGTTTGCAATCTTCGAAGTACGTAGTAAAACAAATTAATGTGCTGAATAGTTCATGCGTTAAGGGGCTACGATTGAACTGATTCAAGGCCACGAAATGAACGGGGTCTATAGGAGTTCCGTGGCTAAGCGAAGCAGGAAAGTATGTAGTTTGATAACAAGCGCCTGATTTCCATATAACTAATGGAGTCAGGCGCTTGTTATATATAAGTCCGGAAATCAAGTGATCTAAATAATAATGGTCTCCGGATGGAGTAACGGTTATGATTAAATACAATGAATTGCGATTTTGGCTGATAGATGTAAGGGGGGGTTATCATACTAATAAGCAGGATTTATAGAAAATACCTCAAAAATAATTTATTTAAGAAGATGATCTTGCTCTTCTCTGTCATAACGATCGGGACCATTATTACATTCTCCTATTTAATGTTTCACTTTATGTCGCAGTCGGTTGTTCAGAGACAACTGGATATCCAGAAAGGCGCGATTCAAATCGTCAGCAATTACATCAGTCATAAGTATGACTCCGTTCAGGCGATGATGCGTGATATATATAGAGATGGTGATCTGGCTGCCAATACGTCCTACTTTCTGGAGCATCCTTATGAGGAATATGTTAAGTATAGACTGGACCGCTTTTATAACGAAAGCGGCGCGACAGGCGATACTGTACAGTATTTCAGGAATCGTGTAGAGGATGATCCCAATATTGTAAGTTTAATGTTGTATAGTGCTGATCAGCAGTATCTATATGCATACAACAATAGGAATTTAAAAATTATTTCTACGAATGCTGCACGCTCTTTCGTCCCTGATGCTATGTATTCAGAAGAGGGTGCTAACGTCTCTGTACCGAATATCTGGGTACTAAAGCAGAGTAATATACCGGAATCACCCATGTTTACCGTACGTGTTCCTATTAATAATAAATCGTCACTGCGCAATATCGGGCAACTACTTGTCTACTTCGATTCGGAAAGAATCTGGGACAGTTTGGACAATTACAAAGGTGATTTCAAAGGTACGATTCTTGTACTGTCGAGTGCTGGTGATGTGATATTCGATTCATCGGGTACTTTTTATGGCCGGGAATATCCATATGCTGAGCAGGTAAACGCGTTGTACGATAGTGATATGGTAGAGGATGGGATGTCGATCACAAAGTTGACGGACATCCGAGAAGGCTTTACTGTACTCAGTGTGGTGCCGAAACAGGAACTTGCTGCGTCGTATCGCGGATTACGGAATACAATTTTCATGGTCAGTTCGATTTGCATTTTGTTCGCTATTCTGATTTCTTCCTTGCTTATCAATAATTTCGCCAAGCGGACACACAGCATTATCCGGTTTACAAGAAAAGTGAAGAACGGAGATTTGACCGCCCGGATTAAGGAAGTTAGAGATGATGAACTCGGACAGATATCCAAGAGCTTCAACGATATGTTGGAAGAACTTAATCTCTATATCGACAGGGTATACAAAGCAGAAATTAGGCAAAAACATACCGAGCTTGCTGCACTAGAGGCCAGAGTGAACCCTCACTTCTTGTACAATACATTGGAAGTAATCCGGATGCGAGCCATTTCGCAAGGAGCTACGGATGTTGGGGAAATGATCTACAGCCTGTCTGTGCTATTCAAGAGTTATGTTCAGCAAAAGCCAAGATATACGCTGAAAGATGAGCTTGAGGCCTGCCGTCTATATTTGGAGCTATTTCGGATCCGTTACAAGGACAAGTTCTCTTATCATATGCAGTGCGATAAGAAGCTGGAAGACAAAGTGGTGCTGAAAATGTCTTTGCAGCCGATTATTGAGAACTATATTCTCCACGGTATGAGAACCGATAAGACCGATAACCAAATCTCCATCACGGTGACACAGGAGGAGGGAAATCTTCGCGTTGAAGTGAGAGATAATGGACAAGGTATTCATCCGGAGAGACTGGCAGAAATAAAGCAGGGGCTGTTGAATCCGGATAAGTACTCGGAATCCTTTGGGCTCCGTAGTATACACGAGAGATTGAAGTTGTTGTACGGCAGTCTCTACGGTATTGATGTTCAAAGTGAAATAGGGAAGGGAACGGCTGTCACTGTATGGTTTCCTGATTTGAGGGAGGATGGAACACACGATGTATAAAGTATTTATTGTAGATGATGAACCATTTATCATAGAAGGCTTGTATGATATTGTCGACTGGGCTCAACTGGGGTTGGAAATCGTCGGTCAAGCCGAGAATGGGTTAGATGCGCTGAACGCATTAAAGGTTGTTCCCGCGGACATTCTGATTACGGATATTTCCATGCCGATGATGAACGGACTTGATCTAATCCGCTCCGTTCGCTCCTTCCAGCCAGAACTAAAAGTGATCGTATTGAGCGGGTATAATGAATTCTCCTATTTGAAAGAAGGGTTGACGCTTGGTATTGAAAATTACTTGCTGAAGCCTATCAATTTAGAGGAATTCAAGGCTACCTTGAATATGATAGTCGAGAAATTGAACATCTCTAAAGAAAAGCATACCTTTAACGAACATAGCATCATGATTCTCAGGGATAATGTGATGTACCGCTGGATGAGAAATCTGATCAATCCTCAGGAGTTTCAGGAACGTGCTGATATTCTCGGTATCGTGGTTAATAAGCCCTTTGTATCGGTCTCGCTTTTGCGACCTGAGCATTCTTATAATGAGGTGTTCGAGTCTATCTCGAATCAATTGAAGAGTAATGCGAGGGTCATTCCATTCCGTGATATGGATGGAGATATTGTGTTGTTATATAATTTTGACGATCCGGAACAGGGGGAGAATGAAGTACAAGACACGAATGACAAGCTATTGAATGGCTTATCCGCCTATCAGCCACTGTATTTATCCATAGGGAGCGTGGAGGATGTACAAGCGGGTGCCTCACAAAGCTACATCAACGCGAAGAAAGCTCAGGAATACGTTATGATTTTTCCAGAAGAGAAGATCCTTCGATATGATGATCTTAAGGACAGAGAAGCGAATGCTGACCGTAGTCTTCTTATGAATTGGAATGACTACGTCAAGCTGATTATGGCAAAGAATAAAGAGGAACTACTTGCCCGTATAGAGGAGGACTTCGGCTCGCTGCAACAAATAGAAGGGATTTCTCCGGGCCTTCTTCAGGATGTGGCGATGGAATGGATGATTCGTTTCAAAATGCAATTGGAGGAAATCCAGCATGCTGAAGCATCTGATCTATACAATAATCACTTCGACAAAATTCGAATGACGTCTTCCATTGAGGAATTGGTTGACATTATGAAGGAAGTTGCGTCGATTACAGTGGACTCTCTAGCCCGTGACGTAAAGAGTCCCGTAGTTCAGCAGGTACTGAACTACATCGATGAGTCGTATAACGCAGATCTGTCTCTCAAGACGCTGGGCGACCTGTATAATATTCATCCTGTGTATTTGGGACATCTATTCAACAAGGAAGTTAATGAATCTTTCACCGAATATATTAACCGGTATCGGATTGAGAAGGCGAAGGAAATGCTTAGATTAACCCAAATGAAGGTTCACGAAATTGCCCGAAGTGTAGGTTATTGGGAGACAGGTTATTTCTATAAACAATTTAAAAGATATGTGGGAATCTCCCCGAAGGAATATAAAGGGCTAAGCTAACATTTTTTCTGCTAGACGCCCTTTCTTTATTTTGTACATGATTTATTTAATTTATCTTCTATTTGAAAGTGCTTTCATATATTACAGTTAAGATAGTCCTTGAAGGAAACAATTTACACAATGTTCAAGGCTAATTAAAGGGGGTATTCAACATGAGTACGAGAAGAAAAAAGTTCTCTCTTCTGCTAACATCATTGATGGCGCTTACACTTTCGGTAAGTGCGTGCGGTGGAAACAATGCAGACAATAACAAGACAACAGGATCAGCGGGGTCCGAGAAACCAGTTGAATTGATCTGGTACACGATAGGTGCTCCACAAAAAGATGTAGATCAAGTAATGGCGGAAGTCAACAAATATACCAAAGAGAAAATAAACGCAACCGTCAAGATGAAGATGATCGATTACGGTGACTATTCACAAAAAATGCAGGTTAATGCCGCATCGGGTGAGCCGATGGATATTATGTTTACCAGCTCGTGGGCGTTCGATTACGTGCAGAACGCACGTAAAGGGGCCTTTATGGAGATAGACGATTTACTCCAAACGCAAGGTAAAGACATTGTAGCAACTCTTGATCCTGCGTTCCTGGAAGGATCCAAAGTGGACGGACATAACTACGCGGTGCCAGCTAATAAGGAGCTTCCGGCCCAAGAAGTATGGCGGTTTAACAAAGAGTACCTTGATAAATACGACTTGGATATTTCAAAAGTGAATACTATGGAAAGTCTGATCCCTCTGTTGAAGACGATCAAAGAGAAGGAACCGAACATTACACCATACGCTATGCTCAAGGATTTCGTACCTCTTATGCCATTTGACTATATCATCGAGAAATTGCCAATGGCAGTCTATCTAGATACGAATGACTATAAAGTCGTTAACATTTTGGAAACACCAGAATTAAAAGAAACGCTAAAAACAGTACGTACTTTCTATAAAGAGGGATACATTTCCCCTGAAGTATCTACGATTACCTCAGCCGAAGACCTAAACAAGTCCGGTAAATGGTTGGTAGACCGTGCGCCGTCTCAGCCTTTCGCCGATAACGTCTGGTCCACGAGCCTTGGTTATCCAATAGTCTCCACACCGGCTGGCGAACCGATTATTTACAACTGGTCAGTAATGGGTTCTATGCAAGCTATTTCTGCTAACTCCAAATATCCGGAGAAAGCGATGGAATTCCTTAACCTATTGAACAGCGATCCGGTACTGCGCAATATGGTCGATTCTGGTATTGAAGGCGTTCACTACGAGAAAGTCAGCGAGAACGTAATGAAGAACCTGGATAATTCCAAGAACTACGATATGCCAACATTCTCGCTTGGTAACGTGTTAATTACTTATTTGAATGAAGGCGACCCGGAGAACAAGTGGGATGAATTCAAGAAGTTTAACGAGTCAGGCATTAACGCTCCATTGCTTGGTTTTAACTTCGACACTTCGAAAGTAACGAGCGAAATCGCATCGGTTCAGAACGTGAAGGAAGAATACTGGTCCGCGTTGATGACAGGAACTGTTGATCCAGATGAATATCTACCTAAAGCTATTGAGAAATTCAAAGCTGCTGGATTGGATAAAGTCATCGAGGAAGCACAAAGACAAATCGATGAATGGAAAGCGGCAACTGGAAAGTAGCATCAGAATGAAAAAGATCGGGCGGGTGAGAAGTCTATTGCCCGATTTTTTTTCATTCGGTTACCCTAGGAGGCCATTTCCAACTTATTACCATACGCGGCCGACAGTCAACAGCATTGTAAATCATTACTTTCAGGAGGGATAAAACGTGAAAATGGTCGGTGAGTTTATTAGGAATATCATCAAAAATAAAGTTATGCTACTCATGGTTCTTCCCGGTGCACTTTGGTTTCTCTTCTTCTCTTATCTACCGATGCTTGGAACGGTCATCGCTTTCAAGGAATACCGCTTTAGTCGTGACGGCTTCTGGGCCAGCATTGTGAATAGTAAGTGGGTTGGATGGGACAACTTCAAATTTCTATTTAGCACGAATGACGCTTATATAATTACGCGCAACACACTGCTCTATAATATTGTTTTTATCTTTTTAGGATTAATCATATCGGTATTAATGGCAGTTATACTGTCCGAGATTTCCAACAAACGACTATCAAAGACATACCAGACTGGCATGTTCCTCCCTTACTTTCTTTCATGGGTCATCGTCGGTTATTTCACTTTTAGCTTCCTAAGCTCAGACCGTGGATTGTTGAACGGGGTATTTGAATATTTTGGTATGGATTCGATTCAATGGTACTCAGACCCGAAATATTGGCCAATTATTCTAGTGCTTGTATATTTGTGGAAGGCAGTAGGTTATAGCAGCGTCGTGTATCTGGCAGCTATTATGGGGATCGACAGATCACTCTATGAGGCAGCTATGATTGATGGCGCCAGCAAGTTTCAGCAAATTCGCAGAATTACGCTACCCATGCTAACTCCAATCATCACAATTATGACACTGCTTGCAATTGGGAAAATATTTTATGCGGACTTCGGTCTGTTCTATCAAGTACCAAGAGACTCTGGAACCTTGTATGGAGTGACAAATGTTATCGATACTTACGTATATCGTGGTCTCAAAACAACAGGGGAGATTGGCATGAGTACAGCGGCAGGGTTGTATCAATCGGTCGTAGGTTTCACTCTGGTCATGGCATCTAACTATATCGTACGCAAATTCAACAAGGACAACGCCTTGTTCTAATATACCGAAGGGAGTGAGTAGTGTGTCTCAAAGAAAAAAGAAAGAACGCGATTTTCATCACCTTTCAGCACCTTGGAATATTTCGTTTAATCTCATTGCCGGCATCTTTGCTTTTCTCTGCGTGTTTCCTTTTCTGTTTGTGGTTATCATTTCCTTTACAGACGAAGGGGCGCTGGCGAGCGACGGTTACAGACTAATTCCCTCCAAATGGAGTCTTGAAGCCTACCGTTATGTATTCGATATGGGGGATACGCTGCTTCGTTCATACGGGGTGACGATATTCGTCACGGTAGTGGGTACCATCATCAGTCTATTGTTTATTTCTTTCTATTCCTACGCGATTTCGCGAAAGAGCTTTAGATATCGTAATTTCTTTTCCTTTTTTGCCTTCTTCACCATGTTGTTCAATGGTGGACTTGTTCCGACCTATATTATAGTTACACAGCTTCTCGGCCTCAAAGATTCGATTTGGGCTTTGATTCTGCCGCTGGCCATGAATGCTTTTTATATTATGATCCTGCGGACTTTCTATGTTACGAGTGTTCCTGATGCTATTATTGAATCGGGTAAAATGGATGGAGCCGGAGAGTTTCGGATTTTTCTCAAGCTGGTCATGCCCCTGTCTCTTCCAGGTCTTGCGACGATTGCTTTGTTCAGCACACTTGGTTACTGGAACGACTGGTTTAATGCATTGCTCTATATCGATAATCCCAATCTCGTACCGCTGCAGTCCATGTTAATGCGCATCGAGACCAGTATGCAGTTCATTACGCAGAACGCGCAGAATAGCTCGCTTAGCATGGAAGCTATAAGATCGTTGCCTCAAGATACTTCGCGTATGGCGATGGTTGTGTTGGCTACGGTTCCGATTATTTTTGCATATCCATTCTTCCAACGCTTTTTCATACAAGGCCTTACAATAGGAGCTGTTAAAGAATAAGATTGAGGAAGGCGGCTGAACGATAACCATGCCTCAGCCGTTGTGATGTCTCAGATTAAACTATAAAGTAGAGTTCATAAGTTCATAAACTATATAACATAAAGGAGCGAGACTGCATGGAACAATTCAGACTCCCGAAAATACCAATGCCAAAGCTGGAGTTACCACAGGCGATACAAGAAGTAATGGCGGAAGCCGAGGAGAAGCTGGCGCACCGTCCGAAACTATTGCAATTGTTTAAGAATTGCTTTCCGAATACGCTCGAAACGACAACCAAGCTGATGGAGGATGGAACAACCTTTGTCATCACAGGAGATATCCCAGCTTCTTGGTTGCGCGACTCGGTAGAACAAGTGATTCAATATGTGCCGTTTGCAAAGGAAGATCAGGATCTACAACGTATCATTAGTGGGCTGATTAAGCGCCATATTCAATATATTCATATCGATCCGTATGCTAATGCATTCAACGAGTCTGCTAACGATTGGCATTGGAATACGACGGACGTTACGGATATGTCCCCATGGGTATGGGAACGTAAATTTGAGATTGACTCTTTATGTTTCGTTATACGTCTGGCCTACACATATTGGAAAGAAACAGAGTTGACCGATATTTTTGACGCTGGATTCAAATCGGCTATGAAACGTATTGTTGAGCTGTTCAAAACCGAGCAATATCATTTCGAGAAATCTCCTTATCGGTTCACGCGGAATAACGGGATTCCTGAGGATTCGTTGCGTAACAATGGACTTGGAATGCCAGTCAACTATACCGGGATGATTTGGTCGGGCTTCCGCTCTAGTGACGATGCTTGCGATTTCCACTACAACATTCCAGGTAACATGTTCGCGGTTGTGACACTTCGCCAAATGCAGGAATTTGCAGAATGGGTATTCCGTGATATGGAGTTCTTAGCTGAACTGAAGGAATTGGAATTTGAAGTTGATCACGGTATCAAATTATATGGTATTTACCGTCATCCTGAATTTGGACCTATCTATGCTTATGAAACAGATGGATTCGGGAACTATTGCTTGATGGATGACGCAGGAACACCGGGTTTGATGTCTATCCCGTATCTGGGTTACGTGAGTGCAGACGATGAAATTTATCAGAATACTAGACGTTTTGCGCTGAGCAAAGAGAACCCATTCTACTTTGAAGGTAAAGCGGCTAAAGGTATCGGTAGTCCACATACACCAGAGAATTATATTTGGCATATGGCACTTTCCATGCAGGGAATTACGGCTCAGACGGCTGAAGAAAAATTAGAAATGATCGCTATGCTAGAGCGCACAGATGCAGATACTGGATATATGCATGAAGGCTTCCACGTGGACGATCCTACGATTTTTACTCGTAAATGGTTCGCATGGTCTAACAGCTTGTTCTCACAGCTTGTGTATCGGGCGATGAAGGAAGGAATACTCTAAGCCTGTCTATACAAGATAAATCCGGATGGAATTGAAAGTATAAATGTTTCTAATAAAAAGGAGAATTTAAAAATGAGCAAAATTATCGGAGAAAAATTGTCAAACATCCCTTGGCAGGAGAAGCCTGCCAACATCAACGCGCCGATCTGGCGGTATAGCGCCAATCCGATTATCAATCGGGATGCTATTCCCAATTCGAACAGTGTATTCAACTCGGCCGTTGTTCCTTATGAAGGCGGGTTTGCCGGTGTATTCCGCTGCGACTCCAAATCTGTCAGCATGGACATTTTTGCTGGTTTCAGTGACGATGGCGTGAATTGGAAAATCAATCACGACCCGATCGTGTTTGAAGGAGACGAGGAAGTAATTAAGCGCGAATACCGTTATGATCCACGGGTCATCAAAATTGAAGACCGCTTCTATATTACGTGGTGTAACGGTTATCATGGCCCTACCATCGGGATCGCTTATACAACCGATTTCAAAACATTCCACCAGTTGGAAAATGCCTTTTTGCCTTATAACCGCAATGGTGTGCTATTCCCGCGTAAAATCAATGATTATTATGCTATGGTCAGCCGCCCAAGCGACACGGGTCACACTCCTTTCGGGGACATTTTCTACAGTGTGAGTCCTGACCTTACGTTCTGGGGTAAACACCGTTATGTGATGGGTACAGTAGATGGAGATACCTCAGCTTGGCAGTCCAAAAAAATCGGACCAGGTCCGGTTCCAATTGAAACGGACAAGGGTTGGTTGCTGATTTATCATGGGGTAATTAATACATGCAACGGGTTTGTATACCGTATGGGTGTTGCTCTCTTGGATATTAATGAGCCGTGGAAAGTTATAGCTCGGTCACGTAACTATATTATGGGTCCTGAAACCTTGTACGAATGCGTGGGAGATGTTCCGAATGTAACCTTCCCTTGCGCTGCTTTGACGGATGCGGAAACCGGACGGATCGCCGTTTACTATGGTTGTGCGGATACGGTAACGGGACTGGCATTTACAACTGTGGATGAGTTGCTCGATTACATGGAGAAGTATCCTTTGGAAGTAGAGGCTTAATAGACTGAACGGATAGAAGAGCAGAGGGAATATCGACCGGCTGAGGTCGATGTTCCCTTGTGATAATAAGGTTAAATGAAAGGGGAGTAATGTGGATTATGACTAACAAACGAACAGCACACATCATTTCCCATACGCACTGGGACCGGGAATGGTACTTACCTTATGAGAAGCATCATGTCCGTCTAGTCCAGTTGGTGGATGCATTACTGGACAAATTGGATGGAGATTCGGAATTCAAGAGTTTCTATTTGGATGGACAGACGATCATTCTAGAGGATTACCTCCAAGTACGACCTGAGAACAAGGAACGGTTGGAGAAATATATTACCGAGGGACGGCTACTGATCGGTCCATGGTACATTTTGCAGGATGCGTTTCTAACGAGCGGAGAAGCGAACGTACGTAACATGCAAATTGGTCATCAGGACGCTAAACGGTACGGAGAGATTTCCAAGATTGGCTATTTTCCCGATACGTTCGGTCTTGTGGGCCAGACCCCGCAGCTAATGCTGCAATCGGGCATCACCAATGCGTTCTTTGGACGCGGAGTGAAACCGACCGGGTTCAACAATATGGTATCAGACAGCGGCTATGAGTCGTCCTTTTCCGAGCTGATCTGGGAAGGACCTGATGGCTCCAAAGTGCTCGGTATTCTGTTTGCGAACTGGTATTCGAACGGTAACGAGGTGCCCGTGGATGAAGCGGAAGCAAGACAATTCTGGGAACGGAAGCTGGCGGATGCAGAGAAATACGCATCTACGGGTGAGCTGTTGTTTATGAACGGCTGTGACCACCAGCCCGTGCAACTCGATTTGCCGGAGGCGATCGAAACTGCGCGTAAGCTGTACCCGGATATTGAGTTCATTCATTCGAATTTCCCGGATTACTTGAAGGCCACGGAGGATGCGATGGATCGCAGCAATCTGTCATCTGTCAAGGGTGAACTGCGTAGCCAACGGACCGACGGATGGGGGACGCTCGTTAACACCGCTTCGGCGCGTGTCTATTTGAAGCAGATGAACCAGGAAGGCCAAGCCTTGCTCGAGAAGGTAGCTGAACCGCTGGCGTCATTTGCCCATTTATTAGGACAAGACTATCCACATCATCTGTTTACTTACGCGTGGAAGACGCTGATGCAGAACCATCCGCACGATAGTATCTGCGGATGTAGCGTTGATGAAGTGCACCGTGAGATGGTAACGCGCTTTGAGAAGAGCCGCCATGTGGCAGAGACGATTGTTGACGATAGCAAACGTGTCATTGCGGAAGCAGTAGATACATCGGCTTTCACAGCTTTTGGCGAAGACGCACTTCCGCTTGTGGTAATGAATACGACAGGCTGGAGTCGTAGTGGTACGGTCACTATGGAGTTGGACGCGGCACGTCTCTATTTGCGGGAAGGTTACACGCTGGAGGAGACGGCACGCCGGATGAAAGAGATTGACCTGTCCGGCCGCGTACTGGTAGATGAGCAAGGGAACGCGCATGACGTCTCGGTAGTGGATCTGGGCTTATTGTTCGGTTATGATCTGCCGGACGACAAGTTCCGCCAGCCGTACATGTGCCGCCGGGTGAAGCTGACGTTCCAAGCTAAGAATATACCGGCGCTTGGTCTAGGTACCTATGCCTGGGTGCGCCGTTCCGAGGAGTTATTACCGTCAGTAAGCGATTCTTTGCTGACAGGTGACCGCATCATGGAGAATGCTGCAATGAAGGTCGAGATTGCGAATGACGGTTCGTTCTCGTTGACTGATAAGTCGACTGGCCGCATTTACCGCGATTTGGGCGTGTACGAGAATACCGGGGATATCGGGAACGAGTACATGTACAAGCAGCCAGAAGGCGAAGAGGTGCTGACAACGAAGGGACTTCAAGCCAAGATCACCGTGTTAGAGGATGAGTCTTATCGTGCTTCAGTTGTGATCACGCATGATTGGGAGATTCCTGTCTCCGCGGACGAGAAGCTGGACGAAGAGCAGCGGGCACTAGTGTACTATCCAGAACGTAAGGCGCAGCGGAGCCGTGAGACGGTAATCTTGAAACTGCGTACAGTCGTTTCCTTGGAACGTGACGGCAAAGGGGTACACATCGAGACGAATATCGATAACCGAGCCAAAGATCACCGTGTACGGGCGTTGTTCCCAACCGATCTGAACACGTCTGAGCACCACGTGGATTCGATGTTCGAAATTCCGGTACGCGATAACGAACCGGCACCGGAGTGGGACAACCCGAGCAATACGCAGCACCAGCAGGCATTCGTCGATGTTAGTGACGGTACAGCGGGGCTGACGGTAGCGAATCTCGGTTTGAACGAATACGAAGTGCTGCGGGATGGACGCAATACGATCGCAATCACACTGTTACGCAGTGTGGGTGAGCTCGGTGACTGGGGCTTGTTCCCGACGCCGGAGGCACAATGTCTTGGTGAGCACACCATGCGGATGGAGTTGATTCCCCATCAGGGAGACGGTATGACATCCGGTGCTTATGCGGAAGCTTACCAGTTCCAGATTCCATGGACGGTATGCCAAACGGAGGTCCACGGAGGATCGGTTACACCGACCTATACACCGTGTACATGGGAGAGCAAGGAATTGGCCTTCTCATCGATGAAGATGAATGAGGAGACCGGGGAT